>NZ_JCAMRR010000003.1:0-926468 GCF_059821195.1 Opitutus sp. sgz309028 | reverse complement strand
AGAAAGCACTTGGCCAGTTTGCCGTTCTTTTTGGATCGCGGTTTTTGCCCTCAGCTAGCTGAGGGCAAAAGGAAACTACACCATAACCGATCCACACACAGAATTACTGATACCTCCGGCTCTAGCGGCGGCCAGGTAGCTCGCCTCATAGTGACAGAAAACTTAATTCTAGCAGTGTTTGGCGGCGCCGTCGGTCTACTTTTATCCTACTGGCTTTCGCCCATACTGTTTCGGTTTACCGTCGATGACGTTTTGCTTGCGGACGGTCTATTCCACTCTGAATGGCGGATCAGCATTTTCGGCATGGGCTTAAGTGCGTTAACAGGGGTGCTTGTCTCAGTCCTTCCCGTCTGCCGCGTATTGAACGTACAATCGTCAAACGCCCTTCTAGAGGGGCCCGTAAATCGCGGGGAGAGCCGCCAATCCAAAGGCTTCGGAGACGTCGTTATCGTCACCGAGGCTGCTCTAGCTGTGACACTTCTCTCCGTGACCGGCCTGATGATACGTACGGTATTGAATCTTCAGAACGTTCAACGAGGATTCGAGATATCGAACCAGTTGGTTGTGACCCTCGGACCTCCCGATGGTGCCTATTCCTCAACCGACCAGCGACGAATCCTCTACGAACGGCTTGAAGCGCAAATTAGTGCGATTCCGTCTGTGCAGGCGGTGTCAATTACGGCGGTGGTCCCTATGGTTGGTCGCGCGGGGACTTTGGTCAAGAGGCCTGACGGCGTGGAGTTTGACGCGGGCTACAATCCGGTAACGTCCGGATATCGGCAAGCGATTGGCCTGCGGCTTATCAGTGGACGCTGGTTCGATGATGCTACTCCATCCAGCGCGCCGGTTGTAGTGCTTAACCGCGCAATGGCCATCACCTACTTCGGCGAAGATTACCCAATCGGCCGAGAGTTCCAGTATGGCTCCGGCAAAGCGGGGCGTTGGGAGGTCGTCGGGATTGTGGACGATGTAGCAGAGCGGGTCAGGGAGAAGCCAAGACCGCAATTCTACTTCCCGTACTGGCAGCAGGAGGGCCGCGGCGTCGCGTCGTTACTTTTACGCCACTCAAGTACATCCCCCGTTGGAATGGAGGACGCTATCCGGCGGGCCGTCTTTGCCGTCGACCCGCTCATCGCTACGATGTCAATCAGTTCATTGGCTGACGCCTCCCTGAAACAATCTGCACAAGAGCGCTATATGCTTAGCGTGTTGCAGGCTATGTCCGTCCTCGCCCTCTGCCTGGCCAGCACAGGAATGTTTGCCGTAATGGCGTTCCGTGTGACGCAGCGAAGAGGAGAGTTTGGAGTACGACTAGCCCTAGGGGCAACGCCGCGCCAACTTTTTGATCTGATTCTCCTGCGCGGACTCACGCTTGCCGCAGTGGGCATAGTCCTCGGCGTCGGTGCAGCTTGGGCCATGGGCCGCTTGCTCCATAGCATCCTATATGACACCAGCGCCATCGATCCGGCGGTGTTTCTGTGCGCCACGCTCCTTTTGATGACAACCGCTGCCGCAGGGTGCTGGCTTCCGGCCAAGTGGGCCGCTCACTCGGATATCGCTACCCTGCTACGCGAAGAATAATTCACACTTGGCGGTGCCCGAAAGAAGTTCCGTTTCTACTAGGGTCATAGTCATAATTCGTCGGCAAAAGCCTTTGCGGCAGACGCCCAACCACCCGCAAACATTAATATTAATGACTGCTAAGGTAAACGTATCCCATCTGAAAGACCGCGAGCGCATCCTTCGTTCAGCGCACAAACATGCTGCATGTCACGCGTCGGACAATACCACCCTAAACATGCCAAAACCCAGGTGCAACGCGGACATCGTCATGCGGCTAAGTACTAGGTGCCTGCTAGTAGCCACGCTCTCACTCCTATTTATGCTTGCTATACCCTCCGTGGGCTTAGCCGATCCCTCCTTGTCTGTCTATGATGCCGTCTCGTCCGACTCCCAGGATAACTTCCGCCTGATCCTGCGCTTGAGCAATGCTGACGATCGCGACTATTATGCGTCGGCTGCTTCGATCACGACAATCCAGGTTCGCGCAGTATTCCGTGCAGAGTGGCGCTTGTGCTCGGTCGTACTGAACCAAGACGGAGATCAAACCAGGAGCGCCCAGCGTCTCAGAGCCGGCACTTACGCTCTGATTGATCTTACGCATTTTCGGGAGCTTCTGAGGGCAGCCAAAGAACCTGTAGAGCTTCAATGCGATCTATACAGAGACAGGTCGTGCCGTGAATTGATTCCAACAAATATCCTGAGGGTAAACATTCAGGCGATGTCGAGCGAGCAATAAGCTGCCCCTATACCACGGAGGCTTTGGACTAGAATATGGGGACGCTTGTTACCACATGTGGATTATCTCGGGGTGGTAGCGGAGGAGGACAGCACGACGGCGGGACCAGAAATTCGGGCGGCTTTCGCGGGGTTGGGCGCTCGGTTCGGCCGAGTTCAATGCAGGCCTGAAAAAGGATCTGACGGCGCAGGCTTCCGGGGCGGGGAGTTTCGAGTTACTGGGCGCGGATCGCGCTGCGCAGCAGGAGGCTCGGGAGGCGTTATGGGAGGAACGCTTGCGGGCGGCAGCGCAAGCGCTGGGGATTTCGCTGGAAGCTTTGCCGCCGCGGAAAGCGGCGAAGGAAAAGTGCAGCTCGCGGCGGTAATGAAGACGCTGACGTCCGTGTCGAACGGCTGGCTGGCGGACCGCCTGCAGATGGGAGCGCCCGGGAGCGTGACGCAATATGTGCGGAGATTTCGGGCGGCGGGAGAGAGCGAGAAGCGGGCGTTCGAAGCGGCGTTGTCAAAAGTTCAGACATGACCCCTTTGGCGCAGGTCAGCTACGACGGTTCGGTAAACACGTCGAGCTATGCCACCGCCCTTGGCCTCGGCGGAGTGGCGTCGACTTTCAGCTACGACGGTTACGGTCAGTTGCTCAATAGCGACAGCACCCTGAACACCCGCGACTGGACGTGGGCCTACAATCTCGCGGGCAATCGCAAGACCGAAGTCGATTCGACGGGGACGACCACTTACACGCCCGACCCCCTCAACCGGTACAGCTCGATCACGGGGCAGCGGCAGGAGCCGGGGATCGGTTACGATGCGGATGGTAACTTGACCCAGGATGCGATCTGGACGTATGCCTACGACGGGGAGAATCGCTTGAAGTCGCTCACGAAATCCGGACAGACCATCACGTTTACCTACGACTACGCCGGGCGGCGGATTCGGAAGGTGGTGACCGGCACGGGCGCGTATGACATCAAGTTCCTGTGGTCCGGCTGGAAACTGGCGGCGGAACTGGCCAACAACGGCGCGACGGTGAACAAGACCTTTGTCTGGGGGCGGGATTTTTCCGATGCCCAAGGTGCGGCCGGCGGCGCGGGGAGCCTTTTGGCCCAGATCAGCGGCGGTGCCGTGAGCTATGCGATCCCGGATGCGCTGGGCAATATCGTGGCCTACGCCAGTTCCAGCGGATCGCTATTGGCGACCGTGGAGTATTCGCCCTACGGGAAGGGGCTCAACGCCACCGGCGCCTGGCAGAGCTACCCGATCGGCTTTTCGGGTCAGTATATGGATTGGGAGCCAGGCATCGTCTATTACGGCCTGCGCTACTACGCGCCCAAGCACGGCCGCTTCATCAACCGCGACCCGATTGAGGGGCAAGGCGGGAATAACCTGTATAACTTCACCGCCAACCGGCCAACGCGGGCGTGGGATGTATTGGGTCTGGCATGTACTTGGAGTGGCATGTTGTTTACAGGAACAATAGGTGGAAAAGTGGTGGCATCTTGGATCGAAATCGACGATAGTCAGTGTGGCGGGACTCCTGGTGTTGTTCGCGCGTGGAGACCCGAAAGCAGTGGGGGGCCTCCGAATAGACCTCAAGGTTCCCGAGGAGATTCCGGTGGAACGGAACAAGCCCCAGATAAAACGGACGAGCAGACTCCATGCGAAAAGCTGATCTCAAAGTATTCAGCCTATCTCAAAAACAAGAACTACGGCAGCGTCGACGAGGCAGCAGTGTCTGGATTGCTCAGGACCTTGACGTCAGGTGGAGTCACGCCTGGCTCAACAGAATACGCTTTCTCGATCTACCGCGATAATAACGACCAGATTCAGCTTGGGCAGTTTGTCACGAATCGGTCAGATCGGTCGGTGAATCTCGGCCTCAACCCATTTTTCAAGCAGATGCTTAGTTTGGGTCGCTTGCTCGGCTGGGGCCATAATCACCCCCCGCCCGGTGGAGAGAGCTTTTCAGGATTCGGCGGAGATAAAGGGTTCTCCGACAATGCTGGTCCAGGTGGAACTCCCGGATATGTGGTTACGCCGACATATAGAATTCTTCGTTACGATCCTCCTGATCTCTCTCACTGGAACGATACCGATACCCGCTACGGCTATGCGAAGCCGCAAGGCACAGTATCTGATCCACTCCTCCCGCCGGAAGATGTCTCACAACTGGTTGACTGCCTCAGGGCGAAAAAGAAATAGGAACAATATGTCTCGCAGACTTCTAGTTCTCGGAATCGCGTTGTGGTGTGCCCAGCCTGGGCTGTTCGGCTTGCCAGCCGCATTCGGAACCCGGGATGCAGCGGCAAAGCATTGGTCCATATTCGAGTTGCTTTGTGGCAAAACCCCTCCGGTAACCCAGAGAGTCAGGGTGATCGGCTATCTTCACGTGGACGGCCAAACCCCGTTGCTGGCGCCATCTCCAGACGTAATCGACATGGAGGATCAGTCTTCCGTCCTTTTCTTAGAGATCGACTATAGCAAACTGAACTGCACTCTGGAGGACGTTCAGAAGCTGTCGGGGTGCTATGTCGTCTTGGAGGGTATTCTCTCTAC
The DNA here is from genome assembly GCF_059821195.1 of Opitutus sp. sgz309028. Lineage (NCBI taxonomy): Bacteria > Pseudomonadati > Verrucomicrobiota > Opitutia > Opitutales > Opitutaceae > Opitutus > Opitutus sp. sgz309028. The sequence goes on along the minus strand of NZ_JCAMRR010000003.1, from coordinate 921,620 downwards.
TGAAGTGAACCGGCATGCGTTTCTCCATCGTCTGACCACGTTGAAGGACGTAACGAGGATTGAGTTCCGGGGGAGGCCTAAACGCGTTAAAACTGACTAGCCCCAAACAATTCGACGACCTCAAGTCGGACACTAATAAGCTTAGGATACACACAGGCATCGGGCTTTGAAGCGCACGGGAAGTATCACACATTCGTCATCGCGACTAACCTTGTTACTGGAAAAAGCTACATTGGGCGCGGTGGACCAAGCGCTCAATCTGCTTCAGGTTCGACTTCTGCAGTGTCGAAATCCACGAGCGGTGGCTCTCTTTCTGCCACAGCTGGTAACGGCGGATCTGGGGGGATGGGATTCGGAACGCTCAGAGGTCAGGCCGCTGAATGGAGCGATAATTTGGCGTTTGATAGACCATCGGATACGGTCCGAACTCAATCGATTGGCGTGGTGAACAGGACGTATGAGGACGTCGTTTCGGCATTGGTAGAGTTTGCGAACGTGACTAACGAGAATCAGATCCCTTACACACCAGCCGGAGGAGGTGTCTTTGGAATGAACAGCAATTCCTATGCGTTCACATTACTCGAAAGCCTTGGCTTCGAACGACCGACACCCCTGCTTCCGGCTCCCGGTTGGCGGAATGGCGAGCCATCAGCAGCGTTAACCTATTAAGCACATGAGATCCGTCCTCGTCTATCTTGCGTTCGCGTGCATCCTGCTATGTCCCGCTTGCGCAAAAGAAACGCCCATGTCTGAACAGCAGGTTGCAGCACTCGTGAATCAAAATCTAAATCCGGGAGATTCTGCTTCGAAAATCGAAGCGTTTCTTTCGGCGCAACATTGGCCATTCTCCTACGACCAGTATCAGAAGCGGTATCAATCTCACTATCCAGCAGGAGAGGAGAACACTCCTTCGTCAAAATCTGGCGTAGCGATTTGGATCTATGTCGACGATCACCGCGCCTTCAAGAAGGTCGTGGTCGAAAGGGTTTACACCGGCATTTGATGCCCCAAACAAGGCACTGAACGATTGCTACGCTGCTGCCCGAGCTGCGCACGCGGCGGATACTGCGAAGTTGGGGCAGATCGGTGAGACACGAGTCGAATCATTGCTCGGTTCAGCGGCTGCTCAACGTAGCGCCGCAAATTGGGGTTTGGCCGAGGGTATCGCGACAACTGTTCGTGATACGTCGCTCGTGGTCGCTGGCACATACGCTGTCGGCTGGGCAGCGGGTGCTACTCAATACGCGAGAATAGCGGCGAGCGGAAGGGCGTTGTATGCGACGGCGAGAAATTGGCAGGAGGTAAACGCAATGTAAGCGTCCGACGCGACACCTCATTGACGGAGCAGGGCTACGGCAGGTGCCCGTGGCCACTAACTCCGTAGTTACCGCCGTTTTGCCGAGTCATTCTACACGACTAGAGTTACCGCAACTACGAGGTTTCGTAAGCGTCCGACGTTCTGCCTCGTAGACGAGTCGTAGTTGTGACGACTACGAACGCTCGTCTGGCATAGTTGTGACAGCTACGAGGCAGTTTTACGAGGGCTGCCACTGTGCCGGCGTGAGCGGAGCGAGGTCGTCCTGGTTGCTCATCGCCGGCAATCGCCGCAGCACGTCGCGCAGATACCCGAGTGGGTCTTTGCCGTGGCGCTGACACGAGACAACGAGCGAGTAGATGATGGCGGAGCGCTGTCCCGCGTCGGGATGTCCGATAAACAACCAGTTCTTCTTCCCGATGGCGGAAGGACGGATCGCGTTTTCGACGAGGTTGTTGTCGAGGCGCGTGAACGGGTGCTGTTGATGCGCGACGAGCGCGTCCCAGTGATCGATGGAGGCGGCCGAAGGGGTCATGTGTGAACTATAGACAAACGTGCAAATCAGAAGCTGATCTGGCGCACATGCCACGGAAGCTTCGACTGGAATACGGGGGCGCTTGTTATCACCTGATCAGCCGGGGCAATTACCGGCGGGATCTGTTTGTGGGGAAGGGCGCGGCGGAGTCGTTCGAGGTCTGCGTGTTCAAGGCGGCGAAGCGGTTTCAGTGGCGGCTGCATGCGTTCGTGATCATGCGCAATCATTTCCATCTGGCGGTGGAAACGCCCGAGCCGAATCTGAGCGAGGGCATGAAGTGGCTGCAGGGGACTTGGGTCGCGCGGTTCAACCGGTTTCACGGCGAGACGGGCCGACCCTTCCAAGGTCGCTACAAGGCACTGCACGTGGAACCCGGCCATGCGCTGGCGCAGGTGGCGCATTACATCCATCTCAATCCGGTGCGGGCCAGAATCGTGCCGGTGGAGCGCTTGCTCGACTATCGCTGGAGCAGCCTGTCGTGGTTTGCCGGGAAGGGCCGACCGGAATGCCTGGAAGCGGCGACGATCCTTGGCGAATGCGGCGGTTTGCGGGACACGACGGCCGGTTGGCGAAAGTATGTGGATTATCTCGGGGTGGTGGCGGAGCAGCCAAGCTTGCGCCGAGGCGGATTGATCCCACTCTATGAGCACGATGGTTTTTGCTGAAATCAAATCGCAGATCGAGCAGCTCCCGCACGAGGAGCTGCTGAAGACGTTGGCGTTTTTGAAGCACCGCTTACGCGTGGAGAATCCCGAATATCAGCGCGAACTCGCGCAGCGTCACGTCGACATCGAGGCGGGCCATGGCGTTAGCCTGACTGAGGCGAAAAAACGCTTGGAGCAAAACGGCTGAACTGCGCGGCGTGCGTGCCTACGAAGTGATTTTGCACGAGCGGGCGTGGGCCGCACTGGCCGCGACGCGCGGCGCGGAAATGCGGCGACTGCTCGCACGACTCGACGAGTTGAAAGCTGAACCATTTCGCCGAGGCGACTTCCAACAGCGCGATACGAGCGGACGCATCAACGAAGTCCTTTTGCTTGGCGATTGGCTGGTGACGTTTTGGAGCGACCACGGCGCCGCCCACATCCACGTGGTGCACTTGGAACGCGTCGAAGATTGACCGCTGCCGCGGTTCTTTGGGCTGCCGGAGCGTGTCTCGAAGCCTGACGAGAGATGGTGAGACCTGGCGTCGTAACTCTTCGCGAGATACGACGCCGATCCAGTGAAAGTCCGGGCAGTGGGGGCCGGGAAAGCGGCCCGCAACAGTTCTTAATTCCAGCCGGGCCTCCGCGATGCATCGAATACGACGAGCGGAATCGCTCGGCCGGGGTGGATGGCGTTCGCGGGCAAGGTAGTGTTTTCGAAAACCAACCGCTTACGTTTCGTCGGACCTCAAGCCACGGCATCCCCGCAGATCGCCTGAAGGTTCCCCGAACCGTTCAGGTAGGGTTCCCGAAGGATCAGGCTACAAAACGGCCGCCTTACGTTTCCCACCATAGCCCGGCAACTCACCTTAATGCGTGCAGGCCGAGGGGAGGATATCCGACGCCTTCAGGTGATCCGTCATGGGAACTCCTGAAGGGATCTGCTCACCGAGCAGGGCATCTGGATGAATATATTCAGGAGGAGTGAAGAGAACGCAGAAAATATAGTATCGGGACGAATATAGCGGGGAAGCGCCGGACCACCGCGTTCATAGATCTGGTTTTTTCGGCAGGAGGCTCTTTCTCCAAGTTCTACGTCGGGATGCGCGTGCCGGAGACACGGCCCATCGCGCATCCAGCAGAAAAACGTAACAACCCTGTTACGAAAATCCGCCGGTGGTGGGAGTTTTCCCGATTTCGCGTTACCCGGCACGGGCCTACACTTGGCGCGCTTCCAGCGTCAACGCCCCACCTGAGTACTCAACCAGGAGACCACAGTGAAATCACACCCCCGCGGAAGCCTTTCCTTCGCGCCCGTTTTCGCAGCGCTCGCGCTCGTCGCGCTGGCGCCCGCTCTTCAAGCCCAGCTCGCTTACCGGCAGAAGAATCTCGTGTCCGACCTGCCGGGCATGGCCCAGTACACCGACACGAACCTCGTCAATCCGTGGGGCATCTCCTCCGGTCCCGCGACACCGTTCTGGGTTTCAAACGCCGGCGCCGGCAACACGACGCTGTACAATACAGCCGGCACGCCACTCCCGCTGGTCGTCTCGATTCCTCATCCGGCCGGAGGCCCCGCCGTTCCCACCGGCCAGGTGTTCAATGGCTCCGCCACTTCGTTCAATGGCAACCGGTTCATCTTCGCCGACGCCCGGGGCACGATCGCCGGCTGGCGGCCCGCGCTGGGTCCCACGGCTGAAACCATGGTCAACAACTCCGCCGCCGGCGCCTCTTATCTCGGCGTCGCCACGGCTACCTCCGGCAGCAACGACTACCTCTACGCTGCGAACTTCACGCAGGGACGCATCGACGCGTTCTCCAGCACGAACGCCCCCGCGTCTCTCACCGGCAGTTTCACCGACCCGACGCTGCCGAGCGGCTACGCGCCTTTCAATATCCAGAACCTCGGCGGCAGCCTTTATGTCACCTACGCGAAGGTGAACGACGAGGGCGACGAGGAGGAAACCGGCGCCGGTTTCGGTTTCGTCAACCGCTTCGACACCGAGGGAAATCTGCTCGGACGCGTCGCCTCCAACGGCGTGCTCAATGCCCCGTGGGGACTCGCGATCGCGCCCGCCACCGGCTTCGGTCCCTTCGATGGCAGCCTGCTCGTCGGCAACTTCGGCGATGGCACCATCAACGCCTTCGATCTCGTCAGTGGCGACCTGCTCGGGACCCTCAAAGACTCCAATGGCAACCCGCTCGTCATCGAGGGGCTCTGGGGCCTCCGGTTCGGCAACGGTGGCGCCGGTGGCAAGCCCGGCACCCTTTATTTCGCCGCGGGAATTCAGGATGAAACGCACGGTCTCTTCGGGAGCATCAGCCCGGTGCCGGAGCCGTCCACCTACGCGGCCTTCGCCGCCGTCGGCTTGATCGCGGTGATCATGCTGCGCCGCCGGCGCGCTGCGAAGCCGGTCGTCACCTAAAGGATGTTTACGCGGGCGGCGGACACCCCGGTGTGCTCGCCGCTCGTGGGTTTCATGGAGGAGACCGTTCCGCCCCACGAGCCTCCTTCGGGTATTAGTTCGATCCGCTCAACGTTCGGGGACGCGAAATGTTTCCCCGACGTTGACGGCGAGCAGTTGATCGTCACGTCCGCGGAACGCAGCCCGAATCCGCCGCGCGGGCTCGTCCATCGGCTCGGAGCTCAGCTTGAAGGTTTCGTGGTGAATCGGGACGAAGGACCGCGCGCCGGCTTGCTGCGCCATGTCGAGCGCCTGCTCCGGACTGCAATGCGCGCGAATCCACGGATCGTAAGCGCCGATCGGCATCAGCATGAGATCGAGCGAATCGACGCGTGAGCGCAGCCGCGCAAAGGCGCGCGTGTAGGCCGTGTCTCCCGCGAAACAAATGGAACGCCCCTCGCGCTCGAGCAGGTAGCCGTTGTAGCCACGGTGATGGTCGCGCAACAGCCGCGCGCCCCAATGCGACACTTCGAGCGCGGTGACGCGCACCTCTCCCGCGCGGGTTTTCACCGGCAGCGATTGGCCCCAGTCGAGTTCATGCACCTGGCGGAAGCGATGCCGCTGCAGGATATCGCGCGTGGCCCGGGCAGTGACGATCGGCGTGTCGCGGCGAAACTTCCGCAGGCTCCAGACATCGAGGTGATCGAAATGAGCGTGGCTGAGCAGAATCAGATCCGGCGGCGGGATCTCCTTCGCGCGAAGCGCCGGCGCGAAATATCGCTTCGGTCCGAGCACGAACGGCGGAATGCCGGGCCCGACGCGACGGAACAGCACCGGATCCGTCAGCACCCACACCCCGAGAAAATTCAGCAACACCGTCGAATGTCCGAGACAACTGCCCGTTACGGCGCGGTCGCTCCAGCTGGCGGGATCGGGCCGATGCCGCGGCGCTGCCGGCGGACCGCGCCCGTCGAAAATCATCTGCCGCAAAAAGCGCGCTCGCGACATCCCGGCTTTATCCGCAACTCACCGGCTGCTGCAGCCGGCCGGCGCAAAGGAACTTCGCACAAACTCCGCGTGCGCTTCGTCGATCTTTTCGAGCGCGTCGGAAACGGCGCGGCCGGCATCGGGAGAGAGGCGGCTGACGTCGCCGGAAATCGTCGCGAGCGTCGCGCGCACGATCTGCAAATCTTCATCCAACACGTGGGGAGGCAGTGACGAGGGAGCGTCCATGGGCTTTTCCGACGTCCCTTCAGCCGAAATGGTTTCCCGAATTTTGTGTGTCAAAAATTGAACGCGCCTGACACCGACACGACGCGGCGGGACGTATCTCCCGCCGCGGATTTCGACCACTCGACTCAGCGGTCGGCGTAGCCGCGCGGGTGGGCCGCGTGCCACTTCCACGCGCTGGCGACGATCGATTCGATGTCGGGATATTTCACTTTCCAGCCGAGCTCGCGCTGGGCTTTCGCCGAGTCGGCGTAGAGGGCCGGCGGATCGCCGGCGCGGCGCGGACTTTCGACGACCTTGACCGGCTTGCCCGTGACCTTTTCGACCGCGCGGATGACTTCGCGATTCGAGGTCGGTTTGCCCGTGCCAAGATTGTAGAAAAACTGCGCACCCGGCTGTCCCAGTTTATCGAATACGGCGATGTGCGCGCGGCTGAGGTCGTCGACGTGCACGTAGTCGCGCAGGCAGGTGCCGTCGGGCGTCGGATAATCCGTGCCGAACAGCTGCAGGTGAGGGCGCTTGCCAACGGCGACGTCGATCGCGACGGGAATCAGGTGCGTCTCGGGATCGTGGTCCTCGCCGATCGAGCCGTCCTCCGACGCACCGGCGGCGTTGAAATAGCGGAACGCCGCGAAGCTGAGTCCGTGCGCGTGGGCGAGGGCTTTCAGCAGATTCTCGACGTCGAGCTTCGTCTGGCCGTAGGGATTGATCGGCGCCTGCGGCAGGTTTTCGTGGATCGGCAGCGTCGCGGGGATGCCGAACGTCGCGCAGGTCGACGAGAACACGAACTTCTTCACGTCCGCCGCGATCATCGCGCTGAGGAGGTGCAGCGTGGCGTCGACGTTGTTGAAATAATACTTGAGCGGATCGGTGACAGATTCGCCGACGTAACAATACGCGGCGAAGTGCATCACGATTTCAATCTTCTCGTCGCGCAGGATGCGGCCGACCGCTGCTTCGTCGCCGAGATTCGCGTTGTAAAACGGAATGTCCGCGGAGACGGCCTGCCGGTGGCCGTAAACGAGATTATCCAGCACCACCGGGCGATGGCCCGCGGCGATGAGCTGGCGAACACAGTGACTGCCGATGTAGCCGGCGCCACCTACGACGAGAACATTCATAAGGAAGTAGGAGTCAGATGGATTGCGGTGTTACGAACCGCCTCGCAATGACAAATCCCGCCGACGGACGTTCGCCACGGAGCGATTTTACTCCGCGGATTTGTCGCGGGAAACGCGTCCGGGTGACGAACCGTGTCTGGAAAGATTGCTTTCGCCCGCGGCTTTCGTAGCCATTGCCGTTTTGTCCAATTCATGAAGCCAGCGCGCATCGTCATCACAGGAGTCGGGTTGACCGCCCCGAACGGCAACTCGCTTGCCGAATTCCGCCGCAACCTGCTGGAGGGCAAAGCCGGAATCGAGCGCATCGACATCCGCTACATGGGCCCGCAGCTCGCCGGCGTGTGCCACTACGATCCGCTGCGCTACCAGAAAAAGAAGGAAGTGCGCGTCGGCACGCGCGCCGGCAGCATCAGCATCTACTGCGCGCGCGAAGCGCTCGCGGACAGCGGCGTGAATTGGGACGCGGTGCCCAAGGATCGCGTCGGCATCTACATCGGCTGCACCGAGCACGGCAACGTCGAGACGGAAAACGAGATCTACAACATCTCGAAATTCAATTACGACACGAAGTTCTGGTCGCACTACCACAACCCGCGCACCGTCGCCAATAATCCGGCCGGCGAGACCTCGCTCAACCTCGGTGTCACCGGTCCGTCCTACACGATCGGCGCGGCGTGCGCGGCGGGAAATCTCGGCCTGATCCACGCGACGCAGATGCTGCGGCTCGGCGAAGTCGATTTCGCGATCTGCGGCGGCGTGAGCGAGAGTATCCATACTTTCGGTATCTTCGCGGGCTTCAAATCGCAGAACGCCCTCGCGACCCACGAGGACCCGCATCAGGCGTCGCGTCCGTTCGACAAGGCCCGCAACGGCATCGTCATCAGCGAAGGCGGCGGCTTGTTCACGCTCGAGCGGCTCGAGGACGCGCAGGCGCGCGGCGCGAAGATCTACGGCGAGATCGCGGGCTATCACGTCAACTCCGACGCGAGCGATTACGTGCTGCCGAATCCGGCGCGGCAGGAAGAGTGCATTCGCGCGGCGATCGCGCGCGCGGGCCTGACGCCGGCCGACATCCATCTCGTCAACACCCACGCCACCGCGACGCCGCTCGGCGACATCCAGGAGTGCGAGGCGATCCGCGCCGTGTTCGGCGAGAACTGCCCCGACACCTACATCAACAACACCAAAAGCTACATCGGCCACTGCATGGGCGCGGCGGGTGCGCTCGAGCTCGCGGGCAACCTGCCGTCATTCGAGGACCTCACGGTTCACCCCACGATCAACGTCGACGACCTCGATCCCGCGTGTGCGTTGCCTAACCTGGTGTTGAACCAGCCGCGCACGGTTGCGAAAGTGGAAACCATCCTGAACAATTCTTTCGGGATGCTCGGAATAAATTCCACGTTGATTGTTAAACGTTTTCGCGCCTAATTCCGCGCCTCAGATCAAAATGACCAAAGACGAATGCAAGAAGGTGGTGCTCGACATCATCGCCGATATCGCCCCTGACGAGGATTTGAGCAACGTGAAGCCGGACGTTCGCCTTCGCGATCAGCTGCAGCTCGATTCCATGGACTTCCTCGACATCGTCATGGAGCTCCGCAAGCGCTACGGCATCGAGGTGCCGGAGAAGGATTACCTGCAGCTCGCATCCCTCGACAGCTCCGCGGAATACCTCACGCCGAAGTTCAACGCGCTCGCCGGCAAAAGCTGAGCGCCCGAACGCGACGCATGTTTTCAAGCCGGGCTTTCCAGCCCGGCTTTTTTGTCTCATCGAAAGGACGTCGCCGGCCTCGCAACATAGCGTCGGCGACGACCGCTTGAGACCTCACTTTCCCTCGTGAACACCTCCTCGCACTACGACGTCGTCATCATCGGCGCGGGCATGTCCGGCCTCGCGGCGGGCATCCGGCTGGCGCATTTTGGAAAGAAGGTGTGCATTTTCGAACGGCACAACGCCGTCGGCGGCCTCAACGGCTTCTACAGCCTCGCCGGGCGGAAATTCGACGTGGGCCTGCACGCGATGACGAACTTCGTGAAGCCCGGCGTGAAGGGCTCGCCGCTCACGAAGCTCCTGCGCCAGCTCCGCATCGATCGCGCCGAACTCGATCTGTGCGAACAGCGCCAGTCGCGCGTTGCCTTCGGACCGCACGGTGAGACGAGTCTGCGGTTCTCGAACGATTTCGCGTTGTTTGAAGCGGAGGTCGCGCGCGCTTTCCCGCAGCAGATCGATGGATTTCGTCAGCTCGTCGCGGCGATCCGCACCTACGACGACGTGTCGCTCGACGCCGCGCCCGAATCCGCGCGCACCGTGGTGCGGCGGCACCTCACGGATCCGCTGCTCGAGGACATGCTGTTTTGTCCGGTGATGTATTACGGCAGCGCGCAGGAGCGCGACATGGAGTTCGGGCAGTTCGCGATCATGTTCAAGGCGCTGTTTCTCGAAGGCTTCGCGCGGCCGTTCGACGGCGTGCGCGTGATCCTGCGCGTGCTGCTCGAAAAATACCGCGCCGCCGGCGGCGAGCGGCGGATGAAATGCGGCGTGCAGCGGATCGTGGCGCGCGCGGGCAGGGCGGCCGCGCTCGTGCTGGACAGCGGCGAGGAGATCACGGCGAACCACGTGTTGTCGTCGATCGGCGCGCCGGAAACCGAACGCTTGATCGAACTCGGCCGCGCGGCTCCGCCGCCGGAATCCGAATCGGAGGAAAACGCGTCCTCGACGCGCGAGATCGGCCGGCTGTCGTTTGTCGAAACGATCAGCGTGTTCGATCGCCAGCCGGCGGACCTCGGCTTGGGCGGCGACACGATCGTGTTTTTCAACGACTCCGCGCGTTTCGATTACGCGCGGCCGGACGACCAGGTCGATCCGCGCAGCGGCGTGATCTGCATTCCGAACAATTTCGATTTCGGCGCGGAGCGTCAGCTGCGCGAAGGCATCCTGCGCGTTACCTGCCTGGCCAATTACGATCGATGGGTGGACTTGGGCGAGGACCACTATCGCGCCGATAAAGCGCGCTGGTTTGACGCGGTGCAGCATTCGGCGCTCCGGTTTTTGCCGGAGTCCGCGGATCCGGGGCGGATCGCGGACGCAACGCTGACCACCGACATGTTCACGCCGCTCACGATCACGAAGTTCACCGGCCATTTCGGCGGCGCGATCTACGGCTCCCCGGTGAAGCACCGCCAGGGCCGCACGGAGCTGGCCAACGTTTACCTTTGCGGCACGGATCAGGGATTTCTCGGGATCGTCGGCGCGATGCTGAGCGGGATCTCGATGGCGAATTACCACATTCTGCAGAAGGAAGCGGCGGGCGGGGGGAGTTGAGTAAGCCATCGGCGGGAAAGCGCTGCCGGCTGGCGCTTGCAAAACCTTTGACCCGCGCGAACGTCAGAGCCGTTCACCCCATGAAAACCAAACTGGCTTGTTTGCTCGTTCCGATTTTGGCCCTTGCCGCGACCGCGTTCGCCAAAGGTCCCGATTTCAAGGACCACCTCGGCATCCAAATGTGGAGCCTCCGCGAAACCACGAAGGAAAGCGGTCCGCTGAAGTCGCTCGACCTCGTGAAAAACTACGGCCTCACCGAAGTGGAGACGGCAGGCTTTGGCGACCTCACGGCCGAGCAATACGCCGCGGAGCTGAAAACGCGCGGCCTGAAAGCGATCGGCGCGCACTACGGCTACGACGCGCTCAAGAACGATCTCGATGGCGCGATCAAAGCCGCCAAGACGATCGGCGCGACCTACATCATCTGCCCCTGGCTGCCGCACGAGAAATCCGGCTTCGACGACGCGCAGGCGCGCAAACTGGCGGCGGATTTCAACGCCTGGGGCAAGATCGTGAGCAAGGCCGGCCTCAAGCTCGGCGTGCACCCGCACGGTTTCGAGTTCGTGCCGTCGCAGAGCAAGCCCGGCGAGACGGCGTTCGACGTGTTCGCGAGCGAAACGGATCCGAAGAATGTCGTGTTTGAGATGGACGTGTTCTGGGTCTTTCACGCCGGCCAGGATCCGGTGAAAATGCTGGAGAAATACGGCAAGCGTTGGGCGCTCCTGCACGTAAAAGATATTCGCAAGGGCGCCGTCACCGGCCTCTCCACCGGTGGCGCGCCGCCGACCGACAACGTGCCGGTCGGCGAAGGTCAGATCGACTGGCCCAACGTCCTCCGCACCGCGCAAAAGGTCGGTGTGCAGCATTACCTGATCGAAGACGAAACGCCCGCCGCGCTGCAGTGCATCCCGAAGAGCCTGTCCTACCTGCGCGGGCTGAAGCTCTGATTCGGCGGAAACGTCGAGCGCGTTCGCCCGTTTTCGGGCACGATTGTCATTCGGCTCCGCCTCGGCGGAGCCGTTTGCGTTTCGGGCGGGCCTGAAACCCCTTGCGCTGGCATCCGCAGCCTCTTCACTGATCCGCTTTCATGGCTTACGACTGGCTCAAAGGAGTTGCCGACGACTACGATGTGATCGTGATCGGCAGCGGTCTGGGCGGACTCACCGGCGCGAACGTGCTGGCCAAGTCCGGCCACCGCGTGCTGCTGCTCGAGCATCATTATCAATTCGGCGGGCTCGCCACGTGGTTCACGCGCAAGGGCGGACACATTTTCGACATCTCGCTGCACGGATTTCCGTCCGGCATGATCAAGTCCTGTCGCAAATACTGGTCGAAAGAGATCGCCGACTCGATCGTCCAGCTGAAGGACATCCGCTTCGTCAACCCGCAGATGGACGTGTGGACGACGTTCACGCGCGAGGACTACACGCGGGTGCTGGTCGAGCAGTTCGGGCTGGCGCGCGAAAAGGTGGAGTCGTTCTACGACTACCTCCGCGCGATGAATTATTACGACAACAACGCGGAAACGACCGGCGAGATGCTCGAACGGTTCTTCCCGGGACGCGACGACGTGAAGCGACTGCTGATGGAGCCGATCGCTTACGCCAACGGCTCCACGCTCGACGATCCGGCGATCACCTACGGGATCGTGTTCTCGAACTTCATGGGCGCCGGCGTCTACACGTTCCGCGGCGGCTCGGACCTGCTGATCGAAAAAATGGTCGCCGAGCTGAAGCGCAACGGCGTCGAGCTGCGGAAGAAAGTTCTCATCGAGAAGATTCTCGTCGAGGAACGCGACGGCCAGAAGGTCGCCTGCGGCGTGGTCGCCCCCGGCGGCCGCGTGATTCGGGCCAAGGCGATCCTGTCCAACGCCAACATCAAGAACACGATTCTCCGGCTGGCCGGAGAGGAGAATTTTCCGCCCGACTACATCGCGGCGGCCAAGGCGGTGCGGATCAATTCGAGCTCGTGCCAGGTGTATCTCGGTATCCGCAAGGGCGAGAGCATTCCGCACATCGGGGATCTGGTGTTCACGTCGGCGAATCCGAAATTCAGCAGCCAGGAGCTGACGCATTTCAACACCACGAGCCGGACGTTTTCGGTTTATTATCCCGACACGCGTCCAGGCTCGGACCGCTACACCGTGGTCGTGTCGTTGAACAGTCAATACGCCGACTGGAATGCACTATCCGAGGAGGATTACGAACGCGAGAAGGAGCGGCTGATCGAGGAATCGATCGCGGCGCTGGAAAAGTTCATCCCGGACGTCCGCGCCAAGATTGATTGGAAGGAGGCCGCCACGCCGCGCACGATCGAGCGTTACACGACGCACATGGGCGGCACGTCGTTCGGCACGAAATTCGAAGGGCTGAAGGTGTCGATGGACCTGTCGGAGAAACTGCCCGGCCTGTATCACGCGGGCTCGGTCGGCATCATCATGTCCGGCTGGCTCGGCACCATCAATTATGGCGTGATCGTGGCCAACAAGATCGACAAGGCGCTGCACGCGATGAAGTCAGCCACCGCGATCGGCTGAAAGACTGAGTAGTTACACAGAGGGCACGAGAGGTGGCACAGAGAGCACAGAGTGATTTTTCGAGAGTCGGCCTTTCTCCGTGACCTCCGTGCATCCTCTTGTGCCCTCTGTGTAACTTAAATTCCCCATCATTCTCCTCATTTCTCAATTCCAAGAGCCAAGGCATAGCTGAATAGTTACACAGAGGACACACGAGGTGGCACAAAGAGCACAGAGTGATTTTCAAAGAGTCTGCCTTTCTCCGTGACCTCTGTGTTTCCTCTCGTGCCCTCTGTGTAATTTAAATTCCCCATCCATTCTCCTCATTTCTCAATTCCAAGAGCCAAGGCATAGCTGAATAGTTACACAGAGGACACACGAGGTGGCACAGAGAGCACAGAGTGATTTTCAAAGAGTCTGCCTTTCTCCGTGACCTCTGTGTTTCCTCTCGTGCCCTCTGTGTAACTCAATTTCCACCCCCATCTCTTCACTTCCCACGTCCATGAGCCAAGTCACCGATCTCATCCCTCATCGCCCGCCGTTTTTGTTTGTCGACGAGATCGTCTCGGAATCGGCCGACGGACTCGTGACGAAGCGGACGTTTCGCGCGGACGAGGATTTTTACCGCGGCCATTATCCCGGCGCGCCGATCACGCCGGGTGTGCTCCTCTGCGAAGCGGTCTTTCAAACCGGTGCGCTGTTCATGTCGCGTCAGGCTGCGGCCGCCGGCGCGAAGCCGGGCGAGGGCGTGCCACTGCTCGCGAAGATCAGCGATGTGCGTTTTCGGAATCCGGTTTTTCCGGGGGAGACGATCGTCATCGAGGTGAAACGCAAGGAAGCGCTGGGCGGCTTCACGATGATGAGCGGTAGCATCAAGAGCGGCGAGAAACGCGTGCTGACGGTCGACTTTGCCGTCGCGTGGAAAACGCCGGAAGCGAAAGCCTGAGCCGCGCCGCGCACACTTCCATGGCCGATTTTCTCCAGCTCAGCGGCAAAACCTTCGTCGTCTTCGGCGTCGCCAATCGCAAGAGCGTCGCGTGGTTCGTCGCCAAATCGCTCGAAGAGCAGGGCGCCCGCGTGATCTACAGCGTGCGCTCCGAAGCGCGCAAGAGCTCGCTCCAGACGCTGCTCGCTGGAAAGCCGGTTTTTCTCTGCGACGTGGAGCACGACGGCGCCGCCGCGAAGCTCGCGACGCAGATCGCCGCCGAGAGTTTTGGGCCGATCCACGGCCTCGTGCACTCGATCGCCTTCGCGAACTACAGCGAGGGCTTCAAACCGTTTCACGAAACGAAACGCGCGGATTTTCTGCAGGCGACCGCGATCTCGGCGTTCTCGCTCGTGGAGATTGCCAACGCCTTCAAGCCGCACCTCGCGCGCAACGCGTCGGTCGTCACGATCGGCATTTCGTCGCTCGTGGTCACGCCTGACAACTACGGCTACATGGGCCCGATCAAGGCCGCGCTCGAGTCGGCTTCGCGCTTTCTGGCGAAGTCCTTCAGCGCCGATACCGAAGTGCGCTTCAACGTCGTCGGCGCGGGTCCGCTGAAAACCAGCGCCTCGGCGGGCATTCCCGGTTATCTGGAAAGTTATCTCTACGCCGAAAAACTCACGTTTCGGAAACGCAATCTCTCGACGCAGGAGGTGGCGGACACCGCGCTTTTCCTGTTGAGCGAGCGGAGCAGCGGCATCAATGGCGCCACGCTCGTGGTCGATGCCGGCTTGGGCTCGAACTATTTCGACAAGGAAATCATCCGGTTGGCGATGCGGCCGCCCGGCGCCGCTCCAAGTTCGGGCAACGCATGAAATTCGAGCACGTTTGCCTCGAAGCGATCGCCGTCGCGCTGCCGGACGAGATCTGGACCTCCGCCTCGATCGAGGAGCGGCTGCGCCCGCTTTACGAACGGCTGAAGCTGCCGGAAGGCCGGCTCGAACTGATGACCGGAATCCGCGAGCGCCGCATGTGGCCCGCCGGCACGCATCCGTCCGACGCGAGTGCGGCCGCGGGTCGCGCCGTGCTCGCGCGTTCGGGCGTCGCGGCGGAGCAGGTCGATCTGTTCATCCACGCCGCGGTCAGCCGCGACATGCTCGAGCCGGCGACCGCGTCGTTCGCCCATCGCAAGATCGGTCTGCCGGGCACGGCGCAGATCCTCGACGTTTCCAATGCCTGTCTCGGCTTTCTCAACTCGCTCACGCTCGCGGCCGGGCTGATCGAAAGCGGCCAGATCCGCTGCGCGTTGATTGTATCCGGAGAAAATGGACGCCCGCTGGTCGAGCAGACGCTGCGGACTCTCGTCGACCGGCCGCTGAGCCGCAACGAGATCAAACCGTATTTCGCCAACCTGACGATCGGTTCGGGCGCGGTCGGTGCGGTGGTCTGTCACCGCTCGCTCGTCCGCGGCCGCGCGCACCGGCTGCTGGGCGGCGTCGCCCGCGCGGCGACGCAGCACAGCGATCTTTGCCAGGGCGACACCTACGGCGCGGAATCGCTCGCGATGCAGACCGACTCCGAGCAACTGCTGCTCGCCGGCGTGGCGCTGGCGCGCGAAACGTGGGCCGATTTCACGCGCGAGCACGGCGACGCGTTCGATCGCTTCGTCTGCCACCAGGTCGGCAGCGTGCACCGGCGAAAACTCTACGAAACGCTCGGGCTCGACCTGGCGAAGGACTTTTCGACCTTCGAAACGCTGGGTAACACCGGATCGGTGGCGCTACCTGCGACCCTCGCGCTCGGAATCGAAGCGGGCGCGGTGCGCGAGGGCGATCGCGTCGGTCTGCTGGGCATCGGCAGCGGCCTCAACTGCCTGATGCTGGCGCTGGAGTGGTGAGCCGAACATGAGCGCCCCGACGATCCCCGCGTGGCTCGCGCCGCTGTATCCGTTTTCGCCGCACACGTTCACGACCGCCGGCGGCGCGCGGATGAGCTTCCTTGACGAAGGGCCGCGCACCGATTCCGCCGTGCTCATGCTCCACGGCAATCCGACGTGGTCGTTCTATTATCGCGACCTGGTCCGCGCGCTCGCGCCGACACGCCGCTGTCTCGTGCCGGATCACGTCGGCATGGGACTGTCGGAGAAGCCGGAGAACTATGACTATTCGCTCGCGACGCGGATCGCCGACGTCGAGGCGTTGATCGACCGGCTCGGGGTCAAACACATCGACCTGGTGGTGCACGACTGGGGTGGCGCGATCGGCTGCGGCGTCGCGGGGCGACGACCGGAGCGGGTAGGGCGCATCGTGATTTTGAATACGGCGGCGTTTGTGTCGCCGCACCTCCCGGCGCGGATCGCGCTCTGCAAGGCGCCGCTGCTCGGACCCTTGCTCGTGCGCGGCGCGAACGGCTTTGCGTGGCCGGCGACCTGGATGGCGATGCACCGGCGCCGGCTCACGACGGACGAGAAGCGCGGGTATCTGTTCCCCTACGATTCGTGGGCGCATCGCGTCGCGGTGAGCGCGTTCGTGCAGGACATCCCGATGAACGCCACGCATCGCAGCTGGTCCACTCTCACGGCGGTCGAGGCGAATCTGGCGCGACTGCGGGACAAGCCGGTGATGATCGAGTGGGGCGGCCGGGATTTTTGTTTCAACGACCGCTTTCTCGGCCGCTGGCGCGAACTGCTGTCGCAGGCCGCGGTGCACCGCATGGCGGACGCCGGGCACTACGTGCTTGACGATGCGCGGGACGAAGTGCTGCCGCGCATCGTCGAATTTCTGCGTTGAGCGCGGATTATTCCTGTGGGGCCGGTGCGGGCTGCTTTTTGCCTTCGCGGCCATAGAGACCGGCGAGTTCGCGCAGGTAGGGGGAGGCGCCTTCGCGAAGACTGCGCAACTGTTCGGCCTGGTAGCGCCACGACCAGTTGCCTTGCGAGGTACCGGGTTTGTTGAAGCGCGCCGCGGAGCCCAGGGAAAGCAGGTCCTGCAGTGGCACGATCGCGAGATTGCTGACGGCGCCGTAGGCGGCGCGAATGAAATCCCAGCCGATCTCACGCCCGCTTACGCGGAGGTAGCGGCGCACGTGGTCGCGCGTCGGCTCGTCGATGGACGCATACCAGCCCAGGGTGGTGTCGTTGTCGTGAGTGCCTGGATACACGGCACTGTTGGCGCGGAGATTGTGCGGCAGGTAGAGGTTGTCGGCACCGCTGCCGAAGGCGAACTGCAGGATCGCCATGCCGGGCAGGCCGGTGGCCTCGCGGAGCGTGATCACCGAGGGACTGAGGTCGCCGAGGTCCTCCGCGATCAGCTTTGCGTGCGGCAGGCGTTCGCGCAGGCGTTGAAAGAAGGGCAGCCCCGGTCCCGGTTCCCATTTTCCGGTGCGGGCATTCGGCGCTCCGGCAGGGATGGCCCAATAGGTGTCGAACGCGCGGAAATGATCGATGCGGACGACGTCGTAGAGTTCGAAATTCGCGCGCAGGCGGTCGAACCACCACGCGTAATCCTCGGCGGCGTGCGCGGGCCAGTCATAGAGCGGATTGCCCCAGAGCTGACCGTCGGCCGAAAAATAATCCGGCGGCACCCCGGCAACGACCGTCGGTCGCGACGTCGCGGGATCGAGCCGGAACAGTTGCGGATGCGCCCAGACGTCGGCGCTGTCGATCGCCGCGAAGATCGGCGCATCGCCAATGATCGTGATGTCGAGGTCGGCGGCGCGCTGCCGGAGCCGGACCCATTGGCCGAAAAAGAGGTATTGGACGAATTCATACGCCTCGGCGCGCGCGGCCACCTGGCCGGCGAGCGGCGATTTCCGTGCGCGCTCCAGCGAGCGGACCTCCGCCGGCCACTCCCACCAGGGCTGGCCGTTGAAATGCTCCTTGATCGCCGAGAAGAGACTGTAGCCGGGGAGCCAGTTTGCATGCCGCTCCCGAAACGTGTCGAAAGACCCATACGGCAGCGGGCGCTTCGAATCGCGTTTCCACGCCGCGTGCGCGGAGAACAGGATCGGCAGTTTGAGCTGATACAGCGCGCCGAAGTCGACGCGGTCCTGACTCAGCGCACGCAGCGGCTGCAGCGCCTCCTCCTTCAGCAAGCCGGCCGCGACGAGCGCACCCGGATCGATCAGGTAAGGGTTGCCGGCGAAGGCCGAAAAGCACTGGTAGGGCGAATCGCCGAAGCCGGTGGGGCCCAGCGGGCACAGCTGCCAGGCCTTGATGCCGGCGGCGGCGAAGAATTCGAGCAGCTCGATCGCTGCCTGATCGAAGGCGCCGACGCCGTAGCGGCTCGGCAGTGCAGTGGGGTGGAGCAGCACGCCCGCGATCCGTTCGTCGAGCCAGTTGAACACTTGGGGACCGGCGGCGGTGGAAGAAAGTGGAGTCGCCATGGTGAGGAGGTCGGAATGCAGCTTCGGAGGCGGGCGAAACGAAGTAAAGCGGCCGCATGGCGCCGGCGAGTCTTGGCCGGCCGTCGTTTCCATGACCTCAGGACCGGGAAACCGGGGTCGTGTGAAATCCGGGAAGATTTTCCGGATTTGGCGCGCTGGCAGACGCTGACATAAACGTCAGGTGGTGGACCTTGTTGCACAGGGAGTTGTGCTCAGGTTGAACCCAACGGTGACGGCCATCCGGCCAACGCAGTGACTCCAGTGGAGTCTGACGATGCGCACCTTCTTTGCGGGCGGATGTCTTCACCGCCTCCATGCTTTATGACGAACAACGTACTCAGAGCTGACAGTCAGCTCCCCCGAATCGCAATGATTTCAACGCACGGCTACGTCGCCGCCGTGCCGCCGCTCGGCGCGGCCGACACCGGCGGACAGGTGGTCTACGTGCTGGAGCTCTCCAAGAAACTCGCCCAACTCGGCTACGAGGTGGACATCTGGACCCGCCGGTTCGAGGACCAGCCGGAGTTCGACCAGGTGAACGATCGCGTGCGCGTGATTCGCGCGCGCTGCGGCGGCAACGAATTTCTACCGAAGGAATACCTCGTCGAGCACATCGACGAATGGGGCGAAAACGCGCTGCGGTTCATCCAGAAGAACGGCCTCAAATACGAATTCATCAACAGCCACTACTGGGACGCCGGCGTGGCCGGCCAGCATCTGGCCGAGGTGCTGAACGTGCCGCACATCCACACGCCGCACTCGCTCGGCTTGTGGAAGCAGCGTCAGATGGAGCGGGACTATCCCGGCGACAGCGCGAAGTTCGAGAAACAATACAACTTCTCCCGGCGCGTGCGCGACGAGCGCAAGCTTTACGCCGACTGCAGTCTCGTCGTGGCCACGACGCCGCCCCAGCTCGATTTCATCATCAACGACTATGGCGTGGCCCCGGAGCGGGTGCGCATGGTCCCGCCGGGTTACGACGACAATCGTTTTTATCCGGTCGGCGAGGCGAGTCGCGAGGCGATCCGCCAGCGGCTCGGCTTCAGCGGCTCCGTCGTGCTCGCGCTCGGCCGACTCGCGCGCAACAAGGGCTACGACCTGCTGATCGAGGCATTCAGCCTCGTGGCGCAACGCGAACCGACGGCGAACCTGTATTTCGCGATCGGTGGTGCGGACCTGAACGAGGCCGAGCAGAAATTCTTCGACGAATTGAAGGAGCTGGCGGCGAAGTCTTCCGCTGCGGATCGCATCAAGTTCGGCTCGTTCATCAGCGAGGAGGAACTCCCGGACTATTATCGGGCGGCCGACATGTTCGTTCTCTCCAGCCGCTACGAACCGTTCGGCATGACGGCGATCGAGGCGATGGCGTCCGGCACGCCGACCGTGGTGACGGTGCACGGCGGATTGTATCGCGCGCTCTCGTTCGGACGGCACGCGCTTTTTGCCGACCCGTTCGACAAGGAGGATCTCGGGATCACGATGGCGAAAGTTTTCCGTCACTCGCGACTGCGCAGCCGTCTGTCCCGCATGGGCGCGCACAAGGCCCGCAGCCTGTTCACGTGGACCGGCATTGCCCAGCAACTCGTCGCGGCGGTCGAACACCGGCCGTCGACCGCGCTGACGCTCGACGACAAGGAGTGGGACGAGCCCTGGAACGATCTGGATTGAGCGGGCATGGCGTCCACCGCTTCCGAAAATCTGCGGCCCGAGGATGCGAAGCCGCGCCGGGTTGCGAAGAGAAGTTGTGCAACGCGCGTCGGTGGTAATAGTGCGCGCATGTCCACCGAAGGCACCGCCGCCATCCGCCTCTTTTCCTCCGATCTCGACGGCACACTCCTGGGCAATCCCGAATCCACGGAACGTTTCAAGCAGACGTGGGACCGCCTCGAGGGCCAGCGCCCTTACCTCGTCTACAACACCGGTCGCTCGGTGAAGGACGTGCGCTCCCTGGTCGCCGCGCGCAAGCTGCCCGATCCCGATTTCATCATCGGTGGCGTCGGCACCGAACTGTTCGACCCGCGGCGCCGGGCTGAGCTGGCGGACTTCGGCTCCCAATTCGGCGAAGGTTGGGATCTGGCCATGGTGGAGGAAATCGTCAGCTCGACTCCGGGCGTCGAACGCCAGCCGCCCGAGTTCCTGCACCCCTACAAATCGAGCTGGTATTGGCATCACGCCAGTCGCGAGAACATCGCGGAATTGCAGCGCCGGCTGCAGGAGGCGGGACTGCAGGTCTCGGTCGTGTATTCAAGTTTGCGAGACCTGGACGTGCTCCCGGCCCGCGCCACGAAGGGCAATGCCCTGATGTGGCTTTGCGCGCGACTTGGCATCCCGCTCGACCAGGTGGTCGTGGCCGGCGACACCGGCAACGACAGCAGCATGTTTCTCGTTCCGGGGGTAAAAGGCATCGCGGTCGAGAACGCACAGCCCGAGCTCTTCGAGGCGGTCGTGCACCTGCCGGTGCTGGTCACGCGCCAGATCATGGCCGACGGCGTGCTCGAGGGACTGCAGCACTACGGGGTCATTCCCGAGGCCCCGCCGCCGCGCAGCCTCCCGCCGCGCGACCGGGCCGCCGGTGCGTGGAAGGGCATGCTGTTCGGCCCGGAAGCGTTTCGCTCGCTCAGTCCCGAGGATCGCGAACTGATCGCGACCGGCTACGAGCACGCGCTTGTGGCACTGCGTAAAAACATCACGCCGCTTGGCTTCTCGGCCTGTTCGCTGGCGGACAACGTGGTCGTCGGGACCGACGTCAATTACCGCAGCATCTGGGCGCGCGACGGTTGTTTCACGATCGTGCAGACGATCGAGATGGACGATCCCGACATCCGCGAAGCGCAGCTCCGGACCTTGCAGACATTGATCAACGCCGTCAGCCCCACCGGGCAGGTGCCGGCCAATGTCCGGATCGAAACGCTCCAGCCCGAATACTCCGGCATCGGCGGCATCTGCTCCATCGACAGCGGCCTCTGGCTGATCATCGCGGTCTATCATTATGTGACGCAAACCGGCGATATGAACTTCCTCACGGAGAATTCCGGCCGGCTGCAGCGGATCATGGACTGGCTGTCGGCGCACGACAGCAACACCGATGGTCTGATCGAAGTGCCGGAAGCCGGCGACTGGACCGACTTGTTCGGACGCAGCTATCACGTGCTCTACGACGAGGTGCTCTGGTATCGCGCCAACGTCTGCTTCGGCCGACTGCTCGAATACCAGCGCGATTTTCCCCGCGCGGCGGACTACCTCCGCTGGTCGCAATACATTGCCGGCAAGATCAAGGTCGCGTTCTGGCCGACCACGCGCGTCGACGGCAATCACACGAGCACCTTTGCGGACCGGCAGACCTCGCTCGGCGATTCTCAGTATCTTTTGGCCGAGATCACGCCGTTCAGCTTCAACTGGCGCTGCGACGTCCTCGGCAACGTCCTCGCGTTTCTCACCAACGTGATCGACGTCGAACGCGCCCGCACCGCGTTTCGCTTCATGTGGGGCGTCGGCGTGAACGATCCGTTTCCGGTCGCGAATCTCTATCCCGCGGTGCAATCCGGCGATCCCGACTGGCGTGCGTATTACACGGTCAACTTGCTCAACCTGCCGCATCATTACCACAACGGCGGCATCTGGCCGTTCATCGGCGGCATGTGGGTGCGTTTCGTGCACCGGCTCGGCCTGCACGACATCGCGCGCAACGAGCTCGTGAAGCTCGCGCGGGTGAACCAGCTCGGGAAAAACCACACGTGGGAGTTCAACGAGTGGGTGCACGGCGTCACCGGCCGCCCCATGGGCAAGGCCTATCAGGCCTGGTCGGCCGCCGCCTACCTGCGCGCGTGCCAGGAACTGCACGTCGGCCCGGATTCGATTCGCGATGAGTAAGGGAGCGGCGAACTCTCGCACCGCGAAGTCGAAGCCGGTCGTTGCCTGCTTCGGCGAGGTGCTGTGGGATTGCCTGCCGCGCGGGCTGTTTCTCGGCGGGGCGCCGATCAACGCCGCGTATCATCTCGCCCGGCAGGGACTGCGGGTGGTGCCCGTCACCGCCGTGGGCGCGGATTTCCTCGGCGAAGAGGCGCTGCGCCGCGTCGCGAACGGGGGCGTGGACACGCGCTTCATCGCGCGCTTGCGGGATCGTCCCACGGGGACCGTGCGCGCGGCGCTCGACGACGCCGGCGTGGCCCGCTACGAGATCGCCCGCCGTGTCGCGTGGGATCGGATACCGGTCACGCCGCGGCTGCGGCGACTTTCTCCCGCACCGGCTGCGATCGTGCATGGCACGCTGGCGTTGCGGGAGCCCGCGAACCGCGCCGCGCTGGACGCGCTTTTCGCTGCGTGGCCCGATGCGCTGCGCGTCGTGGATCTCAATTTTCGTCCGCCGTTCGACACGCCGGCGGTGACGAACCGGGTGCTGCGTTCCGCCCAGTTGCTCAAGCTCAACGACGAGGAACTCGCGCGCCTCGCGCAACGTCCGCGGCTGCGTCCCGCCGAGCTGGCCCGCGCTGCCCGGGACATCGGCGAACGTTACGGCCTCGCACGCATCTGCGTGACCGCCGGTGCCCGCGGTGCCGGGCTGTTATGGGACGGCGCCTGGTTTTGGGAGAAGGCGCGGCCGATCGAGGTGCGCGATACCGTCGGAGCGGGAGATGCCTTTCTCGGCGGCCTGCTGGGCGCACTGCTCGCCCGAGAGGCCACGCCGGCGATCGCGTTACGCCAGGCCTGCCGCTTGGGCGAATTCGTCGCCAGCCAGGACGGCGCGACGCCCGACTACGACATTTCCAAGGTGCTCGCCGGAACCGCCTGATCAGGAGCGGGGGAGGATCAGCCGGAAGATGCTGCCGCGCGGCACGGCCGGCGCGTATTCGAGCGATCCGCCCAACAAACGCATGTAGGCGTGGGTGATCGCCAAACCGAGACCGAAGCCGCCGTCGCGGCGGCTGCGTCCGCTGTCGACGCGATAGAACCGGTCGGTGATGCGCTCGCGTTGCTCCGCGGGAATGCCCGGGCCTTCATCGCTCACGCTGACGACGCAGCGGTTGGGCTGGCTTTCGATCGTGACGCGGATCGTCGACTGCTCCGGAGAATATTTGATGGCGTTGTCGACCAGGTTCTGCAGCGCCTGGCGGAAGATGACGGGATCCGTCGCGAGCGTGCAGCGGTCCGATACGAACGCGATCTGCTGCCCCTTGGCCTCGGCAAGCACGCCGAGTTCGCCGAGGCAGCGGCTGACGCAATCGTCGAGATCCACCGGCTGGAAGCGCACGTTCTGCGCCCCCGCGCTCGCGAGTTCGAGCAGCCGCTGAATCAATAACTGCAGGCGCTCCGACTCCTCCAGCATGCTCGCGATGATCTCGCGATATTCGTTGAGCGTCCGGCTGCGTCGCAGTCCGACTTCGCCGACACTACGCAAGGTTGTCAGCGGCGTGCGCAGCTCGTGCGACGCGTCGGCGACAAAACGGTCGAGCGCGATGAACGAGTTCTCCAATCGCTCGAGGGTGACGTTGAACACCGTCGCGAGCTGCCCGAGTTCGTCGTTCGGATTGTCGACGGTCAGGCGGCGGCTCAGATCCTCCGCGGTGATACGACGCGCCTGTTCGACCATTTGATCGAGCGGTTTCAGCCAGCGGCGCGTGATCGCGTAGCCGCCGAACACCAGCAGCGCGATCACGGCGGGCAAGGCGAGTACGATGATCAGGAGCAGCGCGCGCAGCGCATCCGCCACCCGTTCGTGGATGCGCATGACGCGGATCATCCACGGGCGATCGGCGGGACCGGCGAACGGCACGGAGAGCACCCGCAGCTGCAGGTCCGAGGCGACGTTGAAGATCGACACCGTCTCGCGGTTTTTCGCCGGTGCGGCCGGCAGCCTTTCGAAGCGGCTCTCGTCGAGATGCCAGAAACGCATGACGAGTTCGCCGTGTTCGTCCCAGAGTTCGAACCAGGGGATCGCGCGGGTTTCGGCCCTGTCGCTCTCGAGCGACGCACCATCCCACCGGACGTCGCCGTTCGGGGCGATGGTCAGGTGTTGTTGAATCGCGGCGAGGTCCGAGCGGAGTTGCTCGTCGAGCGGCTGGGCGACGCGGCGCGCGACGAAAAAGTAGAGCGTCGTGCTGAACGCCGATAAAAGCAGCACGCCGCCGAGCGCATACCAGGTGGCGAGGCGGAAACGCAGCGTGCGCTGCCGCCACCAGTGTCTCACTCTTCCTCCTTGCCCAGCCGGTAGCCGCGGCCGCGCAGCGTGTGGATGAGCTTTTGCGAGCCTTCAAAATCGACCTTCTTGCGCAGCCGCATGATCTGTACGTCGATCACGTTATCGAGCGAGGTGAAGCGATGGCTCTGCTTCCATACATCGCGCTCGAGCATCTCCCGCGTCACGATCTGGCCCTGATAGCGCAGGAGGTATTCGAGGATATCCACCTCGCGCGGCGTGAGCGCAATCGGCTGGTTCCCGCGCATCGCGATCCGTGCGCGCGTGTCGAGCTGCAGATCCTCGCAGCGCAGGAACTGGTCGCTGCTCAGGATCGGGCGGCGCAGCAGCGCGCGGCAGCGCGCCACCAGTTCGGCAAACGCAAACGGCTTCGCAAGGTAGTCATCGGCGCCGCTTTCCAGTCCGGTCACTCGATCCGCGACGCTGTCGCGGGCCGTCAACACGAGAACGGGCGTGTGATTACCGCGCTGCCGGATGTGCCGCAGCACGCTCAAGCCGTCGCGATCCGGCAGCATGCGATCGAGCACGATGAGATCGCACGCCTGCGCCTCCAGCAGAGACATGGCTTCGGCTCCGCTCGCGGCGACCGTCACCGACCAGCCCTCAAGCTCGAGTCCTTCTGCGATCGACGCGCGCGTTTTCCCTTCGTCCTCGACGATCAGGACGCGGGCGAGAGAGCTGGAAACATTGGATGACAAGAGGGGACAGGGCTCTGAACTCACGGATTTGCTCACAGCCTGCGAGCGCGCGATGCCGCTTCAAGTTCTCTGTTCGCCGCCCTCAGTCGGCCTGCACGTGATTTTCCTCCAGCACCAAGCGGCCCGGCGGTGCGGCGGGAAACACCTGCGTCGCTTTTTCCGTTTCGATCCGGTTGCCGCGAAGTATCACCTGACCGCCGCTCCCGTGCTTCTGCGAGTGGATGTCCGACACCGCGTCGAAAATGGCGCGCACGCCGCGGGCCTTGATCCGATTGCCCTCGAGGCGCAGATCGCCGCAGGAACCGCCGACGATCGCCACATTCTGCAGCGCCGGCGTGCCGGTGACGTCGAAGTCGGAATCGACGACCGTGCACGCGAAGTTGAATTCCGTGAACGCGACGTTCGTATCGCGAAACCGGCACGCGATGAATTCCACGTCGCCGAACGAACGGGCGAACTGCATCCCCACGGCCGGACGTGCGATCACTTCGCAGCGGTCGAAACGCGCGAAACGTCCGCCGTCGCCATCGATCGTGAGCCCGCCCGTGAAACCGCCCTCGCGGAGATCGCGGATGAACACGCAGTCCGCAAACGCGACCTCGTAGCTGTTGGAAATGTTCACGGCTTTGCGGCGTCCGACGATCGTCAGATTCTCGCAACGGAAATCGCGGGTGCTGCGCGTGAGCTTTAGAATGGTGCGTGACTTCGCGATCTTCTCCCCGGCCGGGATGACGGTGCCCCGCGGGGCGTTGGCGCGTCCGCGGTTCTGCAGGATCAGCGTGTCGCGCCAGGCTTTTCTCACCCGAAAGATATTCTCGCCGATGGTCACGACACACCGTTCCGGCGGCGTGAAAAAGCCTTCGCCGGTGCGGATCTTCACGTCGACCTCGCCGTTCGGCTTCGGCAGCTGGAAGGCTTCGGCGACCTCGGCCGCCCAGTTGACGCTCGCGAGGGTGTAGTCCCGCGCCAGCGCATGTTTCAGACGCAGGATGCCGCCGGATTCCACGGCTTCGACTTCGTTGAACTCGCCGTAGTCCTGGTCGAAACGGTTGGCGCCGTTGCGGACAAAAACGAGCTCGCCGGGCTTGAACTCGTCCGTCCATTCGGCCCGCGTCAACCGGATCCGGCGATCGCCGGCGCGACCGCTGTCACCGGAAAACGGATACTCCCGGTTTGCACCCTCCCGCCAGCCGGCGTGGCGGTAGGGCGCGACGCTCAGGCCGTCGTCAATTCCGGGCGCGGTGGAAAGGGTGGTGCGGTCGGCGCCATCGCCGGTGAGCCGGACGTGGCTGCGCCAGATCCGCCACGGATATCGGCCGCTCACGTAGTGGCCCGCAGGGAAGTGGATCGTCCCGCCCTCGGGCGGGAGCGATTCCTTCGCGAGGACGAACGCGACCTCGTCTACGCTCCAGTCGGTCGAATCGACGAAGGGGAATTGTTTTTGCAGCGCCCGCAGGTTGCGGAACCGCCCCGCCTCGATCCATTCGCTCACGCGGTGAAGTTGTCCATCGCCGACGGCCCCGAAGCGGCGCACGTCGGAAATGACGCCGTCCGCGGCGCGGCCCGCAGTGGCAACTGCAAGCAGCAGGCAAAGCGGCACGGTCCGCCGCAGGAGAGGCGCGAACGAAGCTGGCACGACGCGACCATTGAGCATCGGCGGACGGCTGAAGTTCCAATGCGGCGGGGCCGGAAGAACAGATGTTCCGCGCTGTGGGCGAAAATCAGACAATCCCCGACAATCGGCATCGGTGATTCGCGAGGCGGGCGCTCAGGGGGCGCCGCGTTTTCGGAGCGGAAGCCGCCCGATTCCGAGGTGACGCGTTCATCGCTAACGTAGCGGTGACTTAATCCGCGAAGCGGTCGTCGTCGGGCGACCGCGCGCTTCGGTGTCGCGCTCCGGACACGAAGTTCCGCGGGAAGCCATCAACACCAGCTCCTCCACTCCACATGAAAATTGTCCTTTGGGGCATCAACTATCACCCGGAAGCCACGGGCATCGCGCCCTACAACACGGAGCTCGCGGAATATCTTTCGCGCGCCGATCACGATGTCACCGTCGTGACGGGTTTCCCGTATTATCCGCACTGGCGGAAGGAGCCGGGAGACCGCGGCCGGCTTTACCGGACCGAAACGATCAACGGCGTGCGTGTGGTTCGCTGCGCGCAATATGTGCCGGGCCGCGCGACGACGCTGCGGCGGATTTTTCACGAGCTGAGCTTCGGCCTCAGTTCGCTGCTGCGCGTGCTGTTCCTGTCGCGCGCGGACGTTTACTTTGTCGTCAGCCCGCCGTTGGTGCTGGGATTTTTCGCGTGGATCGCGACGCGGCTGAAGCGCAGTCGCTATGTGTTTCACGTGCAGGACCTGCAACCCGGGGCCGCGGTGGGACTCGGGATGGTGAAGAGCCGGGGCTTTATCCGCGTGCTCTTCGCGCTCGAACGCTTCGCCTACGATCACGCGGCGGCGGTGTCGGGCATCTCCGACGGCATGATGAGCGAGTTTCAGCGCAAGGGCGTGCCGGACCGCCGCCGGATCTATTTCCCGAACTGGCTGCGGAATTCGGGCGGTGCCGCGATGCCCGTCGCGGCCGGCGAGTTTCGCCGCAAGTTCGGCGTGCGGGAGGACGATCTGCTCGCGGTCTATTCGGGCAATCTGGGAAAGAAGCAGGGCATCGACATCCTGCTCGAAGCGGCCCGGCAGCTCATGCTCGGCGATCGCTTCGCCCGGCGCGTCGCGCTCGTGATCGCGGGCGCCGGCGCGGAGCGCGAGGCGCTGGCCGAGCGGGCTCGGAAGCTCGCGCTGCCGAATCTGCACCTGCTGCCGCTGCTGAGCGACGCCGACTACGCCTCGATGCTGGCCGACACCGATGTGGGTTTGATCACGCAGGCGAGCGGCACGGGAGAGTTTTTCTTTCCCAGTAAACTGTTGTCGCTGCTGCAGGCGAAAGTGCCGGTGGTCACCGTGGCGGACGACGCGAGCGAACTGGCCCGCGCCGTCGCCGACGGCGGTTTCGGCGCCAACGTCGCGCCGGGCGATGCGGTCGCACTCGCGGGTGCGCTGGCCAGCCTCAACCGGGATCGCAGCGTGCTGGCCGCGTGGCGTGAACGCACGCGGTGGGTGAATCAGTTCAGTCCCGCGGCGGTGCTGCCGCAGTTCGCGCGCCAGCTCGAACTCGTTGCCGGTGAAGCGTCGGGAGTGTCCGAAATCGTCGGACAGCACGAACCTTCGCGACTTTAAGGCGTCAGTAGGGCCTGCCTATGGATGCTGCCTCCAGCCTGCGCTCAACGAGTGTCTCTCTCGAAACCGACCGCCCCCTTCACGCTGCCACCCGGCGCGCGTGGTGGGCGGGCTTCGCGCTTTTGGCCGTGGCGTGGCTGCTGGTGTGGAACCAGCAGCGCCTCGAATGGAGTGTAAACCCGACCTACGCTTACGGCTGGGCGGTCCCGTTTCTCGCCGGTTATCTCGTCTATGAGCGCTGGCGCACGCGGCCGGCGGCGTGCCGGCCGACGCGTTCCTGGGCCTGGCTCGCGATTCCGGCGCTATTGCTCCTCGCGTATCTGCCGATCCGCGTCGTGCAGGAGGCGAATCCCGACTGGGTGAAGATCAACTGGCTGATGACCGGCCTAGTGATCGGATTGTCGTTCTCCGCCGTGTTCTCGCTCAGTGGCTGGCGCGGCGCGTTGTTCTGCGCGTTTCCAATTCTGTTCTGCATGACCGCGCTGCCGTGGCCGGTGTGGATGGAGGACAATGCGACGAAGTGGCTGATGAGCTGGAATGCCAACGCCTGCGCGGAGGTGCTGACGTTGAGCGGCATGCCCGCGCTGACGAAGGGCAACCTGATTCTCGTCGGCACGTCGTGGGTCAACGTGGAGGAGGCCTGCAGCGGCGTGCGGTCGCTCCAGACCGCGTTCATGGTGTCGCTTTTCTTCGGCGAGTTTTACCGGTTCGGCTGGCTGGCGCGCGGCGCCTTGCTGCTGAGTTCGTTTGCGGTCGCGTTCGGCTTGAACTTTGCGCGGACCGTCACGTTGGCGGCGTTGAGCGGGGTCGGTGGCAATGCGCTCTCGGAAAAATGGCACGACACCGTGGGCAACGTCGCGATGGTGCTTTGCCTCGTTTCGCTTTGGCTCCTGGCGGAGCTGTTTCAGCGCTGGCGGCGTCAGCCGGCGGACGTGCAGCCCACGACTGCGCCCGCCCCACGTCGCGGTCCGTTTCCGTTCTGGTTCGCCCTCGCTGGCCTGGCGTGGCTCGGCACGGCGGAGGCGGCGACGCAGGGTTGGTATGCGTATCACGAACGCCAGTTCGCGAAGCCGGTCGCCTGGGACATCCGCTGGCCACGCGAGGCGGCGCAATTCCGCCAGGACGAACTCGGCGAGCGCTCGCGCGCGCTGCTGAAATACAACGAGGGAAAGATCTCCTCGTGGCGCAGCAGCGACGGTTCGTTGTGGCAGATGTATTATCTCCGCTGGCTGCCGGGACGCGTTTCGAAGTTTCTTGCCGGCGGACATTATCCGACCGTTTGCCTGCCGGCGAGCGGCCTGCAACTGGTCGCGGAGACCGGCCCCTTCGTTTGCCGCGTCGGAGATCTCACGCTGCCGTTCGTCACTTACCTGTTCAACGACGGCGGCCGCGACGTGTATGTGTTCCATGCGATTCTCGAAGACAACCAGGCGAGCTATGACGGCCGCGTCGTTTACCGGCAGGCCAACTCGACCGAACGCATTCGCTCGGTGCTGCGCGGCGAGCGCAATCTCGGGCAGCGCGTGATCGGCATCGCCATCACCGGTCCGCTCGACGGAGCGGAAGCGCGCGACCAGCTCGAGTCGACGCTGCAGGGCATCATCACCACGGACGGGACGCCTCCGGCGTCCGCTCATCGCTCATGAAACTTGGAACGAAATCTCCCGCGCGCCGCTGGCTGATCGTGCTGGTCGTCCTCGGGATCGGCCTGCCCGGCGGCTACTACGTCGCTCGCTATCACGCGTGGCCCGCCTACAAGGGCTGGCGCGAAGCCAAGCTGGCCCGCATGACCGAGAGTTACATGGCGTCGGGCGATTACGACAACGCCCTGCTCACGGCGCGGCAGGCGCTGCGCGACAATCAGCGCAGCCTCTCGCATTGGAAACTCGCGGCGGCTGCGGCGAAGGCGAAGGACACGCCGGAATCGATCTATTACCAACGCAACGTGCTGCGGCTCGAGGATCGGTTGGAGAACCGGTTGGAGTTGATCCGCCTCGCTCTCCAATACGGCGATTATCGCGACGCGATCGATGCCATCGAAGGCGCCGACGACGACGCCAAGCGGAGTGTGCCGTTTCACCAGCTCGCCGCGCAGACCTACCTGGGCGCGGGTCGTCCGGTGGCCGCGAAACTTCACCTTTATTCGCTCGTGAGCCTCGATCCCAACAACGAGGACGCGCGACTCGACCTGGCCGAAATCGAACTCGCCGAGGACCCCGAGGGCCGCGAACCGGAAGTCCGTGCCGAGCTCAAGACGCTCGCCGGGCGTCCGGCTTTGCGCGTGCGCGCGCTGAGCCTGCTCCTGCGCGATGCGCTCGAGCGGAAGGACGATGCCGCGGCGGTCGCGCTGGCGAACGAACTGCGCGAAGACCGCACGCTGAACGGCGAGCAGCAGGTGCTGGTGCTGTCGGGACTCGCGCGTGGCGACAGCGACCGGGCCGAGGCCTATCGCAACCGGCTGCAGACGGAGTTTGCCAACGACCCGCGCGCGGTGGTGGCGCTGATCGGTTACTACCGCGACACCGGGCTCGCGCAGGAAGCGCGCAAGTGGTTCGACTCGCTGCCGCGCGAAGTCCGGGAGGACGTCGCCGTCCAGGAGGCGATCGCCCGAGCGTTTCTCGAATGGAAGGAGTGGGCGCGCCTCGATGCCGCGACCTCCGGGACGCCGTGGAAGAACCGCGAATTCATGCGGCAGGCGTTCACGGCGTATTCGGCGCGAAAAACCGGCCGGCTGGCGGACGCGGGCAACGCCTGGCGGCTCGCGGTGCTCCAGGCCGGCGACAGCCCGCGCCAGATTTCGGAACTGCTGGCTCTCGTGGCGAAGTGGGGCTGGCAATCCGAGCAATACGACCTCGTGTGGAAACTCTTCGCGCTGATGCCGCGCAACGAATCCATCAGCCGCCAGCTGATCGCATGGGAGCGGCATCAGGGACGCACCGCCAATCTCAATCGCATCTTCGTGCGGCTGGCGGAGTTTTCCTCCGACGACCCGATGGTGCGCAACAACGTCGCCTACACGAGCCTGTTGCTCGATTCGAATCTGTCCAAGGCCTACGAATACGCCCAGACCAACTACCGGAGCGATCCGGAGAATCCTTTCTTCGTCACGACCCAGGCCTTCGCGCTTTACAAGCAGAACAAGCCGAAGGACGCGCTCGCGCTCCTCGAGACCCTGCGACCGGCGGCGCTGGCGACGCCCGAACGCACGATGTTCCGGGCGTTGTTCCGGGTCGGCGCCGGCGATCCGGCCGGTGCCGCCGATCTGCTCGCGGGATTGCGCACGACCAATTTCCTGCCCGAGGAACGGCGCCTGGTGGCGCGCACCACCGAGGAGATCGCGCGCGTCGACCGCGAACGCGGTGAAGACCTCCGCCTGGTCGCGCTCAAAAACAGCGGCGAAGTGGATCGCAGCAAAGGCTGGCTGCACAGTTTGCCCGAAGAAGTCCGCCGGACGGCCACCGTCGACATGCAGACCGCGGATGCGCTGTTTGCGGTCGGAGATATCAAAGGGCTCGGCGCGCAACTGCGGAAGGGCGCGTGGGGCGATCACGAACATCTGCGACTCGCGCTGGTGGCCTACGTCTCCCGCTCGCGAGCGGACGAAAGCACGGCACGGTCCTATTGGCGGACGGCGCTCGGCACCGCCTCCGGCGACCGCAGCCGGTTGGAGCAGCTCGAGACGCTGGCGCGGCGGTGGGAGTGGCCGGCGGAGCGCGCCGAGGCGCTCGCGCGGCTCTATGAAAACAATCCCGCGGACACCGAGGCGTTTGCGCAGCTGATGAGTTATTACCGTTCCGCCGGGCGGACGGCCGAGTTGGTGTCCGTGCTTCGCGCCTATCTGTCCGCTCACCCCGACGACGAGAACCAGCGCGCCGGCTTCGCGTATTACAGCATGCTCAGCGGCTTGAACATCACGCGCGCCTATGTCGCGGCCCAGGAGGCGTATCGCGCGGCGCCGAACGAGCCCACGCGCCAGCTGGTTTACGCCTTCTCGCTTTGGAAGCAGCGGCGCGCGGGTGAAGCGTGGGATATCCTCGAGGACCTGCGAGGTGACGACGGGCAGCTCGTGCCTGCGTCGCTGTTGCGAGCGGCCGTGCTCGCGGATCTGCGCCGTCGCGACGAAGCGGCAAAAGCGCTGCAGACCTTCCGCGCGGAAGGTGCGCTTCCCGAGGAGGCGAGCATCGCGACCTTGGTCGCGAGCAAGTTGCGCGAGCTCGACGGCGTGTCGCGTCTGAACTGACGAGCACCTAAAGCGCGAACAAAGGGAGCGGGCTGCGGCCCGCTCTTTTTTTGTGCGCACCTGGATTATCGGGGATTTTACTATTCCGATTATCCAGAATGTTAACCCACTGTGAATACAGGGATGTTCCTAGGTTCTTGATTGAAGAGTTCCGTCGTGTGCCGACACAACGAGGGCACGCGCCAGCGTGTGTTCACGCCACAGCGGGATGGGCGGGGGCGCGTGTGCGGGGCCAAGCGGCTCCGCAACCTCAACGTCATCAAGAATGCTAAAGAAAGTTCTGCTCCTCGTCACGGCGCTCCTTGGGCTCGCAACAGCCGCCAGCGCCCAAGAAAATTTTGTCGGCGCTTTTGCCGAACCTCGCGATGGAGGAAACCTCGATACGAAGTATTCGAGCTTCGACGGCGCCATCGTGACCATCGTGCCGCGCGCACACGCGAGCGAGGCGCTTGGCGGGGCGACCCGCTGGCGCAACGTGCTTTTCGCGATTCGCGGCATGAAGGGAAAGTCGCCGGTCTTTCGTCTGCCCCTCACCTCACCGGGGAGCGGCAAAATGATCCTCCAGGGCGACTCGATTTCCTTTCAACAGCTGAAGCCGGTGTGGAGCTACGAGCCGAACGCGGTGAAGTGGAACGAATTCGACACCTACGCGCGCTCCGGTTCGGGATCCTCCACCTGGAAGGTCGAGGCCCGCAACGCGGCGTCGTTCACCGAGGACGTCGTGTATGTGAGCATCAATGAGCATTTCCCCGTCGGCGATTTCTATGAATGGATCGAAGCCGACGTGCTGACGCATCCGTGGGTCAGGCCGACGCCGAGCGAGAGCGCGGCGGGCTCGTTCCTGATTGGCTACCAGTCCGGCGCCCCGGCGGGCGCGGCGTTCAGTCGCGCGATTCCCGACATGCCGCTCTACGGTTTCGTGATCAAGGATCCGGCGGCGAGCCCCAAGAAGCTCGTGATGCTCGTCAGCGGCCAGCATCCCTACGAGGGCCAGACCAAGGTGGCGCTCCAGGCCGCGGTCGACTGGATTTTGAAGTCCGACAGCGACGAGGCGAAAGCCTACCGCGCCGAATATCTCACGGTCGTTTATCCGTTCGTGAATCCCACCGGCGAACTCGCCGGCCTGTGGCGCGGCACGGCCTACGGCCCCAGCAAGGACACCAATCGCAACTGGCACACCTCGGAAACCGTGCCGTCGCGCAACCGCGCGATCGACACCGTCATCGTGCACAAGAACGCGATGAAAAAGGACATCGCGGCGCTTGGTCTCGGCGAGCCGTATGCGATTTTCGACTACCACCAGAACTTCGGCGACAAGGCCCCGAAGCTCGATTACGTGCTGCATCCGACGTATTCCTCGTCCTCCAGCGTCGTCTCGCGCCGCGCCGTGCTCAACGAGTTCACGCCCTTCTATCAGCGGCTCAACGCCCTGACCGGGATCAGCGAAATTGGCTCCGATCTCACTTCCCAGGAAACGCTGCGCGGCTACATGACCATGCGCGGCGCCACGCTGCCGCTGACGTTCGAGCGCAGCGTCTACAACACGATCGCGAGCGAATGGGCGTTCGGCCAGGCGACGATGAAGGCGTTGGTCGATCCCGCCTTGTTGGTGCCGAGCGTCCCGGTGATCGTCGAGCCCGCGCCCGAGCCGGTGGTGGAAGACCCCACGCCGGAGGAGCCGGTCGTCGAAGCGCCGCAGGATGTGCCGACGGAAGAGCCCGTGGTTGAGGCGCCCGCCGAGCCGACCGAGCCCGCCACGCCGGTTGACCCCGAACCCGAAGTCCCGGCTCCGGCACCGGCTCCGGTCGAAAACCCGCCCGCCGCGGGACCGACGGTCGTGTTGTCCGACGGATTCTCCGCCAGTGGCGGCGTGCTCAATCGCCGCATTCCGGACGGCGTCGCTCCGACTGGCGCCGAGTGGCGGGTCGAAAGCGGACTCTTCACCCTCACCACGACCGGCGAGACGACGACGGTGATCTCAAGCCGCGCGGTAATCGAGACCGGGGTGGCGGACGCGCAAGTCGCCGCGACGGTCCGCACCGGCAGCAATCCGACCGGACTGATCCTGCGCTCAAGCAGCAGCTCCAACTACCTTCGGTTCGTGATCAGCAGCAAGGACTGGGCGCTGCAGAAAACGGCTGGCGGCAGCACCTCCACGCTCACCAGTGGAAAACAGGCGTTCGCGATGGGGGTCGATCACTTGCTCGTGGCGACGCTGAACGGAACGACCATCACGCTGACGATCGACGGCGCGGTCGTGAAGACGATCGACGTTGCATTCAACGAGAGCGCGACGCGGCATGGCTTGTTGAGCAACGGCAGCGGCGAGCGGTTTTGGGATATCTTTCAGGTGAGCAGTTTGGCCGCGAATCCATAGTCTGGCGATTCGCAGTCGATGACTCCCGGCCCGTCGCATGCGACGGGCCTCTTTTTTTTGCTCAGGGCGTGGGGGCGTTCTCCGGCACGAGTTTCGTCGCCGGGACGCTCGCCAGCTGGCGTTGCTTCCGCAACTCGGCCGCTTTCGCCACCGCGAGAAATTCGTAGACCGCGTGCAAACGCGCGAAGAGATAGCCTTCGCGTCCGTCCAGAAAGCCGGCCTGGAAAATGTAAACGTAGAGAAAGCGCAGGAGCGGCCGGCAGGGGAGGCGGCGCACCAGCCGTTTCAACATCCGGCGGAGCCGCACCGGTGCGGATTGCGGCACGTGATTGCGTGCATGATCGAGGCCCTCCTCGAGTTCCAGCCGCGCTTCCCAATTCGAATAGCGGTTGTGCTTCTCGACGAATACGTCGATCGACGCGAACGCGTAGTGATCCATTTCGCAGCGCAGCCGGCCCGTCGTGCCGTTCACGATGATGTGCTCGTGAACCTCGTTGTCGCCGCTTTCGGTGGCGCCCTGCACGAGTCGCTCGTAGCGGCCGAGCCGGTGTTTGAAGAGCCGCAGGTTCCAGTTCGGATAATACGCGTGTTTGAGCCAGCGCCCCATGAACATGAAGCGACGATTGATCCAGTAGCCCGCGTGCCCCGCGCCGTCGCGCGCGACGAGTCCGGCGATCTCTCTCTCCGCGTCGGGCGGCATCACTTCGTCGGCATCGAGAATGAGCACCCATTCATGGCGCCACGGGATGTTCTCCAACGCCCAGTTTTTTTTCTTCGGCCAGATGCCGTTGAACCGAAACTGGACGACCTCCGCGCCGTGCCGGCGCGCGATCTCCGCCGAATCGTCCGTGCTTTGCGAATCGACGACGACAATCTCGTCGGCCCAAGCGATGGAGGCGAGGCAACGGGGGAGGTTGCCCGCTTCATTGCGGATCGGGACGAGGACGGATACAGGGACTTTGGGCATGGAGGTCTTCACGGACAGCGCGAACCC
The DNA here is from genome assembly GCF_059821195.1 of Opitutus sp. sgz309028. Taxonomy (NCBI): domain Bacteria; kingdom Pseudomonadati; phylum Verrucomicrobiota; class Opitutia; order Opitutales; family Opitutaceae; genus Opitutus; species Opitutus sp. sgz309028. The sequence continues at coordinate 885,483 of NZ_JCAMRR010000003.1, read as the reverse complement.
GTTCTGGTGTCAGCTCATGCGCGCTGGTGGAGCCACAACATGACTCCGACTGTGTTTTTCAGCGGGGTGGAGTGAATGATCGGGTCCTCGAAGCGAGGAATCCGCGCGTCCGCCGGCGGCACCACTGCGGCGAGTTCGTCCGGCTTGAACAGCTCGCGCGCCGACGACCGCGCTTGATCGGCCAGCCGCCGCACGACACGCCAGCCCGGCCCGTTGATCTCCATCGTGCGCACATAAAAGCGCGGCTCGCGGCCGATCCGGCATTGCACATGTCGCGACCAGCGCACCAGCCGGCGCCGGAGTTGACCCCAGGGCGACAGTTTCGGGCCGAGAATCGGAAAGGTGTCGACGTAATTGCGGTCGATCTCGAGCCGCGCGAGCTCCGGGAAACGCGTGATGAGCATGTGCGTCTGCACGCGCCTTTTCTCGACCAACGAATGCGGCAGCCGGGCGGCGAGCCGGATCAGACGGCGATCGAGCGCGGGCAGCACGGGCCAGGAAAACAGCGAGAAACGCCAGGCGCACACGCCGACGGCGAAGCGGTGCCGGTGCGCGAGATTCATCCGCCATTCGCGCAAGGCGTCGGTCGGGGCGGCGTCCCGGTAAGCTTTCACCAGCTCGTTGCGGATGTCCTCGCAGGCTGCGAGCAATGCCGGCTCGGCGACGAGGCGTGCGAGTTGCTCGCGCTGGAAGCCGAGGCGTCCGATGCGCAGTTGTTCGAACGCGAGATCGCCGTCTGCGCGAGCAGTGTGCTTCGGACCGCCGATCACGGCGTCGAGCGTCAGGCCGCAGACCATGCGATCCATTTCGACCGGCGGAGGTCGCACCGAAATATTCCAGCCCATTGCCAGCGAATAGAGCCCGCCGCTGAGATTCTCCTGCCGCACGCACGACGACGCATAGCTGGCGTAGTCCGCGGGCTCGCTTTCCCAAAACGTCTGCGGCCACGCGAGGTGCTGTGCCACCTGGGTCGCGCAACGTGCATCGAGATCTTCGCGACGACCGAACGTGAGGCAGGCGGGGTGATGGCCGAGTTCGTGCACGAAACCGGCGAGCAGTCGCGAGTCCAGTCCGCCGGACAACTGCAGTCCTGGCTGACGCGCCGAGCGCAGAGCCGAACGGAGAAACGCGCGGTGCAGCGCGGACGCCTCCTCGACCGCCTCCTCCAGTGACGTCAGCGGAGCCCCGGGTTCGAGCGCGGGCGGCGACAGTTCCACCGCCGCACCACCGGGCGGACACAGCAGCACATGATCCGGACCGAGCCGCGTCACGCCCTGCAGGAGGGTCCGGCCGCCGACCATCCCGCTGGTGAGCAGCAGCGCGGCGATGCCGTGAAGATCGGTCTCGCGGCGGAACGAAGGATGACAACGGAAGAGTTCGGGACTGCTTGCGACCAGGACGACGTCCCCGGACTGCCAGTAATATATCGGGAAGATGCCGAGGACATCCGCCTCCACCCGCAACCCGTGCAACGGGTCGAACATCAGCGCCGCGTAGTATCCATTAAGTTGATGCACCGAATCCCAGGCGATGGCCTGGCGAGCCGACAACGCTGCGGCGTCCACGCTCTCTCCGTCGTCGTCATGCGGTTCGCCAAAGAGGAGGCAGGAGATGCCGGATGGACCGTGCGCGTCGTGCCGGCTGACGGGAGCGCCGGGGGCCGCGGCCCACGCGACCGCATAGTCGGATATCAGGCAGAGATCGGCCTGCATCCGCGGCAGGAAGGCGACCTGGTCGCGCGCCTGTAGTGCGGCGGCGCGGCCGCGGTCGCGATCGGAATCGCGAATCAGGATGAAGTTGGCCATGGAGGGGAGAGTTGAAGCGCGGCGGAGGACCGCTCCGGCTTGGACACAAAATGGAAAAGGCTGCTCCCAACGAATTGGAAGCAGCCCGCAAAGAACGGAATGAACTCGCTTAGGCAGCCGCCGGCGTCGTGGCGGGCTTGTTGCCGCGGAAGCGGCGATAAGCCACGAAGCCGACCAGCAACGCCGCGCCGAAAGCCGCATAGGTGGACGGCTCCGGAACCGGCGTGAACGTCACATAGACGTCGCCCTTTTGCACCCAGGTGTCCTCCGGAACCTGGAATTCCATCGGGTCGAAGTGCACGTGGAACTGCACGAGGTAGTCCGCGATCTTGACCGACGGCGGCTGGGTGAACGCGACCGAGAACTGGTCGGGGTTCGTGCCGGCATTGTTCGGCGTGTGATCGATGTGGAAGGTCATCGTCGTCAGCGCGATTTCCTGCCACTCCGGCGAGGTCAACTCGAGGCCGAGATTGAACTGCGCCGTGGGCGCACCCGAACCCAGCAACGTGCGACCGTTGGTGATCGTGAACAGCCCGACTTGGATCGGCTCGCCATAACCGACATCCGTGAAGGTGTCGTTGGAAAACTCGATCGAGGACTGGGTCGACGCGCCGTAAGGGATGCCCGTCGAGAATTTTGCCCAGCTGCCATCGGGTGCATTGCTGACCGTGGTATTAGCCTCGGCCAGATCGACAAACGTGCCCGTTGTCTTACCGCTCAGCAATAGCTGGGCGTTCGCCAACGAGCACGTCAGCGCCAGCCCACAGGCTGCCGCGAGTAATGAACGAATGCGTGTGTGCATTGTTTTCCTTGGTTGATACTGTTGATGTAACATCAAACGAACTTCGCCACCCGCCAGCGGGTAGCTGCTGTCAGGATGTTTTACAGGTTATTGATTACAAGAGGATTGGCCATCGCATTCTCCCGATTGCCTCATAGGGGAAACGAGCAATCCCGCCCTAGGAACCACCCTTGAATTAGCCGGTCGGCGGGAACATGCGCCCGCCTTTCTCATCCGCTTACGCCGCTTGGCTTTTTGCAGTTGTAGCGTTTATCCCCAACGCGGTCTGCGCAGCCAGCGGCGTTTCTCCCGCGACTGAGGGAACCTCTGATGTCTTCTTGAGTGTGGACTCCGGATACGCGACGCCGCTGGTCGCGTCGGCCGCCGAGTCCGACACCTTGCGCGTCTTCTCGGTCGAAGAAAGAACCGGCATATCGCGGAAGGGTGAGCTGGTCCGCGCGCCGGTCTTCTTTGCGGAGGGAGAGTGCCGCTCCCTGGCCGAACTCGCCGTCGTGGCCGACGACGCTCCGGGGACTCCCGTCGAGGTGCAGTTTGATGACATTCGCCGCGGACCGGATGGCGGTATCAGCCGGGTGCACGTTTGGTTCGCCACCGATCTGCCCGCGTTCGCTCACCGACGTTTCCGGCTGACCAAGCGGTCCGCCGCCGCGTCGGAGGTCGCCCGGAAGCCGACCGAAATCCGGGAGACCAAGGAGGCTTTGATCTATGCGACGGACGAGGGCGAAGTCACCTGGTCGCGTCGCAGCGGCGGATTGAAGAGCGTGCGCCGGGGCGACGCCCGCTGGACCTTCGATGGCGCGGGCCTCGGGCCGAGCGTTCTGCTTCAGGTTTCCGCGGCGAAGGAGGCGGCCGGTTTCGAGACCCGCTTCGATGGCGACTCGAAGCGCGAGGTCGCATGGGCCGCCGGCCCCTTGTTCGCGAAAATGCGTATCCGGATTGTGGATCCAAACGGCGCGGTGCTGAAGCAGGAAATGCGCGTGCCGCGTCACGGCCGCGAAGTCGTGGTCACGACCGATATCATTCCAGGTGTTCGCGCGCGAGCGGCGCTGCGCGATTACCGGGTCCTCACGGGCGAACTGGAGGGCGCGTCCGCCTCCAACCTCACCTTGACCGACATCCCCGCCGGCGTGCGGTTTGCGTTGAGGGCGGAGCAGCCGTACACCGTGAACGCCCTCACGAGCGCCGGACGACGTTCGTCGCTGCTGGCGGTGCCGCTGGTGATCGGCGGACCGAACGGACGTTTCGCGCTCGAGGGGAAACAGCTTTCGCTCCGCGGCCAGACCGCGTCGCAGCGGGGCAATGAGGGCGAGAAAGATTCGCTGCGCGGCTTCTGGAACGAAGTTCGTCTCGTGCCGATCGACACGGCCGAGCCGGAGTCGCTTTGGCGGGCCTATCGCGATCACGTGCAGCCGCTGGTGGCTGTCGTCGAGGAACCGGGTGCGTCGGTCGAGTCGTTGCATGCCGCGCTCCAGGCGATCGCGCGGGAGATGAAACCGATCGGCTGGCGGCAGGAGGCGGGCCGCGCCTGGGTGCTGGGCAGCGCCGATCGCATGCAAAAAATTCTTTCGCAGCCGCAGGTCGCCAAGGAGGCGGATCAGGAGCGGCTCGTCCGTGGGGCAGAGAACTCGCGCGCCAAGCTGACGCAGAACGGAAAACGAAAGCTGCGCGAAGACGAAAAGGGGCGCGCCTACGGGATGCTCGATCCGTATCATATCACCTATACGCAAAGCGCGGCCGCAGCCCTCGGCGTGCTTGCGGACGTGCCGGATCCGGTCCACGCCGTCGGCCTCGCTTACGCGCGCGGGGTTCGTGAGGTGGGCGGACGGGCGGACGCCACCGGATTGCCGTATATCGACTGTTTCAACCGCACGCTGAACATGCAGATGGGGCCGATGCTGTTTGGATTGACGGAAGGGAAGCGCGCCGGAGACGAGGAACTCGTTCGCTTTTACCGCGACCTCGCGACCTCGCCGCCGGTGCTCGGCGTGTTCGGACGCGGACAGCGTCCCTACACCGGCGCCGCGGCGAAAGACGCCGATCAGACCGACTATCTCTACCAGGCCATATCCGATTTTTGGTTACGAACGGCGGAATTGCTGGCAGGGGAGAATCTGCAGCTCCATCCGCTCGCCTATGGACGTTATACCGACTGCATCGACGTCACCGCCGATCTCTACCACGGCGAATGGGCGAAGGATCAGAGCGACTCGGGCGACGTGCGCGCCAACTTTTTCCGCGGCCAGGCTCACACCCACCGGTGGTTGGGCTGGTCATGCGCGCCGTTCATCCGGCTTCTACAGGCGCCCGAAGAGGAAGCGAAGGTCGGCCTGACCGAGGCGATTCGCTACGCCCAGGCGCGAAAGGGGCACTGGAAAAACTGGCCGGACCTCACGTTCTACCTGCTGGCCGATCTGTTGGTTCGCGAAGGACTGACCCGAGCGAGCCCGGTGACATTGCCCGCGCCGCCGGCGGATGTGCGCGTCCAGCGCAATGGCGCCACTGTGCAAGTTTCGTGGACTCCCGCGCCGGGCGCGGCGAGCTATCGCATCTATCGCGCGGAGAAATCGGGCGGTCCTTATCGCTGGCTCAATTCGCCCTACACGGCACCGGCGGGCGAACGCCTCACTGGCACCGGTTACCGGGACGCGAAAAGCACCGCGAACGCCGGTTATGTGGTGACAAGCGTCGACGCGAACGGCCGCGAAAGCGCCTGGCCCGATACTCCGGCGATGCGTTGATCGCGTCTTAGCTGGCGGCCGCAGCCGGACGGCCGCCGAAGAGCCGGCGCACTTTCATCTCCACGCGGCGCACGCGGCCCCAATACAGCGCGCGGGTGAACTGCCGCATCGAAAACGGCGTGCGCTTGATGAAGCGCACGTGCGGCATCGCTGCCAGGCTGTGGTGATAAATGGCCTCGTTCTTGAAGTAGTTGTTGCGATAGAAAAACACCTTCCGGCCCATCATCGCCGCCGTGATCGCGCCGTGCGTGCGATCCGTGTGAATCTCCGAAAAACGCGCGACGAAATCGAGCAAGCGCTCCGGCTCCGTGTCCCGCCCGTAGGAAGCGTCCTCGATGACGTCCATGTTGCGCGGCAGCCGGCCATACGCTGCCTCGTTGTCCTGGCGAAAAACGCCGGCGCGTCCGCTGGCCGGCCGCGCGGTCCAGGGGCTCAGGTCCGCGTGAAAGGCGAGATCGTGGCCGATCAACAGCGCCTTCGGCTTCACGCCGGCCTGGCGCAGCATGTCGAAGCTGACGAGTTCGCGGCAGAACACCGTAAACTTCTGATTCCATGTCTCCGCGAAATCGCGCACCCGCGGCTCGTTGAGATCGAACGACGACGGCAGAATCACGATTTCCGAGAAGCGCGGTGCCATCGACATGAGCAAACGCGGCAGCGAGTGCGTGCCGCGCGAGAGCGCGCCCGCGCCGTAGATCAGCAGGACGTCGCCGTTCATACGGCCGAGGTCGTCCGTTTCGTGGAACTCGCGGCAAGCTACGCCCAGCGACGACAGCAGGCGTCGGCCGCCCATGTGAATCACCCCATCGCCGCGGTTGCCGCGGTTCAACAGCGCAACGATCTCACGCCCGCGGAGATCCGTGAGCAGTTGAGCCAGGGCGCCATTCATCGAGAGTCGGGAAGACATGCTTCGACATACGACCCGGTCCCCGCGTGGGGTTCCCGCAGCCGGCGAAATTCGGCGATAAACCTGCCGGCGATTTCCGGCAGGGTGTAATCATGAGCAGTGGTCCACGCGGCCGCCCGGCGGCGCGCCAGTTCCGCGGCGGAGGCCGTCGCGGATGCGAGCGCTTCCGCGAGGCTGGCGGCCGGATCCGCCCCGCGATGATCGAAGACGAAACCGTTTTCGCCGGCGCGAACGAAATCCTGAAAACAGCCCAAGCTTGAGACCACCGGCGCGCAGCCCGAGGCCATCGCTTCCAGCACGGCGAGGCCGAACGTCTCGCCTTGTTCGGCCAGCGATGGGTAGGCAAAAACCGCGGCGCCTCGATACTGCCTTGCAAGTTCCGTTTCGTCGAAAATCGGCTCCAGCAATTCGATCCGCGCGCCCGCGGGGTGTGCACTGCGGCGCAAGCGTTCCCGATAATCCGCCCCGCCGCCACCTTGCTCTGTGCGCCACGGACCGACGATGCGCAGCGTCCAGTTCTGCAAAGCGCCAGCGCTGACGCGCACGAAGGCGTCGATGAGGAGGTGCACGCCCTTTTCCGGATGCAGCCGGCCGGTGTAGAGAATCACCGGGGGACTCGCTGCTGGCGCCGCCTCCGACAAATACGCCGGCCCGACCGGGTAAGGCACGACCTGCACCCGCGCTCGCGGCGCTTCGCGCAGAATCGCGGCCCGGATCGGCTCGGACACCGTCTGCAAAACCGCCCGGCGCCCATACAGCCGCATCTGCCCCTTGGGAAAACGGGCGACATGCACATACGGAACCCCGCGCGAGCGGCGTCGCTCCACGATCGGCATCCAGAACGTGTTGGTGACCACGACGTCTCCTGGCGGCAGCACCCGGCGGGCGCGCAACGAGTAGAGGAGGTCGAGCTGCTTCAAGCGCCAGAGCGACGCCGGTGTATCGTAACCGCGAATACGACGATGCTGCACGCCGTGCTCGACATTGGCGGCCGGCAGCGCGGGATGGGCGCGACTGACATGCGTCACCTGGTGCCCGGCCCGGGCGAACTCCTGTCCCAGCGCATACCAGGCCTTCTCGACGGCGCCGCCGAGCAGTGGCGGCACCGGGAGGAATGCGCCCTGGACGATCGAAATACGCAACAGCGACGAATCAGTGGACATGAGCCTTCGTGCCGTTGACGGGAGCGGCGGCCCTGGAATGCGTCCGCGCGCGACTGCGCCAGAGGATGCGGTTGGCCGCCGAACGAAAGCCGTCCTGCATCGCGGCGGGCACGAAATCCTTCAGCGCCTTGCCGGCCTGCCAGAGGCGCTGGCGCCGGCGGTTGCGGCTGATCGTGCGGGCAACCGCCGGAACCCAGGGGGCCTGCAAGCCGCGTCGTTTCGCTTCCGTCAAAAGATAGATCTGCTCCTCGAGCGCATTGGGGCCCTTGATCACGAGCCGCTCGATTGCCGACGGGTCGACCGGCAGCGGAAAGGCGTCGGCTTGGGACACGCCCACCAGCTCCAGCATCAGCATCGTGCGCACGCACTTTTCGCAACGACAGCAGTTGCGATCCATTTCCGCGCCCTGCCAGCAGACACGCAGGTGCCGCATCGCCATCGGCCACCGGGCGAGGAGCTCCAGTTTTTGGATACGGCCGAACGACGTGCCGTCGTGCACGATCGGGAACGACAGGCTGGAGAGCATTGGATCCGTGAGCGGGCTCGAGCCGTAGTTGAACTTCGTGTGCGACCAATCCTGGAACGACGGCAGCAAGCCGTAGGAGTAGGCGGGTTGGTAGAATGCCAGGCACGCCGCGACCGCCGTCGCATAAATGTCCTCCCATTTGACGGGGAGCGAGCGCAGGTTGGTCGCCCCGAGGTGCAGCGCCAGCCCGGCGTCGTCGGTCAGATGCCGCGACCGGGCGGCGGCCCGGAGAAAGGTCTCGCGCTGTTCGAGCGGAATATCGAAGCCGTGCATCATCAGCGAACCCGACAGCAGACGCTTCGGCTGCAGCGACGAGAGCGGCGTGTGCCGGTAAACGGTGAAGCAGCTGTCCACGCCGCCCGAGAACGCGCTGATCCCGCGCGGCGTCCGCGCGGGGCGAAACTCCTCCGCCGTGGACGATGCCTGGAGCTCCATTGGCGGCACCGGCCGGCCGCGGTGAAACGCCTGGTAGGCCGATTGAAAATCGGCGAGGTTGGCGAGCAGGCCGGGGGAGACGGCGCCGTGGATGTTCATCCGCTTGTATCGATCCATCGCATACACGAGCGTCGCGATCACGAAGGGATCGGCACGCCGGGTCAGCATCGGCGCGTCGTCCGCTGGAAACCGGAACCACAGCCTGCGCTCGCCGGCCGCGTCCACCAAACGGGCCGAGAATTCGATCTGTTGCGGAGTCGCGGCGAATGGCGCATCGACCACCAGGTCGACGGCACCTTCAGGCGGCATGGGAGGCACGGGGGTTTTCATGGGGAGAGCGCGGACGGGTTGAAGTCAGCTGCGGGCCGATCGTCTCGACGAGACTGCGCGCGACCCGCGAAATTTCGTAGCGCGAGTGAAACAACCGCCGGGCGGCCTCGCGCATCGCCGCTTGCTGCGTGGGCGTGGTTTCCCTCCACCGCCGCAACAGGCGCATCGTGCCGTCCTCGTTGTCGGCATCGGCCCAGCCGGCGCCGGCGCGCTCGATTTCGGGCCAGATGTTCACCTCGCGCGAGATCAACACCGGCGTCCCGGCGGCGAGCGCTTCGACGACCGCGATGCCGAAATTCTCCTGGTGCGAGGGCAACACAAATGCCTCGGCCGCGCGCAACGCGCCCCATTTTTCCGCGCCCTGCAGCATGCCCGCCCAATGCACCGCGCCGCCGGCTGGTAGTTCGCGGACGAGGGAGTCGAGTCGCGCGCGATAGCCTGCGTCGGCACACGGGCCGGCGATCACCAATGCGGGCGGCGGCCGCCTGGTCTCCGCCGCGATCTGTCGGTAGGCCCGCAGCAACAAGTCGACGCCCTTCTTCGGATGGACGCGGCCCAGAAACAGCCAGAAGGGTCGGCCGGCGAGACCGGGCTGCGAGCGCTCCCACGCGGCGATTTGTGCCGCGGCCTCGTCCGGCGGAGCGCCGGCGCCATAAGCGACGACCCGCTCGCGGCACTCGAACGGCCGGAAAGTGGTGCGCGCCAGCCGCAACTCCTCCTCGCAGGTGAAGAGCACCGCGGCAGCGTCCTTCAGCACCCGCCTCTCGCAGAGCTGCCAGTAAACCCATTTTTTGGCATGCTTCAGTGGATACGCGCGACGAAACCACGGATCGAGCATGCCGTGGGGAAACACGAAATAGGGAACAGATGTGTCGCGCAGCGCGGCACGCACCGCGCGGCCGTGATATTGCCAGAGCCCGTGCACGAACACGGCATCGTAGTTCCGCGCGTGACGCTGCAGCCAGGGCAGCAGCCGGGGCGAAAACGCATAGCCGCCACGCGCCGGACCGAGCGCGTGCACCGGCGCATCGCCCACGCGCGGCGCTCCGGAACCCGGAGCATCCAGGCTGACAAACTCCGTCGTGTGTCCGAGGTCCGCGAGCGCAGGCGTGACCGCCCGCAGGCCCGCCGCCGGCCCGCCATGGCGCGGATCGAGGGTGGCGATGACGCGGAGCAGTTTCATGCGGCTGCCGGCGCGTGCGCGTTTATCGCCTGACGATAGACCTCGAGGTAGCGCGCGATCATGTGTCCCGGATTCCATTGGGGCGCGCGGGCGAGTCCGCAGGCGCGCATGGCATCCCGTGCGCCCCAGGCGAGCGCGATCCGGCGCCCGGCCTCGCGCGGGTTGCCCGGCGGCACATAGGCACCCGCTTCGCCGCCCACCTCCGTCATCGGCGCGCGGTCGGAGGTAAAGACGGGGCAACCGCAGGCCTGGGCCTCGGCCACCGGCCAGCCGAATCCCTCGTGCCACGAGGGAAACAGCAATCCCTGCGCGAGCGTGTAGATGGCGGAGAGCTGCGCCTCGGAGACATTCGAGACGTGGACAATCTCCGACGCCAGGCGCAGGCGCTGGATGCGCGCGACGATCTCCGGCGCGAGCGGTTTGCCCACCATGAGCAGCTTCGGCGGCGGAGAGAGGCGTCGGCGCAGCTCGGCGTAGATGTTAATCACCCCGCGGCGGTTCTTGTACCACTGACCACCGCCGATGTTCATGAGGTAGCCGCGGCCATCGAGATCGAGCACGCCCGGATCGAGTCCGCGCTCGACGAGCATCTCGCGCACAATTGCGCGCGCCTGCGCCGGCGGCACGGGTTGATACGGATAATTCAGCGCGAGCGGAATCACGGTGGTGCGCTCGAGCGGCACGTTCGCGAGCCGGCGCAGTTCCAGGCTCGTCTGGTGCGACGTCACCACGATGCGCGGGAGCTTCGCGAGGCTTTCGAGAATCCACGACTGGTAGCGGCGGCCGAGCGCGGAGACCCGGTGCTGGGGGAAATCGCCGTGCGCCGCGCGGATCTGGAGCAGGTCATGGCAGGTGGCTAACAACGGGCGTCCCGCGAACAGCGGACCGTAAACCGCGTTGGCGTGATCGGTGATGTGGACGACGTCCGCCTGCAGCCCGCGCGCGAGTTGCTGCCGCACGCGGCGCGGGAAAAGCACGAATTTGTCGAAATAGCCGATGAACTTCGCCGCGCCGTTGTAACGGTAGCGGGGAAGCAGGCGGACCAGCCGCGGCTCGGGCGACCAGGTTCGCACCTCATGCCCGCCGTCCCGCAGGCTTTGCTCGAGCAGCCGGGAAAAGCGCAGCATGCTTTCCTGCCGGTCAGGCACGAAGTTTCCGATCAAGAGAATGCGCATGGATCGCCGAAGTGAAGGTTGGACCTAGTAACGTTCCCGCCACGGGACCGGCGCGGCGGCCACCGGTTCGACTTCAGTCGATTCATTTTCGTTTTCCGCTTCCTCCTCTTCCTCATCGTCTTCGTCGTTGAGCGAGGCGAGGAGCAGACCGCCGCCGAGCACTGCGAACCCGAGAATCGTCGGTGGCGCCCACTGATTCAGCGCGATGGGAATCGCACAGGCCGAGAAGATCAGCAGCGGAAGGTTGTCGCGATTCTGGAAAAGCGCGCCGAGCGCCTTCAGTCCGAGATGCGCCACGATGCTCAGGCGAAACAGAATGAACGCGCCGCCGAGCACCGGTCCGAGCTCGAGGAAGATCTTGCCCCATTCGTCCTCCGCGAGCAGGAACCCGACGCGACCGGACAACAGCCGTGCGCCGACGTTGGAGCCGACGCCGATGCCGTTGCCGAAAAAGGGCGCGACGGAGGCCCAATGGAGCGGTTGCGTAAAGCCGCCGACGATGCGGCCGACGATTCCGCCCCAGGCGTCGCCTTGGGTGCTGACCGCGGCGGTTTCCCAGCGCGCCTGAAAGACTGTGGATGCTTCGCCGAAAATCGGCAGATAGGAGACCGCGATCGCGACGGCGCCGAGCGCGATGCCGGCCTTCAGGTGCGCGCCGGAGCGGATGCCCGCGCGCGACATGGAGAGGATGAACGCGAGGCCGACGATCGCCGTTGCCAGCATCGCCGTGCGGCTGATCGAGACGGGCAGCGCGATCAGGATCGCGAGGCCGCAACCGATCAACAAGGGCCACCACAGCCGCCGGTGACCGCTCGCCTGATTCAGAAAGAACGCCGCCGCGAGCGGGAAGAAAAGCTGCGGGCCGGTGATGAACGAGAAGAACCCAGGCGGACGAATGCGCCCCATCGCGCCGTAGATTTGCCCGCCCTCGTCGCTGCCGATGCCGCGGTTGATCCACGCATTCATCGGCGAGCGAAACTGCATCATCATGAGCACGGTCATCGGAATCGCCACGAGCAGGATGAAGGAGCCGATACGCTCCACGTCCTTGCGATTCAGCACCTGGGGGATGATCCAGATCAGCGGCACGTGGCCGTAGTTGATGCGCAGCCCGTAAGCCACCACGAGCGCATTGGTGTTGGTCACGAAGAGGCTCGCCACCGTGGAACAGAAGGCGAGCACACCCGTCGCGACGATGAAACCGTTCATCGGAAAACGGCCGGACATCAGCGCGAGTGCATAAATGCCGAGCGCCACCGGATCGCGCGCGATCAGCAGCGGATCCGACAACGATGGCATGACCCACTTGCGCAGCGCGCCCTCGAACAAAAGCAGCACCACGTAGAGCCAGATGAGGAACTTGATCTGCTTATCCATCTTCAGGCGCGAACCAGGCTCGACGACACGCACGCCGCCAGCGACTGGCCGTATTGGTCCCAGGTGAATTCCCGCGCCCGCGCGCGGGCCCGCTCGCCCATGTCGGCGCGCAAATCCGGATTTCGTTGCAACAGCTCGAGCCGCTCGGCGATCGCCGTGGCGGAGCGAATCGGGACAATGAAGCCCTCGACGCCATCCGTAATGAGATCAGGACCGGCGGTGTGCGGTGTGGTCACGATCGGCAACCCCATCGCCATCGCCTCCAGCAGCACGAGTCCGAAACCCTCGAACAGCGACGGGAAAACGAACACGTCGTGCGCGGCCATCTCTGCCAGCACCTCGCGATGCGAGCAGGAGGAGATCCAGCGCGTCTGCGCCAGCGCGCGGTCCAGCGCGGGACACTCCGCCAGCGGACGCGTTCCGATCACGGTCAGCTCCACCGCCGACCCCAGCAGGCGAATCGCCTCGAAAAGGTAACTCAGGCCCTTCCGTTGTCCGAGCGAGCCGACGAAGAGCACGCGCAATTTGGATCCACGGGAGCGCGGTGGGGCGACGGGCGGCGGCGACTCGGGTTCGGGTGCCCCGTAGGGGATCACGACCACGGAGCCGTTGAATTCCGGTGCATGCTCCAGAGTGCGGAGCGTGAACGTGCTCGCGACGACGACGAGGCTGGCCTGATGCAACTCCGCGTCCTTGCGCGCGGTCTTCTGCGGGCTGTCGAGATTGCCGTTGATCGTCATGGCCCACGCGGGCTGCAACTGCGCCTCTTCCTGCAGAATCGACCGCGCGGCGCGCCAGTAGCCGATCGGAAGGTCATAGAACCGCAGCTGGCCATTGCGGGTCGCGGCGCGGAAACTTTCGCGCGCGCCATCCTCGTAGGCGTAGACCGCGCGGAACCGTGGATCCGCCAGGCGTTCGCTTACGCGGCGGTCGAGGGAACGATAGACCGCGTCGACGCTCAGCGGTCCTTGTTCGTGGCGGACGAGCGAGCGCAGTCCGGCGCGCGGCGCGAGCAGCCGGCCGAGTTCGCGCAGGGGGAATGAGCGCATCTTGCCCTCCAGCTCCGCCGGAAAGACCCGGCGTCGCAGCTGGCGCGTGATCGCTCCCGGCAGCAGCCGTCGCAACAGCGGCGTCTCCTGGTAATTGACGCAGGTCCAGAACTCGCCCAGCAAACCGGCGCGGTGCAGCCCGAGCGCGGCGTGGCGGACGTTGGCGTTTCCTGTCGGATGGGAAAAAAGAATCATGCGGTGGCAGCTGGGATGGCGGAAAGGATTGGTTCGAGCGCGGCCGCGAAACGGCGGGGATCGACCACGATGTCGCGCTCGCGCGCGGAAACGTCCGGCACACCGCGCATCACCGGGCCCTCGCCCAGCACGATCGTATGCGATAAGCCGATACGCGCGGAGAGCATCCAGTGATACGGGGCCAGCCAGCCCGGTGGCGCGATCTCGACGACATGGGCGCCCGGTGTCGCGAAGGCCAGGTTGGCGAATGCCGCGCCGGACGGGCCGGCGATGATCGCGGCTTCGGCAAAAAGCCGGGCCTGGGCTTCGATCGAAAGGGTGGCCGGAACCACGATTTCGAAGCCATGCGCCTCGAGCAGCGGCCGCAGTTCCGCCTCGTTGCTGAGTTTGCGGAAGCCGGCGTCGTTGCGGCTGAGAAAAATCCGTCGGCGCGGACGACCCACGTCCTCGGCGGGAAGGAAAACCTGCCGGAGAAAGGCGAGGTCCGCCGAGGGCGCCGTCTGATTCTCCGGCTTCAACGAGGGCACCACCAACCGCCGCGCGCGGAGATGCAGCGCATCGTCCGCGCAGATGATTCTCGCGGGGGAGATTCCCAGTCGCGCCAGGGTCGCAAGCTGATAACGGCGCGAAGCATGATTCACGAGCACGTGATCGAACTCCTCGAGACGCCAGCCCGCGGCGCGGACCCGGCCGAGCCGGGGCAGCAGATCGATCATCCAGTGGTGGAAGTTATCTCCGGCCTCCGGCGTGACCAGATAAAGCAGGCTGCCGTCGGTTCGCTGCGGCCGCGGCAGATGGGTGCGCGTCCACACGGTGTGAAAATCGGCGCCGCACGGATCGTGAGTGAAGGCGGGAACGAAGCGTCCGTCTTTGGTGAATACACCGCCGGTTCCGTGTCCCCACGCGATGCCGTCGGTGAACTCCGCCACGTAGGCCGGCGTGCTGGTTTCCCTCGTGCGGTCGGCGAAGAAGGCGCGAGCGGCGGCGGGAGCGTCCCCGAGCTCCGGCAGCGGCCGCGTGAAGGTCTCGCCGCCGGTCAGGCGCACGACCCGCACGTCCGGCGATGCGTCCCGCAGCGGGTCGAACGTGTCGTTCGACGGCAGATGCAGGCGTCGGCGCAGCCATGGGAGGCGCCGCGGCGCGGCCAGCGCCCGGATGCGCGCGCGCCGGGCGTGATAGAGAACGGATTTGGCCAGACGTCGAGCGGTCATGAGACGGAGGCCTGCTGGCGCGCGGTGTGCGACTGCTGACGCCGATAATACAAGCGATACGCGATCTCCGGCAGCGAATAGCGCAGTAATTGGAGATAAAAGCGGGGATTGCGCCACGGCGAGATGGTGCGAAGCCCGTAGCGCCGGCAAAAGGCGTTGAAGACCCGCGTGCGCATCAGCGTCTGCCGGATCTGGAGATCGCGCGTGCGGTTCCGGATCGAATCGGATGCGACATGGCGACGCCACTCCGTGCAGGCCTGCGGCAGCGTGATCACCCGTCCGAAATACGGCGCGACGATGCTCAGACGTGTGTCGAGCCAGAGATCCATCTCGTCGGAGAAATCGAGCGGCAGCACGCAGTCGAGATACGTGCGCGAGAAAGCGAGCGCGCTCGTCGGATAGAACAAGTCGACGTCCTGTCGCCGGTAAATCTCCTTCAGATGTTCGACCACGTGTTTCCGCGGTTCGGCATTGTTGCCGATCTTGCGGCCGAATTGATCGATCTTGTCCATCGGCGCCTGGATCAGCACCGCGTCGAGATTGGCGCGGTAGACCGAGAGATAGCGCTCGATCTTGTCGCGCTTGAAGCGGTCGTCCCCATCCAGGAGGAAGATCAGCCGGCCGGTCGAGTGCCGGAAAGCCGTGTGCACCGCACAGGCCTGGCCGATACGCGCGGCCCGCTGCTTTTGCCGGCCTTCGATCAACCGGATGCGGCTCCCGTAGCCGCGCAGGCGCGCGACCGTATCGTCGGAGCTGCAATCGTCGTAAACGATGATCTCGTCCGGCAGCACTTTCTGGACGAGCAGCGAATCGATGCATTCCTCGATGTAGGGCCCGTGATTGCAGGTGTTGACGAGAACGCTCGTCGTCACGGCGCCCGGATCGTCGCCGGTGAACGCGTTGCGCGGCTGAGGATCGCTTCCCTCGCGGCGTCCGGAGGCAAACGCCCGCATCTCGCCCGCGAGGAAGCGGGCGACCATTGCGGACACCGGGTTTGCCCCGACCGCCGGCCATGCTGCGACGGTGTGCTTCATGCGGCCTTCGTCTGCAGATCGCGATTCTCCAGGTAGGCGCACCACGACTCGGCCACGACCGGCGGAGCGAATAGTTCGTCGTAGACCCGGCGTTGATCGTCGCGCGATGTCCTGCCGGACCGGATACGCGACGCGAGTTCCCGCACGGCCGCGGCCAGCGTCTCCAATGTGTGCGGCTGGTTGACGACCACGCAGTTCTCGGCGCTGACGGCCATTTCGCGGGTGCCCCCGCGGTCCGTGGCAATCCACGGCAGGCCCGCCGACATCGCCTCCATGAGACTCAGCGGCATCCCTTCGTTGTGCCGGGAGAACAGCACGAGCGCATCGAGGCTTTGCAGGATCGCCGCCTGCTGCGAACCCGCGGTGTAGGGACCGTGATAGACAACCTCGGGGTATTGAGAAAAGAACGACGGCGGGTAGGCGTCGCCGGCGCCGTGCACATGCCAGGTGATGCCGGCGAGATCGGGATCGCGGCTGAGGGCGCAAAGGTCGTCGATGCCCTTCTCCGCCACGAGCCGGCCCATGAAGCCGAAATGCAGGTGGGCATTGGGCGCATAGAGCCGGTCTTTGACGCCCACCGCCGCGACTGGCGCGTTGGTGAGATAGGGGAGGAAGTGCACGTCGTCGCGTTGGAGCGCCTGGCCCAGCGCGCGCTGGGTCGCCCGGCTGCACGCGACCAGTTCGGGCGCGTTCTTCAGCACGCTCCGGAACGCGCGGGACCAGGTGGCCTGCTCGCCGGCATCCGCGGCTGTGTGGTGGTGATGGACGATCCGGGTGTGCGGGCGGGCCGCGAACCATGCGAGGCGGGCGAGGGCGCTCTGCCCGTTCGTGTAGATCACGTCCCAGCGCGTGTTCTCGTTGCGAATCGTCTCCGCGATCAGCCACAGGCTCTTGCGCAGCTTGCCGGCGTGACCGCGACTCCGCGCCAGTTCGCGCAGGATCACGCCGCGATTCCGCAAGCGTTCGCGCAACTGCGGCGCGAGCGAATTGCTGGTGGTCAGGAGCGTCACCGCGTGACCGCGTGATGCCAGGACCGCCGAGAGATCGCACACGTGGCGTTCCATGCCACCGTAGGCGGCCATTTGGGGAGCGTAGACGAGGATGTTCATGCGACGAGAGCGCCTCGGGGAACGGGACCGCTGAGATGACCGATGAAGCGCGCGGCCAGCGCGGGGAGAATGGCCGCGGGCGGACGCCGGGCGCCGAGCCAGCGGGGAAACGACTCCGGCGTCAGATCGGCCAGGCGTTGCAGGAGGGAGTCGCGCGCGCCGGCGATCGTGCCGTGTCGCGGCTGCCAGTCGTCGCGCGGCACCAGCACCGGCAGGCCATGCTCCAGCAGCGTTGCGGTCGTGCCGCTTTTCTCGATCAACGCCCACGGATGGGTCGCCACGCCGAAATCGCAGGCCTGCAGCAGATGCGAAATCTTTTCGGGCGTTTGCGGCCCGAGGGAAAATACCTCGATGGCATCGCCGTCGGCGGTCAGGTGCTGGAGCAGGCGTTGTCCATGCGCGCCGACCCGGCCGATCGCAACCAGGGCAATCGGGCGGCGCGCGGCGGCGGAGACCTCGCGCAGGAACGCGAGCGTCGGTTCCGGGCGCCACTGCGGGTGAATGGTGCCGAAGATCGCCCCGACCCAGCGCGGCTCCGGTGGCAGTGTGGGCCCCGCCAGTTCGCGCAACTCGGCGCGCGCGAGATAGGACTTCACCGGCAGCACCGGCATGTTGCCGAACAGCGGCAGGATCTCAGCCGGCCAGCCGTAATGCGCGAGCGCGAGCTGGTAGGCGGTATTCGTCGTATGGAGACACGCGGGCGCGAGCCGGCGCAGAAATGCGAGCAATTGCCGCCGCTGGAGAGCGCCGATCAGGCGAGGGCGCAGCCGATCCGCCTGGGCGAGGCCCAGCCACAGTTCGTGCAGCATCACGTGATTCTGCCACGGTGCGGCGGCCTCGATCAGGCGTCCCGCGCCCGAGGGCAGCACGCCTTTCGGATGGAAACCATAAGGCACGAGCTGCCAGCTGACCCAGTCGGGATTGAACTCGTGCAGATGCCGCCGCAACAGCTCGCCGCGCTTCTTCCAACTCAGGCTCGCGGAAAAGCGCACCTCGTCCGGCCGCTGGATCAGGGCGGCCGGCGGGGAGACGTGGCGATCGTGCAGCGCGACGAGCGAGCACGTGTGCCCCAGTTCGGTGCAGGCCGCGGCGAGTTGTCGGACATAGTCGCCGACGCCGTCGCGTCCCGGCGCCAAAGACGAACAAAGGAATGCGATTTTCACAGAAGGAAAGTCTCAGGCCCGGCGGTAAACGCGGCCGAGCAGGGCGCTGGATAGCAGCGACAGTTTGAGGCGGGCGAGATGGCCCGCGGGGAACAGCGGCAGCGGCGACTGCGCGAAACGGAAGAAGGATTTCTGCGCCTGCCCGGGCGGATGGCCGCGCAACGCATCGCGCAGAAAACCGCCACGCCACGGCTTGCGACCGCCGATCGCGTGGGAAAGCAGATGCCCGCCGGGGGCGAAGTCCATTCCCTCCGGCCCCGCGGCATTCACCGGCACGTCACTCGCCATCAGGGCCAGGTTCAACGCATCCTGGTCGGGCGTGTGAAACAGCGCCGTCGGCCGGTCGACCTTGATCGTCGCGAGCGAGCCGATGGCCTCGCCGGCGTATTCAATAATCTGTGACCAAGTCCCGAGCAGGTGCCGGTGGATCCGGGGCAGCCCGACAAAGCCGGCATTGTAGTAGCGGTCGAGGGGACGCCGGGCGGGCAGACCGCGGGCGGCCAGAAAATCCGCCCAGGCCAGCCGCTGCGGATGGCGGGCCGGAAGATAGGAGTTCACATCCTCGCACAGCGCCACGCCGTCGGCCGCCCAACGCTCGAGCACGTTCCATGGCGCTTTCACCACGATGTCCGGATCGAAGTAGTAAAGCTGCTGCGCGTCCGGTGCGTGCGCCGCCCAGCATTCCTGCATGAACACGGGTTTGTAGTGGGTGAAATGCACGCGCGGCGTCACCGGCACGAAGCGCACCTCGATGCCGTTCAACCGGCGCGCGTTCCCGGCCCATTCCGGCTCCGCTCCCCGGTATCCACACACGATGCGTCCCTGAAATCCGCTGGCGTGGAGCGAATTGATGAGGGCGCCGACGCCCAGGTGGTAGTGCCCCTCGAAGAGCGTGCAGACGACGTGGTTCATGCGGCTTTTCCGCGGGTGCAGTTCAAGACGGCGGCGGCGAGCCAGTAGCCGTAGGTCGAGGGCGCAAGCGCCCGATGACGGAGCGCGCGGCCGAAAAAGCCGCGCGCGCTGCGTGGATCGTCCCGCAACGCCATGCGACCCGCGGCAACCCACGCATCCGCCGCCTGACTGCGCCGCAGCCGGCTCGGCACCGCTTCCCAATCGATGTTCTTTTCGAAAACGCGCGCGCTCGCGAGCGCCATGGCGACGCCATGGCGCGACATGGCGCCGGCGTGCTTCCGATAAAGGCAGGTGTTAAGCCCAGTGTAGGCGAAGCGCGCGCCGCTCCGGGCGCAGCGAATCCACATCTCGCGATCCTCGACGTAGCGGAACGTCGGATCGAAGCCGCCGACGTCGGCCCACAACTGCCGGCGCATCACGACGGAGGAAGGCTGGATCAGGTAAGCGCCGTTGAAGAGGCTGCGTGGAAAATCGGCGATCTGCTGCGGCGTCGGTGCGCGCACCTCGAGTTCGCGGCCGCTGTCGCTGTCGAAGAGGATCGAGCCCGAATGGATGAGTTCCGCGGGTCCGCGCGAAAATTGTTCGGCGGCGGTCTCCAGGTGTCCGGTGGTCCAGACGTCGTCGGCATCGAGCAAGGCGATCCATTCGCCGCGCGCCGCGGCGATCCCCGTGTTGCGTGTCGCGGGCAGACCCTGATTTTGCGCGTGGCGATCGTAGCGAACGGACTGCGGCACCGTGCGGGCGAAGGCGCGCACGATGTCCTCGGTCGAGTCGTGGGAGCCGTCTTCGGTGACGATCAATTCCCAATCGGTGAACCGCTGGGCGCGCACGGACTCGAGCGCGGCCGGCAGGTAGCGGTCGGCGCGATAGGCGGGAATGCAGATGCTGACAAGAGGTGGCTTCATCTTGGGAGGACGCGAAAAACGCGGCGGGACCAATAAAAAAGCAGGGCGGAGTGTTGGGCCGCTCTGCCACGCGTCAGATCGGAGAAAATCCGATCCGACGGGCAGCGCATGGACAGCAATTCCGGTCAGGAGTGCGCGACAACCTCGTGAACTGTCGGTGGAAGCCCGAGATGCTCGGCAAGGCGGTCGAGGATTGCCGAGTCGACGGTGTCGTCGAACTTTCGGGCAAAATACGCGGGGCTTTGCCGCAGCCGGTCGAAATCCGCCTCGCGAAACGTGCGGGGATGCGGGCGGTTGGGCGGAAAATCGATTTCCCGCAGATGACCGTTGACGATCGTCGAGGCGAGCGGGCTGTTCAGCAGCACGGTTTGAAAAACGATTTCATTGGCATGCGCCGCATGGCTCAACCAGCGCGTGATGCGCTGCGCTTCGGGATCGTGGGCCAGATAGGCTGCACCGGCCCGGCTGAGGATCACATGGTTGGCGCCGCCGTAGTAGCGGAAGTCCGGCCAGCGTCGCGTGTAGCGCGGAAGGTGCGGCAGCCGGTTCCGCCAGCCGAGCAGGCGGCGGATCCGACGCCCGGCGCCGGGCACGCGCAACACGCGCTCCAGCCACGGCCACTCGAGATAATAAAAGCGCATCCGGTCGCGGGCATTGCTCCACAGCGGCGTGAAGACCGGATCGAACCAGCTCACGTAGTTGAATTCCGGATTCGCCGCGAGGTGAGCGTCGAGCGCCGCCACCGGCTTGATCGGGAAATCCTGTCCCGTGAGATTGATGAAATGATGCCAGCGGCCGTCGGCGCGCAGCGCCGCCGCCATCGCCTGGATCTGCACGGCCGCCATGCGGT
This sequence comes from Opitutus sp. sgz309028, assembly GCF_059821195.1. Taxonomy (NCBI): domain Bacteria; kingdom Pseudomonadati; phylum Verrucomicrobiota; class Opitutia; order Opitutales; family Opitutaceae; genus Opitutus; species Opitutus sp. sgz309028. The sequence goes on along the minus strand of NZ_JCAMRR010000003.1, from coordinate 864,614 downwards.
AGCCACCCCAGAGGATCGTTTGCGGCCGGAGCAGGTGCACATTGCGATGTGCTCGCGACAGTTGCCGTCCGAGCTCGTGCAACGCGGCCGGCGCGCGGCGATCAAAATGCAGCACCACCACATCTTCCGGGCGGTGGATGGCGCGAAAGAGCCGCTCCACCTGTCGAGGGTTCTTGTGCGCGAGAATCAGGAACGCGAGAGACATGCGGGCTCGTTCGCGGGTGACGCGCACTCAGGCGGCCTTCGCGGCGGGATTGGCTGCGCGCCAGTGAGTAAAGGCCAGGTGGACGGGAATCAGCGGGTTCAACGGTTCGCACCGCCACGCCTGCCAGAAACACGCGGCGCTGCGATCGCGGTCGTGCTCGCGCAGCAGACGGCCCTGGCAAATCAGGCTTTGCGCCAGCAGATGGCGCCGCAGCCGCGCGGGCACGGCGTCGAGATTCTGATATTTCTGATAAAACCGGGTAACGTGCTGCGCGACGACGTAGGTGCGCGCCATCGAGCTCGAAAGGTGTTTGGCGTAATTGCAGGTGAAGCGGCCGGTGCCCCGAACCCGCGCGCCGGCCAGCGCGCAACGCAGCCAGTAATCGCGGTCCTCGCCGATGCGCAGGGTGGTGTCGAACTCGCCGGCGCGACCCGCCACGTCGCGCGTCAACGCGACCGAGGAACTTGTGATGATCACGCTCTCTTCGAAAAGCGCGCGCACCGGATCGGCGAACAGCTCCGCCGGCGGCTGCACTTCCTCGATCAGCGTTTTCTTCACGAGATCGAAGGTCCGCACGCCGCTCACGACGAGATCGGCGCCGGCTTCGATCTGTGTCGCGGCATTGGCGAGGTGATCCGGCTCCCAGGTGTCGTCGGCGTCGAGAAAGGCCAACGCGTCTCCGCTCGCAAGCTGGAGCAGATGATTGCGCACCGTGCCGACGCCGAAGTTTTCGCCGAGATTCCGGTAGACGACCGGCTGCACGCACGACGCGGCGAACTCCTCGACGATCGTCTTGGTGTCGTCGCGCGAGCCGTCTTCGACGACGACGATCTCCCAGTCGCGGTGAGTCTGCGCCCGGACGCTGGCGAGCGCCGTGGCGATGAACGGATCGGCGTGAAAGGCGGGGATCAGGACGCTGATTTTCATGCGGCAAAAGACACCTCGCCCTGGGCAAACCGCCACCAGGCGAAACTGCGGTTCATCCCGTCGGCGAAGCTCACCGACGGCCGGTAATCGAGATTTTCCTCCGCCCGCCGGTGCGGCAGTTTCCAGCTGCATTGCTGCAGGAGCGCCATTTCCTGCGACACCCGCGGTTGCGGGCCGTTGGGGATGGTCCACGAATCCTGACGCGGCGCCGGCGCGTTGGCCGCGATCACCGCTTTCGTGCTGCGTTTCAATTTGTAAGGCACCAAGGGCAGCAGCCGTTGCACCAACGGATGCGCCGCCGCGCGGTCGGCGCGCTCTTTCCACGAGCGTTTGAACATCGGCAGTTGCGAGAGCTGGTGAATGCTGGCGAGCGGCACGTCGAGATGCACCGCCGCGGTGCGGTAGAACTGCTCCCACGTGACCGTTTCGGCGTCGCCCACGAGATAGGCGCCCGCGGCGTCATCCGTGGCCTGCAGGCAGCACGAGATCGCATGCACGAGATTGTCGACATAGATGCCGTTGCAGATCCCACGGCCTCCTTCGTAGAGCCACGCGCGGCCTTCGATCATCTCGTTCGCGAGGTCCGCGATCCAGCGGGAGCGCGGACCATAAACAACGCCCGGACGGAGCGCGAAACCGACGAGCGAGAGGCGGCGGCATTCCGCGAAGAAGCGCTGCTCGGCGCGGACCTTCGCGTTGTTGTAGTCCATGGCCTGGTTCGTCGTCAGCGGGCTGTTCTCGTCGGTGCCCGGCGGAGGATTCTGCCCGTGCACGGATGCGCTGCTGAGATAGACGAGTCGCTTCACCCCGGCGGCGGACGCGGCGAGACACAGCGCGCCCGGCATCCGCTCGATCTGGGCCGGGTCGCCGATCGCCGCGTGAATCACCGCCGTGCAACCGCTGAACGCCCGCGCGAGGGCATCGGTGTCCAGGGCATCCGCGAGATGCGTCTCGATCGAGAACCGCGCAGGCAGCGCGAGGCTCGAAGGACGGCGCACGATCGCGGCGAGCGACGGGCCGCCGCCGAGGTGAAATTGTTCGATGATGCGGGTTCCGATGAACCCGCTGGCTCCGATGAGGGCGACTTTCATGTGGCGGCAGGCAGAGCGGAGCTGAATTCCTGGGCGCGCGTCGCTTCCTCCGGCGTCAGCCACGGCTGTTCGATCAACGTGCGATGCGCATAGCACTGCTCGATGAGCCGCAGCGAAAGCTGACCTTCCTCACCCGGCACGAGCAGCGTCTCCTCGCCGGCGATCGAGCCGAGGACGTTCAGCAACTGCAGAATGAAACATTGGGCGTTGGTCTCGAGCGCGCGCGGCTGCGGACAATACGGCGGCTCGGGCAGCGGCGCGATCAGCGTGCCCTGCACCGCGGCGGGCGCGCCCACCAGCTCGACCGTGAGGCCGTTGGCATCGTTGACCTTCCAGGTCACGACGCCGCGTTCGAATTCGAAACGATACTGCTGCATGGTGTTCCAGTCGCGGCTCAGGTGCACCTTTCCGCGCACGCCGTTGGCGTGGGTGAGCTGGAGGAAGGCGTTGGTCTCGAGCCCGCCCATGGCATCGTCGGCGTAACGCAACGTTTCCGGTTCCCCGAGCCACCAGCCCAGCAGGTCGAGCACGTGCACGCCGACGTCGAGCAACACTCCGCCGGGCGTCTGCGCGCGATCGAAGAACGAGGGTCCCGCCGGCCAGCGGAACGGTCCGCCTTCGGAAATCGAGTAGGTCACGAGCGGCCCGAGCAGCCAGTCCCGGCACAGGCTGTAGAGATAGCGACTGGCGGGAAAAAAACGTTTATACAAACCGACGGCGAGCAGGCGATCGTGCCGACGCGCGGCGGCCACCATCTCCGCGGCTTCGGCGGCGCTCGAGGCCATCGGTTTTTCGCAAAGCACGTGCCAGCCGCGTTCGAACGCCGCGATGGTCTGCACAGCGTGAAATCCGGGCGGCGACGCGATGATGGCGAGGGTGCCGGCCGGCGCGGTGGTCTGCTCGAGCGAGGCGGATTGGCCGGCTTTCGGAAACGCACGGGCGACGAACTCGCGGGCATTCACCGCGGGGTCGACGATGGCGGACACGCGCACGAAGCCCGCGTTCTGCAACACCCTGAGCGCGGGCACATAGAACTGCCGGGCCACGGCACCGCAGCCGACGAGAATAACGCGACGGGGGGAGGAAGAAGACATTGAACAGGACGAAGTGACGTCCTTTGTCACGCTGCGCGGCGTTCGGTGCCCGGCAGAAGCGCGTTTGCCAGCTGCGCCTGGATGCGAGTCGGATCGAACTCGGTCTGGGCCAGATGAAGCGAGAGCGCGGCGCGCACCTGCCACACCTCGCGCTGCCGCAGACCGGCGGCCCACTCCTGCAACGCGCGGAGATTGTCCGGCTCGTAGAAATACGGAAAACGCAGCCGTTGCGCCCAACGCGCCACCGCGCTGTCCGCCGGTGCCACGATCGCGACGGGCAGACCCAAATGACAGAACTCGACCAGCTTGCTCGGAAAACTCGTGGCGCACCACGGCATCTGCGCAACCGTGTCCGCATAGGAGACGATCACACCCGCCGCCTCGCCGGCGAGATGCGCGAGCGCCTCGCGGTTCGTCGGCTGCGGCGCCAGGCAGCGGACAGGTTCCGTTTCGCAGAAAGCGCGCAACGTCTCCGACCCTTTCGCCATGATCGTCAGTTCGGCGCCGGCCGACTGAATCGCACGAGCGGCGCGCCCCAGGAGCGGCAGCTGCTCCGGCCACACATGGCCCGCGTAGTAAACCCGGGGAAGGCTGGCGCGCCCTTCGTGCCACATCGCCGGACGATCCCAACCTTCCGGAATCGGATAAAGAATCCGTCGGTGTGGCGCGGTGGACGGATAACAATCCGCGAGTTCGGGCGAAACAAACCAGCACTCATCGGCTGCGTTCAAGATGCCTTCATGCACCGCGCGGATCTCGGCTTCCTTTCCGCGCGCGGCGGGAAATGCCGTCGGATCGTCGTGCACCAGCACGTGCAGCGGTGCGCCCGTGATCTGCGCGACGTGCGTCGCGAGTTGCGTGGCGAAATCGGAGTGAAACGCCAGATACGACAGGATCACGTCGGGGCGCGGGGAGCCCGCGGCCGCTTCGTGCGCCAGGAGCCGCAATCGCAGCCAGCGCAAGCTCGGCGAATGCTTGCGATACGGCGGCCACCACCAGCGGCGATGGCACAGCTGCTTCACGCTCCAACCGGCGTTCCGGCACACGCGATAGTCCCCGCCGTAGTCGCCGACGATGGAGATCTTCCAGCCATCCGCGGCGAAGCGCTGCAAATGACGCAGGACGATCACCGGACTGCCGGTTCCCGTGGTGGGATTCTGGCCGATATAAAGAAGATGAGGCATGCTCAGGAGATCGAACGGGAAACGCGCGCCAGGTTCTTCGCCTTGGCCGGAATCGGCGCGGTTAATGCGTAGCGCAGGCTGCGCCACGACTGCCAGTTCCACGGATCGAGCCGGCAGGCGGCGACGCCGTGCCGCACGGCCACGCGGCGGGAACCAAACTGCAAGGCCGTGGCCGCCCATTCGCGGTAGCGGCGGACCGGATCGGCCCACGCGGCGCTGCGATCCGGAATATCCCGCTCGCTGAACGGCAGACCGCGCGCGCGAAACGCCTCCGCCATCACACCGAGCTTTGTCTGGTAGCGGCCGGTGTTTTTGGTGAAGTTGATGCTCGTCGTGTGAATGCGGTAGCAGAGGAGCGTCTCCGGCAGGTTCGCGAGCCGGCCGACCAGCGCGAGGCGAAGGTAGAGATCCAGATCCTCGACGTATTCGGCCTGGCGACGATACCCGCCGATCGAAAGCACCGCGTCGCGCCGGAGCATCACCGACGGATGAATCATCATGCCACCATCGCCCTTGAGCAGTCCGGACTCGATCGACGCGTGATCCAGCGGACGCGGGCACGACATGACGCGGTGGCCGCTCTCGTCGAGGAAATCGACCGCGGTGCCGAGCGCGACGCAGTTCCGATTCTCCTCCATGTAATTGAACTGGCGCGCGAACCGGTCGGGCAGGGCGACATCGTCCGCATCCATGCGCGCGATCAACGGCGCACTGGCCGCCGCCAAGCCATCGTTCAACGCGCCGACAATTCCGGTGTTGGGCCGGCTGACGATATGCACCCGACGATCACGGCGGGCAAAACGCTGCAGGATCGCGAGCGAGCCGTCCCGCGAACCATCGTCGATCGCGAGCAGTTCGAACCGGGTGAACGACTGCGCGAGGATGCTTTCCATCGCGCCGGCGAGGTAGCGCTCCGCGTTGTAAACCGGGAGCACGACACTGATGAGAGCGGAACGATTCATAAAAGAACGGATTCGCGGCCGGTCGGCGAGGTCGCCTCGGCCCAATCGAGAAATGCACGCAGGTCCGGCGCGGCGAGCAGCGGCTGGGCGGAGCGCAGCCGATCATCGGGCCAGTTCCACCACGCCAGGCGCGACAGCCGGGCGATCGCGGTTTCGTCGAAGCGAAAACGAATGAGCTTCGCCGGGGTCCCACCGACGATCGCGTAAGCCTGAACATCGCGCGTGACCACGGCGCCGGCCGCCACGATCGCGCCATCGCCAATCGTCACGCCGTCGCGGATGAAAGCCCGGGCCCCGATCCACACGTCGTGACCGATCGCGATGGGCCGGCGCTCGGCAAAAAGATCGCGCGACGCGAACGTATCGCCGCATTGGCGACGGAGCGAATAGAAGGCCGGCGACGTGGAGCCGAGATCCGTCGGATGCTCGCCCAAACCCGCCAGCACCGCCGGACCGATCGACGAAAACGAACCGACGTCGACCAGATTCAGATAAGCGCTTCGCCCGACATACGTGTAGCGCCCCACGCGGCAGTCGGTGAGGCTGGCCTGACGCTGAAGCTGGACGTGATCGGCCAACGTGGAGTTGAACAACTCCACGTCGCGTTCGAGCGTGCCCCGCGCGCCGACTGTCGTCCGCGCGACCCGTGACCCGCCGCCGACCACGACTTGATCGCCCAAAGTCACCTCCCGCAGGAGCTCCGCGCCGCGCAAAATCGCGCAACGCTCGCCGGTTCGCGTGCCGCGCGCGATCCGCGCGGCGGACTGAACGTAGGTGCCGCGGCCGAGCACCGCTCGCGGATGGCGGCAACGGTTCCACCAGCCGCGCAAGCGGACCTTCGCGTCCCGGGAGATGGGCAGAGTCAAGGGCATCGTCGGAACGAAATCAGAGCGCCGCGAGCCGCCGCCGCAGCGGCAGCACGAAACGGCTGTGCAACCAGATCCGCGGCACGGAACGATCGACGCGTCCGGAGCGGTAGAATTCATTGATCCGCCAGCGCAGCGCGCGATCCTCCCGCAGTGGAATCCGGTTTACCGGAATGGAGTCGACCGGCTCGGTGTCGAACCGCTGATCGGCATGGCAGTGGACGCCGGTGCCATCGTGACCGACGTTGCGCACGAGCGACTGGGTCGGAAACAGCGAGAGTCCGTCCTGCGCCAGCCACGAGGCATACCAGCGCACGGCCCACGACTTGATGCGTCCCGCCTGGTTCTCCTGCAACTGCCGGTAGAAGTCGGCATGGCCTTCGATATTGAACTTTCGGATACGTCCGGGCGCCTGCAGCCGTTTCAGGTGCAGCGCGACATCCGGCTCGTAGTGCCGCCACGCGCGCGCCCACGTGGCCCAGCCCCAACAGGAGAGAATCTGCAGGAAGGCCGTGCCGCGCCGGCGCAGACCGAGCGGATACATGTAGCCGGAAACATGCATCACCCGCGGCTCGGCGGCGTAAAGTTCGAGGCTCGCGTTGAAATACTCGAGGAAGCCCGGCGAGGTGACGATGTCGTCTTCGAGCACGATGACGCGGTCGTGCTTGGACAGGATCTGGCTGACTCCCCCGACGATCGAGTCGGCCAGACCGCGATTGGTGGGGGATTCGAAGACGTGCGTTTCAGCGGTCCAGCGGCGGCTCCGCACCAGCGCGCGCGTTTCCTCGATCCGTGCGAGCTCGGCCGCCGACGCGCCCGGTTTCGGTCCGTCGGCGAACACATGGAGCGGCGTGTCTGCCGCCTCGCGGTTGCGCGCGAGCGCCTCCAGCGTCTGACGGGTTTTGTCAGGCCGGTTGTAGACGAAGAGAGCGACGGGAGCGCGTCGGGACATGGCAAAATTTAGGTCGCGGGCAGCGTGGCCGCAGCCGGAGCGGCCGCAGGAGCGGCGTCAATCTGCAGCCAGCGTTTTACGGAGTTGTAACACGCCTCGGGCGACAAATGCCGGGCGGCCGCCGCCTGCAGGTCGCGGCCAAGTTGCGTGCGCAGATCCGCACTGGCCAGAACGCGCACCATGGCGTTGGCGAAGGCCTCGGGAGCGGACGCGCACAGGACGGCCGGCTCGAAGAATTTCAATCCTTGCAAACCGACGGGCGTGGTGACGCAGGCTTTGCCGTGGCTCGCCGCTTCGACGAGTTTGATTTTCATGCCCGTGCCCCGGAGGAGGGGAACGACCACGGCTTCCGCGGCCGCGTAATCCTGCGCCAGGTTCTCGACGCGTCCACGAAAGACCACACCCTCGCACGGCTCCCGAAAGACCTCGCACACGCCGCCGCAGACGTGCAGCGACGCCTCAGGCCAGGCGGCACGCACACGGGGCCAGACGCGGTCGAGAAACCAGCGCAGGCCTTCCTCGTTGGGAGCGTTGCGACCACCGACAAAGAGACACCGGCCCGCGACCGTGGACGCCGGGGACGAAGCCGCGGGGAGTGGCGCGGCCTTGGGCACCGTGAGAACGGTTTTGGTCGGATGCATGCCACGGAACACTGCGGCGTCCTCGTCGCTGATCGCGAGAATCGCATCGGCGTCGGCCAGCAGCGCGGCTTCGCCTTCGGGATGCGCGGGATTTCGCTTCCGGGGAAGGTCGCTGCGAGCCGCGCCGGTCAGGCGGAGGCGGTGCGACGCGACATCGTGGGTGAGGACCATCCTGCGGGCATACGGCACCTCCGCAGCCAGCGGCATCAGCCAGCAGTAGTTGATCAGAACGGCGTCCGGGGCGATGCGCGCGGCGAGCGCGCGAAACGCCTGCGTCTCCGCTCGCGACGGCAGGGCACTCCAGGCGAAAGTCGCCGGGGACGGACTGGCCGGGCGGGTGGCGGCGCGTCGGGCGAAACGCTGCCGGAAGGCGGGAAACATGCAGAGCAGGGTTTTGACGAAGTGGAGCGAGCGGGCCTTGAACGGCAGCCACCACACGGAGGGGAAAAAGCGCCAGCGCCCGAAATTGATCGCGCCCGGCAGGTGCAGCCGGGCGACCGCATGGAAACGTCGTGAAGAAATGAATACGCCGCGGCGGTAAAGGGCGCGGTCGGGCTGCAGCCACAGCAGGTCGATGACGGCACCGCCGTGCTTGAGATGGGAGAGCAGGTCGAAAAGGTAGGCCCCGGCGCCGTCGTTTTCAGGAAAGGGACAATGCCGGGTGACCACCAGGAGACGATGGCGAGGTTGAAGCATGGGAAAAAGAGCGTGGACGAAGCGCGTCCTGCCAGGACGGGGCAGGACTGGACGGGGAGAATCCGGCGGCGATCAGGCCACCAGTTCCACACCCGTCCGAACGTTCCACTCGAAAACTGGACTCAAAAAACCGGGGCGGCGCGTCACCAGGCACGGTGAATCGCTCAGGCCGCCGCGAACTTCATACGAGAGCGTCGGACCCTTGACGCCCGGTTCGCAGAACCATTTGCGACGATAGAGACTCATGTAGAGACCGACCCGATACGCGCCTTCGTTGACGAACCGCGCCGGAATTCGTGACGTGAGCCGGACCGAGCCGCGCGGCAGGTCGACCCACGACGCCTCCGGCTGGTCGAGATTTGTGCTCACATACAGCAGGTCCATCTCGTCGGTGAAGAGACCGTAGCCGAGTTGGAGGTTCGAATCCGGCTTCAGCACCTCGCCTTCGATGACGACGCTGACCGGCGTATCGTTGGGCACGGGATGCGTGAGGACGTCGCCGTTGGGATCGGTGAGGTAAAAGCGATCGATGCGAAAATAGTCGTTTTCCCACGAGTTGTCCTCGTTCTGCCAGAACGCGCCCGAGGTGCCCTGTTTGTGCTCCGCGATGTACTGGCGAACGATGCCGCGGACGTCCGGACCCTCGCGGACCATCTGTCCCTGGCGCATGAGCACGCCGCGGGTGCAGATGTTTTCCACCGCGTTCATGTTGTGGCTGACGAACAGCACCGTGCGCCCCTGGCCGCGGGAGATCTCGCGCACCTTGCCGAGGCACTTGCGCTGGAAGGCCACGTCGCCGACCGCGAGGACCTCGTCGACGATGAGGATCTCCGGTTCGAGGTGAGCGGCGACCGCGAAGGCGAGGCGCACATACATGCCGCTCGAGTAGCGCTTCACGGGCGTATCGATGAATTTCCCGATTTCGGAAAACTCCACGATCTCGTCGAACTTCCTTTTGATCTCGAGCCGCGACATGCCGAGGATGGCGCCGTTGAGGAAAATGTTCTCGCGACCGCTGAGCTCCGGGTGGAAGCCGGTGCCGACCTCGAGGAGACTCGCGACGCGGCCGCGGATCCGGATCTCGCCCTCCGTGGGCTCGGTGATGCGGCTGAGGATTTTCAGCAGGGTGCTCTTGCCGGCGCCGTTGCGACCGACCAAACCCACGACTTCGCCCTGCTCGACGTCGAAACTCACGTCGCGCAGCGCCCAGAATTCGGTGGCCGGCACCGGCTTCGCGGTGACGCCGAGCGCGGTTTCGTTGCGGCGCAGGCGCGCCCAACGACGCTGGAGTTCATCGCGCAGCGTGGTCATGCCGACGACGCCGAGGCGGTAGCGCTTCGAGACGTTACGAACGGAAATGGTGGGTTGTGACATGGTTCTTCGGATAAAGGATGAACGGACCGGGGCCGGGCTTCACACCGTGTCGATGAACGTCCGGGCGGTGCGCTGATAATTCAGCACGCCGAACAGGAAAATCGTCACGGCGACGCCGATGGAGAACAGGAGGTAAGGCAGGGGCATGCCCGGGGTACCGAAGAAAAGCGCCCGGACATTCTCGATCACCGCGGCCATGGGGTTGAGCGCGGCGATCCAGGAGTGTCCGGGAAATTTCTGCTGGACGTGAGCGAAGGGGAAAATGACCGGCGACGCATACATCCACAGCTGGAGCATGAAACCGGTGAGGTGTTGAAAATCCCGATACTTCGCTGTGATCGAGGCGAGCGTGAGTCCGACGCCCATCGCCAGCAGCGCGGTGTGCAGAAGAATCAGCGGCAGGGAGAGGAGCGCGATGCCGACCTGCGCCAGCGACACGTCGGCGCGATGGGTCGCGACGTTGAAAGCGAGGACGGCGAGGAACGTGCATAGTTGGATGCCGAACGCGATGCAGCTCGAGACGGACATCGCCAGCGGCACGATGAGCCGCGGGAAATAAACTTTTCCGAACAGACTCGCGTTGTGGAGCAGCGCATTGCTCGTCGTGCTCAGCAGGTTCGAGAAATAGGACCAGGCGAGCATGCCCGAAAGATAGAACAGCATCGGAGGAATTCCCCCGGTGCCCACGCCGAGCACGCGGCTGAACACCACCGTAAACATCAGCGAAGTGATGACGGGATTGATGATGAACCACGCCGGTCCGAGAATCGTCTGCTTGTAACGGGCGATGAAATCGCGCCGCACCATCAGGAATACGAGATCCTTGTATTGGAGGACGCCGCGCCAATCGATGCGCAGCCAGGATTGATTCGGGCGAATGACGATTTCTTCGATAGGAGTCGATACGCTCATGAGGAGGGAGAACTAGACCGTTTTCGCGCCGGGAGTTCCGAGGCACCTGCAGACCAGGCGAGAGCGGCGAGGGCGATGACATTGTATTGGATCGCGGGAATCTGCTGCGGAAAATCGATCAGCGACTGGGTGAGCACCGCCCCCAGCGCGACCGTCGCGCCCGCGCCGATGAAATCCGTGGCCGGCTGTCGGCCGAGGCGTCGCAACGCGTGAAAACCTCCGCCAGGCACGAGCAGCAGCCACCCGGCCGCTCCGATCAGTCCCCATTCGACCCAGGTCTGCAGGTAATCTTCATGGGTGAACTGCACGATGAGAAAAAAAGTTCGCACAAACGGGTCGGAGGAATGGTGCGCGGCGGCGGCCGTCCATCCGCCCGGCCCCCAGCCAAACCAGGGCCGCTCGCGGATCGCGCCGATCGCTGCAGCGTACATCGCGCCCCGATCGCCGAGGGGATAGGCGCTGTGGTCCGAGGGGACGAACAGGTCGTCGCGCATCAGCCGGCGCCAGTCGCGCTCGGGCGGCACGTTGGCCACCCGGCTCGCATCGCCGCGCAATCCCTCCCAGCTCAATAGCGACCAGCGCGCACGGATGTCCTTGATGCGTCCCGCACCGCCGGCCACCACGATTACGCCCACGATCAGTGCCACGGCGCCCAGCGCGATCCGCAATCCGCGAACCTCGCCGAGCACGCGCCAAACTCCAGCCCACAGCGCGAAGACCACGAGCGCTGCCAGCGCGATGACCTGCGGCAGCCGGGACACATGTCCACCGTGCGCCGCCAGGATCAACGCCGCTCCGATCAAACACGCGGCGATCGTCAGCCGCGTCCCTGCCTCGCCGCCGTTGCGGCGAATCGCCGCGAGCGCGAGCGCCAGTCCCAAGGGCCACGCGGTGTTGAGATAGGCTCCGGCTGACGTGTGGTGAAAGAACGGTCCGAAGAACGCGCCCGGCAGCCGGTGCTCGGTGTCCCAGTAAATCCCGCGCGCGCGCGTCGCGTTCTGCAGCAAGCCGAGCAGCCCCACCGTGACGGCCGTCCAGAGGATCACGCCGGCGATGGCCGTTCGCCAGGCCCGCTGGCGGGCGAGGTCCCACAAGGCGACGAAGGCGATCAGCGCGGCGAGCGCCCACAGGAGCAATGAAGAGAAATCGCGCGGCACGACGCTGTGAGGCCAGCGTGCTTGAATGCGCGCGAAGTGGCCGCGCGTAAACGCCGGCACTTCCGGCGGAGTGAAGGCCAGTAGCCAGGCGAGCGCCACGAAAAGAACCAGCAGGATTCCGATGCGCGCGGGCCAGGGCGGCAGAGGAAACTCCCGGCGAACGACCGTGCTCAGGAACCAGCAGCCGCCGCCCGCGAGCGTCAATGCGAACAGCGTTTCAAACGGAACGGGGCGGGTGGAGCCGTAGTTCAGCGGCGCCACCGCCAGCGCGATCAGCAGCACGACGCCGCCGAGCGCGCGAAGCGTATCCGCGAGCGGCGCCCCGCGAGTGGAGTGCGGCATGAGCAGTGTCGATTACGATCACCGCATCAATGCGCCGCACTCGTCTTGGCGTAGGCCTGGTAATACTCCTGGCCATATGCGCCGTAGCCCTGATAGCCGCACGCGCGGAAACGCGACTCCGGCATCTGATTGATGACCAGTCCGAGCACCTTCACGCCGGTCTCGTGCAGCTTCTGCAGCGTGCGCCGGACGTTGTTGAGACGCACGGAGCCGAATTTGCAGACGTAGATCAGCTCCTTGCAATAACGGCTGAGCAGGAGGGCGTCCGGGAAGACCGCGACCGGCGGCGTATCCAGAATGACGAGATCGTAACGCGTCAGCAGCCGTTTGAGCATGCCGGAGGTGACGAATTTCTCGAGCATCTCGGTCGGATTCTTCGCGACACCACCGGAAGGCAGCAGGTCCAGGTTTTCGGTGAACGCGATCGTCGGCGGTTCCGCCGGCGTGCCGGCGGCCGGCGCGGGCGCGTTCAGCGCCTGTATCCATCCATTTGTGACATCGACGCCGAAATACCGGTGCAGCACCGGCCGGCGCAGGTCGCAGTCGACGAGGAGCGTGCGGCGGCCGTGCGCGGCGAACACCGCCGCGAGATTGCTCGCGGTCAGGCTCTTGCCGTCGCCCGGCATGCTGCTGGTGCTGATGATCGCCTTCGGAAAGGCCTCCGTGGAGTGGATGTCGATCGAGCTGTAGATGCCGCGATAGCTTTCGGTGAGCCCGTCGTCCTTGTGCAGTCGATACACATGCGCGCGCTCGACCTCGCCGAGGCCGTCGATCGGCTTGACGGCGCCGAGCAGCACCTCGCCGAGGGAGTCCTCGACGTGCGAGACCGTCTTGATGCGCGTATCGAGAAAACCGAGACCAAGCGGCACGAAGACGAGCAGGCCGACGCCGATGACACCCGCCTTGAGCGCGATGCCGAGCGCACCGTCGCCGATGGCGCTCATCGGCACGTAGGCCGGATCGAAGATCTTGATATTCGTGTTCTCCATCTGGCTCGCGACGCTGGCCTCGTTGAGCCGGTCGACGATGCGCGCGTAAGTGGAGCGCTTGGTGGCCGCATCCTGTTCGAGAAAACGGTAGTCGATGGACGTCTTGTCGAGCTCGTGGGCTTTGCCCTCGGCGTCGGCGAGCTCCTTGCGCAGACGCGACTCATGCTGCGCCGCGATGCGCAGGCGGGTTTCCAGGTTCGCGATCGCCATTTTCACGGCGTCGTTGAGCAGCCGCGACGTCTCGTCGATCTGCAGCTGGTTCTGGACCATCTTGGGGTGGAGCCGCAGGTATTTCTCCGCGAGCAGCAGCCGCGCGGCCTTCAGTTCCTCCAGGCGGACCCGCAGTCCGTTGACCTGGCCGAAGCCATTGATCTGCGGGATCTCGAACAGGTCGCGCTTGTCGGCGCGATACTCCTCGATCTTGTCGAGCACCGAGCGCATCTCGACCTGCTCCATCTGCGCCTGCACGAGCGCGGTGCCGACGGTTCCGACCTTTTGCAGGACCACGCTCTGGTTTTCGCCGAGCGAGGCGATGTTGTACTTCGTGCGATAGTCCTGCAGCGAAGCCTCCGCAGCCTCGACCTGCGCGCGCATCTCCTCCGCCTGATTGCGCAGGAAGATGATCGCCGAGTTCGTGCCGCTGTTGGCGCGATCCAGGTTGAAGTCGATGTAGCGGCGCGCGTAACGGTTCGCGATCAGCGCGGCGGCCTCGGGGTTGCGATTCGTGACGCCGATCACGATGATCGTCGTGTTGCGGCGCGGGTAGATGTTGACGTTGGGCCGGATGATCTCGGCGAGACTCGGCAGCGGCTTGTCCGGCTGCTCGAGGTCGCGATAGGCCTTTTGGATGCGCGCCGTCTCTTCCTTGTTGAAGGAGGACAGCATGTAGTCGAAGAAGGTCTGGCTGCGGAGCTGCTCCGCATGGATGTTGAGCTCGTTGGCGCTCCGCACCCCGGTGTCGACCACCTCCTGGATGTTGAGCACGCGGTCCTTTTTCGATTCGAACAGCAGGCTGACCTCGCTGTAATATACAGGATCTTTACGCGGTTGCAGAAAAACAAACGCCGCGGCCGCGGCGGCGCCAATCAGGAGGCCGATCAACCAGCGCTCCTGAAACATCTGCAGGATGTCCCGCGGAGAAATGCGAAAAGCGGGCGCGGCCGCCGCGGCGGAATTCTTCGTCTTGGCCATAGGTGTGGGAATTTGAAGTTGGAACGAAATCAGAAGAGGCGTTCGGGCACCCAGATCCGGTCTCCGGGATAAATGGCAAATTCGCGGCGGCTCGCATCGCCGCGGCGCCGGCCCGAGATCATGCGTTCCACGTCGACCGTAGTGACCTCCTCGGTGCCGTCCGGTTTGCGGCGAATGACACTGACGGCGTCCGATTTGGCGGTCGGTGAAAAGCCGCCGAGGCGTGTGATCAAGTCGGCGATGTCGAGACTGGTGGTTTCCTTGGGAAACTGGAAATTGCCGGGCGAACGCACGGCGCCGAGCACCGAAACCTCCCGCAAGGCGTAGTTGCTGACCGCAATCGTCACGAGCGGCGACTTCAGCAGTTCCCGTTCCTTGTACAAATTCTCCAGGCGGCCTTCGGCTTCGCGGACCGAGAGGCCGCCGAGCTTGACCTCGCCGATCATCGGCAGGCGCAAGACGCCGGTGGAGTCGAGCCGCTGGGCGGCGGACATGTCGGCTTCGCCGTAGACGTTGACGGACACCGAATCGCCCGCGGTGAGGCGGTAGGACGGATCGGTGTCGCTGGAGGCAGGCAGCACAGGCGTCGGCTCGATGGCCGGCATCTGCGCGCGCGCGGACGCCGCGGACAGCAGCGCCACGACAGACAGGAGGCGAAGGACGGAGGACATTTTAGAAAATGTAGTTCACCGAAACGTAAGCGACATGGCGCGAGTAGTCCGCGTTCGACCAGCTCGAGCTCGAGTCCCGGAGTCGATACTGCGCATGAGCCGACCAGGCCGGATTGATCCGGTAGGCGAGCCCGGCGGAGGCGATCGTGGCGTGATCCTTGCGTCCCGCGGTGCGATAGTCGCGCTGTTCGCGACCGATGGAGGCGTTGGCGTCGATGAAGGCGCCGATTTTCTGGGAGACGCCGATTTCCGCCGCGCTGGTTTCCACGGTGAGATCATTGATCGACAGTTCGAGGGAACGGCGAAGATCGAGGAACACATCGGTGCGCTCGCGGGCGTGCCAGGTCACATGGGCCGAACCCACGAAACGTTCGCCGCCGGTGTCGTTGATGCCGGGCGATTCGGCCTTTTGATAGCCGATGGCGAAGGAAGTCTCGACCTTGGGAAACATCGATTCCGGGAGGAACGGCCCGTCGACGCGAAGCGTCACGATCGAGCCCTCGCTCCGGTCCGAGCGGCCGAAAACTTCGCTGCGCGAACGGTTCAGGATCCGGTAGCCATAGCTGAGCGAGCCGCGAAAATCGTTATAGATCGGCCGGGAAAACGTGATGGAGTAGGTGTCGCTTTGCTGATCGAGCGGAATCCCCCAGGCATTGCCGCCGCTGGATTCGAGATCGGTGTGACGATAGGTGAGTTCCATCATCGCGCCGCCGAGAAAGTTGCCGTAGCGAAAACCCGCGTAGCCATCCCACGATTCGCGATCGCTGAACTGATTGCGCTGGTCGTTGCGGAACGAGCCGCCGAGCACGACGCTCGTTTTCAAGCCCGTCGGAATGAGCGCGTTCGCACTGGTCAGGAAATTTTTCTGACGCACCCGCGTGTTCACGTCGTAATTGACGTCCGTCCGCTCGTCGTAGCTGATCAGGAACGTGCCGGAAAAACGTCGTGCCTCTTCGGGGGGCAGCCGCAGCCGCAGCGAGCCGACGAAATCTTCCGAGTTCAATTCGGTGAAATCCAGGTAACGATTGATGCGCGTGCCCAGCTCGCTCTCGAGTTTGATCTGACCGGCCTCCCGCCGGTAAATCAGCAGCGGTTCGAGCGAGAAGATGTAGTCGTCGGCGCCGTTGGCGCCGCCGAAGACGCGGGAGTCGTATGTGGCCCGGGCCGTGGTCGACAGTTTTGCCTCGCCGCGGGCAAACTCGGCAAACGCGAGGAGGGAACTGGTCGCAGTGAACGTGGCGGCAACCGCCAGGAGGACGTGAGGTGCTTTCATGGATGTGGGAGGAGGCGAGGGGAGCTGGATGCCCACCGGATCGCCGGTTTTCGCCAAGCTGCCGCCTCAGCGCATCGCACTGCGATGCACCTCAGCTGCCAGATCTCCCCTTGGCCGGGAGCTTCACTGCCCCATGGACCTAAAATCAGGCGACTGGTGCCGCGCCGATTTCAGAACGCCTCAATCCCGCGGGGTACTTCCGCGAAGGATCGTCCTCGTTTACAAGTTGGTGGGCCGGAACGCTCACCTGAATCTCCCGCCCGAGCAGGCTGAGTAACACCCGCACCCGTTCGGTCTGCGGATCGAAGGCGAGGACGCGGCCTTCGAGATCGCGAAAACATCCGCTCGCCACGCGCACCCAGGCGCCCGCCGGAAATACCGGCAGCGGATCCGCCGCGCCGGCGCGGCGAAGCTGCGCCCGCAGGAACTCGATCACGCCGTCCGCCACGGTCGGCGGCTCGCCCCCAAAGCTGACGACACCGGTGACGCCGCGGGTGCTCACCACATGCCGCAACTGGTGCGGATATTGAAAGCGCGCGAAAATATACCCCGGAAACAGAGCCTCCGCCACGGAGGTCATCACGCCGCCGCCGGGCCTCGTCCTTGAAATAAGGATACGCGGCGCGAACACCTCGACACCCACACGCTGTTGCAGCGCCAGCGCGGCGGCGTGCTCCCGACGCGTCTGCGCACGGACACAAAACCACCCTGTTCGCGCTGTCGTGTCGGCCGTGTTCATCGCGGATGGTGGCAGCGTCGTTCCGTCTCGGGGCGAGGCAAGGGGGATCGCGCCGGGGAGGCCACGATCAGGGATTGCCCGATGAGATTTACCGCACTGTGGCGGAGGTCCTGAACAGGGGGCCGGACGCTACCTTAGTCACGAACTGGGGCTATGATCCACTGTCGCTGGACACCACACACACACATTCCAGGACCGCTATGCTAAAAGACCGACAAGAAGGGCTGCGCTGCCTCCATGGCTGCGCCTTGGTTCTCACCGCGTCGATCGTCTACGTGGCTTGGGCCGCGGCGATCGAGTGGCTGGGCTGGGTTAAATTGGCGGAGTCCGTCAATCTCTCCATTTATCTGCTCGGCGTGTTCGCCAGCGCCTTGTGGATCACGCACGGATTGCGCGGCTATCAGAGCCGGCTGGGAAATCTCAGTTGGGCCGAGGCCGCGGGGCTCGCGCGCCAGCAGCTCGTCCGGATCATCGCGGTGCTTTTCACGATCGCCTTCGCAACGAAGGACGCCGGCGTCTCCCGTATTTTTCTCTCGAGCTACATGGCGATCATGGCCGTGACGCTGGTCTTCGCGAACCACTTTTTCCCGCGGTTGATCATCCGCCTGTTTTTCCATCGCGGAGTGATGCGCACAGTACTCGTCGCGCCATCGGAAGACCTCGACGATCTCGCCGACTGGATCAAGGAGCGCGAGCACCTTGGTATCCAGGTCGTAGGTTGGGTCGGCAACGGTGGCAACGGGCGTTCGCGACTGCCGCTGCTGGGCAGCTTGTCCGAACTGCGTCGCGTGGTCATCGAACACGACATCTCCCAAGTCGTCGTGTCGCAGTTCGCCCACGACCCGCGGCAGGCGCGCGAGATCGCGCGCTGCGTCGAAGACGCCGGCTGCCGGGTGCGCTTCTACTCCAACAGCCGCCGCTATTTCGGCGGGGCGCCGATCGCGATCGAGCACGAGGGCGACTACACGTTCGTGATGCTCACCGCGGAGCCGCTCGAGAATCCGGCCAACCGCGCCCTCAAACGCACGCTCGACATCGTGGTGGCGCTGCCGGTGGTGCTGTTCGTGCTGCCTCCGCTCGTCGCCTGGGTGGCGCTGATGCAGCGGCTGCAATCGCCGGGGCCGATCTTTCACCGCCAGTTCCGCTCCGGGCTCAACCGCCAGAAGTTTCTCATCTATAAGTTCCGCACGATGCACGTGGCCGGCGCCGAGCAGTCCGTGGCGAAGCAGGCCCAGCGCCAGGACTCGCGCGTGTATCCGTTCGGACGATTCATGCGGCGCACGAGCATCGACGAGATTCCGCAGTTCCTGAATGTGCTCCTCGGCGACATGAGCGTCAGCGGTCCGCGTCCGCATCTGCTGGAGCACGACGAGCAGTTCGCGAAGGTGGTGAACTCCTACTACACGCGCCATTTCGTGAAACCGGGCATCACCGGTCTCGCGCAAAGCAAGGGTTTCCGCGGCGAGATCTCGGAACCATCGTTATTGCACAAGCGGATCGGATACGACATGCTCTACATCCGCCGATGGACGATTTTCCTGGATTTGCTGATCCTCGCTCGGACGGTGCGGCAGGTATTCATTCCGCCGCGCTCGGCCTATTGAGGAAAATTCCCGATGGCGGAGCGGTTTTGCGCGAACCACTTACGCCAGACGAGGTCCATGCGCCGGCAGAAATGTCCCTTCAATACACGTGAAAGTAGCAAGCACCTCCAGCGCCACGAGCGCCAAAACTCCCTCGGTCGTTCGCGTTTACTCGAGCGGACCCGCCGTTCCGAATCCGCCGGCAGCCAAAACCCGGATCTATGTGGTCGACGATCATCCGCTGATGCGCATGGGCCTGCGCGCGATGATCAACGCGGAATCCGACATGGAGGTGTGCGGCGAGGCGGCCGATGCGGCGACGGCCACGGCCGAGATCATGAAGAACCGGCCTGACCTGGTCATCGCGGACATCTCGCTGAAGGGGAATTCCGGCATTGAACTGATCAAGAACATCAAGGCCTTCGATCCGGGGATCGATGTCGTGGTGGTTTCAATGTACGATGAGTCGGTCTATGCCCTGCGCGTGCTGAAAGCCGGCGCGCGAGCGTATGTGATGAAGCAGGACGTCACGAGCCGCGTCCTCGACGCGATCCGGCGCGCCCGCAACGGTCAGCTCTTCGTCAGCGAACGCGTCGCGACCCAGATGCTGAACCGGTTCGTGGACGGCACCGAGGATGGCGCCGCGGATTCGCCGGTGAGCAGCCTGAGCGATCGCGAACTCGAGATCGTCAACCTGATCGGCGAAGGATTGCCGACCCGGGAGATCGCCTCGAAACTTTTCCTCAGTATCAAGACCGTCGAGACGCATCGCGTGCACATCAAGCGGAAGCTGAACCTCAACAACGCCACGCAGCTCGTGCAATTCTGTGTCCGGTGGGTCGAGGAAAACAAGGCGGCGAACAATCACGACGCCGGCCTGCAGCAGCAGACCGCCTGAAGCGGCGTCACCAGTTTTCAACTACAACGTCGCGAGGTGAACGTCGCCTTGCGACGGTTGCGGCTTTCGAAGCCGTCAAGGGCCAATAGTTGTGCGGGTTTCCGCTGGCTTCGATCGGCACGACCGCCTCTGCCGCTTGCAGGAATGCGGCCTGAATGATCGGTCCCGTCGTCCGGCGCCGGGTCAGAGAGTCTCAGTCTCGTATTGCCGTCGATGCGGAGTCGCGACTCACTTCCGGGCATGAATCTGAGTCGCCGCGAGTTCATCATCCAATCCGCCCTCGCGTCCGCCGCGGCGCTGGTGCTGCCCTCCCTGAGTTCGTGTGCCGCGCCGCGAGCCCGCGTGCGTCGCCCCGATCCATCGGCGCGCATCAACCTCGGCGTGATCGGCTACGGCACGATCGCGTTTTCGACGGTGCCCAATTTTCTCGCGGATCCGCGCGTGCAGGTCGTCGCGGTGGCCGATCCCGTCTCCGAGCTGGGCAACTACGGTTATCAGGGCGAGGCGCGCGGCGGCCGGCTGGTCGGTCAGCGAACCGTTGACGCGTTTTATGCGGAGCAGCAGCCGGGCGGGACCTTCAAGGGGTGCCGCGTCTATGAAGATTTTCGCGAAATGCTCGCGCGCGAGGACCTCGACGCGATCTACATCGCCACGCCGGATCACTGGCATTGCGCGGCGACGCTGATCGGCGCGCGGCAAGGCAAGCACATCTATACGCAGAAGCCGCTGTCGCTGACCGTCGAGGAAGGTCAGCGCATGACGCGTGCGGTGCGCGACGCGGGGGTGACGTTTCAAACCGGCTCGCAGCAGCGGAGCTCGACGCACTTTCGCACCGCGTGCGAGTTGATCCGCAACGGCCGCATCGGCCGCGTGCAGAACGTGAAGATCGGTTTCAGCGGCGGGCACACGAACTGGTCGAAGCTCGGCGATCGCAAGCAGCCGGAGCCGGTGCCGCCGGAGCTGAACTGGGATCTCTGGCTCGGGCCGGCCCCGAAACGCGATTACGCTCCCGCGCTGCTGCAGCTCAACTGGCGCCACAACTTCGATTATTCCGGCGGCTTCATCACCGACTGGGGGGCGCATCATCTCGATATTCTCCAGTGGGCGCTGGGCACGGACGATTCAGGGCCGGTGAGCATCGAAAACGTGAAGGCGACGCTGCCGCCGGCGACCGATCTGTATAACACGCCGACGGAGTTTTCCTTCGATGTCGTCTACGCGAATGGCGTCCGCGCAAACGTCGCGCATAACAACCGCAACGGACTCCTGTTCGAAGGCGAAGACGGGCGTTCGATCTTCGTGGCCCGTGGCATTCTGGAGTCGAATCCCGACACCGTGCGTCGCGAGCGAATCGGACCGGGAGAGGTTCGCCTTTACGAGAGCCACATGCACGAGCGCAATTTTGTGGACTGCATTTATAACGCCCAGCCGACGATCGCGCCGGTGGAGGTCGGTCATCGCTCGATCTCGATCGCGCACCTCGCGAACATCGCGATCCGTTTGCGGCGTTCGAGCCTGCGCTGGGATCCCGCGACCGAACGCGTGGTCAACGACCCCGAGGCGAACCGGATGCTTTCGCGTCCGATGCGCAAAGCCTACGCGGTTTAGATTTCGCGTATCGGCCGACGCAAAGACTCGAGCTTGGTCGGCATCGTGTCGGCACTCGAGGATCGCGGGTCAGTCGGTAGCGCGAGCGGCCCACGCTGGCGCGTGAACTCGTGACGCGTTACTGCTTTTGGAACATCACCGCATCCGCGACCGAATAGCCGGCATCGCTGGCGGTGAGTTTGATCGAGTTGCCGGTCCCGGCAGCAAGATTGTAGGTGCCCAGGTAGTACCAGGCACCGCCTTCCAGTTGTTGATTCACCTGAACCGTGGTCGTGGAGGAGCCGCCATTATAGCGGATTTCAAAAGGGGCGGCGTCGGCCCGATTGGCGTGCGCAGTCCAGCGGGTGTAGATCTCGTAGTTGCCCGCAACCGTGATCGTGGGTGTCCACGTGGCGGTCGCCGTGCCAGACGGAGCGGTGAGATAGCTCGAGCCGTAGCAGCCGTCGACGCCCGTCGCGGTGTTCCAGATGCCGGTGGAGGAAAAGCCGGCGGCGCCGTTGTCCAAGACCAGCGTCGGCTGGTTGAGTCCGGTCAGCCATTCGAGATTAAACCGCGCGACAGTGACGCGTGCAGCCGGATTGGCCGGGTCGACGTCGATGTTGTGATTGTTCCCGTCCCGACCGAAGACGCAATAGATGTAGCCGAGCGAATCGCGGGCGAGATCGGAGTAGGTCGCCGGTCCCGTGTAGATCGTTTTGGCGGTCGGCCAGGTAACGCCACCGTCTGCACTGGCTTTGACGGCGAGATTGAGACGCGTGGTGGAGAGCGGGTTGTTGGAAAGTGAATACAAATGGCAGGTGTCGCTGAACCGCAGGAACCCGCCATCGACGAACTTGGTGCCGACGAGGCCGGCGGCGTCGACCCAGTTGTTCCAGTTGAAACCGTTGGATATCGACGATCCGGATACGCGGCTGCGGGTGTGGGTGGTGGTGTTCCAGCGTTTGCGCGCGACAATCGCGAGCGTGCCATCGGCGCGCTCGGCGACGCGCGATTCGTTGGGACCGATGTCGTTGGCGCTGCCGGCGTCGGTCTCCTGCGACATCGGCGGCGGTGTTCCCTGGGCGAGGGTCCAGGCACCGTTCGGATCGCGATAGAGCGTGTCGATGCCGTATTTCGCGGCGCTGGCCGGGGTGGTGGAGCCGGTGCGGTGGTGAAACGTGAGCACGAGCCGGCCGCGATGCGGGTTTTTCAGCTTTTTGATACCGTGGCCGATGGCACCATGTTGCACCCAACCGTGCGGAAAGCTTTGGCCCCAGAGGCTGTTGATGTTTGCCCGTGGCGTGCTCCAGGTCGCGCCGTTGTCGGTCGAGGTTTTGTAGTGTAGCGTCTTGGTGCCGGTGAGTGTGCTGCCGTAAAAAAGGTAGATCGTGGTGCCGTCGACGACGAAGGTGGGATTGGTCCAACTTGCGCCATCACCACCCTCGACCACGATGTCGTTTCCCCATGTGACGCCGCGATCGAGGCTGCGTTTGACCAGCAGGAATTTCGCGCCGGCGTCAGGGGACGACACGCTGTGACTGGTGCGACCTTCGCAGGCGACGAGGATCGTATCGTTCGACGTGACAGCGATGCCATAAACGAAGTGAGGCTCGGGGCCGTTGGCGAGATTGCCATCAAGCTCACCGTTTGCGGGCGTCCAGACATCGCTAAGGATGAACTCGGGAGCGGCGGTCGAACTTCCGGAGAAGAGGACAAGCGGAGCGACGAACGTGGAGAGGGCGCGGAACACGCGCCGCAGGGGCGAGGGGTATTTCATCATGGGTTTTCGGCGCAACTGGGCCGGAGTGGCAAAGTGCCCGTCCTGCCAACGAACGCCGGGGCCGCCCGGACGAAAGCACTGCGTGATGGTCGACCGAGGGGACCGTCGCCGGCTCGGCGCCTCGCGGTGAACTACTGCTTCTGCAGCATCACGGCGTCGGCGCGCAGCATGCCGGCCCCGTTTCGGCGCAGCTGGATCTCGCAGGTCGTCGCCGCCATTACGGGCAGGGTGGTGAAATACCGCCAGGTGGCCCCCTCGACCGTTTGATCGATCGTTTCGGAAAAAACGATCTGACCGTCGACAAGGATCCTGACTTCCGCAGACATGGCGTTTTCCCCGGCGGCCGGCCAGCGGACGAAGACCTCGTAGTTCCCGGACACCGGCAACTCGGCGCGCCACGTGGCGGTCGCGTTTTCATCCATGCTCCGGCGATGCACTCCGCCATAGGCGCCGGCTTCGTCGCCGACGCCCCAGTCGCCGGTCACGGTGAATCCCGCGTCCGTATCGTCGATCACGATACACGGCGTCGGCGCCCCCGTGAGCCACTCGAGGTTGAACTTCGCGAGATAAACCCGGTCGCCCATGAAGTCCGATCCGTCGCCGCCGTAGAGGCAGTAGATGTGACCGAGGGAGTCACGCGCGAGATCGGAGTAAGTCGACTGCCCCTCGTGGACGAGCTTGGGCTCGCCCCACGAGCGACCGCCGTCGGTGCTGACGGCGATGGAGAGGTCGCGACGCTGCTGGGCGGAGCGCGCCTGGCCGGCGGGGAAGGAATAGAGGTGACAAGTATCGCTGAAGCGCAGCAGTCCGCCGTCGCAGACGGTACCGCGGAGGTCCGATTGCGTGGTCCAGGCACTCCAGCGTTCTCCGCTGCCGTCGTCGTCGGAGCGGGCGCGCAGCTGGTTGTTGCCTGCCGCCTGTCGGGCCATGAGATAAATCGAACCGTCAGCGCGTTCGGCGAGCCGGGCTTCGTTGGTGCCCCGGCCGGGCTCGAGCGGAGGGCCGCCAGCAATCTTCCAACCCTTTTCGGTGAGGTGAAGAACATCGTTGCCATAGCCGCGCCGTGCGGGCGGAAGATCGACCCTTCCGCGGTGGTGGAAGGCCAGGAGCACGCGTCCGCGATGCGGCGGCTTCAGTTTCTTGATTCCGTGTCCGATACTCGAGCGCTGCGTCCAGCCGTAAGGATTGTTGTCCCACAATGACGTGATCTCTGTGCGCTCACTCCAAGTCAGGCCATTGTCGGTCGACGTGCGGTAGAAAACACGCCCGATGTCGCTGCTGACGCTCTGGGCATAAAAGAGGTAGGTCGTGAGACCGTCGGTGACAAATGTCGGATTGCTCCAGCTCAGCCTATCGTGAGCGCCCTCGATGGTTTGTTCATCGCTCCAGGTTGCGCCTCGATCCGTGCTGCGCTTGAGGAGGATGTCCTTCTCGCCGGCGTCCGCGCCGCCGACACGCCCCTCGCATGCGACCAGGATGGTATCGTTCCAGGTCACCCCGATGCCGTAGACGAAATGAGATACGTAGCCGTCCTCCTGCAGGTCCCACAATACCTGCTTCGAGAACATCGGCACGGAGTGCAGCGACGAGAGAGCGGCGGTGAGCGAAACGAAAACGAGGGAAACCGGGAGACGGAGCGAAATAGGCATGGGACGCGGAGAACAACGACGGGGATCAGTAAGCGCGGCGAGGGAAACCTGCCGTGCCGAAACCCCGAGCGCAAAGAGCCGTCTGCTGGCATCCCGGAGAGACCACCTCGCGGACCACGCTGAGCCTCTTTCGATGCTGCACCGGGGCGGCCCCAACCCCCGGTCGACGGAAGAGACCACCACGAACGCCTTTCCGTTTTGGTGGAGCAGGGTTCGCTTCGCCACCTCGGACCCATGCCTCCTGCGTGGTGGTCCGCACACAACCCCCGAACCCGCCCCTATGAAGCGACGTCGTTTCCCCGTTGTTCTGCTCACCGTCAGCCTGGCCGCGAAAGCGCCGGCCCAATCGACCGGAGCCGCCGGCCCTTCTCCGTCGCCGTCGGCGGACGAGGCGATCGTGCTCTCGCCTTTCCTTGTTCAAAGCGATCGCGATCGCGGCTACGCCGCGACCCGTTCGCTCGGCGCGTCGCGCGTCGCCCTCGATACCAGCGACGTCCCGGCGTCGGTCATCACCCTCAACGAGCAGCTTTTCGCGAATGTCGGCGCGGTCGATGCGATGGAGGTCGTTTCCTATGCCTCGGGCGTGCAGCGGATCTCCAACAGTGCCCCGGGACAGGAGGCGTTTTCGCTGCGCGGGTTTGCCGTCACGGGACTGCGGATACGCGACGGTCTGCCGGAAGTGGTCGAAGGAGTGGACCAGCCTTACGACGAATCATCGGTTTACGAACGCATCGAGATCCTGAAAGGGCCGGCGGGCACGCTCTATGGCACGACCAGCATGGGCGGAGTCGTGAACAAGATCAGTAAATGGCCGCTGTTCACGCCGAAGGACCAGATCGAGTTGCAGGCGCAGTCCTACGACGAGTTCTACCGCGGTATGGTGGACGCCACCGGTCCGCTCAACGAAAACACCGCCTACCGGGCCGTGCTCTCCAGCCGCACCGGCACGCGCTACTACGCGAAGCACGACGCCCCAAACGACTTCACGAATGCGCTGCTCGCGTTCACGCACCGGATCGGACGTGAGCGTCAGGGAAAAATCTGGACGCGTCTGCAATACCTCCGGGTCGAACTCGATACCGAAGCGGGCCCGCAGTATGCGACCGGCTACCTCGATCCCGTCCGTCCCGGCGTCGCCGCCGTGGTGACGGATCCGAAATTCCCCGTCCCAGTGGACGCAAATCTCTTTCCGGAAGACGACGTGACCAAGGCGAACGTCGCGAGCTTCGAAGCTGGCTACGAGCAAACGTGGGCCGGACCATTTCAAGGGGAATGGACCCTGCGCATCGTTGGCCGCTACAGCAAGGGACGCGGCGACAAAGGCCCGTCGTATGCGGCCGGGCGGCCGGTGCCGGTCGATGCCAGCGGCGCGATCGTGAAATATGTGAATGCCGCGGGACAGCTGCTCAATGGCGACTCCCGCTACATCGGCAGCGACGACCCGCGTGTGGCGGACTGGCGCTCGACCTTGAGCGTGCGCGAGTTTGACGGATTCAGCGAGAGCGGCGGAGCCTTCGCTGACGTGGTCGGAGATTTCTCGACGGGAGTCCTGCAGCACAAACTCGTGCTCAACTCGCAGCTGACGATGACGGGGCGCGAGCGCGCGTTCTTCTTCTGGGACGTGCCGAATCCGGCGAACACGACCGCGCTCGCGAATTCGTTCTCGATGGTCGCTCCCGATTACGCCCGCTTCGATCTCGCGCAGGTGAAGGCCACCGCACCGTTG
Organism: Opitutus sp. sgz309028; assembly: GCF_059821195.1. Lineage (NCBI taxonomy): Bacteria > Pseudomonadati > Verrucomicrobiota > Opitutia > Opitutales > Opitutaceae > Opitutus > Opitutus sp. sgz309028. Next base: position 838,125 of record NZ_JCAMRR010000003.1, on the reverse strand, counting down.
AAATTCAACCCTTTCAACGGGCACGCGGAGTCCGACGGATTCGCCGCGGGGTTTCAGGACAATATCAACTTTCTCGACGGCCGTTTGATCGCGGTGGTCGGCGCGCGTTTCGACAGCGTTCGCTCGACCACCTATACCTTCGATTCGGCGAAGAGCATCGCGCAGCAGCGGTTTGTGGCGGACCCCGCGAGCACGCGGAACGTCACCAATCACGACTGGACCTTCAAATACGGTCTGGTGGGCAAGCCGGTGCGCGGGCTGAGTGTGTTCGCGCAGGTCGCGGAGACGTATATCCCGATCAATTCCGCGAACGCCGCCGGACAAAAGCACCCGAACCAGGACGGCGAGATTCACGAGGCCGGCGTGAAGGTCGACCTGCTCGGGAACCGCCTGGTGGCCACCGCCTCGGTGTTCGAGATGGAGCTGACGAATGTGCTGATCTCGGTCCCGAATCCGCCGGAACTCGGCGGCGGACTCGTGACCGTGCCCGCCGGCACGCAAAAGACGGACGGTTTTGAGATCGATGTCGCGTATGAGCCGGTGGGAGGGCTGAACCTGTTGCTCGCCTACAGCGACGTGACCTCCACCAACGAAGCGGGAAACAGCTTCCGCGGGGTCTCGATCGATCCGACCTGGTCCGCGTTTGCCAAGTATCGAATCGGCGCCGGCCCGCTGGCGGGAACGTTCTTTGGCGGCGGTTGGAAGCATCTCGGCCGCTCGGCCGGCGATCCGGCGAACACGTTCTATATCGACAAGGCGGATACGTTCGACGCGTTCGTCGGCTACGGCCGCCCGGACTGGAGCCTGCAGTTGAATGTCTTCAACGTCACCAATTCCGACGACATCATCTCGACGGTGGGCGACACGGCGATGTTTCGACCGCTCGCGCGGATGTACCGATTGACGTTCCGCTACACGTTCTAGATGCCTTGGTCTCCGGCGCGGACCGGTCCCGGTTCGCGCCTTCGCCCAAGGAGCGCGGCGGGAGACACGGCCTCCGATCCCCGGCCGCGTTCCGCCGGCGCCGCCGCCAGCCGGTCCCCCCAGGAGACCAGCAAGACAGCCTTTTGTCCGATCCGATTCTCCATCAATTCCTGCCGCCCGATGACGCCACCCCAACTTTCCACTCCCGCCGCCGTGGCCACAATCGACGAGTTGGGCCGCGGAAAGCGCAAGACGGCGTGGCATTTCGCCCCGTGCATCGGGACCTGGCAGGGATTGATCAATCCCGTGTTGGTGTCGGTGCCGACGGTGTTGTTGAAGTCGCTTGGCTTCTCGAACGCCGTGATCGGTTACGCTACGCTCGCGACCCTGCCGATGGCGCTGAAGTTTCTGCTCGGACCGATGGTGGACGCCCACCGCACGCGCCGCTGGTGGTCGATCCAATCGGGCGGGTGGCTGATGGCCTGCGTGCTGGTGCTCGCGACCTCCCTCATGCTGCCGGAGTTCTCGTTGTGGATCTATCTGACGGCGCTGGCGATTCTGGCGGTGGTGAAGTCGATTCAGCAGATCGCACTGCAGGGTTTTTTCACCCTGTCGCTCACCAAGTCGGAACAGGCCTTGTTTTCCGGTCTGGATCCGGTGTGGGGGCGGGCGGCAACAATTTTTAGCGGATCGGTGCTGCTCGCGGCCGCGGGAGCCCTGGGCGACCGGTTGGGCGATGCTCGGGTGACCTGGGCGGCATATTACGGGGGGCTGTTCCTGGTGTTCCTGCCGTTGTTTCTCTACACGCGCCGGATATTTCCCTTTCCGGCGGCGGATCGCGCGCCGGCCGCGAACAGTCGTATGCCGGCATTGCCGTTCTGGCAGGTGTTGCGCGGTTACTTCGCGCTTCCTGCGCTCATCCCGGGTGTCACGTATCTGTTCTTCATGCGGTCGGGCGAGACGTTTCTCGCGAAGATGGGCATGGCGTTCCTGATGGATGCACCGGAGGCGGGCGGCTACGGGCTGAGCATAACGGAAGTCGGCGTGTTCACGGGAGTGATGACGGCGTTTGCGATCACCGGAGGGGCGATCTCGGGCGTGCTCCTCCAACGCTACGGATTGCGACGGGTGGTGTGGCCCTTCTCGCTGGCGGCCGTCGGGCCGAACTTGATCTACGTTTATCTGGCAATGACGAACCAGGCGGGCCGCTCGCTCGTATCGGTGGATCTGACGGCATTCGGCGGCGGGCTCTGGCAGCTCGACCTCGTGTTGTTGCTGCTGCTCGGGCTCGAAAACTTCGGCTTCGGCCTCGGGTTCACCGTGATGAACTACTACATGTTTCGCATGGCGGCAGGCTCGCGTTACCCGGCCTCCTATGTGGCGCTGAATGCGTCGGTGATCTACGCGAGCTACATGATTTTCGGCACGATCAGCGGGGTGTGTCAGGAATGGCTCGGCTATCCCGGGCTCTTCGTGTTGAGCGTGATCGTCTCGTTGCCGGCATTTTTCGCGATTCCCTATCTCAACTACCGCCTGGATCAGCGGAACGATTGAATCGCGGAACGCGGCCGCGGCCTTGTATCGGCCAGGAGGCCGCAACCATTTCCATGAAGATCACCGATCATGCCATCGCCGTCGCCAACGCAAAACATCGCGAACTCGCGCGCGGCTGGAACACCTGGGACACACGCAATGTGCTTCGTCACGTCCTGCTGCCCGAGGGCCTCGCTGTGAGCCTCGGCTTTGCCGCGCTGGATAAACTCGTCTGGCTGAATGACGCGCATTTCGGTCGCAAGGAGCTTGGCCGCACTGCCGGCACCATGTTGACGAGCACGGACAAGGCGCTGCCGATCGCCAACGCCGTTGAAGTGTTGCCCGGACTGCGCAGCTACGATGGGAGCTATACGGATCTGGAGGTGAATCTCCGTGGCGCGCGTTTCCGCGTGGAGACATCGGCCCGGGGCAGCGACTGGGTGGCCTTGGTCACTCCGCTGCAGGAGGAGCCCTGGCCTCGCATCCTGACGGTGCATGCGGGGTTCGTGTGGAATCGCGCCGGTCACGCGACGCGGGCGGACCCGCACCGGCTGACGACGCACACGGACGGGCGCACCCGTGACATCCGGGGCGAGGGGACGCCGGTAGACGATCCCAACCTGCCGGTGCTTTCGCCGTATCTGGCGTTCCGCCTCGACGGACCCGTGGCGATCAGCGCCGGCCGGCCGGCCGACCTGGCGGAGGTTCGCCGCCGGATTGCGTCCGCCCGCGAAACGGTGGTGTCGCTGCACGCGGGCTATGGAGCCCTGCGGGAGGGCCACGAGGCGATGCAAAGCAGCCTCGCCTGGAACATCATTTACGAACCGAAGTTCGAGCGCGTGGTCTGTACGGTCGCGCGGGATTGGAACTGCCTCCGCGGCGGCTACGCGGTGTTTTGCTGGGACACCTTTTTCACGGCATGGATGATCGCGCAGGACGATCCAGAACTCGGCTACGCCTGTATGCTGGAGGCGTTTCGCGAGATGGTGGACGAATCGTTCGTCTCGAACGTCGTGCAGGGCACCGGCCGGCGCGCGCTCGACCGCTCGCAGCCGCCGGTGGCGAGCGTATGCGTGCTGGGCATGTACCGCGACCGGCCTGACCGGGAGGCGCTCACGGCCGCGTGGGCTCCGTTGCTCGCGTGGAATCGCTGGTGGAATCGTGCCCGTCGCAACCCGAAGGGCTCGCTTTCGCTCGGATCCAATCCGTTCACGCCACGCGTCGGCGATCCCGCGGAGTTCGTACAACCGAATTCCCTCGCCGGCGCCGCGCTGGAAGCGCTGGACAACTCGCCCATGTACGATCGGGCGCCCTTCGATCCCGCGACGCACCTCATGCAGGTCGAGGATGTTGGACTGAACTCCCTCTATGTCGCCGATTGCGAAGCGCTGGCGGAGATCGCCTCGATTCTCGGTCATGAGGCGGAGGCCGCGGAGTTGCGCGAGCGTCGGGATCACTATCGTCGACGGATCCAGGACCTCTGGGAAGACGGGCAGGGGATCTTTCTTAATCGACGGCTGGACAACGGCGAAGCGAGTGCGCGGCATTCGCCGACGTCGTTCTACCCTCTGCTGGCCGGGGCGGCGACGGCCGTGCAGGCGGAGCGCCTGGTGCGCGAGCATCTGTTGAATCCCGCCGAATACGCCGGCGAATGGATGATCCCCGCCGCACCGCGCAACGACCCGGCGTATCCGGAACAGCTCTACATGCGTGGCCGGATCTGGCCGCCACTCAACTTCCTCGTTTACCTCGGTCTGAAACGCTACGGCTTCGATGACGTGCGGCGCGAGCTCGCCGGGAAGTCGCTGGCGCTCCTGGCCAGAAACTGGCGCGAGCGCCGGGTCGCGCCGGAAAATTTCTCCGCGATCGACGGCATCGGCGGCGGTGGAACACACACGCATCCGTTGCTCACATGGAGCGGGCTGCTGGCGTTCATCTCCATGATCGAAGGCGGAACTGCCGCGACTCCGCTCGGGCCCGTCACCACGGTCCAGTCCTAGACCGGTGGCGGTGCCAGGGTGCGATCCGCCTTGGCCGTCCGGTCTCTGGAGGACACCGGCTCCCCTGACGCTTCCCATTTTCCCAGTGCCTGTCTCATGAAAATCTCTGCGTTCGTTCCGACAACCCTCGTCTGCGGCGTCACTCTGTGCGGCTTTTCCGCGCCGCTGCCGCTGGTGGATCTTTCAATGGACACGCAACGACATGTGGTCGTCGCAGCGGGGACCGACGTCGTTTATCAGGGCCATCCCACAACCGTGCTCCTGCCCGACGGAAAGACCATGTATGCGGTTTGGACCTACGGTCACGGCGGGCCCTCTCGGTCCGCTGAAGCGCAGCGACGACGCGGGGCTCACGTGGAGCGAGTTGCTGACGGTGCCGGAAAGCTGGCGCGTGGTGCGAAACTGTCCCGCGGTCTATCGCCTCACCGATCCTGCAGGAGCATCCCGGCTCGTCGTCTATGCCGGCGAGGGCCCTGACAGGAACATTCATCGGGCCTATTCCGAAGACAATCTGGAAACCTGGTCCGAAATGGCGAGCATCGGGCTTCCCGGCGTGATGCCGTTCTGCACGATCGTGCCGATTCGCGACGGGGCGGCGCTCCTCGGCATGAGCAACATCCGCCGCCCCGGCGAGGCGATCGAGAAGCGCTCGAATGTTGTCGTGCAGAGTCTCTCGACCGACGGCGGCCTGAGCTGGGAGCCGTGGCGGATCGTGGCGGATCTTCCAGGATTGAAACCGTGCGAACCCTGGCTGGTGCGCTCGCCGGATGGACGGGAATTGTTGTGCCTCATCCGCGAGAACACGAGGAGGGTGGCTTTGCAGATGACGAGCGCGGACGAAGGGGCGACCTGGTCGCAACCGAAACCGCTCCCACCCGGACTGCACGGCGATCGTCACGTGGCAAAGTATCTGCCGGACGGGCGTCTCGTCGTCTGCTTCCGCGACACGGGAAACGACAGTGCGACGCGCGATCACTTCGTCGCCTGGATCGGCACGTATCACGATATTTTGGACGGATCCGTCGGCGCCTATCGCATAAAGCTGCTGCACAGCCACAAGGGCGGCGACGGCGGCTATCCGGGCGTGGAGGTTCTGGAAGACGGCACGGTGGTCGCGACGACCTACATCAAATACCGCGACGGCCCGGAGCTGAATTCCGTCGTCAGCGTTCGCTTTCATCCGCACGAAACCGACCGGCTCGCGCGAATCCTCGACGAGGATCCGTCGCGTTGAGCGACACATTTGGTTCCCCGGGGGAACCGCTACGATGCGATTGAAGGCACCCCGGTCCATCCGTGGGCTCAGCCGCGCAGACGAGAGGACAGGCATCGCTGCGAACCCCGCGAGCTCCCCATCACTGCCACTCCAACTACTCCCATGTTAATGACCTCACATCCCCGACATCGTTTCGCCTTCGCGGTCCGGCCTCGCTTCGCCGCTGTGCTGGCGTTAGCCACCTTGTCCCTTCCGACGTTTGTGCCTGCGCAAACCCTGCCGGCCGCGAGCGATCGCGGCGCCGCTGAGACGCCGGCCGACCAACTGGTGGAAATGAGCCCCTTCGTTGTCGAGGCCACGCGGGACGACAGTTACGGCGCGATCAATTCGAACTCGATCACCAGCTTCAAAACCGAATTGGAGCGTCTGCCGATGTCGGCGGACGTGATCACGCAAGCGTTCATGGAGGACACCGACAGCATGCTGTTGGAAAACATGCTGCGCGAATACTCCGCCGGTTCCGGCACCGGCTCGGCCGCGGGCGACGTCGGCGGCGTTCCCGTCACAGATCCCCTCGATCGGGGCGGCGGCGACAGTGTGTCGGCCGGTGTGCAGTTGCGCGGCCTGGGTGCGGCGGTGGTGAAGCTCGACGGCTTCATGGTGCCGGCTCCCGCGGGAACCGGGTTGAACAGCAACTTCGGCGTCGAGCGCGTCGAGGTGATCAACGGGCCGCAAGCTCTACTCTACGGCAACGGGGGCGGCGGGGGTGTGGTGAACAGCATCTTGCGGCAGGCGCGTTTCGACGGTCGCAGCCGGGGCTCGTTGAAACTGCAGATCGATCAATACGACCATGAGCTCGCGCAGTTCGATTACAGTTTCAACAAAGGCCCGATGGCCGTGACGCTTTCGCTTCTGCATCAGGATCTCGGCGATCGTCGCGACTGGATCGGCGGACCGCTGCAGGGCTTTTACGGTCAGGTCGCCCTGAAGCTCGGCACGAAACATGTCCTGCGGTTTACGGGCAAATACACGCACCTGCACCGGTTCACGCAGCAGACGGCCATCATGGACCAACTCGGCGGAGCCGCGGCCGACGCCCGCCACAATCAGCGCCTTCGCTACCTGCTTGCGTCGGGCCAGCTCGACGCCGCCGCGTCAGGTCCAAGCGCCGCGGGCCCGCTGCTCAACGGCCACGTAAACTGGAACAACGTCGATTCCTTCGGCGGTTCGACACGCGAGGAAATTTCCACCACCAAACTCGGCTCGATTGTTCTCGAGTCGAACTGGGCTCCGTGGCTTTCGACGCAGCTCTCCGTCGGCTACTGGACGAAGGACAGCCTGATCGGCTACGGCAGCGGCTTCGATTTCTTCGCGCCCAACGCCCCGAACAATCCGCTGCCCGGCGGTTGGACGGCGGCGAGCGGCGGCAGCACGGGCGGCGCCGCCTCCGTGCAGCCTTCCGAGTCGCAGGCCTATCGGTTTTCCGCACTGTTCAGCAACGATCTCTTCGACGGCCGTGCCCGCAGCCAGACCATCGTGGGCCTGGAATACACAAAGAGCCTCTTCGCGAACGAAAGCTGGGCTTACTTCGAGGTCGACGCCAACGGCACGTTCAAGACCGACGCGAACGGCTCGCGCTTTCCCTTCCGCCTCGACGAGGGCGACGGCCCTGTTCCGTATTGGTCCGTCCAGGACGGCCCGGTCAAGTATCCGTGGTATCGCGTCGGCACGCCGACGATCACCTACAACGGCGCAAGCTACCGGCTGGCCGTCAACAAGGAGACGGATCCCGCGCTCGTTTCGCCCAACAATCCGCAGGGCGTGATCAGCCATCCCGACAACAACAACCTCTATGTACACAGTCGTGCATATAGCGGAGGAATCTTTGCCGCGAACTATACGAACTGGCTCGACGGACGTCTCACGACATTGCTCGGCGCCCGCTACGTGGACGCGAACAACCAGCAACTGCCATCGACGGCCATTCCGAAGATCGAAGCCGGCGACCGGAACATGAGTTTTTCCGTCGGAGCGAACTACGCGCTCACGCCCTGGCTGCGGCCGTATTTCACGGTGTCCGACACCTACAATCTTCCCGGTGTGCTGTTGACGGTTCCTGCGGATCCGTTTGGCCGACCGGCGCAGGTGGCGCACTCCATCGGCGAGGAAATCGGCGTGAAAGTTGCGCTGGGCAGCAAGGTCTCCGGTTCACTCGCCCTGTTTGCGGTGCAATCCACCAAGGAGCCCTACGCGATCAACACCGCGATTCGGGACGACATTAACGGCGCGGGCATCAACGGCCGCCACCTGGGCGCCACTGGCTCGATCATCTCGGTGGATCGCAAATCGGAAGGCGTGCAGACGGCGATCACCGCCTCGCCCAACAAGAGCTGGCGGATGCGGTTTTCGGCCGCCTACGTGAAGGGCACGATTGGCAGCGACACCAGTTTCCCCACGCTCTATAACGATCAGTTCCACCTGAACGGCAACGGCCAGGTCACCTACGCCAACGGAACCGTCGTCTACGTCCTGAACACCGGGACCGGCAGCAATACTCCCGGGACCTCGGCCAGCGGGGCAAACTACGTGCCGCTTACGATCGCGAAGCTGAGCAATCCGGCGGACCCGTATTATGTCAGCCCCGATCCGGTCAGCGGGCTCTTCACGACCGCGGGTTCGAAGCGCGGCCGCAACGTCCTCAATTCCTCGGGCGGCGGCGTGGTAGCCAACGGTCCGATCAAGACCGGCGTGACGGGTCTGCCAATCTCCGAATACCAGCCGCAGATCGCGGGGTTCACGCCGGTGCCGGAAATCGTCACGTCACGGGTGGGGGACCGCACCACCGGCTATCCCCAGTACAGCCTCAACTTCACGAACATGTATACTTTCCGCAGCGGCCCCTTGAAGGGCTTCCGCGCGGGCGGCACGGTGACGGCCGAGTGGGAACGCGGCGACTTCTACTACTATCCCGACGGCTACGGCCGCGAAGCTCCGCGGGAGCTGTTCACCTGGCCTTTCGCCGTTCGCTTCAATGGCGTGCTCGGCTACGAAAAGAAGTTCAAGTCCTTCACGTGGTCGACGCAGCTCAACATCACGAACATGTTCAATAACTACGATATTCTGATTCGCCCCAACGCCACGCTTGGATTCGCCGGCCAGAAGGACGCGATCTTCTTCGGCCAGCCCCGCGAATATACGTGGACGAACACGTTCAAGTTCTGACGTCGCACCGGGGGCTTCCGGGTCCCGCAGACGCCCGGAGTGCACCGGTGCGATATCGACAGCGTAAAGGCTGTCCGCAGACAATGCGGACAGCCTCCACCAACGCGCTCAATCTCTGAAATCCATGATTCGCCGCTTTTCCCACGCACGATGGCTGGCCACCGTCATCGCCGTAATCGTCGGGGCCAGCGTCGGCGCGCTTGCAGCAACGCCCTCGTCGATTGGCACGCGGCTCGTGCCGCTTTGGCCGGAGGGCAGCGCGAACAATCCCGCGGAAGGACCGCGGCCGTCGCTCGAAATTTTTTCTCCTTTCGATCCGGCTCACGCGATCGCGGCGACGATCGTGATTCTTCCCGGCGGCGGTTATGGCGGACTCAGTCCCTACGAGCGGTTGTTCGCGGAACACTTTCGCGCGCTCGGCTACACCGCAGCGGTCGTCACCTATCGGGTTGCTCCGCATCGGCACCCCGCGGCCTACGCCGACGCGACCCGGGCCATCCGGCTTTTGCGTGCGCATGCCGGCGATTGGAAAGTGCCGGTGCAACGTTTGGCGCTCATGGGCGGCAGCGCCGGCGGGCATTTGGCGGCGCTGGTCGCGACTCGGCCGGACCTCCGTGCCGATCCGGCGGACGATCTCGCCAGCCGGATCTCCGCCCGGCCGGACCGATTGATTCTCGCTTACCCAGTGATCTCAGCGGTGACAGACCCGCATCGGCGCTCGTTCGAACGCCTGCTGGGCCCCGACGCGACAGACGAGTTGAAGCGGGACGTGTCGCCGGAGCTGCACGTGTCCCTCGAGACGCCGCCCTGCATCCTTTTTCACGCCGCGGATGATACGCAGGTGCCGGTGGGGCATAGCGTGATGTTTGCGCAGGCGTGCTGGCAGGCCGGGGTCGCGGCGGAACTGCATGTCTTTCCGCGCGGCGGACACGGACGCTTGTTCGCTTATGCGTCCGACGTGAGCCCCCGATGGCGTGCGCTGCTGGAACAGTGGCTGAATGCGTGGCTGGCGTCGCCGGGCACTCCGGCTTCGACGCCTTGAGGCGGGCGCGCCGGGGACAACACTCACACGCTCCTCACGCGCCGGCCGGCGGCCGGCCGATCGAAGCCCCCTTGATGAAATCCGGCATGATGCGCACTTCGAACCGCGCGGTTGTGCTGCGTTCGAGGACGCGGTTGATGGCGTGATGCAGCGCGGCGGCGAACTTCGCCGGCGGAGTCGAGTAGCGCGTCGGCGCGGGGAGCAGGTGGGTGAGGAACGGCTCCTCGTCGCGGGAGATCAAGGAAAGGTCCCGGGGCACGCGTCGCCCTTCCGCGGCAAAATAGCTGAGGGCGGTCAGATACGAGAAGGAGTTGGACAGCAGGATGCCGGTCGGCGGCCGAGAAAGATTCTGCAGGCGGCGCAACTCGCGCACCACCGAGGCAGCCCCCTTGTCGGGGCGGCAAATCAAAGGATTCTCGGCGTGTTCCGCGCTGGCCAGCCCCTCGCGAAAGCCCTGCTCGCTCTCGGCGTCGCCACCATGGCCGGCTTTCTCCAGAAACACCGCGAGCCGCTCATGTCCGGCGCGGAGAAAGGTGACCGCGGCATGGCGGCAAAGGGCGCGGTGATCGAGATCGACACTGGGAAGATCGATGCCGGGATGCGTCGAACCGGCGACGATCGCCGGCAGCCGGTTGTCGGCGAACCACTGCTGCATGGCGCGGTGCGAGCGGGCGAGGATCCAGCAGCGAGCCGGATGCGCCTTGACCAGACGTCCGAGAGAACGGCCCGAACGCGCGCCGAAGTACTTGGTGCCCGTCACCAGTTCGAGCTGCAGCCCGGATTCCTGGAGACGCGCCATCAATCGGTTGACCCAGAGGACGGTGAACGGCCGCGCTCCCTCGAGCGGCTCCGGCAGCAGCAGGGCGATGCGCCGGAGCGGCCCCGGCGCGTTCTTGATGCGAGTCGCGACGAGCGAACTGGCGCGACTGCGCTCGGTCCGGATGAGACCCTCAGCCCGCAGCATGGCGAGCGCACGGCGGACGGTCTTCCGACTCACATTGAGGCGGGCGGCGAGCTGCCGCTCGCCGGGCAGAATCTCGCGCCAGTCGCCCTCGCGAAGGGAATCCCGCAGCGATTCGGCGACTTGCGCACTGATCGATTGATAGGAGGACGGCATGGAAATGAGGGACCGCCTGAGACCGTGGCATCATGCGCCGCCGGCGTTAAGCCGATGACACTGGTCTCCCCGGGAGACCATCTGGTCAACATTGTTCCGTCCGGCCGGCGGGCCACGCTGGCAGTCACACCTCTGATGCTGCTGTATCCGTTTATTGACGTCGCATTCCCTTCCGGACCGGCCGCTCGCGAGCGCAAAGCACTTCCATGATTTACGACCGACTCGATGCGAGCGACCGCTACCGCGGTCTCGGTCCCGATTTCGCGCAGATCTTCGACCGCCTGCGGGACCCGGCGGCCGTGTGGCCGGACGGACGGACAGAACTTCGCGCCGGCGATCTCTGGTTCTCGGTGGTGCGCAAGGCCGCACGGAGCGCGGTTAGCGCGGGATTCGAATACCACCGCAATTTCGCCGATCTGCACTTTTGTCTCCAGGGGGCGGAGCGCATCGGGTGGCGAGGGGAGGCAGAGGGATTGCCGGTTCGCGCGCCTTTCAATCCGGGCGCCGACTTCGGTCTTTACGACGGCACCCCGGCCCAGTTCCTCCCGGTCACCGGCGACCGCTTCGCGATCTTCTTTCCGGGTGAGCTCCACGCGCCGCTGATCGGTGAAGGCGAGATCACCAAGGTGTGCTTCAAGATCCGGCTAAACCCTTCCGCATGAGCTATCAATTTTCTCCCAACCGCGCCCTCGCGAAAATCCGCTCCGGCGGAGTGGTGACCGTGTATGTCACCGGAAACTTCGCGAGTCCCCGCCATGTCGACTTCGTGAGTGGCTCGCGCCTGTTCGATGCCATCTGGTTCGATCTGGAACACTTCGACATTCCGACCCAGGAACTCGCGACGTTGAATCTGGTGGCGAAAGCCCACCCGGTGACCACGATCGCCCGGCTCAAGGCCGCCGACTACCAGGTCGTGATGCGCACGCTCGAAACGGGCGTGGGCGGCCTGATGTGCTCGATGGTCGCGGACGCCGACGAGGCCCGCCGGATTGTCAGCTGGTCGAAGTTCAACAACCCGAAGCCGCTGGCGGGCGAAGTCACGGGACAGCGCGGTTGGAACGGCGGCAACATCGACAGCGGGTATGCGTCGCATCCGCCGATCGAATACATGCGGCACCAGAACACGCAGACCTTGCTGCTCTGCCAGATCGAACACGAACAGGCGGTGGCGAATGCGGCGGCGATTGCCGCGGTGCCCGGGGTCGACGGACTTTTCTTCGGGCCGGGCGACTACTCGACGAGCATCGGCGTGCCGGGCCAGCTCGGGCATCAGGAGGTGCGCAGCGCGATGGAGAAGGTCGCCGCGGCGGCCAAAGCCTCCGGAAAATTCTGGGGAACGGTCGCGGTCGGCCCTGAGTTGTATGCGCAGGCGGTCGCGCTCGGGGCGCAGTTCCTGTGCCCGGGCGGGGACCTCAAGGTGATGACTCTCGGGCTTCGCGAACTGGCCAGGACCTTGTCGGCCGGGCCTGCCAAAGCGACGGGCGCAACGGTCACCTATCCCTGAGCCATGCCGCTGCAAACCTGCCGCGCGGACGCGGTGATCGCCGGAGGCGGCGTCGGAGGCTGCGCCGCCGCGCTTGCGCTGCTCGAGAACGGCCGCACCGTCATCCTCACCGAGGAATTTGCCTGGATCGGGGGACAATTCACCTCGCAGGCGGTGCCGCCCGACGAGCATGGCTGGATCGAACGCTTTGGCTGCACCGCGCGGTATCGACGTTTTCGAGACGGCGTGCGCGGCTACTATCGCGCGCATTATCCGCTCCGGCCGGAGCACCGGGAGAATCCGATTTTGAATCCCGGCAACGGGTGGGTGTCGCCGCTCTGCCATGAGCCGCGGGTCGCACTCGCAGTGTTGCAGTCGCAGCTCGCGCCGTTTGTCGCAGCGGGGCGGTTGCACGTGTTGACGGAGCACGAGCCGGTGGCGCTCGAGCCGGCGGGGGCAGCCCGGTTCAACGCCCTCGTCGCGAGGAACCGGCGAACCGGCGAGACGACTCGCCTGGTAGGATCCTACTTCCTGGATGCCACGGAAAACGGCGATCTGCTGCCGCTCGGCGGCGTCGAACACGTCACCGGCAGCGAATCCCAAGCGCAGACCGGCGAGCCGGGGGCGGACGCGAGGGCCCGCCCGCGCAACGTTCAGGCCCTGTCGGTTTGCTTCCTTCTTGAAGAAGGGCCGGAGGAACGCGTGCTCCCGGTGTCCGAAGGTTATGCGCGCTGGCGCGACTACGTGCCAGCGTTGACACCGCCATGGCCCGGCCGGCTGCTCGACTGGACGGGATTGAACCCGCGCACGATGGCGGAGATGCGCTATCGTTTCGACCCGCATCGCGAAAAGCCGGGTTTGTTCTCGGGGCTGTGGGCCTTCCGCCGGATCGTCGACCGCTCGCTCTTCCGGGAAGGATTCTTTCCCAGCGACCTGTGCCTCGTGAACTGGCCCATGATCGACTACATGGAAAAAGACATCCTGACGTGCGATCGGGAGGAGCGGGCGAGACGCATCGCGGAAGCACGGGAATTGAGCCGCAGCATGGTTTACTGGCTGCAGACGGAGGCCCCGCGGCCGGACGGCGGTCAAGGCTGGCCCCGGCTGCGATTGCGCGGAGACCTGCTCGGCACCGATGACGGACTGGCAATGGCGCCCTACATCCGCGAATCGCGACGTATCCGCGCGGTTACGACGATTCGGGAACAGGACGTTTCCGCGACGCATCGGTCGGGCGACACGCTGGGCAACCGCCATGCGGATTCGGTCGGAATCGGATACTACCGCATCGATCTGCATCCGACCACCGACGGCGACAACTATGTCGACGTGCCGTCGCTGCCCTTCCGGATTCCCCTGGGCGCGCTACTCCCGCGGCGCGTGGAAAATCTGCTCCCGGCGGCGAAAAATATCGGCACCACGCACATCACGAACGGCTGCTACCGGCTGCATCCGGTGGAGTGGAACATCGGCGAGGCGGCGGGACTCCTCGTAAGCCACTGCCTCGATTGCGGCGTGGGGCCCCACGCGGTGCACGCCGATTCCCGACGCTTGGGCGACTTTCAAGCGATGCTCGTACGGCAGGGCATCGAACTCGCCTGGCCGGAAAACCTGGTGCTCGATGACGGCGATCCCCACGCCCATGCCCGCTGACCCGCGCGACCCGCCGCGGTGTGCGGGCTCGACCCGAAGGAGTTCAATCCGACAGGGATGACTGCACTCGACGGCGTCATTGTGGCTGGCTACCTCGGCGTGGTGCTGCTGGTCGGGGCGCGGTTCGCCCGCCAGGGTTCGCTGCGCGAGTTTTTCCTCGGCAATCGCGATGTCCCGTGGTGGGCGGCGATGTTCTCCGGCATCGCGACGATCGTGAGTGGCGTCTCGTATCTTGGGGCGCCAGGACTCGCCTTCAGTTCGAATTATACGTTCCACCAGATCCGGCTCGGGATGCCGCTCGCCCTGCTGGTGTTGGGCGCCGTGATGCTGCCCATTTTATTCCGGCTCAACATATATTCGATTTACGAATACCTCGAACGCCGCTTCGACCGGAGGACACGGCGCCTCGCCAGCTCGCTTTTTCTCCTGCTCAAGTGCGGATACCTGGCCGTCGTCATCTACGCTCCGTCGCTGGTCCTTGCGGAAATCACCGGATGGCCCGTGCTGGGTTTGATCCTGATGACCGGGCTGACGACCACGCTCTACACGGTGGGCGGAGGAATTCGCGCCGTGATTTGGACCGACACGCTGCAGCTTTTCGTGCTGCTCGGGGGACTCGTCGCGGCCATCGCCATCGTCGTCAACGGCGTCGACGGCGGCCTCGCGCGAATCTGGGACATCGCGGAAGGGGCGGGGCGGCTCCAGCTCTGGGACGCCTCCGCGGACTTCACGAAGACCTACACCTTATGGGGTGGCGTGTTGGGCGGCGCTTTCATGCTTCTGAGCCAATGGGGGTCCGATCAAGCGGAGATCCAGCGCTTCATGACGACCAAGTCGGTCGCGCACGCCAACCGCGCGCTGATTCTATCGATGCTGATTTCGGCCGGCGTGGGACTGGGATTGTTCTTCGTCGGCACCGCGTTGTTCGCGTTCTACTCTGTACATCCGGAAAAGGGCGGCCTGGTCACGGAACCGAATCGGATCTTCGTCAAGTTCATCACCGAGGAGATGCCGGCGGGCGCACGGGGCCTGCTGGTTGCGGCGGTGCTGGCTGCTTCGATGTCCACGATCAGCGCGGTGCTCAACTCGCAGGCTGCGGTGTTGCTTTCCGATTTTTTCACTCCGTGGAAAAAACGCCCGGCGTCCCTGAGGGAAGCTCGCTGGACAACGTTCGCTCTCGGGGTGCTGGTGACGTCTGTCGCGTGCGGCAGCGGCCGGCTGGGGCACTTGCTCGAGGCGACCACTCGCATCATCAATCTTTTTGGCGGCAGCCTCACCGCGGTGTTTCTCCTCGGCATGATCACACCTCGCGTGACGGCGGCCGGAGCGTTCTGGGGGACGCTGTGCGGCATCGCAACCGCGGTGGCGGTTAACTTTCTCACTCCGATCTCGTTTCTCTGGCTGGGACCGATTTCGGCTGCAGTCGTGACAACCGTGGCGCTGGGGATAGCCCGCTTCGGGAGCCGGCAGGAAGCTCGCGACCAAACCGGACTGGTGGCGTTCGAGCAAAGACGCGGCGGCTGAGCGGTCGTTCGGTTTTGGCGGCTTACTCCGGCAGACGCGGTGGCGCGGACACCGGCATCCCCATTTTCGCGCCGGCAAAAAGATAGGTCGCCTGTTCCACGACGCGCTTCCTGGCGTCCGTGACCGTGACCCGATACAGGCCGGGCGCGAGATTCGTGATGGCGGCGGACGTCGCGCCGTTGGACCACGCGTAAGTATAGGGAGCGGCACCGTTGATGGCGTTGGCGGTGATCGCACCGTCGCTGCCCGCACTCGTAGGGGGCTTGGCGACGAGAAAGACAGAAAGCGCACCCGACTCCGCGTAGCCGGCATCGTAGCGGCGGCCCTGGGGTCGTGGCGCGCCCTGAAAATCGGTTGGCACGTAGTCAGGGAGCGGCACACCTTCGTCGATCCCATGCGGCGAGGTGTCGAGGAGACGAAAATCGTAATGGTCGGGATCGGCGAAATGCAGCGCGGCGCGGTCGCGTTGAAAACTGTTTCCCGCTTCAACACCGGTCGGCAACGGATGGTCGGGACGGTTGGGCGGCTTGTCGTAATGGACGAACTCGCGGCCTTCGGATCCCGGGCCGATCGCGAGATTGTTTTTGAATTGATTGTCGGTGAGCGCGCTCATCGTCCACATCGCGCGTCCGGCAATCGCGATGAAGGTGTTGTTGTAAACGTAATACGGCGCTCCGGGCTGAGTCTGCCGCTCGGGCGGAGTGTCCGGCCCGACGGGATCGGGCCGGTTGTCGAGGAAGATCCCGGTGCGCGCGCCGTGGATCAGATTATTGAAGATGATATTGTTCCCGAGCCCGAACATCGCGATGCCCGTGTTGCGGCTGTTGACGATTAGGTTGTTGTAGAGACGGCCGCTGACGCCGGCGCCGAGTTGTACACCGACGCCCGTATCGCCCGATTTTCCGGTGCCGCCGCCGATGCCCGAATCGACGACGACGTTGTTGAAGATCTCGACACCCACCGGAGCACCGCCGACCTGGATGCCGTCCCAGAGACAGCGCTCGACGAGATTGTTATAGATTCTCAGTCCTTCGATATTGTGGGCGTAGCCGCCCTCGCCGGCGGGACAACGATCGTCGGTCCAAAAGGAAAATCCAATATAGAGACCCTCGCCACCGCAGTCGTGGATATAGTTGTCGTGAACGCTGATGTTGCGATAGACGAGATTCGGGTGGGAGGTGGCAGGATTGCAGCGAGGATCCTCCTTGATCATGATCCCGGCGAAGGCGGCCTCGCGGATTTCGAGAAAGCTGACCGCGACGTCGCTGCTGATGCCGGTGACCTCGACGCCTCGTTTGCCGCTGCCGCCGTTTTTGCCGCCGGCCCGGGCGATTTCGATCCCGTAGCGATTCACGGGGTCGTTGTCGCCGCGGAGTTGGACGAATCTGGCGTTGTGGAGGTGAATCGCGGTGCGATGCGGAGCGGAAGCGTTGTCCGGATCGAGATCGCTGATGGAGACGCGACCAGTGCCATGGCGGTTGGTGATGACGATCGGGAAGCGCGCCGTGCCCGCCCAGTTGCGAAACTCGATCGGATTGCGCACTCCGCCCTCGATGCCGATCACGAAGCTGCGATCGGGAGGAAGCTCAACCCCGGTGCCATCGACCAGCGTGACATCGCTGGGAGCTCCGGCGGTCGGCACGATCAAGTCATACGTTTCAAAGCGCTGCGCCTGCATCGCAGATGTGACTAGGAATCCCGCGACAACCGCGCTGACCTGAAATACGGGGGTGAAAAGACGCCGGATGAATTTCATGGGAGACATGAGCAGGCGGGAACCGATTGGTCGACGGGACACGCAGCATCCGCCCAAAGCCGGTGCCGCGACGACACGGTCGCGCGAAGCACGTTTGAAAGACACCGGCCCACGACTCAACCGCATGAGCGGCCAACCTGCACGCACGCGACGATGATCGATCGGCTACGCTCTCCGCGGCCGCGGCGTTAAATCGATGTGCAAAACCCGGTAGCCGCCGATCACTTTGAAATAGAGCAACAGCGAGAGATAGATCGCGGCCATGATGGCGGGAACGAAGGCGTCGGCCTGCAAGGTGCGGCGATCACCGGCGATGCTCGCTTCGTGGACGGTCCGCTCGGCGGGCGTCAAAGCGGCATACGCGGTCGTCGGGGCGGCACCGGTGCGCGCGGCTTCGGCGCGGGCGGCGGCGAGTTTCTCGGAGACCGCGCCGAACT
This sequence comes from Opitutus sp. sgz309028, assembly GCF_059821195.1. Classification (NCBI taxonomy): domain Bacteria; kingdom Pseudomonadati; phylum Verrucomicrobiota; class Opitutia; order Opitutales; family Opitutaceae; genus Opitutus; species Opitutus sp. sgz309028. The sequence goes on along the minus strand of NZ_JCAMRR010000003.1, from coordinate 820,218 downwards.
TGCGACCGTCGAGTCCGGTGGCGTCCGAGAAGAAGAGGAACTGCGAGGGCGTGGGAGATTTGTATTCCGCGTAAGCGGCAGGATCGGCCTTCGCGAGTTCCTCACCGGCAAAACGATCCTTGGCGTAGCCAAGCCCGGGACCGCCGATGACGCCCGCCGACAACATGCCGATGCCACCCATGATGGAGATCGCGAGCGCGCCGGTGCGCGGGAAGCGGTCGGACGCGACCGCGAGCATTGTGGGCCAGAAGAAGGTTTTGCCGACCGCGTAGACGCTGAGCGCGAGCAGCGCCATCCCGAAGGAGTTGATGCGACTCGTGAGCGTGAGGCCGAGGCTGGCGAGCACGGCGCATACCAGGAGCAGGCCGACGGGGGAAAGCTTGAGATTGCGCTCGATCCAATCCGCCGAGAACCGGAGCGCAAACATCAGGGCCGAGGTCCAGATGAAGAGCCATTTGCCCTGCTCGGAGCTGAAGAGATTGCCGGTGATGTTCTGGATCCAGCTGTCCGTGCCCAATTCGACGGCGCCGACGAGCAAGTGCGTGAAGAACAGCAGAAACAGCAGGAACGAGCCGAGGGAGAAACGCGTGATCACGCCAACGATCACCAGCAGGACGCCGGCGATGGCGTATCCGGTGTTTTGTGACAGGCCGAGCGCGTTGGCGAGAAACAGGGAAAGGAGATAGCAGACGACGAGCGCTCCCAGCAGACCTACGTCCTTGAACATCTCGGCCAGCCCGATGCCTCTCTCCGACGCCTCGGATTTCGGCGCCTTCTGGCCGAGGAACATCAGGCCGTAGACGACGGTGGGAAGGAGGAACAGACTGAGCTGGATCTTCCAGCCAAGATGAAAGCGGTCGTCGAGGATCCAACCCAGCGCCGATCCGAGCACCAGGCCGGCGGGCCACGCGGCGTGGAGGATGTTGAGGTAATGCGTGCGGTTGTGGGGAAAGAGCGTGGCCACGAGCGGATTCGCGACGGCTTCGAGGGTGCCGTTCGCGACGCCGAACAGGAACGTGCCCCAGTAAAGCATCGTGTAGGCGTTCTCGATCCCTGCGCTCAAGGTCACGATCGCGGACAGGACGTGCAGCACGAAAGCGGCGATCACGAGTTTACCGTAGCCGATCTTGTCGGCCACCAGGCCACCGATGATCACGCCGAAACAGAAGCCGGAGAGTCCGGTGCCGCCAATGTCGCCGAGTTGAGTCGCGTTGAAGCCGTACTCGGCGCCCCAGTTGTCGAGAATGCCGCCGCGAAGGGCGAACCCGACGGCGGTGGCGAGGATGGCGGCGAAGCCGGCCCAAAGGAGGCGCCGGGCATGAGGAGCGGTTCCTTGATCCGAAGCGGGGGAGGCGGTCATGGGGTGAAGGCAGGGTGAAGCGGAGATGTGGAGTGGATCTTTTTTTTGGCGGCGGGAAAGTGCGCGGGCTTCGACTGTTTTTTCGCGAAGCCTGAAGGCGGGGAGAGGCTCCGCGCTCCTGGAGGCGCGAGGCCGAATGGTTCCTAGAGGGTGAAGGCGGGGAGCTTCACGATCCGGCCGCCGGCCAGCGCAGATGCATGGGCGCAAAGCCCCACACAGGTCCAGTTGGCGGACTTTTGGGCGTTCGGATACGGATCGCGGTCTTCGATCAGCGCCGAGATGAACTCGTGCGCAAGATGCGGATGCGAGCCACCATGCCCGGCGCCCTGCGTGAAGCTGAGGTGGGTTTTCTTGCCGAGGTCGTAGACGCCTTTCGTCGTGAAAGGACGGATACCTTTCGGCAGCCGTTTCGCATAGTCGGGGACTTTGACCTTCTTCGGAATCCTGGACTCGGGAAGCTTGGCGGTGTGGAGGACGTGGGGCTCGTGTTCGATGAGCGACCACTCGAAGGATTTCTTCGAGCCGTAAACGTCGATCGATTCGCGATACTGACGGGCGGTGTCGAAGAGCGAGCGGATGATGCGCGCGGAGAGATCGGAATCGCGGAACTTGAGGTGCGCGGTCTCGACGGCAAACGGCGAGCCGTAGTGCTTCACGAGTTCCGGGCGAATGGTGCCGGAGCCGAAGCAGGAAACGTATTCGGCGGCGGCGTCGGTCAGCGCGAGCATCGGTCCGACGCAGTGCGTGGCATACCACATCGGCGGAAGGCCGGGCCAGTAGTGAGGCCAGCCGTCCATGTCCTGTTGATGGCTGGCCTGCAGGAACTGGATCTTGCCGAGTTCGCCGCGGTCGAAGAGGTCCTTGATGAAGAGATATTCGCGGGCGTAAACGACCGTCTCCATCATCATGTATTTCAGGCCGGTCTTGCGCGTGAGTTCGACGATGCGCCGGCAGTCTTCGAGCGAGGTGGCCATCGGCACGGTGCAGGCGACGTGCTTGCCGGCTTGCAGCGCCTGGATGGTCTGACCCGCGTGATCAGGAATCGGCGTATTGATGTGAACCGCCTCGACGTCCGGGTCGCGCAAAAGCTCCCGGTAGTCGGTATAGCCCTTCCCGACGCCGAAAGCTTTTTGAAGCGATACGAGCTTTTTCGGGTCGCGCTGGCAAATGGCGACGAGATTCGCGTGGGGATGTGCTTGATAGATCGGGATGAACTCGGCGCCGAAACCGAGTCCGACGATCGCGACGTTGATTCTTTTAGCCATGAGGAAGCGGTTATTGAGTGAGCGGCACTTGGGTGGGGCTGCGCAGGTAGGCGATGAGGTCGGCGACCTCGTCGTCGTTCATCCCTTGCAGCAGACCGGGGGGCATGAGCGACATCTCGAGCTGCGAGACGCTCTTGATCTGGTCGCGCGCCAGCGTCGTGGATTCAACCTGGTTCACGAGCGTGATGCTCGCGGCGTTCTGACGCCGAAGGATGCCGGCGGCGGTGCGACCGTCCTTCGTTTCGACGGTGGTGAGGAGGTAGTCTTTACCGATGACGGCATTGGGATCGATGAGGTTGACGAGCAGGTAATCGAGGTCCGCGCGATTCGAGCCGGTGAGTTCGGGGCCGATGGTTTTTCCGGAATCGAAAAGCCGGTGGCAAAGGGCGCAGCTCTGCTCGAATTTCGCGCGCCCGCGGACAGGGCTGGCGGCCGCGAGCTTTTCGGGGGTGAGGATCCGTTTCCAGCGGGCGATTTCCTGCGCGGCCGACTCCGGAGATTCGCGCACGACACCCCAAAGGTCCGCGGCAGCGCGCGAGATTTCCGCATCGTGCAAGAGCGCGAGCTGACGCAGCCCGCTCGCATCGACATCGGCTTTCGGAATCGTGCCGGCGCGCACGGCCTCAATCAGGACGCGCGCGTAAGCGGGCCGGCCGGTGAGGACGGAAAGCGCGGCGCGCTTCTCTTCGTCGTTGAAGCTTGAATACATGGCGAGGATCGCCGGCGGGGTCGTGGGCACGTCGTAGGCTGCCAGCCCGCGGAGCGCGCCGAGGCGCAGGCCGGGTTCCGGGAGGATCTTTTGGTAAACCGGCGTGAGCTGGAAATTCCGATGATCGAGCAGGACCTGCAGTGCCGCGAGCCGGGCGGATAACGGCGCGAAGGGGTCGAGCACGACGCCTTGCTTGCGCCACACCATGTCCTTGTCCCCGAGCCGCGCGGCGAGCGCGTCGGCTTTGGCGACGAGTTGCGGGTCCTCGCTGGCGCTGAGCTTCGAGAAAACCGCGCCCCAGGCGGCCGGTGGCTTCAGGTCGGAGCGGCCTTCGGTGGCGCCCATGATGCTGTCGAGAATCTCGTGCTGGTAAGCGACGTCGGTGGTCTCCGCCAGTGCCTTGAGGAGCCCGTCGAGGGAGCTCGCGCCGTCGCCGTCGGCAGCAGCGGTTGCTTCGGAAAGCGTCGCCTGACGTTTTGCGATCCAGCCGCGAACGGCGGTGAGCGGCGTGCGGCCGCCGAGAGCGAGGGCCCGGGCGGGATCGAGGGGCACGAGGGGTTCGAGCGCGAACCAGTAGAGCAGCGGGAGATTGTGGTCGGAAGCGTCCTCCGCATGCGCGAGCAGCGACTCGACGATGTCCCAGCGTTTCGCGGGGGCGATGCGTTGGGCGGCTGAGGCGAGGAAACGGCGCACGACGGGCGAGGGGTCGTTGCGCGCGAGATCGGCGAACGCTGTGAGCAGGGCGGCGGACGGAGCCCTGTCTTCGCAGGCCAGCTGGATGGTCCAGCCGCGGACGTGCGGTTCGGGATGCCGCAGGAGATCGAGGGCGATCGCTTCGGTGAGTCCGCGGACCGCATGCAGGGCCCAGAGGGAGCGGAGCTGGCGCGTCACCTCTTTTTGCGCGCGCAATTGCTCGAGCAGCGCGGCAGCCACGGCGGGATTGGGTCCGCGTTCCTGCAGGAGCAGGCGGGCGCGACGAACCCACCAGTCGTTGGTGTGGAGCTGGAAGGCGACGAGCTCCTCGTTGGAGCAGATCGCGAGATCGACGCGCAACGGTTTCGTTTCTCCAAAGGAGATTTTATAGATGCGGCCGTTGGTGCGATCGTCGGGACGCTGTTGGTGACACGCGCGGGCGTCATACCAATCGCTGTTGAAGAGCGAACCATCGGGACCGACCTCGAGGCGCAGGCCGCGGAACCACGCGTCGTTGGCCTTCATGAAATCCGGCGCGTGACGCCCGATGTAGCCGGAGCCGGACGGCTCAAGCACGTCGCGATTGATCCGGCTGCCCATGATGTTGTGCGTGAAAAGCGAGCCGCGATATTCGGCGGGAAAGCTGTCGCCGAGATAGATCAACGTGCCGGCATGCGCATGGCCGCCGCCGGCGGCGTCGGTTCCGCCCTTGCCCAAACGCGAGTCGACCCAGGTCTGGCCGCGATCGTAGTGGAAGTGATCGGCAATGGTTTTGATGTCGTCGTAAACATGCGGATTCGCGTGTGGGCCAGCCTGGCGTTGGTAGCTCGCGCCCTGGATGACGTGGTAGAGATGCGGTATCACACAAGCGGTGACGAACGCGTCGCCGACATCGTTGAAGTCGAGCCCCCATTGATTGCTCATGCCCTCGGCAAACACCTCGAAAATTTTCTTGGTGGGGTGATAGCGCCAGACGCAGGCATTGAGGCGGATTCGCCCGGCATCGCCGGAACCGGGACGGCCGACGTTCGACTGCGTGAACACGCCCTGGTTGCCGTAGAGCCAGCCATCGGGGCCCCACACGAGGCTGTTCAGCGTCTCGTGGGTGTCGTCATGTCCCCAGCCATCGAGCACCACTTCCGGCGGCCCGTCGGGAATGTCGTCGCGGTTCTTGTCGGGAATGAAAAGCAGATAAGGCGCGCTGCCGACCCACACGCCGCCGAGGCCGACGGCGATGCCGCTGCCGAAGTTCAGCTGATCGTAGAAAACCTTGCTGGTATCGAAACGCCCGTCGCCATTCGTGTCCTCGAAAACGACGACGCGATCGCGCCCATAGGGTGACCAATCGGGATACGAGTAGTTTTCGACGACCCAGAGGCGGCCCCGTTCGTCGATGGTGAAGGCGATCGGCTGGTGCACGTCAGGCTCGCCAGCGAAGAGGGTCGCGTGAAAGCCCGGCGGAAGTGACATCGCCTTGGCGGCGGCTTCGGGGGCGAGACCCGTGCCGGCCGCGATCGGAAAACCCTCCTGGGCGTGAACGGAGACGGCGAAGACAGCAGCGACGGCGAGGGCGGTGAAACGCGAGCACAGGTATCGAAGCATGGAAGGAAACCTCATGGGCGTTCGGTCAGGAACATCAGCAGCTCGACGACTTGCTTCTCGGAGAGCGTTTGCAGCAATCCGACCGGCATGAGCGACTGCTCGAGGGCCTCGCGGTGTTTCAGTTCGGATTTTGGCACGTTGACGGTTTCGGTCGCAGTGCGAACGACGAGTGCGGTCTCCGATTCGCGCTCGACCATACCGGAGACGACGCTGCCGTCGTTCTTGGTAATGAGGTTGAGCTGAAAATCGGTGCCGACGACGGCGTTGGGATCGACGATGTTCTCGATGAAGTAATCGACGCCGTTGCGCCAGGAACCGGTGAGATCAGGGCCGAGGTTTCCGCCCTGGCCTTCGAACTTGTGGCACGTGGCACAAAGCTGCTGGAAGGTTTCCTGTCCGAGGCGCGGGTTGTAAGCCCACCGCGGTGCGCCTGCGAAGGACTTCCGGTAGCGATTCATCTCCGCCTTGATTTCAGCCGGAGACTCGGCCACGCGGCCCCAGAGCCGGTCGAGCAACGTATCGACGGATTTGTTACGCAGGCTCCGCAACTGGCGGACGTGCAGGGCGGTGAGATGCTTTCTGTCGAACGTCCCGGCGCTCACCGCCTCGAGCAGAGCGAGGCCCAGCCGCGGGTGACTGGTGAGCGTCGCGAGCGCGGTGGCGCGATCGGCATCGTTGAGCGATTCGAAATGCCGCAGCAGGCCGGACGCAACCTGGGGATTGTCCACGCCGGCGAGCAACGGGATCACGGCGCTGCGAAACGCCTTCTCCTCGAGCAGGCGGATGTAAACGGGAACCGCGGCCGGATCGCGCGCGCGCTTGAGAAGCGCGAGCGCGTTTTCGCGTTCAGCGAGCGGAGCGCGGGTATTGTCCAGCGTGGCCCGGGTGCGGGCCAGCACCGCTTCGTCGCCGAACAGCGCCGCGAGCTGGAGAGCGGCAGCGCGCTCGGGTGATGTTTCCGGTTGCGAGAGGAACCGCTGCGACAGCTCGGGCCAGAGCGGCGGCATCGGGAGGCTGCTTTCGCTCTCGAGGGCAAAGGCCATGAGGCGCACAGCCCGCGCGGCGACGTCCGGACTAGCGGCCACGAGCTGGGCGACGAGTTGCTCGCGTGCGACGGGACTTTGCGCTGCGAACCAGCGGATCGAGTCGGCAAGCGAGGGCAGCGGTGTGCTGGCGGCCATCTCGAGGCCGCGGCCAGGATCGGCCGCCATGAGCGGGGCGATGCCAAACCAGATCATCCTCGGCAGAAAGCGGTCGTCGATATCCTCGGCGTGCCGCGCGAGCGCCGCGGCGATCTCCCAGCGGTCGGCCGCTGCGAGCGCGGGCAGCGCGGAGGCGAGCGCGAGGCGGACGGTCGGAGAAGGGTCGTCGGACGCCAGCACGACGAGCGATGCAACCGGGAGAGCGGGAGCGCTGCGCCGCTCCGTGGCGAACGTGACGCCCCACGAGCGCACGAGGTCACTCGGGTGCTGAAGGAGCGTGGCGAGTTGGGCGGCGTCGAGCGCGTCGACGACGTGAAGCGTGAAGAGCGCGCGCAAGATCTGCGACACCTCGCTCGATTCGGCAGCAATCCGCCGGAGTTCGGCGAGAGCGGCGGCGTCGATCGGTCTGGCCGCGGAGCGCTCCTGTAGCAGGCGGCGCGAAGTGCGGACAAACCATTCGTTCTTGTGGGTGTGAAGCGCGGCGAGTTCGCGGTCCGTCTTCTCGTAAAGGTTCACCTTCGTCGGTTTCCACGTTTCTCTCCAAGCCATGCGATAGAGCCGACCGTTGGTGCGCTCCCAAATATCGTCGCGCGGTGAATGGCAATGCTGGTGGTCGCACCAGTCGATGAGGTAAACGGCGCCGTCAGGGCCATACTGCAGATCGACGCCCATGAATGTGCGATCGGACGCGAACAGGAGATCGAAACCGGCGTGGAACGTCTCGTATCCAGAACCCTGCCGCACGTTGTGCTGCTGGTTCATCTGGTGACCGTGCAGGTTGAGCGTAAAAAGATGGTCGCGGTAGATGTCGGGCCAGTTGTCGCCGAGGTAGATCATCGTGCCGACGTGCGAGTGTCCGCCGTAGACCGCGGTGGTGCCAGGCTTGCCCGCGCCGCCTTCGCCGCTGTCGTAGCGCGCCGACGAGGGAAGATAGTTCTTCAACGCCGGCGCGAAATCGGGACCGCGATTGGAAACGAACGGCGCGTAGTCGGAGTTGGCCTGATTCCAGTAATGGCCGTTGCGGATGACGTGCGTCGTGCCACCGCCGCCGTAAAAGCTCCGGCAGTGTGTCATGAAGAGGTGGCCCGCTTCGTTGAAATCGAGACCCCATTGATTGCTGCCGCCGCTCGCGAAGATTTCGAACTCATGGCGGAGCGGATGATAGCGCCAGACGCCCGCACGGAGGCGCAGGCGTTCGTTGTCGGGAGTGCCGGGCTTGCCGATGGCGGACGTCGTGAACACGCCTTGCACGCCGTAGAGCCAGCCGTCGACGCCCCAGGTGAAGCTGTTGAGGGTTTCGTGCGTGTCCTGATAACCCCAGCCGTCGAGCAGCACCTGCGGCGCGGCGTCGGGACGGTCGTCGCGATCGCGGTCGGGGATGAACAGCAACTCGGGCGCCGCTCCGATCCACACACCGCCGAAACCCACCTCGAGACCGCTGACGAGATTAAGGCCTTCGATGAAGACCTTGCGCGTTTCAAAGGAGCCGTCGCCATCGGCATCTTCGAAAATGAGGATGCGATCCTTGCCCTGTCCGGCGGGTTGTTTGGTGGGATAGCTGTAGGCCTCGGCCACCCAGAGGCGTCCACGCTCGTCGATGGCAAACGCAATGGGCTGATGAATGTCGGATTCGGCGGCGATGAGCTCGGCTTGAAAGCCGTTCATCACCTTCATGTCGCGCACGACCTTTTGCGCGTCGACATTGGGAATGGCGGTGGGCGCCGCGGGATTCGGCTGCAGGTGCCAGAGCACGGCGCTCTCGTGCTGACGAAAGTCGTCGGGGTTGACCGTGAAATCGGGCTGGCGGTCGTGGAAAACGAAATCGTCGAAATCGATGTGGCCATAGAGACCTTCGGTCGCCTGGTCGACGAGACGGATGAAAACGCGGCGACCGACAGAACGGCCGAAGTCGATGACCTCGCGGCGCAACGCGTCGCTGCCGCGGCCGGAGGCGGAATGAAGAATCGCTTGAGTGGATGCATCCACAAGCTCGATACGCGTCCGGTTGATATCGCTGCCGCCGCCGACCAGATAGCTGGCCCAGCGATGGGTGACCTCGAACGTGGGGGAAATGAGCTGGCCGGTGCCGTGCGGGCCGGGACGCTTGGCCGGGCCGATCCAGAAATTGCCGACGGGATCGGTGGGCGCTTCGCCTTTGCGCCGGGGAGTGTCCGGCTCGTAGTAGCGAACCGGTTGGGCGGACCACGCGTCGCCTTCAACTGTCCAGCCGTCGAGCTTGCCCGTCTCAAAACCGAAATTCAGCGGCTGGCCCGAGGCGTCGGTCGGAGAAATCGAAATGACGGGACGGTTCTCGGCGGCTTCCGGCGCTGGCGGCGGTGGGAGTGCGGTGCGGCCGAGATGAGCGACGCGGAGGTTGCGGAATTGAACTTTCGCAGGGCCCCGGCCGCTGTGCAGCTGGAGCGCGAGCAGCCCGGAGAATTCGGCTTCGCCGGCCTGGTGGTCGTCGAGCGCGGAGACGAGGACACCGTTGATCCAGATCTCGACGTGCGACGCCTTGGCGGTGATGCGACAGGTGTTCCACGCGTCGCGCCGATAAAGCGATTTGAAGCTGGCGGCCGGGGCGAACTCGTCGACCCAGCGACCGCCACCGGGCGCGATGGCGACGCGCGTGCCACGTTCGACGAGCAACGCGCGGCCGTGTTCGTCGTAGATGCGACCGAGCCAGGTCGCGCCATCGTCGAGGTCGGCTTGGTAGCCGGCGGCGTGGCCATCGGGCCCGCGCTGGGAGCGGAACTGGATGCCCGAGTTGGCCGAAGGATCGCCGGAAATGCGGAACTCGAGTTCGAGGACGAAATCGTGGAGTTCTCCGTTCCAATAGATGAACTCGTTCTGGGCGAGCGTTTCACCGGCGCGGATTTCTCCAGTGAGGGCGCCATCCTCGACGCGCCAGGTTTCGGAATTGCCCTGCCAACCGCCGAGCGTGCGGCCATCGAAAATCGGCTGGGTGGGCGGCGGATCAGCGCGAAGGGAAAGAGCGAGGAGGAGAACGGGCCCGAGAAAGGAGCGAACGGTCATGGATGAGGGGCTGCGGGCGAAGGCTGGGAGAGGAAGAGGAAGGTGCCGCGCTTGTTCACGGTAATGAGATCCGGATGACCGTCGGCGTTGATGTCGTCGGCGACGAGTTGCGTGCCGACGCCCGAAGCGCGATCGATCAGCGCAGGCGCGAATGAAACCTCGCCGGCGGGCGTGCGGCGTAGGAGGAAAGCGTAGAGCACAGGATCGGCGTTGGGTGCCGGGTCTTTCGTCGGACCGTGGGCCCACCAGCGTTTACCGGTAACGATGTCGGGGACGCGATCGCCATCCATGTCGGCGAGCGTGACGGCGTGAAGCTGGGAGAATTGAACGCCCGCGACGATCTCTTCGGTCTTCGAAAGGATCGGGTGCTCGCGAAACGAGACGGCGCCGTCGTCGCCGCGCACCTGCTCGAACCAACTCAAGCCGTAGCCGTGCGCGTTGAGCGACGTGATGACGTCGGGCAATCCGTCGGCGTTGACGTCGAGCACGTGGATGTGTGCGCCGTTTCCGAAAGAAGCGGGGTGATGGATCCAGACCGGGTCGTTGACGAGCGAGGCCGGCTGTTCCCACCAGCCCTCCGACGCAAGCAGGTCGGCGCGACCGTCGGCATTGACGTCGCCGAAGCCGAGACCGTGCGTGAAACGATTCCAAGTCCTTGTCTCGGTGACGGGATGAAACGTCCATGGCCGCGTCGGATCGCGGGCATCGGATTTCGCGTAGCCCATGCGACCGTTGCTCATGCAAACGAGCACCGGACGGTCGGCCGCGAGCAGGGGCCCGAACGTGGGTGACTCGTTGTCGACGGGCGCGTAGGCAAAATGACGTCTCCACGTGCCGGCCCGGTCGCGGGGGTTTTCGAGCCAGAAAGCCTCCTGCCCGGGAAAACCGATGACAAACACATCGGGCCAGCCGTCGCCGTCGAAGTCGTGGACGAATGCGGAGAAGTTGTCCGAGTAACCGAGCGGATCGAAAGGTTTTGGTGGATACAGCTCATGCCGCTCGACGAAATCCGGACCGGCATACCAGAACGGGCCGGCGATCGCATCGACGTGACCGTCGCGATCGAGATCTCCGAACGCGCCTCCTTCGGCGAAGAATTCGGTGCTCAGCTGAACCTTCCGGTAGGACAGCGCCGACGCGGAATGGGATTCGGTCGAAGCGGCGAAGACGGTGCCGCTCACAACGAGGACAGCGAGGGCGGAACGAGAAAGCGAGCGGCCAGCGGACATGGGGGTGGGACGACGCCAAAATTAACACAGCCGTCGGCCGGCTCCCATGAGACTTGGCGCAATAATTCTGAGATTTTTCACCAATCGTTGCGTCGGCGTTCGTCATCGAAAATCACCGCCCCTGCCGGAGGGCGATGGCCTGAGTTGATTTTTTGCGAAGCGATCTGCATACCTGCGCGGTGAGATCGCCCGGCTCCCGTCGCTCCGCGCCCCGCCGCCGTCAGGTGGCCTTGCTGATCGAGACGTCCAATGCCTATGCGCGCGGACTGCTGCAGGGCGTGATCCACTACGTGCGGGAGCACCCGGCGTGGTCTTTTCACCTGATGGAGCAGGGGCGCGGAGACGATCCGACCGCCTGGTTGAAGGGATGGAAAGGGGACGGCATCCTTGCGCGGATCGAGACGCCCCGGATCGCCCAGGCGGTGACACGCGCCAAGGTTCCGTGCGTGGACCTGAGTGCGGGGCGGCTGCTGCCGTCGCTGCCTTGGGTGGAGACGGACGATGCAGCGATCGCGGCGATGGCGGCGGGGCATCTGCTCGAGCGCGGCTTCAAGCATTTCGCATTTTGCGGCGACTCGCGCTTCAACTGGTCGCTCTGGCGCGAGCATCACTTTGCGCAGCGGGTGCGCGACGCCGGGCACGATTGCCGCATCTACTCGCTGAAAGGCAGAACCGGCGATCTGGCGTCGGAACGGCGGAAGTTGGTGACGTGGTTGCGTGCGCTGCCGAAACCGGTGGGGATTCTCGCCTGCTACGACCTGCGCGGACGCGAGGTGCTGGAGGCGTGCCGGCAGACGGGCCTCGCGGTGCCGGACGAGGTGGCGGTGCTGGGTGTCGACAACGACGAACTCCTCTGCGAGCTGGCGACGCCGCCACTCTCGAGCGTGATCCCGAACACACGGCGGGCCGGCTATGAAGCGGCGGCGTTGCTGGATCGATTGATGACCGGCGGAAAGGTGTTGCCCGAGCCGCATCTGATTCCGCCGTTGGGCGTGGCGGCGCGGCAGTCCACGGATGTGCTGGCGCTGGACGATCGCGAAGTGGTGCGGGCGGTGCAGTTCATCCGCAGCCATGCTTGTGAAGGGATCAACGTCGCGGACGTGTTGAATGCCGTGAAGATCTCGCGGCGGGTGCTAGAGCAACGGTTCCGCAAGCTGCTTGGACGATCGCCCCACGAAGAGATTCTTCATCTGAGATTGTCGCGCGTGCAGCAGTTGCTCGCCGACACGGATCTTCCGCTTTACACGATCGCGGAGCGGACGGGATTTGAGCACGTCGAATACCTCAGCGTGGCGTTCAAGCGCGAAACGGGCCTGACGCCGCGGGCATTTCGGAACCAGGCGCGCGTCTAGGAACGCGCCAAGGTCTACGCGGTGCCGCGCACACGACGGCGGAAGGCGCGGGGCGACTGGCCGAAACGCCGTTTGAAGCAGCGCGAAAAGTAGAACTCGTCACAGAACTCCAGTTGCGCCGCGATTTCCTTGATGGTGAGCCGGCCTTGGTGAAGCAGGGCCGCGGCCCGATCGATGCGGGAATCGAGATGGAAACGGCCGGGGGCGATGCCGACGGCGTCGCGGAACTTTTTGCGAAACGACTCGTAGGAGAAGCCGAGCCGGCGCGCGACGACCTCGGGTTCCAGACCGCTGACCCCCTCGTGCGTGCCGAGCAGTTCGGAGGCGTCGGTCAGCCAACCTTCACTTGCGGGCGCGGGAGCCTCCTCGGCAGATTCATTGCCCGCGAGCAGTTCCGTAACGACGGCGAAAAAGCGGGTGACGATCACCTCGGGCGGAGTCTTCTCGCGCAGGTGCAGCGGCGGAATGATCTGGAAGAAACGACGAAACCAGAAATCGCTGTCCTGCGTGTGATGCAGCGGACGCTTCGGCGTTATCATGCCGGTCTGCCGCATGAGATCGAACGCGGGCCCTTCGCATTCGAACCAAAGTTCGTCCCAAAATTCCCCCGGCCGCGTGCAACACTGGTGCGGACGTGAAGGAAAAAAAATCACGAGGTCGCCCTTGCTCACGGGAGTCTCCGGCGTGGACGCATCGGAATACACCCCAGTGCCGTTCATGATGTAGGTAAAACCGTAGCACGTCAGCTTGCGGCGGCGGTCGGGCGGGCGACCGATGCCGAATCCGCCCTGGTTGATGCCGCCGAGTCGGATGGTGCCGATCGACGACTTCACGGGCCGCAGCAGCAGGCGCGTTTTGATGGTGGGGTCGGGGCGGTGCGACATGAAGACGGCGATGCCAGAAAACACATGTTTTCTACCAGAGCTCCCATTCTGCAACTCCTAAAATAGGACTACAGTGGCGCATCACATCGGCCCAAGGAGTTCATGTCCCCCACCGCCCCCGTAACTCAGCGTGATGTCGCCCGCGCCTGCGGCGTGCATCCAAGCACGATCTGCCTGGCGTTGAAAAATTCGCCTTCGATCCCGCTGCCGACGCGCTTGCGGGTTCAGGCGGCGGCGGAGGAACTCGGTTATCGCCTCAACGTCGCGGCCCGGAATCTCGCGATGCTGCGCGGCGACAAGCAGGGCGCGGGGCGGCTTCCTATCGCGTGGATCAATCAGGAATCGCAGCGCACTCACTGGCGCACGGTCGCGGAAGCACGGGTGCTGTTTGAAAGCGCGAAGCGTCGCGCCGACGAACTCGGTTATCACCTCGAGGAGATCTGGACCCGCGAGCCGGGCATGAGCACGGGCCGGCTCGTGCAGATCGTGCGGGCGCGGGGGATCGAAGGCGTGATCTTTCCGGTGCATCGCAGCTTCGAGTTCTCGTTGCTGACGCCGGCCTGGGGCGAGTTCTCGCTCGTCGGCCTGAACGATCACCGTTTGAGCGAGTGGGTGGACGTCGTTGGTCCCGATCATTACCGCGATGCCGAACTGATCCTGCGGCAGGTCCGCCGACTCGGTCACACCCGGGTGGGGCTTGCCATCGGCAGCCAGTTCGATTCCGCGAGCAGCGGATTGCTGCATGGCTGTTTTCTGCGCAACCAGACCGACGTCGCACCGGGCGACCGGGTGCCGGTGTGCTTCCTGCCGGACGATGCCGGCAAACAGACGGTGTTTGAGGAATGGCTGAACGCCTATCAGCCCTCGGTCGTTGTGTGCCCGGAAGCGACCGTGGTGGCGCGAGCGCGGGACGAGGGTTTCGACGCGCTGTGGCTCGGCCTCGGATCGGCGTCGGCGCCGTTCGACGGCGGCATCGACCGTTCGGCGGGCGACGTGGCCATGGCGGCCGTCGACTGCGTGGTCGACAAGATGCGCCGTTTCGAGAAAGGCCTGCGCGAAGCGACGCGAATGCATTTGCTGCGAAGCATCTGGGTGGAGCCGCGCGTCGCCCATGAGGTGGAGACGGTCGTGGCATGAGCGTCACCAGGAGCTGGATACGACGGGGGAACCGGGCGCTCGCCGCCGCATGGCTGTTGGCGAGCGGCATGGCCGGCGCTCCGGAACCCACTGGCGAATTATGCGTGGCGTTTTCAGCGACGGACCGCGAGCTGCTGATCCCGGTGGGGAATGCGACCGGCCAGCCGCGCGAACTGCGGCTCGAGACGGACGGGCTGACGCGGCTCGAGCTCGGCGATGACGTCGGTGAGCCAGGCATCATCTATCTGCCGCCGCCGCCGGGCGTGTCCAATGAGGAAGAGGCGAAACGCGGCGCCGAGAACGTCTTCTTTTTCAACGAGCTCACCGACGCAGCGGGCTGGGAACTCGTGGCCAGGTTCGACGACGAAGAACGGGGCAGGTGGAAGCTGAACGGGCGGTTTTCGCCGCTCGGTGGAGCGATCGAGCGGGAGATCGTGATCCCCGTCGCGCAACTCGAGCCCGGAGAGAACCTGCTGCATTTGCGCAGTGCGACCCTGAAGCCGCCAAGGATGTATTTTCGCCGCACACTCGGCGCCGAGACGTCGGTGCGGATCCGTTTGAGCAGTCCGGAATGGGGCGGAAGCGTGACGCTATGGGAACGTGCGGCCGCGGGGGCGTGGCAGCCGGTGAGCCAATCGGTGATCGCGTCGCGTCAGGCGGAGCGCACGCCGGTGGACGTGCGCGGCGCGTGGTGGGATGACCGCACTTTCGTCGAGAACGCGGCGCTGGCGGTGGGGCGCAACCTGCTGGCCGCGCAAGTGCGTCAGCCCGGAAGTTTTTTCGAGGGCGGTTTTCATCTCGTCTACGATCCGACGCACCGGGCTCACCGCATGGCGCACTGGCTCTGGTCCTGGGGCCCGGCGATCGACCTGTTGTTCACGCTCTCGCACGAGGACTTTGCACGCACGGCGGGGTTGGCGGGAAAGTTTCGCGTCGCGGCGATCGCGGCGGCGGAGCGCAGCCTGCAGTTCGGAATGCTCGACGCGACGCATCCGGCGTATGGCGTGTCGACGGTGCGTTGGGAGCCGTCGCGCGCGACACCGAACGGCTGGGCGGAGTATATCTCGACGGCGGACTCGTTGTTTCTCGCGGGCTGGGGCTGGATGGCGGCGCACCGCGAAACGGGGCGGCCGGAATTCCTGGAGCGCACGAAACTTCTCGTCTCCGCGGCGGAGCGATTGATGAAGCAGTATCCGGTGGTGCCGCAGGATTGGATCGTTGAGCGTAACGACTGGACGCCGCACACGCTCGACGAGTCGGTGTTCGGCATGATCGGTTTCCGGCGTTTGTATCAGGCGACGCACTCGAGCTCCGTGGCGGCGGCGGGAAAGCGATTTTTGGACAGCCACCTCGAACACATGGGACGTGAGGGCGGGCTGCTGGCGCGCGGCTGGATGCGCGAGGAAGATCGCGAAATTTGGGATCCGGACATCAAGGGGCACGCGTGGGTGTTCGAGGGCTATCTCGACGCGCACCGCCTGTCCGGTGACCCGCGCTACTTGCAGCTGGCCGACGAACTCGCGAAACGCGTGCTGGAATGTCAGGCACCAGAAGGACGCTGGACGTTTCTTTTCGTCCGGCCGAAACCGGGCGATCCGAGCGACGACAAAGGCACCGCGATCTGGGCGTATCTGCTCTATGAACTCCACCGGAGCACAAAAAATCCGGAGCACCTTGCGGCGGCGCGGCGCGCGCTCGGCTGGTGCCTGCGCCATCAGTATCGCGGCGAGGATCCGAATCTCGACGGCGGTCTGTTCAATCCGAACAGCATGGCGTATGTGCGGCGACGCCCTCTGACGGTTCTCTATGGCACGACCTTTCTCGGGATGGCCTTGCTCGAAGAGCTGAAACTTCGGAGCGCAACGGGGTCGGCAAGCAGGGCGCGACACGGGCCCTGAGACGCCCGGCTCAGACGAGCTGGTTGCGCTTCATCACTTCCGAATACCAGCGGGCGCTGAGCTTCGGAGTGCGCCTGAGGGTTTTGTAGTCCGTGTAGCAGATGCCGAAACGGCGGGCGTAGCCGTCGAGCCATTCGAAGTTGTCCATGAACGACCAGAGGAAGTAACCGCGGACCGGCGCGCCATCCTGAATCGCGTGATGCAACTCGACGAGACACTGGCGGACGTATTCGAGACGATGAACATCGAGGACTTCGCCGTCGACGGGCGGCTCATCGTCGTAGCCGGCCCCATTTTCGGTGATGTAGATCGCCTTCGGCCGATAGAGGCGGGTGACGTGCTGCAGGCCCCAATACATCGCGCGAGGGAGGAGCTTCAGCCACCAGGAATTTTCCGGAGACGGGTAGCCCTTGGGAAAAGGAAGCTGCTCGGGTTGGCCCCCGCGTCCTGCCCGCACGAATACGCCGGTGTAGATGTTGAAACCGAAAAAGTCGGTGGGCAGCGCGATGAGCTCGAAATCGCCGCGCTGCACCTTAGCGCCATCGCGGCCATAGAGGCGTCGGTAAATCGGCGAGTAGTGTCCGCGGAAGATCGGATCGATGGAGCGGCAGTTGAGCTCCTGAAACCGAACGCGGGCCGCGGCGATGTCGTCGGGCGTTTCCGTCACCGGGACCGTGATCGTGGAGTCGTCGGTGAGACCGACCTGCGCACCGCGGCCGCCGTGTTCCCGCACGGCGCGAACTCCGTGCCCGTGGGCCAGGAGGGCATGGTGATAGGTCTGGTTGACCACCTGGATGGACTCGATCACGCCGGGCGGCCGGATCGTATCGCCATAAGCGAGCACGGTGAAACAGCGCATTTCGTTGAGCGTGATCCAGTGCTTCACGCGGTCGCCGTAGGCCCTGACGATCGTGTCGGCGTAAACACCGAACGCTTCGGCCGTCGCCCGGACGCGCCAGCCGCCAATATCTTCGAGCGCCTGCGGCAGGTCCCAATGAAACATTGTCGCATATGGCTGGATACCGTGGGCAAGCATGGCGTCGATCAGCCGGTCGTAAAAGGCGAGCCCCTTCGGATTCGCCGTGCCACGGCCCTTCGGAAAGATCCGCGGCCAGGCGATCGAGAACCGATAGTTCTTCACGCCGAGCGTCCGCATGAGCGCGAAGTCCTGCCGGTAGCGGTGGTAGTGGTCGCAGGCGACATCGAGGGTGTCGCCGTTCGCGATTTTGCCGGGAATTTGGGCAAAGCGGTCCCAGACCGACTCGCCCTTGCCGTCCTCGAAGGCGGCTCCCTCGATTTGCGGGGCGGCGGCCGCGACACCCCAGGTAAACCGGCGTGGGAATTTGTAGATCGTGCGCATGCGGAACGTGAACGGCGCGGACGAAGGGCCGCGATCGGGGCTCAGCTGAACTAGAGAATGCCGAATTTCTTGAAGGCGTCGGTGGCGGACATGCCGCCCTCGATGGCTTGGCGAACCACCTTTTCGCCACGGGCCTTCTCCAGGGCGCGGGAAATCACCTCGGCCTCGAGGGCGCGAGGAACGATGACGACGCCGTCGAGATCGCCGAACACCAGATCGTCCGGCTCAATCCAGACGCCGCCGATTTCGATCGGGCAGCGGTAGGCGGCAATGGCGGTGCGCACCGAGGAGTCCTGCGCAAAACGGCCGCGGCTGAAGACCGGCCAGTTTTGCTCGAGCACCTTCGGCGTATCGCGGTGATAACCGTCAATCACGGCGCCCGCGGCGCCGCGCGCGCGGGCCGTGGCCGTGAGAATCTCGCCCCAGTAAGCGGAGCGCATGGTGCCGCCGCCGCAGACGTAGACCTCGCCGGGACGCAGGTCATCGAGCGCCGCGGTGAGCAGACCGAAAGGTTTGGCCTGCGGTCCATGCACATCGATCGCCAACGCGGGCATCGCGCGCCCGGCCACGGTCATGTCCTCGCGCATCGGTTGGACGGGGGCCGGAAGAAACCGATGGTATTCGCCGAGAGTGTCGAGGATGTCGCCCACGACCGGCGTATAAAGTTCGCGCCGGCAAAGGCGGAAAAGTTCGTCGTCAGATTTCCACTCAGGCATGGCGGGAAAGGTTCGAAATCAAAAGGCGCCGCTGCGCTTCAATTGGGCAACGAGGCGGAGAAAGAGACCGGTGGCATAGGTGCGTTCGCCCAGGCCGGAGAGTTTGTGAATCTCCCAGCCGCCGACGCCGGCGGGGAACTGCGCGCCCACCAATGCGCCTGTTTGCGGAACGATCCACTCGAGCAATTCCCGCCAGCCGCGCAGGACAGGCTGCATCACGGACACGTCGAGCCAGCCCGCGGAGACGCCGGCGGCGAGGCCCGCGAGGATCATCGTGGAGCCGCTGGTTTCCAGATGCGATTCCTCGCATTCCGGAACAATCCGCCAGAGTCCGCACGGGTGTTGAAGACGTAGCAGACCCGCGGCGAGCGAACGGTAGAGCGCGAGAAGATTCTTCCACTCGGCCGTATCGGCCGGGCACGCTTCCAACGTGTCCGCGAAAGAAAGCATCACCCAGCCATTGCCTCGCGACCAAAGCGACGGGCTACGGCGTCCGGTCGCAGGATCGACATCGTGAAAGAAACAGCCGGTGGTCTCGTCGCGCAGGTAACGGGCATGCAGCAGGCATTGCTTCATCGCCTCGTCGGCGTAAGCGACATTTCCCGTGACGCGGTAACCGGCCGCGAGAACGCTGGCCGAGTAAAACAAGGTGTCGACCCACGCGGTCCGGCGGGCATCGGGCCATCCGCCGTGCGCGAGGATGCCACCGTCGAGCCGCGTGCCGCCGGTCAGGACATAATCGCAGATCGTGGCGATCGCGTCGCGATCGCCGGATTGGGGATTGGATTCTGCCAGCGCCGCGAGGACGAGCGGTCCTCCCCAGATGCCGCAATACTCGTTGAGAAAAAAACCGGATTTTGCGGGAACGGCGCAGTCTTCGCGTTGCGGTATGACCTGCACGCCGGCAGCCAGCTGGCGGTCGGCCCAGCGTCGCGCCCAAGCGGTGAGCTCGGGATCATTCCAGGCTGCACCGGCGAGGGCGGCACCGTAGGGCAACAGCACATCCTCCCAATTGGAATCGAGCTCCTCGATGGGGAGATCGAGGAGGCGGCGGCGAAAGCGGGCGAGGGGAGGGAAGTCGGCGAGGCTCACGAGCAGGACAGGATTTCGATCGACGGGGGGCGGTTCATTCGGCGCGAGCCGCGGGGCGGACGCCGGGGCCCGGTGCGCCGTCGCCGAGATCGCGCGCCATCGCGGACGCGAGTCGCTGGAGACGCCGGACGACGTCGGGGTGCCGCGCAGCGAGGTCGGTGCGCTCGCCGAGATCAGTATTCAAATTGTAGAGACGGGCGGAGGAGCCGGCGGCATCCGGCGGGAATTGTGGGTCGCCCAGGTTCTCGATTTGCGGTCGAAGCGCGAGTTTCCACGGACCCGAGCGGACGGCTTCGAGACGATCCACGTTGTAGAAAAACCACGCCTCGTGCGGCGAGACGACGTGGTCGCCCAACAGGAGCGGGGAAAGGTCGCGACCATCGACGCGGGGCGCTTCGGGGATCGGCGCGCCGGCGAGCGAGACGAAGGTGGGCAGCAAATCGATGAGGCCGATGGCGGCGTCGCTCACCGCGCCCGCAGGAATGCGGCCGGGCCACCGCGCGAGAGCGGGGACGCGCACTCCGCCTTCCCAGGTGGACCCCTTGCCGCCGCGCAAAGGGCCGGCGGTGCCGGCCTCCGCGCCATACGGCAGCCACGGTCCGTTGTCGCTGGTGAAGATCACGAGCGTGTTTTCCTCGAGACCGTTCTCGCGGAGCGCCTCGAGGATGCGGCCGACGCTGGCATCGAGTTCCTCGACCCAATCGCCGTAGGGTCCGTTGGCCGATTTGCCCTGGAAGTTTTTTCCGGGAAGCAAGGGGACGTGAACGGCGGTGGCGGCGAAGTAGAGGAAGAACGGCCGCGTGCGCTGTTCCGCGATGAAACGCAGCGCTTCGTCGGTGAAGCGTGCGGTCTGGGTGTTGCGCTCATCGCCTTCGAGGGTCTCGATCACGGTCTCGTCGCGCATGAGCGGAAGTCGGACTCGTCGATCGTAGGGCAAGCCGAAGTAGCGGTCGAAACCGTGGTGGGTCGGGAGGTGCTGCGGTTCGTGACCCAGATGCCATTTGCCGATCGCCATGGTCGCATAACCACGCTCGCGGAGAAGTTCCGGAAGGGTGCGCTCGTCCGGATGAAGTCCGTGCCGATCGTCGGGGAGGACGACGAATGGCACGGAAACGCGTTGGGCGTAGGAGCCGGTGAGAACTTGCGCGCGGGACGGGGAGCACACCGGCGCGGCATAAAAGCTTGTCAGCTTCATGCCCTCCCGCGCCATGCGATCGAGGGCGGGAGTGCGATGGAGGGTGGAGCCGAACGGGCCGATGTCGGCGTAGCCCATGTCGTCGGCGAGAATCAGCACGAAGTTGGGCGGTGGCGCGACGGAGGTGACCGCAGCAACGCCATGATGGCCGAGGCTGGCCAGTAATGTCAGAAGGAGCAGCAGCCGTGGCATGGCGGCGAGGGCACGGCACGCGCTATCCCTGATCCGGGCGGAGCCGGATCTCGAGCAGCGCCACGCCGGGGCATTCCATGGTGAAGCGCGCGACTCCATTCTCGACCGTGACGGGAGTGGAGGACGGGGCGAGGGCGTTGGTGGCGGCGAGCTCACGCGTGTGTTCGCGGGACAGATACACCGGACTGCCGAGCTCGCGCCAGCGGGCGATGACGTTATTTTCGGAGGAATCGATGCGGAACAGCGGGCCGGGTGCGGCCCCGTCCGGCAGCTCAACGGTGACACCGATCGAGTCGCATGTGCTGTCGTCGGCCGGCTCGTAGGCGAAGACCAGCACATGCGCGCCATCGGACGAGACGGTGGCGATCGCATTGCACGTCGGTTCGACGCCCTCGCCGTGCACGGCGACGCGTTCGGTGCCGAGCCGGGAGAGAAGTTCGAATGCGTGGTAGGCGGGTTTGCGCAAGCCCTGCAAGCTCAGCAGGCCGTAACCGCCGAAGAAGGCTTCGCGGCCATAGCCGACCTGGTCGTAGATGTCGCTGAGGCACCAATACGAGAACGCGTCGGCCTCCTGGGAAACTTCGCTGAGCAGGCGGACGATGAAAGCGGCTTCGGAGGGATTTTCGCGGTGATGATCGACGGCGTGGAACGAGCGGCCCCATTCGTTCCAGTGGAGTTCGCCCTTGAAACCGCGGCGGTCGAGCATGGCGCGAACGCCGCGCATGAGGTCCATGGCAAACGTCGGCGACTTGCTGCCGCGGTCCGTGGCGGTGGGGTCGAAGGGCGCGAGCGGGTGGTCGACGGCGCTGTCGTTGTTATAAATGTGGGTGATGAGATAATCGGGGGCACAGTCGTTGGCCGCGCCGAACTCGAGCAGCTCTTCCATCCATTCCGCGCGCGCCGTGGAGGGCCCGCCGACGCGGAGAGAGGCATCGACCGATTTGATCGCGCGATAGGTGCTTTGCCAGAGGCGGAGGAAATCCTGCTGCGTTCCGCCCCAGAACCAGCCCTCGAGGTTGGGCTCGTTCCACACTTCGAACGGCCAGGTGCGCACGACGGAAAGCGAATAACGGTCGACGGCGTGCAGGACCGCATCGCGGACGAACTTTTCCCATTCGCGCCAGTCCTTCGGCGGGCTGGTGTGTGCTTTCGTCGTGAATACCGTCGTCGGCCCCCCCGCGAGCGCGGCGGGGATGAAGCTCGTGGTGAACACCGGGTGCAGTCCGCGATCGACGAGCGAATCGATGACGTAGTCGACGGTCTGCCAGTTCGTGCGCGGCTCGCTCGGCTCGTAGCCCATGAAGGCGCCGGGCCCCTGGCAGAAGACGCGCATCTCATCGTCGAACATTCCCACTGCGCGCACGTGCGTCGCGCGGAGTTCACGCTGGGCCATCTCGAGCTGCTCCTGCAGGTCCCGGCGGACCATCCAGCGGAACTGGTCGACGTTGACGATGCCCTCCCAGGTGTGCCGGAACACGGAGCGAGATCCGGACCACTGCGGCTGTAAACGAAGCGGCCGGAGCGCGGCGCGGCGCGTGGTGGAGAGCGGGGAAGGGGGGCGCGAGGAGATCGGCTGGCCCGTAGCGGTCTGCATGCCTGCAGTAGGCGTTTGAAGATGGTTTTCTGAAACGTTGAGCGCGCTCAATCGCATGAGAGCGCATCGAGGCAGGACCGGCAGGCGCGGGACAATAGGAGCCGACATCGTCGCGACGGATTCTGATAAAATGTCGTTGGGGCTGCGATCTGCATCTTTCCGCCGGAGGCGGGACACGCCAAAATTCGCGGTCCGATCGCGGCGCGGAATGGCAGGCAAATAGGCCGGCCGCGGGGCGTCCACGCGCCGACGCGAAAGCGCCGCCAAGTCGCGGGCAAGTTCAACGGCCCGCTCATGCGATTGAGCAAGCGCTCGGTTTCGTTCGGCGGAAACAATCGCACTTTCGCCGCAGCACCCCGCTACCCCCGGATGATTCATTGCTCGATCCGTTCTCGCATCATCCCGCCCAAACCCTTTCCACCATCGTTAAGCAAAACGTGGAATCCCAAACATGAAACTACCATCCCCCAGCAAAAGCCGGGCCTGGCGACTGGCCGCCAGCCTGCCCTTGACGGCACTGACGGCGTTCGGCCAAGCCACGACCGCTCCCTCCGCCGCGGCGAATCAGGACAAGGATGTCGTCGTCCTCTCGCCGTTCCAGGTCACCGACGCATCGGAAGAGGGTTATTACTCGCCCCAAGCCTTGTCCGGCACGCGCACCCGCACGGAGCTGATCAACCTCCCGCTCAACCTGACCGTCTTCAACGAGAACTTCATCCAGGACATCGGTGCGCGTGACCTGGTCGACATCGTCTCGTTCGCCTCGGGTGTCGGCGGCGGCGGCACCGCGGGCTCCGACCTGCAGAACGGCGACACGCTCGGCTTCATCCTGCGCGGCCAGGGCGGATTCGTGCCGAATCGAAACGGCTTCCGGCGCCTGCGCCTGGTCGATCCGGTCACCATCGCGCGCGTCGAGATCCTGAAGGGGCCGTCCTCGGTGCTCTACGGGCCGGCGTCCCCGGGCGGCAGCGTGAATTATATCACCAAACGTCCTGTGCAGCGGAAAATCATGAGCTCGAGCGTCCGGCTCGGCAGCTACGATTTCTACAAGGGGTCGGTGGACGTGAACATTCCCACGCCCGCCAAGAACTTCGCGGTCCGGTTCGTGGGATCGATCGAGGATTCGCAGTCCTGGATGGCGAACCATCGCAAGCAGCAGACGGTGCTTTATCCTTCGATGACCTGGTGGATCCGCCCGGAGACCACGCTCACGATCGAATACGAGAGCACGAAGAGCCGGGAAGATCCGCAAAGCTCGATTCCGTATCACCCCTTCCTCGATCCGCAGCGGGGCATGCTCGGGGCGGTGGACCGTAGTTTCAATTTCCGCGGACCGCACGATTTCAAAGACGTGACGATGGATGCCTTCACGGTCGAACTCGTCCACAAGTTCAACGAGAACCTGACCCTGCGCGCCAACTGGTCGGATGTGAGCTGGGAGGACAACGTCCGTTACAACAGCCCGACGACGGTCATCGCGAGCGTGGCCGGCGGTGCGCCGACGAATCCGCCGACGCTGCAGGGGCGCGGCTACAGCCGCGGCATTCGCGGCTCATGGGACAAGTATCGCCAGGTCGAACTCCTCAACAATTTCGAGTTTCACGGCGTGAAGGTGCAGAACCTCTTCGGCTACCAACTCGGCAAGGAAAAGTTCGTCCAGGTGTATAACGAAATCGCACCGCCGGTGAACAACGATGTGCGCTGGAATCTCAACGATCCTTCGACCTGGATCCGCTCGGAGCGGTTCGAAGGGTTGGGCACCGCCAACAACACCGGCAATCACGCCCGCAACACCGTCAACAGCGGCTACTTCGTGAACCAGCTCACGCTGCTCGACGACAAGGTGCACACGCTGCTCGGCGTGCGGGTGGACAAAATCCGTTCGGACGGTCGCCAGAATGTGAATACGCCGAACCCGACCCAGACTTATGCCGAGTATCCCTCCAAGACCTCCCCGCAGGTCGGCGTGCTCTACAAACCGGTGGCGGGGCTGTCCTTCTTCGCGAATTATTCGACGTCGATCGTCAACCTCTACACGACGACCGGCCGCCATCCGGACGGCACGTTCTTCAATCCCGTCCCCGGCAGCGGCAAGGGCTATGATTTCGGGGTGAAGACCGACATGTTCAAAGGCAAGGTGTCCGGCGTGCTCTCGATCTATTCGCTCGAGGAGAAGGATATCGTTCGCTTCCTCCCATCCGTCACCATCAACGGCGAAACCTTCACCCCGATCGCCCAGTCCGGCGTGAACAGCAGCACCGGCGCCGAACTGGACCTCAGCTACCGGCCCACGCGGCACACGCAGATCGGCATCGGCTACGCCTACACCTACTCCTACGTGAAGAGCGATGAAGGCACCGCCACCACGATCAACGGTCAGCGCGTGCTGACCCGCCAGAACGTGGGCCTGGCCTACGCCCCGCATCACACGTTTGGCGCCAACATCCGCCACGATTTCGGGGCTTGGGGGAAGCTCGACAACTTCTATGTCATCGGCAACGGCCGCTGGGTGGACGAACGTCGGCATACGGACACGCTGGTGGTGTTGAACAACACCCTGGCCCAAGCCTGGAAACTCGACGACTTTCTCGTCCTCTCCGCTGGCTTCGGTGGCAGCTTCACGTATGGCCGGGCGAAATACACCGCGTCCTTCATGGTGAAAAACCTGACCGACGAGGATTACCTCTCCAGCCGCAACTTCTACGGTGCCCCCCGCACCTACGAGTTCACGCTGCGGATGGATTTCTAGCAACGCGCGAGATCGATCGCCGTGTTTCGCAACCGCCCGCTATTCGGATCGCTCCGATAGCGGGCGCTCACTTTCGCGGACGCGGGTCCCGGCCGGGCGCCGGAGGTTTCGCTTCCCGGCACCGTTCGAACCGGCTATAAAGCCGCAGCAGACGATGAATACACCCCTGTCAGGATGGGGAGGCACAGTGGCGCGGTGGATGACGTTGGCGTTGGTGCTGCCGCTCGCCGGACGGGCGGAGCTTTTCGGCCCCCGCACCACGACGCAGGTGAGGATCGTGGTCGATGTGACGGCCGAGGGCCGCAAGTTACCATCACCGACGGTGGAAAAGCCGGTCGTGTATTTTCCGGTGACGGCTGAACTGGAGGAGCGTGCCGATGCTCCGGCGCGCCAGGATGTGCATCGGTGGCTGGCGCAGGCGCTCGCGTCGCAGGGCTACATCCCGGTGAGTCCCGAGCACGATCGCCCCTCGCAGTTGCTCGTGTTCGAATGGGGCGAGATGGAGCCGCGGATCGAGGACATCGATGGACGAGTCGACGAAGAGAATCCGATCCTGGGGCAGACGTTTTGGAACGAAAGCGAACTGCTCGATCTCGTCGCGGGCCAACGCGCGCAAGGGCCGATGCCTTGGTGGAAGCGAGAGGGATTGCGACGGGAGGGTGTCGCCGGCCGGCATTTCGTGCGACTCGTCGCCTACGATTACGACGCGGCCAAGAAACAGCGGAAGGTGCTGCTCTGGCATGCACGCGTGAGCACGCATTCGGACGGCGTGAAGCTGAACGAGGTGCTGGCGACGTTGATCAAGGCGGGGGCGCCGCACTTCGGCCGGCAGACGCGCGACCCCGTTCTCATTCACCTGCCGTATGTCCCCGCCGGCCGGGTGGAACTCGGCGACCCGACCGTGGAGGAATATATGCCGCCCAGCGACGGAACGAAAAAGTAGAATCGGCGAACGCGTCGCTTGCGTCGAACCGGGCCGGCACTTTCGTGGCCAGATCGACTCCGCCTGCAGTGGTTCCGGTCCGCACTCATGCGATTTAGTCGATCGTGGCTTGGCGCCGAATGCGAACGGAGGTCTCGTGACGGCAGCGATCGGCGCACGCCGCTCCGGTTTCTTCTATGAATTTTTCGCCCCGCTTCGGTCCGTTTCGCGTTTTCATTTTGCTGGCGATCGCTTTCACGCACGGCGTCGCGCTGCGAGGGGCCGCGGCAACGGTGCGCGTCGAGGGCGAAGCCAAGCAGTGGCACAAGGTCACGCTCACGCTGGCTGGTCCCGCCGCGAACGAAACCGACCGCGATCCGAATCCATTCACGGACTACCGTTTCGAGGTGACCTTCACCCACCAGTCCGGCGCGCCGCGCTACACGGTCCCCGGCTATTTTGCGGCGGATGGCGATGCGGCGAACACGTCAGCGAAAGAAGGCAACATCTGGCGCGCGCACTTTGCTCCCGACCGGACGGGCACCTGGAGCTACCGGGTCGTGTTCCGGCGCGGGAAGAACGCCGCCATTGACGGCGGTGGGGCGCGGCTGGCGCCATTCGACGGACTCCAGGGTGAGTTCAATGTCACGGCGAGCGACAAGACCGGCCGCGACTTTCGCGGCCGAGGCTGGCTGCACTACGTCGGGAAGCATCACCTGCGCTTCGCGGGCAGCGGCGAGTATTTCCTGAAGGCGGGACCGGATTCGCCGGAGACGCTGCTCGCGTATCGGGATTTCGACGACACCGCTTCGGACAAGCAGGACGTTCGCCTGAAGACCTGGGAGCCTCACATCCGCGACTGGCGCGAAGGCGATCCGACCTGGGCAGGCGGCAAGGGAAAAGGCTTGATCGGCGCGATCAACTATCTCGCGGACAAGGGCATGAACACGATGTCGTTCCTGCCCTACAACTCCGGCGGCGACGGCGACAACGTCTGGCCGTTCGTGTCGCGCCAGGACAAGCTTCATTACGACTGCTCGAAGCTGGAGCAGTGGGCGATCGTGTTCGACCACGCGCAGGCAAACGGGGTTCACCTGCATTTCAAGCTGCAGGAAAACGAAATGGACGACAACCGCGTTGGCACCTCGCGCGAGGTGAAGGAGGTGCCCGAGTCGTTGGACAATGGCGCACTCGGACCGCAGCGGAAGCTTTACCTGCGCGAACTGATTGCACGGTTCGGACACCTGTTGGGCGTCACGTGGAATCTGGGCGAAGAGAACACGCAAACCCCGGACGAGATCCGGGCGATGGCGCAGTTCATCGCGGATACGCATTACCACCCCAGCAACATCGTCCTGCACACGTTCACGAACGAACAGGAATTTATCTATACGCCGCTGCTCGGAGCGGGCTCGGCCTTGACCGGACTCTCGCTGCAGAACGACTGGTCGGAGACGCACGAATGGACGGTGAAATGGGTGCGCGATTCGGCGCAAAGCGGCCGCCCCTGGGTGGTCGCGAACGACGAGCAGGGGCACTGGGCCTACGGCGTGCCGCCCGATCCTGGCTACGAAGGTTTCGACGGCGTCGCCCGCGATCCGCGGCGCACCTACACGTTGCACGAAATCCGCAAACTCACGCTCTGGGGCAACCTCATGGGCGGCGGCGCCGGGGTGGAGTATTATTTTGGATACCGGTTGCCCGCGCACGACATCAACGCCGAGGATTTTCGCAGCCGTGATCGAAGCTGGGATTATGCGCGGATCGCAGTCGAATTCTTCCACGAACACAAAATCCCGTTTTGGGAAATGCAGCCGGCGGACGAACTGGTGGGCAATTCGATCAACGCGGAGCCGTATTACTGCCTGGCGAAACCGGGCGAAATTTACCTGCTGTATCTGGCGTGGGGCGACGTCTCGGCGATCGACCTGCGCGACACGACGGGCGAGTTTACCGTGAAGTGGTTCAATCCGCGGACCGGCGGCGAACTGATCGACGGACCGCTGACGCGCGTGCGCGGCGGGCAGCGGGTGCGGCTCGGCCTGCCGCCACGTGAAGTCAACGAAGACTGGGTCGCGATCCTCCGCCGCTGAGATGCAACCCTCACCGTCGGCTTGGAAAAACGTCAGGGATTTCGGCGCCGTGGGCGGCGGCGCGACCCTGCAGCACGAGGCGATCAATCGCACGATCGCGGCCTGTCATCGCGACGGAGGCGGAACGGTGCTGGTGCCGGCCGGGATCTATTTGATCGGCACCGTCGACTTGCTCAGCAACGTCACCCTGCACCTGGAGGCTGGCGCGGTGTTGAAGGGCAGCCCGAACCTCGCGGATTACCGGGCGTTGCCCTATGCGAGCGAACTGCGGAACACCATGCTGATCCTGGCGGACGGAGCGACGAACGTCGCGCTCACCGGACGGGGGGCCATCGACGGCAACGCCGACGCGTTTGCGCGCTATGGCGAGGCCGATACGTCGCGGGATTTCGAGGCCCGGCATACGCGGCAGGGCGAGGCGTATTTGGAAATCAACGACGATCCTTCCGATGGTCCGGTCAAGCACAAGTCCCGGCCGGGCATCCTGATCCTGCTGCGGCAGTGTCGCGACGTGCTGGTGCGCGACGTCAGATTATTGAACGCACCCAACTGGTGCCTGCACGTGGCGTGTTCGGAGGACGTGTTGCTCACCGGACTGGAAATCAGGAGCAGCCTGCTGATGCCGAACAGCGGCGGCCTGGACGTGAGCCTTACTCGCAACGTGCGAATCAGCGACTGCAACATCGAGGCGGGGGACGATGCGATTGCGTTCAGTCCCTGCGCGGACGGTTTCGGGACGGGCACGGCGGAGAACATCGTGGTGCAGAACTGCGTGCTCCTGTCGCGGTCGGCGGCGATCCGGATCGGCTGGGGGCTGCACGACTTTCGAAATCTGCTGTTCAACAACATCGTCATCCGCGACACGAACCGCGGCATCGTGCTCAACGTCCGTCACGGCGAAACGATCGAGCACGTGACGTTCTCGAACATCCTGATCGAAACCCGGCTCTACAAAGGCAAGTGGTGGGGCAAGGGGGAGCCGATTCACATTTCGGCGGTGAAGGAGAGGCAGGACGAAGCCCGCCCCCGGGCGGTCCGCAACGTCACGTTCAGTCACGTCTCGGCGACGGGCGACCACGGCGTGGTGATTTACGGGGAAGGAGACGGGGCGATCGAAGCGGTGACGTTCGACCATTGCCGGCTCACGCTGCGGCCGAGCGCGCTGCAGGAGTCGTTTGGCGGTAACTTCGATCTGCGACCGTTCTGGGATCCGTCGCGAAAGGTGTTCAAGCATGACGTCCCGGCGCTGTTCGCGCGTGGCGTGAAACGGCTGGCGCTGCGGAACCTCGACGTGGTGCGCGCGGAAGGCCTGCCGGATTTCTGCCGGCACGCGCTGGAGATCGAGCAATTCGAGGACGTCGTCATTGACGGCTTTCGAGCGCGACGGACTCCGACGACCGCGGGCGCGGAGGCGGTGGAGATCGTGTTGCGCGACGGACGCGAGGCGGTCGTGAGGCACGCGAAGGCGGCGGCGGGAAGGCTTTTGCGCGCGGACCGCGTCGACGAGTTCCACGATGAGACGACGCGAACCCTTTGAACGCATGAAAATCCGCAACGTCATCCTGTTTGTCGTCATTGCCGGCCTGTGGTCCGGTTGTCAGACGCCCATGAAGCCAACGGTCAGACAAGCCGCGAAGAAGACCACGATCACGATGGTCCAGGAGTATCGGTATTTGCGATACCTTCCGCCCGGCTACGGCGACGAGCGGGAGAAGCACTGGCCGCTCGTGCTGTTTTTGCACGGCGCCGGCGAGCGGGGCAGTGACCTCGAACTCATCAAGAAGCACGGGCTGCCAAAGCTGATCGAGGCGGGGAGGGATTTTCCCTTCGTCGTGGTCTCGCCGCAGTGTCCTCCGGGCGAGTGGTGGAACATCTTCGCGCTCGAGGGGCTGATCGAGGAGGCGGCGCGCGAGCTGCGGATCGATCGCGACCGGGTCTATCTGACCGGATTGAGCATGGGCGGTTTTGGCACGTGGGCGCTAGCTGTGCGGCATCCGGAGCGTTACGCCGCGATCCTGCCGGTCTGCGGCGGGGGCGAGCGGCAGCTGGCGCGGACGCTGCGTGATGTGCCCGTGTGGGCGTTTCATGGCGACGCGGATCCGGTCGTGCCGGTGGAGCGCTCGCAGGAGATGATCGACGCGATCAGGAAGCAGGGAGGCTCGCCGCGGCTGACGGTGTATCCGGGAGTAAAGCACGACTCATGGACCGCGACCTATGACAACCCGGAAATCTACGACTGGCTGCTGTCGCACCGGTTGAGCGATCGGACGAAATCCGAGTAGGCTTTCGTCGCTGAAGAGGAACGAGACGCGAGGGGAGCGGATCCTGTTGTCGCCGGGCTCATGCGATTGAGCGAGCATTTCTTGGAGATGTCGCGAAGGTGCATCGACGGTGCGAAGCTAGCGGCCTGAACCATCGTGGCGAAGGCGCCGGCGCACACGTATGAAAACCCCCACCCTGAAAAACAACGCCAGCGCCGGGAGCTGGCTTTCGTCGGTCGAGGCGCGTTCGCTCCTCGGCGCGATTCTGGTCCTGTTCGGCTGCAGCCTTTCGGCCCGGGCTGCGAACATGACCCTGTCAGCGGCCCTGCTCGACAGTCTGAACGGAACCGTCGACTTCTCGCAATCGACGATCGGTTCCGGCGCGCTGGCGGTCAGCAATACACTCGCGCCGGGCGACACGGTGTTCATCGAGGCGCACACCCGAAAGTTTCTGATCCTCCGCAACCTCACGCAGGGCACGACGGCGAATCCGGTCACGATCACGAACACCGGCGGGCAGTTCGTCATCGAAATCCCGACCGTCGACGACGCGGCGGGGCACGGCATGGTGCTCGGTGGCTGCCAGCACGTGATCCTGAAAGGGACGCCCGGAACCGGATATACCTATGGCATCAAGCTCAACGGATCCCGGTACGAGCTGGGTAACAGCGCGCCGGGATTGAGGATCACCGACAACGGCCAGTCCGTGGCCAGCGGAAACTGGGTTGGCGCCCTGGATGTGGAGGTGACCGGGATCGAAGTCGCGAACTCGGGCTTTGCGGGCATCATGGCGAAGAGCGATGCGGCGCCCACGGGCTATGTGTTGGACGGGCTGCACATCCATCACAACTATATCCACGATACGGAGACGGAAGGGATGTATCTGGGGCTGACCACGGTCAACCCGGCCCACACCCTGGCCAACGTCGAGGTGAACGACAACCTCCTCGAAAATCTCGGTTGGGATGGCATCCAGCTCAACACCTGCCTGACCAACGGGAAGGTCCATCACAATACGATCATCGGCTACGGGATCCAGAGCCACGAGGTCTCGTTCAAGTCTCCCGGCGAGTCGCCGCATTGGCAGAACGACGGCATCACCGGCGGCAAGAACGAGGTGGACATCTACAACAACTGGATCGAGGCGACGGCCGACGGCGGCGGGGCGGGAATCTTCCTCTCGGTGCGCAAGAGCCACAACATCTACAACAATGTGGTCATCCACCGCGGCGACTCGGGCCCGACGAACATCGAACCTGGCGTCTACATGCGGGACGACAACCTGGTCGCGGGCACGACGGTGAAGATCATCAACAACACCATCGTGACGCCCGAAGGTCCCGGTGTTCGCGATCAGACGACGGCGCCGGTTTACTACTACAACAACATCGTGGCCCAGCCGGGCGCAGGTTACGGGTATGTGGAAAGCGGAGCGCCGTTCACGTCGTCCAACGCGGTCCACGAATCCACCGTGGCGGGCGTTGGCTTCGTGAATCCGGCCGCCGGCGATTACAACCTGACGGCCAGCTCGCCGGCCTATAATGCCGGCATGGACGTGAGCAGTCATGGCGTGACGACGGATTTCGTCGGCACCGCACGGCCGCAGGCAGGCACCTACGACGTCGGCGCGTATGAGCTGCAGCCGACGACGATCATCACTCCTGTCGCCTGGGGACAGGGTGGCGGCGCGTATTGTCCGGCGACCGGCGCGTTCGACGAGCAGCCGACGTGGAATGCGACCGCGGGCGCGCCGGCGGGCGTCTCGAGCGCTCCCCATGCGAGCACCGCCACCGGTTATGCGAACCGCTATTGGTATGTCGATTTCGGCGCCAATTACGCGAACGTGCGTATCACCGAAATGTGGACGCGTTATCGGCCCAGCAGCTCCGGCAACCAGGCCGGGTTTGGCACGATGTGGTGGGATGCCGATCTCGACACCGTCAAGGAGGGACCGGACGCGACCGGATTCAAATTCAACTCCGCGCAGGGCCTTTCGAGTTCGGGTTCGCAGCAATGGGTGCGGGACGCGGATTTCAACGGGACGCCGAAAACACCCGCCGCGCGCTACCTGATCGTGCCGACGGGCTCGACGGTCACCGACCGGGCGAACGAATTTGCCTTCGTCGGCTACACGGTGCCGTAAGCGATCGCTGAGGAAAGGACTTCATCCGGCGGGCGCGTTCAGAGATGGACGCGCCCGCTTCGCGAAGGCGCGCGAGAAACCGCCGCGAACAATCAGCCGAACGAGGGGGGTGAAACCGCATCGCACGCCGGGAATGTTCAAGCGATTGAGGAAGGCGGCGAATGCCGTCGGCGGCGGACGGACCAGCCTGCAGGGATGAGAAGAGCGAAGCTTCGGGCGGGCGCGGTGATGATCGCGGCGATCGTGGGCGCGACCGAGGCAAGCGTCGCGCGGACGCGGCCGTTGATGCGGGAATTCGTCGGCTTGAACAGTTATGCTCCGGGGCATTCGACGCAGCGGGCCTTCGATCCTGAGTTGTATCGTCCAGTGGCGCGGCGGCTGCGCGAGTATCACAAGGTGGCCCGCGACTTGGGCGACGATCCCGCCGAGCCGGCGCCGCTGCCGCGCGGGAAGGATGGGACGGACTGGGCGGGCATCTATCGCGAGTGGACGGAGAAGGGATGGAACGTCGAAGTCTCGCTGCAGTTCGAGAGCATCGAACGCGAGAAGTGGACGGACATCGCAACCCAGGCCCGGGATTATGGACGGCGCTACGCGCGGGAGTTCGGGCCTTCCGGCGAGCGAAGGCTCGTCGACACGGTGGAGATCGGCAACGAGCCGACGAAGTGGAGCGACGAGGATTACACGCGGATGTTCCGCGCGATGGCGCGTGGCATTCGCGAGGGCGACCCCAGGATGCGGATCGCGACGAGCAACATCACCGCGGGTCCGAGCGGCGCCTGGGACAAAAGTGTGGAGTGCGTCGCCCCGTATCCGGAACTCTATGACGTCCTCGCCCTGCACATCTACGCGGAGATCGAGCAGGATCCGTCATGGCGGCGGAGTTATCCCGAAAATCCGAAGTTGTTGCGGTATCTGAACGATGTCGACGCGTTGTGCCGCTGGCGCGATGCACATGCGCCGGAGAAGGAAGTGTGGGTCACGGAGTTCGGTTACGACAGCAGCACGAAGAAGGCGGATCCGAATGGGAAGCTGCCGCACTGGGTCGGCGTGACGGACGAGCAGCAGGCGCAGTGGCTGGTGCGCTCGTTACTCCTGTTCGCATCGATGGACGTCGGGCGGGCGTATATCTATTTTTTCAACGATCGGGATACGCCGAGCCTGCACGCGAGCGCGGGGATCACGCGGAACTTCGAGCCGAAGCCGTCGTTTCATGCGCTCGCGCACTTGCAGAAGGTGCTCGGGGATTATCGGTTTGGTCGGATCGTGCGTGACGAGCCGGGGCGGGTGCGCGTGCAGGAGTTTGAACATGGCGACGATCCGACCCGGGTGGTGTGGGCGGTGTGGTCGCCAACGGGAGACGGAGTGCTGTCGCGGCAGGTTTTGGCGAATGTGCCGGGCGTGCTCGAACGCGCGGAACGGATGCCGCTGGGGGCGGAGGAAAATGGCGGAGCGAAGGCGCGTCAGCGCGAGGATGGAGCGATTGAAGTCGAGGGGGGCGAGAGTCCCGTTTACCTGATGATCAAAAACAAGAGTCGATGAGGACGAAGGACGCAGTTACGGCGGGAACAAGTCTCCGTGCGAAGGAGCTGAATGCCTGGCTGAGGTCGTTGCACGAGGTGCCCGAGCCGTCAGTGGATCGCGTGATCGTGGGCGATCCCGAGACGCCGGTGCGCGGCATCGCGGTGATGTGGACGCCGACGTGGGACGCGTTGCGCGAATCCCTGGCGGCGGGATGTAACGTCGTCGTGACGCACGAACCCACGTTCTTCAGTCATTTGGATCTGGAGGCGTTCGAGGGCGAAAAAAGCGGTTTGTCCGAGGCGGCGTTGAAGGCGATGGGAGGGACGAGGGACGCGAAGAAGACGTGGATCGAGGAAAACCGAATGGTCGTGATCCGGTGTCACGACGTGCTCGATTTGATGCCGGGCGGCGTGGCGGATTCTTTGGCGAAGAAACTGGGTTTCGCGGCGGAAGACGTGATTGTAAACCAGCCGTATTATCGGGTGGTAAAGATCGAGCCGGCGATGAAGGCGGAGGAACTGGCGCAGCGGATGGCGCAGGCGTTTGGCGAGATCGGACAGCCGGGAGTGGTGTTTTATGGCGATCCGGAGAGGAAGGTGGAGAAGTTGGGACTGGGAACGGGGTATGCGTGCGAGCCGTGGAGGTTTGTGGAGCTCGGCGCGGAGATGGCGCTGACGATCGACGATCGGATCAAAACGTGGGTGGAGACGGAATGGGCGGACGACGCGGGGTTTCCGCTGGCGGTGATCCATCACGGCACGAGTGAGGAGTGGGGCGTGCACACGCTGCACGGGATATTGAAGGAGCGATTTCCCCAGCTGCCGGTGAAGTTGATCGTGCAGGGGTTTCGGGCGCGGTGGATTCCGGCGGAGAGAGGATCCACGAAAAACATGAAATGAAGCACGACGGTGCCGCGCATCGGATTTCTTTATCCTAACGTGCGCCGCGCGTGACGCGGACGGCGAGGCCGGTGGCGGCGGCGAAAACCAAGGCGGCGATGAAGAACGAAGCGCCGGGGAAGTGGAGGCCGGACCTTCCGTCGATGCTGGCCCCGAAGATCCATCCGAAGCAGAGCGGGCCGATCATGCCCGCAATGCAGCGGAGGCCGGTGAGCGCGCCCTGGAGCTGACCTTGTTCGGACGCGGAGACGTGTCGCGTCATGAAGGTTTGCAACGGGGCGTTGCTAAGTCCCCAAAATGCCATGACGGCAATGCCGAGGATGAAAATTTCGGAGCGATACGCGAAGGCGTAGATAAGGAAGCCTGCGGTCGGAGTGACGAGGCCGAGGAGCAACGTGGTGCGCTCCCCGAATCTTTTTACGGAGTAGCCAACGCCCCACAGGCCGACGATCGCAGCGGAAGCGCCGATGGCCGTGACCGCGAGGCCGATGGCGCGCTCGCCCCAGCCGTAGCGGAAGCTCATGTAGAGCACGATCAGATTGGGCAGCGCAGCGTGCGCGAACGCAGTGAGCCAGGCGACCCAGGAAAGACCGTAGAGTTCGGGATGCCGGCGGAGGAGAGCGAGGGCGCCGAAGGGGTTGGCGCGTTTCCAGGAAAACGGCGAACGACGATCGCTCGGAAGCGATTCAGGCAGGACAAAGATACCGTAGGACGCGTTGACGAGGCAGAGAACGGCCGCGCCCCAAAACGGCAGACGAAGATCGATATCGCCGAGGAGGCCGCCGACGGCAGGGCCAATCACAAAGCCGAGACCGAAGGACGCACTGAGAATCCCGAAACGCGCAGAGCGTTGTTCGAGGGGCGTGATGTCGGAGACATAGGCAGCGGCAACCGGATAGGTGGCGGAAGTAATGCCGGAAATGATACGCCCGACGAAAAGCCAGCCGAGCGACGGCGCGAGTGCCATCAGGATGTAGTCGAGTCCGAGCCCGGTCATCGAGAGGAGCACGACGGGGCGTCGGCCGAAACGATCGGAGAGGACGCCGAGTGCGGGGGCGGCGAAGAACTGCATGAGCGCCCAGATGAAACCGAAGACGCCGGTAATGTGCGCGGCGCGGGAGACGTCGCCGTTTTCGAATTCGACGATCAGGCCCGGCAGCACGGGAGAGACGATCCCGAGCGCGAGCATGTCGAGCGTGACAGTGACGAAGATGAACGTAAACGCGGCGCGGGAGGATGAGGGCACGGAAGGGCGCAGACGAGGAGGACGGCAAGTGAGAGACGGACGGATCGCATGGGGATCAAGCGGTGGTCGAGAGCGAGAACGGTCGGGAGAGTTTTCCGCGTTCCCGGGCGGTTTCGGGCGAGCGGGACATAGAAAACACGAGTTCTGCTCCATCGCGGATCGCGGCATGCGGGAGTTCGAGCGAGGTGACGGAGGTGCGGTTGAGTTTCACGTCGCGGACATAGCAGGCGTCGGGCGCTTGCTCTTCGGCGCGGATGCGAAAGGCGCCGCCGTTGGGGAGACGGATTGTGGCGGAGTCGAACAGCGGCGAGCCGAGCACCCAGGCAGGGTGACCGGGCGTGAGCGCGTAAAGGCCGAGCGAGTGGAGGACAAACCAGGAGCCCATCGCGCCGTTGTCTTCGTCGCCGCAAAACGCTTCGGGAGAATAGAGTTCGTTGAGGACACGCCGGACCCAGTATTGCGTGCGATCGGGTCGACCGGCGGCAGTGAAGAGCGACAGGACGTGGTGAACGGGTTCGTTGGAGTGCGCGTATTGGCCGAACGGGACGGCGGCCATTTCGGTCATCTCGTGAATCGTCGCATGATAGCGGCCGATCTCGTAGTGCGGCGGCAACGCGAGCAGGCGGTCGAGTTTCACGATGAAAGCCTCCTCTCCGCCCATGAGGGCGGCGAGTCCGGCCGCGTCGTGGGGTGCGGACCAGGTGTGCTGCCAGGGTCCCCCTTCAATGTAGTCGCGCGTCCAGGCGAACTCGCGGAAGTGAGGCGGAAAGGAGCCGTCGGCGTTGCGACCGCGGAGGAAACCGACGCGAGGGTCGTAGAGGTGGCGGTAGTTGAGCGCCCGACGATGGAAACGGTCGGCGTCGGCGCGATGGCCGAGGGCGCGGGCGAACTGACCGGCGCCGAAATCGCCGAAGGCGTAGTCGCACGTGCGGGCGGCGGAGTGATCGAGTTCGTCGTCGGGCACCCAGCCGAGTTCGTTGAAGCGAGCAAGCCCGGAGCGACCGCAGGCGAAGGACGGCGGTTCCTGCGAGGCGTCGTGGCGGACGGCAGCGTAGGCGGAGGCGATATCGAAATTGCGGATACCCTTGAGGTAGGCGTCGGCAATGGCGACACCGGCATGCGAGCCGACCATGCACGGAATGTAGCCGGGACTGGCCCAACTCGGGAGCCAGCCGCCCTCCTGGAAAGCGTTGACCCAGCCCTGGATCATCTCGCCGTGCTGCTCGGGCGCGATGAGCGTGAGCAGTGGCATGAGCGAGCGATGGGCGTCCCAAAAACCGATGTCGGTATAGAGCGGGCCGGGGGTGACGGCGCCTTCGGCATGGAAGAAGCTGCGGTGAATCTGAGCGCCGGCGGTGTTGAACTCGTGCGCGATTCGCGGATACAGCAGCGAGCGGTAAAGGCACCCGTAGAACGTCTGGCGCTGGGCGTCGCTGGCGCCCTCAATCTCGATCGCGGCAAGGCGATGATTCCAGTCGGTTTCGGCGGCGGCCCGGGTTTGATCGAAGGTGGCGTCGCCGAGTTCGCGACGCAGATTGAGGAGAGCCTGATCGACGCTGATGAAGGACGTGGCGATTTTGGCGGTGATTTGTCCGTGAGCGGGGCGGTCGAGTTTGAGCCAGACGAGTTGCGAAGGATCGTCGGGAGCGGGCGGAGCGCCGTTCACGTCGATGACTCCAAAGTCGAGAAAACGCGTGCTGAGCTCGGCGGCAAAGCAGCAGCCGAATTCGCCGGGCACGGCGGCGCCAGGAGCGATGGCGGAGGAGACCCCCAGGATGAGACGGCGATCACGGTCGACGGAAATAATTTTCCCGGCGGCGGGGCGGAAAGTGAGCCAGGCGTTTTCGCGCGGTTCGTAGGTGAAACGGAAGTGGGCACCGCGTTCGGTGGGTGCGATCTCGGCGACGATATCGTGGCGGACGAGATGCGTGCGGAAGTAGTGAGGGCGGGCAACGGTTTCGGCTTTGGGGTAATAGGATTCGCCGTCGACGACCGTGAGCGGCGGTTGCGGACCGGAGCCGAGAAGAAGGAGGAAGTTACCGTAATCGCCGATCCACGGGGACGGTTGGCGCGTGGCCCGGAACCCCTGAAGCGTGGGCGAGCGGAAATCGAAAGCCCAGTTGCCGGGATCGGTTTGCGGAATCCAGCCGACCATGCCGTGGGGGCGGGTGGTGAGCGGAAGCGTGTTGCCCTTGGAGAAGGCGAGATGGGAATCCGTGCCCTGGAACGTGCTGACGTGATCGACGAGGGATCGGGGGCTCATACGCGGAGGAGACGACGCCAAAGAGGCGCAGACGGCGAAAGAAGGTGGAGCCCGACGACGTCGTCGGACTGGCATGCAGATGGGAGGTGCTTCAGCCCGAGAGGGACGTCGGACCCCGCCGAGGACTTCATAGGCGGAAGGTTGGCGGTGGCGCCGGGGGCGCGACGGGGCGGCGGCTCAAGCGATTGAGTGGAGCGGGGTTCACATCCGGGCGCGAACGCGCCATGGTGGGGCATGCGCTTGGGTATTTGGCGGACGGGTATCGTGGTGGCGATGAGCGCGGCCTGGGTTTGGAGTGCGGAGACGCCGACGATTCCGGTCGGACTCGACGCCTATCGACAGTGGGAAGACTGGGCGGTGCAGCGGATTGGGGTGCGCGCCTACATGCGGAGCACGTATGATCGGAAGGGCGGCAACGAGCGAGCGGATGCGAGCCACTATTTGTATCAGTTGGCGGAGAACAAAAACGTCACCCTCGATGTGGCGGGGCCCGGGGTGCTGTATTTTGCGCGCTACAACCACTGGCACGGGAGTCCATGGATCTACGAGGTCGACGGGGCAGAACATGTGGTCACGGAGACGAGCACGGCGACACCGACGAAGCCGGTGGAGCATTCGGTGTTCGAGCCGCGGGAGGCGCTGCCGAATCCGCTGACGTGGACGTGGTCGGTGACCAAAGGCGCGGACCTGATGTGGGTGCCGATCGGATTTCAGGAGTCGTTTCGGATGATGTATGGGCGGACGTATTACGGCACCGGATACTATATCTTTCATTCGATCGACCCGGCGGCGCCGCTGTCGCAGCCGGTGAAGGCATGGGACGGCAAGACGCCCCCGGGCAAAGACGTGCTGGAGTTGATCGCAAAGTCGGGCAGCGATCTCGTGCCAGCGGTGGGATCGGAGGAAGGGCGGGCGATGGGATTGTGGGAGAAAAACGGGACGCTGGATCTGCCCAGCGGCGGGGTGGCGCAGAAGCTCGTAGAGCTGACCGCCACGGCATCGCAGCAGCTGCGGGCGTGGACTTTTTCGGTGCCGCGAGAACGGGCGATCGATTTCGGACGGGCGCGGCTGCGGGTGACGTGGGATGACGCGGAGCAGGCGTCGATCGACGCGCCGGTGGCGCTGTTTCACGGCGCGGGCACGCTCTACAATCGCGACAACCGCGAGTATCTGGTGAAGGCCTTTCCGGTGAACATCCGCTACGATGCGGAGCGGGTGCATCTCGCGTGTTACTTTCCGATGCCGTTCGAGCGGAAGGCAGTGATCGAGTTGGTCAACGAAAGCGGCGAAGCGATCCGGGATGTGCGGTGGTCGGTGCGGGTGGCGCCGTTGCAAAGGCCAATGGCGCACGTGGGATATTTTCACGCAACGTATCGCGACTTTCCGAATCAGGTGCCCGGCGAGGATATGGTCTTGCTGGATACGCGTGGAGTCGAAGGCGGCGGCGACTGGTCGGGAAGCTTCGTGGGAACGTCGTTCATCTTCACGCACGACAACGTGCTCTGGACGCTGGAGGGCGACCCCCGGTTTTTCTTCGACGACAGCCAGACGCCGCAGGCGTATGGGACGGGCACGGAGGAGTGGGGCGGCGGCGGTGATTACTGGGGCGGGCTGAACATGACGCTACCGTTTGCCGGGCACCCGACCGGAGCGCGGAAGGCGGACGAGGCGAAGAGCGAAGAGGACAAGATTCACTCGGCGTATCGCTTCCTGCTGGCGGATCTGATGCCCTTTGGGAAGAACGCGCTGATCCGGCTCGAACACGGACCGGAAAACGACTCGTGGGAGCACTACAAAACCGTGGCGTTCTGGTATGGGCGGCGCGGCGCGACGCTGGTGAAGACGGATGCCTACAAGCCGGGCGATCCGGCGAGCGAACGCGCACACGATGCAGTGACGCCGAAGGCGTCGGAGAACTATGCGCTGCACTCGCGCTACGAGTGGGGTCCGGACACCCTCAAAGGAAAAGAAATCTATCCGACGCACTCGGAGTGGGCGCGAACGATGACGGGCACGACGGAGTTCACGATGACGATCAATCCGGAGAACGTCGGCGTGTTGCTGCGGCGGAAACTGGATTATCAGTATCCGAATCAGCGGGCGGAAATCTTCGTGGCGCCTGTGGGTCGCGACGGCAAACCGGGGGAGTTCAAGGCGGCCGGCGTGTGGTATCTGGCGGGGAGCAACACGTGTTTGTTTTCGAATGTTTCGCATGAGCTATCGGCGTCGCAGCACGTGGTGCAGACGTCGAACCGGCGTTTCCGCGATGACGAGTTCCTGGTGTCGCGGGCGTTGACGAGCGGGCATGCGAAGATTCGGGTGCGGGTGACATTCACGCCGGTGGAGATTCCGTTGATGCCGGGTCGGCCTTTGCCGGAATTGGCGTGGAGCGAGATCCGTTACGACGCATATAGTGTGATGCCGACGGCGAGATGAACGTGGCAACAGCCGGAACCGGGCAACCTACCTCGAAGAAACGCCATGAACCTGAAACCAATCCTGCTTCTAGTCGCAGCAGCGCTGGGTCTGGGAACGCTCCTGCACGGACAAAGCACCGCCGAGCCCTTCAACGGGCTCGGCATGCACCTCGGCAACCTCTCGCGGCTGTCGACGGCGAAAACGCGTTCCATCAGTCCGGAGAATTTCACCGGCGATAAAGGCCGGGGCGGAATGTCGACCGACGGTCCGGCGCTGCGCGCGGCGGAAAAGCTGGGCGGCCAGGGCTGGAAGGTATCGCCCTATGTGCGAATCCAGCCGGGCCAGACGTTCACGCTCGCGGCAATCGATGGCGAGGGCGCGATCCAGCACATCTGGATGACCCCGACGGGAAACTGGCGGTTCTCGATCCTGCGAATGTATTGGGACGGCGAGGAGCAAGCGTCGGTCGAGGCGCCGGTGGGCGATTTCTTCGGGATGGGTTGGGGCGTGTTCGCGCCGCTCTCGTCGCTCGCGGTGACGGTAAACCCCGGGAGCGCGTTCAACTGCTACTGGGAAATGCCATTCCGGAAGTCGGCGAAGATCACGATGACGAACACGGACGACCGCGAGATGGTGCTGTATTACCAAATCGATTACACGTTGACGGACGTGCCGGACGACGCCGCGTATTTCCACGCGCAGTTTCGCCGGGTGAACCCGGTGCCGGAGCGGAGCGTCTACACGATCGTCGACGGCATCCAGGGGCGCGGGC
This sequence comes from Opitutus sp. sgz309028, assembly GCF_059821195.1. NCBI lineage: Bacteria > Pseudomonadati > Verrucomicrobiota > Opitutia > Opitutales > Opitutaceae > Opitutus > Opitutus sp. sgz309028. The sequence goes on along the minus strand of NZ_JCAMRR010000003.1, from coordinate 778,412 downwards.
ACTATGTCGGCACCTACCTGGCATGGGGCTCGAATAAACCGGGCTGGTGGGGCGAGGGGGAAATCAAGTTCTACCTGGATGGCGACTCGGACTTCGCGACGATCTGCGGGACCGGGACGGAGGACTATTTCTGCGGATCGTATAATTTCGAGAATCGCGCGACGAAGCAGTATCAGGAATTCAACACCCCGTATGCGGGGCTGCATCAGGTCATCCGGCCGGACGGCGTCTATCAGTCGCAGCAGCGATTCGGAATGTATCGCTGGCACATCATGGATCCGATCCGGTTCGAGCAGGATCTGCGGGTGACGATCCAGGCGCTCGGGTGGGGCGCCGACGGCCGCTACAAAGCGCTGCAGGACGACCTCGCCTCGGTGGCCTTCTGGTATCAGCTCGAGCCTCATGCCCCTTTCCCCAAGCTCCCGGAACGCGGCGAGCTTGAGACGAATTGAGGAGAAATGAACCGCCCGCCCGCAACGAGGCAGGGCGAACGCATTCAAACCATGGATACTAAAACTAGAAACGTCGGGCGCTGGCTGGGGATGATTCTGGGTCTCGCGATCGGGGCCGACGCCGCGGGAGCGCAGGAGCGCCCGAACTTCGTGGTGATTCTGTGCGACGACCTCGGGTGGGGCGACATCGCGTCGAATGGCCATCCCCACATTCGCACCCCGAACCTCGACCGCCTCGCGGCGGAAGGGATGCGATTCACGAGCTGTTACGCGGCGGCCCAGGTGTGTTCGCCATCACGGGTGGGACTCCTGACGGGAAGGAATCCGAATCGCGCCGGGGTTTACGAGTGGATCGCCAACGCACCGGAAGACTGGATCGCGCGGGAACGCAGCCGCCACCTGGTGCACCTGCGGGCCTCGGAGGTGACGCTGCCGCAGCAGTTGCAACGCGCGGGTTACGCCACGGCGATGGCGGGCAAATGGCACTGCAACTCACGTTTCAACGATGCGGCGCAACCGCAGCCGGACGCGGCGGGTTTCGACCACTGGTTCGCGACGCAGAACAACGCGGCCCCCTCGCACGAGAATCCGGTGAACTTCGTGCGGAACGGAGAGCCCGTGGGGAGACTCGAGGGTTTCAGCGCGCAGATCGTGGCCCGCGAGGCCATCGGCTGGCTGGAGCGCCAGCGGGCACGGAATGCGGCGCAGCCCTTCTTCATGTATGTGGCGTTTCATGAGCCCCACGAACCGGTGGCGTCTCCGCCCGAGCTGGTGAACCGCTATCGCGATGTGGCGCGCAACCTCGACGAGGCGCAGTATTTCGCCAACGTGGAAAACATGGACCGGGCCGTGGGCGAACTGCTCGCCGCGCTCGACCGGATGAGGCTGACGGAAAACACGCTCGTGTTCTTCACGAGCGACAATGGGCCCGAAGGGCTTTTCCGCTATCCGGGCACGCCGCGATCGTATGGATCGGCGGGACCGCTGCGCGGAACGAAAGTATGGACAACCGAGGGTGGCGCGCGGGTGCCGGGAATCGTTCGCTGGCCGGCGCAGGTGAAGCCGGGACAAGTTTCGGACGAACCGGTCAGCGCCCTGGATCTGGTCCCCACGTTCTGTGCGCTCGCGAAGGCGGGCTTGCCGGCGGGGCTGACCCTGGACGGCGCGGATCTCCTGCCGGCCCTGCACGGCGGGAAGATCGCGCGGGAACGACCGCTGTTCTGGGTGTATTTCCACGCCGCCAACGATCAACGCGTGGCCATGCGCGACGGCGAGTGGAAGCTGTTGGCGAAGTTGAACGGCGGACGGCTGCCGATGATCGACAACGTGACCGAGGCGACGGCCCCCCAAGTGCGCGAGGCGCAGTTGACGGACTTTTCGCTGTATCGGGTTTCTCGTGACATCGCCGAGGCGACGGAACTGAGCGACGAGGAACCGGAGAAACTGCGGGAGCTGACACGAAAGATGGAGAGCCTGTATCGCGAACTTACGACCACGATGCACGTGTGGCCGGACGAACCGTATCCGGAAGCGGAGATGAAGAAGGTGCGGGCCCGGAACGCGCAGGAACGGGCGCGGTTGGGACTCTGACGGCGGACAGGGCGTCACCCTTTGACGGCGCCGGAGGTGAGGCCGGAGATGAATTCTTTTTGGAGGAGCAGGAAAAGGCACATCACCGGCGCGATGGAAACGAGCGTGCCGGACATGATGAGGCCGTAGTCGGTCGCGTAGATGCCGCGAAGGTTGTTGACCGTGACGGAAAGCGGTAAGAGCCCGGGCTCCTGCAGGACGATCTGCGGGCTGATGAAATTATTCCACGCACCGAGGAAGGTGATGAGGAGAAACGCGCCGATCATCGGACGGACGAGCGGGATCACGATGGTGAAGAAGATGTGGAACTCGCCGGCGCCGTCGAGACGCGCGGATTCGAGGAGCTCGGCGGGCACGGAGTTGAGCATCGACTGGCGGAAGAGAAAGACGCCGAAAGCGGGAGCCAGCGCGGGCAGGATGAGGCCGGAATACGAATTCAGGAGACCAAGCTGCCATAGCAGCTGGTAGCTGGGAGCGATCAGGAGCGGCGCGGGAATGATGAGCGCCCCGAGGACGACGGCGGTGAGCCAGCCGCGGGCGCGAAAATTAAACTTGGCCAGGCTGTATCCACCCATCGCACACGCGAGCGTCGCAGCGGCACTGGAGACACTCGCGAAAAAGAAAGAGTTGAACAGGGCTCGGCCCACGGGATGTTCCGCGAAGAGGCGTTCGAAATTGGCGAACGTGATGCGATCCCACGCGACGCCGAAAAGTCCATCGCCCGCGGGAAGGAAGTAGGACGTGAAGAAGTCCGACTGATTCTTCACGGCGGAGGTGGCCATCCACACGAGAGGGATGAGCGTCAGCGCGGCGAAGAAGATCAGCGCGAGGTAAACGACAGGGAGGGATACGCGGCGCATGGATCAAGCAGAGAGAACCACGAATGGACACGAGTCCGCACGAATGGAGGCGATGGGAATGGTCGCAAAGAGGCGCGAGAAGGCGCAAGAAAGAGGAGCCGCGGATGGATGCGGACGGACACGGATGTGGGGGCTTGGGGATCCGGGTCCATTCGTGTGCATTCGTGGTTAATTTCCCTCGCTGCGAGTGGCGCGGAGTTGAAGCAGCGCGGCGAGCGCGAGGAGGAGACCGAGGATCCAGCCGATGGCACTGGCGTAGCCGAGGTCGCCGGTGAGAAAGCCGGTCTGGTAAAGATACATCACGATCGTGAGACCGCGGTTATCCGGACCGGCGCTGTTGTTGAGCAGGACCCAGGGGAGTTCGAAGGCCTGGAAACTGCCGATGATCGAGAGCAGCAGCACGAAGCCGCCGACCGGTCGGATCTCGGGGAGGATGACGTGGCGGAAACGAGCCCACGGACCGGCACCGTCGAGGCCTGCGGCTTCGAGGAGTTCCCGGCTGACGTTTTGCAGTGCGGCGAGAAAATAGATCATGTTGAAGCCGGCGTAGAGCCACACGGTCGCGACGACGAGCGACGCCATGACGTGCCGGTCGAGCCAGGCGAATTCCGGATCCCACGCGGGGAAAAGGTGGTGAAGGCCGGAGTTGATGAGTCCCGTGCGGCTTTGGAAGAGGAGCGAAAACACCATCGCGACGAAGACCAGGCCGACGAGCGACGGCGCGAAGAAGATGAGACGAAACACGGCGCGGCCGCGGAGACCGGGTCGGTTGAGGAGCAACGCGAGCCCCAGCGCGATCGGGAGCTGAATAAAGACGGAGCCGGCGGTGTAGAGAGCGGTATTGCCCAGCGCGGTCCAGAAGAGCGGATCGCGGAGAAGAAAGCGAAAGTTGTCGAAGCCGACGAAGGCGCTGTGCTTCGGGCCGAAGGTTTGGGAAAACGCCAGCACGAGCGCTTGCCCAAGCGGCCAGAGGGTAAATGCCGCGAACAGCAGCAGGAACGGAGCGAGGAACGCCCACGGCGCCCAGAGGGAATGAGGCGGAGCCGAGCGAAGGTTGCGGCGTGCTCCGGCGCGGGCGTCTCCATCGGCGTGGATCGGGGCGGAACTCATCGCGCGCGATAAAGGTGGTTGCGATCCATGCGCGCGGCGATGTCGGCCTGAGCGGCGTCGACAAGACGTCGGGCCTCCGGCAGGAGTGAATCCGCGTCGAACCGGTTTTGCGCGATGGCGGTGGCTTTGAGCGAGACGAGAATCGCCATCATGCGTTCCTTCACGAGCGAAAGATAAGGAGAGGAGTGGCGCAACGGCACGTGTGGCGCGGCGGCGACGTAGAGTTCGCCTACCGCCTGGCCGCAGAAGAACGGATCGCGCTCGCGATAGGCGGGAAGAGCCCAGAATTTTTTCACGGGCGAGATGATGCAGGTGGCGCGGAAATGCGCTTCGGCGACCTCGGGCGAAAGGTAGAGGTGTTTGGCCATCGACCAGGCACGATCGACGTCAGGCGCGGCTCGTGTGATGCCAAGGCAGCTCCCGCCGGAAACCGAGGTGCGCCGGCCCCCGGGTTCCCACGCGGGCAGCTTCATGAGCTTCACCTTGCCGTGCAGGTCGGGAATGTAGGTCTTCCACGTGCCCGCGAGCCAGTCAGGCAGGATCGAAGCGATGACGGTTCCCTCGATGCGCATGCGGTCGCCCCCGGCGGTGAACTCGCGGGCGTCGACGCAAAAACGATCCGGGCCGGCGATCCAGGAGACCAGGGAGGCAAGCGTGCGGGCGTGACGCGAGGCATTCAGTTGTGGGTAACCATCGGCGTCGAAGAACGGATCGCCGGCCTGCAGCAAAAGTATTTCGATGAGGTCGAAATTGTTGTCCCAGAAATTGAGCAGGAAGCGATCGGGGCGGCCGTCGCCGTCGAAGTCCTGTATCAGCGGCGCAAGCACACGGCGAAAGTCGTCCCAGGTTTCAATCCGGGACACGTCGATTCCGGCGGCCTCGACGATGTCGGCCCGGTAGCCGAGCAGGCAGGGATGGACATCGTGCGGGAGGCCGAAGGTGCGGCCACGGCTGGTCCAGAGGCTGAAGGACGGGGCGTTGATCGCGTCGAAAAGACCTTCGGCGCGCAGACGATCGGTGAGATCGACGAAACCCACACCCTTGATCGGGCCGGCGAAAGCGCGAGCCATCGCCTGGCTTTCGGTTTCGACGAGGTCGGCAATCGGGGCGTCGGCGGTGAAGCCGGCCACGAGGCGGCGTTCCAGCGCCTGGTAATGGATGAGTTGGACGTTGAGCTGGTCCGCGGGATCGCGGTGCGCGGCGTTCCAGGACTTTGCCGCCTCGAGGTAGGGCGGAAGGTTGGGCGGGCTGAAAAGCCAGAAGTCGCGGCCACGGTGCTCGGGGGTTGGGCGAACGAGGTGGAGGGCCAGGGACAGCAGCGCGCCGATCAGAATAAGCCAGGCGCCGAGCGAAAGAAAATCGAGCGGGCGCGACGAAGACATGGGGGCGGCAAACGGAAGCGGTGGACGTCCGCCGGTTCAAGTCCGCAGGAGAAAGCCGAGCAGTGGATCTTCCGACGACTCGGTGAACCACGAGAGCTGCAGCTTCGTTTCGCACTGCTGGCAGGAAGCGGGCTCCTCCCGGTCGGCAAAGACGGCGCGCACCTCGCGCACCGCGGAGGATCGGGTGATCTCGATCGAACCGGTGCCGTCGGGAGCGCGACGGATGAGTGTCGCGCGGTCGACGGAGAGATCCCACCGAAACGCATAAGCGGGGCACGTGATGTCGATGGTGGGCGGGCAGGGTCTCATAGAAGCCTCCCGGGGAAGGTGAGCAGGGCGGCTTGAATGCCGAGCCACCGGCGACTCGTGCGATTGAGTAAGAGCAGCGTTGCCGACGGCTCCCGCAGGCGGTCTTACCTCACAAGGCTATGGCCCTACGTGCGATCCTCGTTCTCGTCGCGTGGCTGATGTTGCTGGCGCGCGTGCCCGCGGCGTCGTCCTCGATCGATGCCTATCGCGAACTGCGGGAGCGGGTGCAGCGCCGGGATTCGACCCAACGGCGGGTGCCGGCGATTCCGCCGAAGGATCAGAAGATTCGGGTGATCATCGACGCCGACGCGCATAACGAGATCGACGACGTATGGGCGATCGCCCTCGCGCTGCTGAGCCCGGAGCGTCTGCAAATCGAGGGATTCGTTGCGGCAAACTACGATAACGAGAACGAGGGCGCGGGACCGCGCAGCATCGAGACGTCGGCGCAAACGATTCACACGCTGCTGCAGAAGGCGGGGCTCGCGGGGAAGATTCCGGTGAAGCTCGGATCCGCGCCGATGCGCTATCAATTCGAGCCGTCGGAATCCGAAGGCGTCGATTTCATCGTGGAGCGCGCGCTCGCGTCGACGCCGGAGGATCCGCTGTGGATCGTCGGTCTCGGGGCCGCGACGAACATCGCGTCGGCGTATTTGAAAGAGCCGCGCATTGCGGACCGCGTGGTGATATTCTGGCACGGACGGACCCAGTGGCCGGACAAAGCCGCGAACTTCAACGTGCACGGCGACGTCCGGGCGGCGCGGCGACTGTTTCAGTCGGATCTTTCATTCGTGCTCTTCGACACGGGCAGTCACCTGTTCTGCCCCATGGCGGAGTCGGCGCCCTGGGCGAAGACGGGGGAGTTGGGCCGGTTCTTGCACGAATTCCGTTTCAAAAGCGGCTGGTATCAGAGCCCGACAAAAGGATTCTACGATCTCGGCGATATCGCGGCGCTGGTGGACCCGTCGCTGGGCAGTTGGGAGGTGGTCGACGCTCCGGAATTCGGCTGGGATCTGGCGTATCAGTTCAAGAACACGCGCGGACGCATTCTCCGCTGCGCGGACATCGATCGCGACGGCACCTTTGCCTTGCTGACACGGAAGCTCAACGAAGCGGCGACTGCGATGCCGGCGGCCGAAACCAGCGAGAAAGTTCGCGTGATCTTCGATACGGACGTAGGCGGCGACATCGACGATGTGGCGGCGCTGGCAATGTTGCATGCGCTCGCGGATCGCGGGGAAGTCGAACTGCTGGCCATGGGCGTGGTGAACGGACACCCGGCGGCGGTGCCGTATGTGGATGCGTTGAACACTTGGTATGGCCGGCCGGACATTCCAGTGGGAACGATTCGCGGGGGCGCGCCGTTCGAGCGGGATTTCTACATGGCGCCGACGGTTGCGGAGTATCCGCACGATTTGACAAAGAAGCAGGCGCCGGAGGTGGTCGGTCTGTATCGCCGGATTCTCGCGACCCAGCCGGATCGCAGTGTCACGTTGATCGCGGTCGGGCCGGTGACGAACATCAGCCGGCTCCTCGCGTCGGGACCGGATGAATACAGCCCCTTGAACGGGGTGGATCTGGTGCGCCAGAAAGTGAAATTCTACAGCGCGGCGGGGAACGGCGATGGCCAACTCCCGCACGGAAAGCCGGGGTTCAATTATCACATGGACATGGCCTCGGCGCGGGACGAACTGGCCAGGTTTCCCGCGGAGGTGCCGCTGGTGCAGGCCGGTGGCAGCGGGTGGCGGCTGACGATCGGCTCCTGTTACTGGAACGCGTGGCCGCAGCATTTCGTGCGGAAGTCGTTCGAGCGGTATTTCAAAGGCAAGCGCGACATGGACCGGCCGACGTGGGATCCGTTGCGGGTGTTGTATGCCTGCCGGCCTGGATCGCGGGAAAACTTCGAGACCTCCGCCGAGGGCGACCTCGGATTCGACGCCCAAGGTTTGCTGCGCTGGACGGCGGAGCCGAAACGCGGGCGCGCGTATGCGTATGTGAAAAACGGTGACGCGGTGCGCGCGGAATTGACAGAGCTGATGATGCACGCGCCCGCCCGATGAGGCGCGCCGACGCGCCCGGGATCCGGCACAGGCGTTAGTGCAACGAAGGTGACCGGTTCGGCTACGCTCCCGACTCGGGGCGAGCACGCCCGGCGGCGCTCCACCGGAGCCATGTCGGGGAAAACGTCAGAAAATCCGAGGGATTTTGCGCGGCCGCGTGTATAGCCGGTGAACCATCATCATGAATTCGCGATTCTCCCTTCGTTCCGTCGTTCTCGCAGCCGGTGCGCTGCTCGTTGCCGCGCCTGTCATCGCCCAGCACGATCATCACGGCTCCGGGCCCAAAACGGATGCGTCCTCCCAAAACGCTCAACTGATTCGCGTCACCGACCAGGACGCGTCCTGGGCCGCGGCGGAGCGAGCCAAGTATCCACTCACTACCTGCGTGGTGTCGGGCGAGGAACTCGGCAGCATGGGCAAGGCCCCCGAATATATTTACCGCGTCAAAGGCCGGCCGGACCGTCTGGTGGTGTTCTGTTGCAGCGGTTGCGATGAGGATTTTCTGAAAAATCCCGCGGCGCATTTGGCGAAGATCGAGGCGGGGAAATCGAACCCCGCCGGCAACGCCGGGGGTGGCCACACCAATCATCACTGATTTGGGCTCTGCGCGCGCAGGATCCTCCGCTCCTCCGATCTCATTTTTCGCGATGCGTTCTCTTATATGCCTCGTTGCCGTCTTCGTCACCGCGCTCCCGCTCCGGACTGTCGCACAGTCCGGCCACGCGCCCGCGGCGCGAACGGAATTTCTGCAAGCCGTCATCTCCGCTCCGGCGCTCACGGCCGCGGGTCAGCGCACCCAAGCGTCGCGCGAACGCGTCGGATCGGCCGGTCGGCTCGCAGATGTTGAGGTCGAAGGCATGGGTTCGCGAATGGTTGGTCCCATGGATGAACGGGCGACCATGTGGGAGGTGAATGTGCGACAGCCGCTGCCCAAACGCGGCGAGCGAGCCGCGGAACGCGAGCGCGCGCGGGCGCTCGTGGCGATGTCCGAAGCCGATTATGCCCTGATGGCCGGCGAAATGGCCGCCGATGTCGCCATGGCGATCGCGGAAGCGGACGGTGCGACCGAGCGAATCCGGCTGCTGGAACGGCAGATTCAACGGCTCGACGCCGTGCTGCGTAGCGTGGAGTCGCGCATCGCGTCCGGCGGCGGACGCATTGCCGATCGGCTCACCGTGCAAACGCGGATCGCGGAAATGCAGCTGATGATCGAAGAGGAGCGTCGCATGAGCGAGGATGCCTTGGCCGACGCCCGCGGGCGTCTCGGACTGGGACCCGATCAAGCGCTGCCAGATTATGCCGCTCCGGCCGGAGATCGGATCCGCCCCGACGATGCCGCAGCAATCCGACTCGCGGCGGCGCGCACGAGCGAGGCCCACGCCATGGTGAAAATGGCACGGGCTTCGGCCCGGCCGATGACGTCGGTGGGAATTCGCTTCGAGCAGGAACGTCGGGCGATGGGAGACGAAAACTCGCTCGGTCTCGCGTTCATGACGGACCTCCCATTTCGCAGCCGTCGTTACGCCCGTGCGGAAGCCCGCGCGGCCGAGGCCGAACGCGACGCCGCCGAGACGGACGCCCGGGCGGTCCGCTACCGGATTTCCTCCGCGTTGACGCGCGTCGATCGCGCGGAGCGCCTGGCCGCGACCGCGCGTAATCTCAGCGCGGATACACTGGTGCGCCTGAACGCCGAATACGACGCGATGGTCCGCTCCGCGGGCGTGGGCGTCGCGGGCACGATGGGCGACTCCACCGTGCTGCAGACGGTGGAAATCCTCGAGAAAACCACCGCTGCCGAACTGCAGGTGATCCGGGCGGATACCGCGGTCCGCGCGGCCCGCGCCGAACTCTGGCGCTACGTGCCGGCCGACGAATTTTTAACCGATAACCAGGACCCTTCATGACCCGAAACCTCTTCATTTTTCTCGCCACCTTCGTGGCCGGTGCCGCCATCGCGCTCGTCGCGCGCGCCGCGATGTTCAAGCCGGACGCCGGGCACGCGGGCCACCCGAGTGGCGGCGGCGATTACGCGCCGCTGGTCGCCAACACCCTCGCGCCAGCGAAAGCCGTGCCGACGCCCAGCCGCGCCGAAGCCGCATCGAAGGGCGACGAGCACGCGGGACACGGCGTTGCGATGTCGGACGCTCCCGCCAACCAGCCGGTGAATTCGATCTGCGCGATCTGCGGCATGGACGTGGATCCCAACCTTCCGACCGCGCAATACCAAGGCCAGACCATCGGCTTCGGCTGCAGGATGTGCCCGGCCAAATTCAAAGCCGATCCGGACCGCTGGGGTCCGCTCTATCTCGAGAACGCCGTCTCGAAGAAATAACCGTCATGCGCTTTCCTTCACTCGTGGTCGCGGCCGCCGGTCTTTGCGCCGGTGCCGGACTGATGGCCCTTCTTCCGCAACGCGCGCTTTTCGCGGTGGCGGACAAACACGATCACGCCGCAGAGGCGGCGAGTGGCGAACGCTGGGCGTGTCCCATGATGGATTTCATCGGCAACCGGCCGGGCGATTGCCCCGTTTGCGGGATGAAGATGACGAAAGTCACCGCGGGCGAATTGAGCGCCGAACAGCAGCGTCGGATGGACGTTCAACTCGCGACGGTCGCGGAAGGCCCGGCGCGCGCGCTCGTTCGCGCCTATGGTGTCGTGCGCTACGACGACCGCACGTTGCAGGTGGTGATTCCCCGAGTCGCCGGACGCATCGTGAAACGCCACGAGGCCGCGCGGCACGGCGGGGTGCTCGTGAAAGCCGGAGACCCCATCGTCGACCTCTACAGCCCGGAGGCTTTCGCGGCCCAAGGTGAGCTGGCGGCCGCGGTGGGTCTCGGCGAGCAGGCCACGATCAATGCGCTGCGCGACCGTTTCGAACGGTGGAATCTCGCGAACGTCGCCGAAGCGATTCTGCAGGGTGGCACGCCCACCGACACGATCACGATCACGAGTCCGTTCGCCGGCCGCGTGGTGCTCGCCGGGGAAGGCGATGCCGAAGGGATGAAGACGCGCCTGCCGCAGGTGGGGCAGGAGGTCATGGGAGATGCGCCGCTGCTGCGGCTGGTCGATCCTCACGCCTACATGATTGTTGTCCAGGTGCCGGAAAACCGCGGACATTGGGTCCGCGAGCATCAGCCGGTTCGACTCGCTTCGGACGACCGGGGCGAATTGCCGGACGTCCAAGCCACCGTCGCGTGGGTTGCGCCGGAACTGAATCCGGAGATTCGAACGCGCGAAGTTCACCTCCATCTCCGCGACCCGAACGGCCGCCTGATTCCCGGCGGGCTCGTCCAGGCGCGCTTCGCCACGGCGCTCAACGCGGAGCTGGACGCCGCCGATGCCGAGAAGCCGGAGACGTGGGGCCGGTTTCCGCTCGTGCCGAAAACGGCGGTGCTCTCAACCGGCGTGCGCCACGTGGCGTGGCGCGTGGTCGAGCGCCAGCGCGACGGCCGGCTGCGTATCGAACTGGCTCCGCTCGCGCTGGGACCACGTCTCGAGGACGAGGCGGGCAACGACGTTTACATCGTGCGCGCAGGTTTGCAGCCCGGCGACGAGGTCGCGGCGCAAGGCGTGTTCCTCATCGACAGTCAGGCGCAATTGGCCGGCACGCCGAGCCTGTTGTTTCCAAACGGCGCGGTCGCTCCAGCCCCGGCCCACCAACACTAGTTTCTTTCGCAGCTTCGCCACGCCGTCCGCGGCGCCGCGAACAGGATTCGCCGATCAATGCTCTCCTTCGTCATTCGAAATTCGTTCCTCACACTCGCCGTCGCCCTCGCGCTCGGAATCGCGGGGCTGTGGGGCTGGCGTCACGTGCCCGTCGATGCGATCCCCGATCTCAGCGACAACCAGGTGATCGTTTGGGCGGAGTGGCCGGGCAAGAGTCCGCAGGACATGGATCAGCAGGTGACGTCGCGCCTCGCACGCGAGCTGCAGGGACTGCCAGGCGTCGAGACCGTGCGCGGAATGTCCCTTTACGGTGCGAGCTATATCTACGTGATCTTCGCCGAAAACCGCGATCTTTACGAATGCCGCACGCGCGTGCTCGAGCGCCTGTCGCAATTGCAGGGGATCCTGCCCGCCGGGGTGACGCCGCGGCTCGGGCCGGACTCCACGGCGATGGGCCAGGTGTATGGGTTCACGCTGCAGGGGCCGCGCGATATCGAAACGAAGCGCTACCTTCTCGATCAGATCGTCGTGCCCGCGTTGCGCGCGGTGCCGGGTGTATCGGAAGTCGCACCGGCCGGCGGCGTGGTCCGCGAATACCAGATCGACGTCGAACCGGAGCGGCTCAAGGAACAGGGCCTCACGCTCGACATGCTCATGATGGCCGTGCAACAGGCCGGGCGCGACGTGGGCGCGATGAGCGTCGAGCAAACCGGCGTGGAAACGATGATCCGCGGCGTTGGCTTCATCCGTTCGGTCCGGGATGTGGAGAACATCGTCATTCGCGGCGACCGGTCGAAAGGCGCGGGCCTGAAGCTCGGCGAGATCGCCACCGTGCGACTCGGCGGCCAGTTCCGCCAGGGCCTGCTCGCGGACGGCTACCAGGAACACGTCGGCGCGTTCATCGGAATGCGCGTCGGCGAGGACCCGAAAACCGTGATCACCGCGGTGAAACAGCGGCTGGCGGATTTGAAGCCGACGCTGGAACGGGAGGAGTTGAGCGTCGTGTCGTTCTACGATCGCTCGCAGCTGATTCGCGAGACGACCGACACGGTGACCGCCACGCTTCAGGAGGCGGTGATCACGACGGTGATCGTCGTAGTGATGTTTCTGTTACACGTGCGGGCGAGCCTCGCGGTGGCGGTCAGCCTGCCGCTCGGGATGCTGTTCACCTTCCTGGTCATGCACCTGTGCGGCATCGGCGCGAACATCATGAGCCTGGCGGGTATCGCGATCGCGATCGGTGTGATGGTCGATTTCGGCATCATCATGACCGAGAACATCACGCAGCATCTCGTGGACCTGCAGGAGAGGTGTAAACGCGAGGGACGCGCGATGCCGACATCGCCGTTCGATCCGGAGATCACGGAGACGGTGGTGCGCGCCGCCCAGGAGGTCGCCCGGCCGTTGCTGACCTCGGCCGCGACGACGGTGATCGGTTTTCTTCCGATCTTCGCGCTGACCGACCAGGCGGGCCGGTTGTTCGAACCGCTGGCGCTGACGAAATCGCTCGCGATCAGCGGCGCCGTGCTTTTCGGCACGCTGCTCGTCCCGGTGCTCTGCCGACTGCTGCTGCCGCCATGGCATATTCGAAAGCCGGTGCTGTTCGGGCTTATCGGCATCGCCGCTGGTGCGGCTTTCGGCTGGTTCGTCCGGGATGGCTGGTCGATGCCGATGGACTACGGTCGATGGACGCTGACGATTCCCGGCTGGCTGTTTGCTCCGCTGCTTGCCGTGCTCGTCGGCTCGGCCATCTGGCGGATCGGCCGGGAGCGGCTCGTCAACTACGAGGAGAATCCGATGAGTCACGCCATTCACGTCGCCTACGAATGGGCATATGCGCGGATTCAGCGGCACAAAGTCGTCTTCACTCTCACGATCGCCACGATGGCGCTGGGCGGCTACCTGCTGGGGGCGGGCTGGCAGACGTTGAGCTGGCCGGTGCGGAAGGTTTTTGAAGCCGCCAGCGGCGACCTGGCGCATACGCGCCTCGATCAGGCGATGACGCGCGCGTTCCCGGGGGTGGGTTCGAGTTTTCTGCCGCCGCTCGATGAAGGCAGCCTGTTGTTCATGCCGTCGATTCCGGCGACGGGCGGGCTGGGCGAGACCCAGCGCATCATGCAGATTCAAAACCGGCTCATCGAGTCGGTGCCGGAAGTCGCCAGCGTGATGGGCAAGATGGGCCGCGCCGAGACGGCGCTCGATCCCGCGCCGATCGGCATGATCGAAACGGTGGTGCTGCTGAAGCCCTACCACGAGTGGCCGACGCATGAAATCATCGGAGCGGACGGCACGATCGCGCACCGTCCGCGCACGCTCGAGGAAGTGCGGTCCGCGCTCGCGGCGATCACCGACATTCCCGGCGTGGCGCCGAGCTGGCTGCAGCCGATCGAAACGCGCGTGGTGATGCTCTCGACGGGCATTCGCAGCCTGATCGCGCTCCAGCTGCTGGGCGACGACAGCGACGCGCTCGAACGTTTCGCGGAGGCCGCGGAGAAAGTCATCCAGCCGACGCCCGGCGCGGCCGACGTGCAGATGCAGCGTGAAGGGGGCAAACCCTACGCGGAGATCCGCCTGGATCCGGACAAACTCGCACGCTTCGGACTCACCAACGAACAGGTGATGCGGGCGGTGGAAGCCGCGCTCGGCGGCATGCCGGTCACGTATTCCGTCGAAGGCGCACTGCGGTATCCGGTTCGCATCCGCTATCTGCGCGAACGACGCGACGATCCGGACGAACTCGTGCAACTGAGAGTTCCCGCTGCTTCGGGCATGGGTTCGATTCCGCTGACGCATCTGCTCGCGATTCCGACGGTGCACGTCCTGGAATTTGGAGGTGCTTTCGATGCCACGGCGCTGAGCCGGCGACTGCCGTTGTCACACCAGCGCAACTACACGATCGTCGATTCGCGGCGCGCGGAGCTCACGGTGCCGGCGGGAGAACCGCTCCCGGAGGAGGTCGCTTCCGCGCTCGCCGCGGGACAACTCCGCGTAACCGCCACGCGTCCGAGCGAAGCCGGCCTCACCTACACGATCGGCCCGATGGCGATCCGCTCCGAAGGCGGCAAGCGCACGCAATACGTGCTGCTCAACGCGCGCGGTCGCGGCGAGGTGGAGGTGGTGCGCGACGCCGAGGCGCGTCTGCAAACCGCGCTCGCCGACGGACGCCTCGAGCTGCCGCCGGGCGCGACCTATCGCTGGGTCGGGCGTTACGAACAGAAAATCAAGGCGGACCAGACCCTGCGTCTGATCATCGCCGTATCGATGGCGGTGATGGTGATGCTGATCTACATCGGCACCCGATCGTGGCTCATCACCGCAATCATCATCCTGGCCAACGCCACGGTAACGACCGCCGGCGGATTCTTCTTCGTGTGGCTCTGGGGCGTCGAGATGACGACCGCCGTGGTCGTCGGATTCCTCGTGCTCCTGGGCGTGATGTTCAACGACGGCATCCTGCTGGGCACCTACATTCAGGAGCAGTTCAAGACGCATCCCGGCACGCTGGACGAGGTCAACCGCCGCGTTTTCGTCGCCGGTCTGCGACGCCGGCGTCCGGCCATCATGACCAACATGACGGCGCTGCTTTCGCTCATCCCCGTGCTGTGGTCCACAGGCCGCGGCTCCGAGCTGATGGTGCCGATGGTGTTGCCGGTCGTAGGCGGCATGATCTTCGACATCGTGTCGCTGTTTTCCGTCCCGGTGTTCTACACCTGGTATTGGGAGCGCCGGCTCGCCCGCGAGGCGGAAGCACGCGCGATGATCGCGGCCTCTCCGTCGACCGCGTAAGCGAAACCGCGGGTAGCCCGAGCCGGGGCCAAGACCTGCGCAGTTTCACGCAAGACCTGCACAGGGTATTGCGAGGGAACGCGCGCCTCCGGGTGTAGTGCTTGGTGAACCCCTTTGCCTATGAAAACAAAAACCATGCTCACGAACATTGTCGCAGCGGGCGCCCTCGCGCTTGGAACAGCTCTGGTCATTCCTTCCGCTTGGGCGCAAACGAGCGCGTCCTCCGTCACCCAGGTCTGCACCGACGCGCGCACGGTATCGGTGAAAGAAGCCAAATGGGTCCCCGGCCTCGGCCGCGGAGTCGTGATCGTCGACGCGGGCAAGGCTCTCGTCTGCAACTCCTGCACGCACGCCGCTCCGGCGGCCCGACCGCGCGACCGCAACTCGAACGGTGCGAAGTCGACGCGCCCGGCGAAAAATCTTCACGACTGCAACCAAGGCGGCTGTGCCGGCGGGAAGGCTGCTCTCGCGAAGTGAAAGGAACGCTCGGCCCGCTAACGTGAAGTGGGGCGGATCGAAAACCCGCCCCGGCGGGGCGTCAGGCAAGGTGGGCGGATTGCGACGCGGTGACTTGATGAAGGAGCGGTTCCCCGCGCAGCCACCGGCGAAGCTCGTCGATCATCGCCCGCCCCAGCCGGGGAGCTTCGGCGGGGCAGGTGCCGGCGATGTGCGGCGTCACCGTGACGTTGGTCAGATCGAAAAGCGGAGAGTCTGAGGCGGGCGGCTCGGGGTCGGTGACATCGAGCACGGCGTGCAAGTCGGGCCGACGGCGCAGGACCTCGATCATCTCGGATTCGCGCACGACCGCGCCGCGCGCCGTGTTGATGAACGTGGCGCCCGACTTCATCGCGGCGAAATGATGACCGCGCACGAGGCCTTGCGTTGCGGGGAGCAGCGGCGTGTGAAGCGAAACGATGTCCGCCCGCGCGAAAGCGTCGTCGAGCGACACGCATTCGACGTCGAGCGTCGCGGCTTCGGCGCGCGACAGGAACGGGTCATGGGCGATCACGCGCACGTCGAACGGGCGGAGGCGTTCACGCACGAGGCGTCCGACGGCGCCGAGCGAGATCAAGGCGACGGTGCTGCGATAGGACCCCGGCAGGTCGGTCTGCCACCAGCGGTCGCGGAATTGACGAACGGTGGACGCATAATGCCAGCCGCGGCGGAGCCCGAAGAGAACGGCGGCGAGCGTGTATTCGGCGACGGGGAGGGCATTGATCTGGTGGGCGGTGGAAACGACGAGGTTGCGCGCCCAGAACTCAGGCGTGGTGAAATAACGGATACTGCCAGCGGCGTGAAACACGGCACGCAAGCGGGGCGCATGCGAAAGGAGTTCGGCGTCGAGGCGGACCATCCCCCAGCTGGCGAGAATCACGTCGACCTTTTCAAGCAGGGTGGGATGCGCGAGGACCGAGTCGGCGCTCTGGGGCGGCGCGACGAGGGCAATGCCTTCCGCGGCAAGCTCGCCGTCGACGGCTTCCGGGTAGATGACGCGCTGCCACCGGGGATCGAGAACGTAGAGAGCATTGAGCATGAGGACGCGATCGGGTTGGACGCCGCAAAAGAAGGAACGAGTCGAGAAGGAACGCCCGCCCGCGACGCCATGGAGGGCCGCTCGGAGGAAAGGCGCGCCGCACCCGGAACTCAACCGCTTGAGCGCCGGCGCAATTACCCGCCGCGAAGAGGTAAACAGCGTGGCGCTTTGCTTACGTCCAACTCCTTTGTCCCGTCGTTCGTTTACGCCTTCGATTCCCGATGATCGCTGTTTCACTGACTGACAAAGCCGCGGTTTGGAGCTTTCGCGAGGTGTCGACCACGCGCTGGCGCGAAGCGGTGGTGCCGGGGTGCGTGCATCGCGACTTGCGGCGTCACGGGCTGATTCCGGATCCGTTCTACGGCAGGAACGAAGAGGCGTTGCAGTGGGTGAGTGAGCGCACGTGGGAGTATCGGACGGAATTCGAGGTTTCGGCGGACATGCTCGCGGAAGAGCGGATCGATTTGGTGGCCGACGGACTCGATACGCTCGCGGCGGTGCGGGTGAACGGGCGCGTGGTGGCCCGCTCGGAGAACATGTTTGTTGGTGTGCGCGTCTCCATTCTTCACGTGGTGAAGCCCGGGCGGAATGTGCTCTCGGTGCAATTCGGCAGCGCGACGAAATTCGTCGCCCGCGAGCGGCTCGATCACCGCCCACGTGAAGTGAACGACCCGGTGGGTGGCTGCACGCGGATTCGGAAGCAGCAGTGCCAGTTTGGATGGGATTGGGCGCCGCGGCTGGTGACGGCGGGAATTTGGCGGGACCTGCGCGTGGAAGCGTGGAGCGGGGCGCGACTGCGGGATATCCGGGTTCGTCAGAAACACGACAGCCGCGGGGTCGTGCTCACGATCGAACCCGAGATTGAACACGGGAAGAAAGCGCGCGGGCGGAAAAACGACCTTTGGATCAAGGGGCGTGTTTTCTTTGGCGGGCAGCTGGTGACGCGGATCGAGAACAACGAGGCCCGAATCGAGGCGCCGCAACTGTGGTGGCCGAACGGGCAGGGGGCGCAGCCGCTTTACGAGGTACGCGTCGAGCTCTGGTGCGGCGAAACGAGGCTGGATGCATGGACGCGGCGGATCGGCTTGCGGACGATCGAAGTGCGGCGGGAACGGGATCGATGGGGCGAGTCCTTCCAGTTCGTGGTCAACGGACGTCCCATCTTCGCGAAAGGCGCGAGCTGGATTCCGGCACACAGCTTCGTCGGAGGCCTGACGCGAAAGGACTATGAACCGCTCCTTAAGTCGGCGGCGGCGGCGAACATGAACATGATCCGAGTCTGGGGCGGCGGAATCTACGAGCACGAATGTTTCTACGATGGGTGCGACGAACTCGGACTGCTCGTCTGGCAGGATTTCATGTTTGCCTGCACCTTGTATCCCGGCGACGCGACGTTTCTGGCGTCGGTGCGGGCCGAGGCGGAATATCAGGTGCGGCGGCTGCGAAACCGGACCTGCCTCGCGCTCTGGTGCGGAAACAATGAACTGGAGTTGTTGAACGGACCCGATCTGGCGAAGCCGCGGGCGCGGCAAGCCTACGATGCCGTGTTCCGCCGGATCCTACCGGAAGCAGTCCGGGCGCACGATGGCGTGACGACCTATTGGCGCTCGTCGCCCACGCAAGCCGATCAGGCGGGATTGCGCGATCCGGAGCGGAGCGGCAACACGCATTTCTGGGACGTGTGGCACCTGTTGAAGCCGGTGAAGAGCTACGAGCAGAAGGTGTTTCGTTTCGTATCCGAATTCGGGATGCAGTCGTTCCCCTCGCTGGCGACTGCGCGGACGTTTTGCCCGCCGGACGAGCTGAACATCTTTTCTCCGGTGATGGAGAACCACCAGAAGAACCCGATGGGGAACCGCATCATCCTGGAATATATCGCGCGGCGTTACCGGTTTCCGAAAGACTACGCGGCGCTGGCGTATCTCTCGCAGCTCAATCAGGCCCATTGCATGCAAGTCGGCGTGGAGCACTACCGGCGAAACCAGCCGCGCTGCGCGGGCACGCTCTACTGGCAGTTGAACGACTGCTGGCCGGTCGCGTCGTGGAGCAGTCTGGAGTTCGGCGGCACGTGGAAGGCGTTGCATCATGCGGCGCGACGGTTTTATGCGCCCCTGCTGATGTCAGCCCACGTGCCAGGCGACGAAACTGCCGGGATCGGCAATCGCCTGAAGAGCACGGTGCGCGAACTGCATTTGTTCACGATTTCAGACGAGCCGCGGACGGTGACCGGAGTGCTGCGTTGGGAATTGTGGTATTTGGACGGCAGCATCATTGCGCGCGGGGAAAAGCGCGTGCGTCTGCGTCCGGGCGAAAGCATGCGGCAGAAAACGGTGAAGCTGGAGCGCGCCGTGGAGAAATACGGCCGCGAGACCCTCTACGTGCGGATCGCGCTGGAAGTCGATGGACGGGACGTGGGCGAAGACACCGTGTTTCTGTGTCCGCCGCGAATGCTGTCGCTCGCGCGCAGGCCGGCGGATGTGCGCCTCGTCGGCCAGTCGCCGACGAAGTGGACGATGGAGCTCACGGCTGCATGTTTTCAGCATCGGCTGGCGTTTGAGCTGGCGGACGTGCCACTGGTCGCGACGAGCGACAACTGGTTCGATTTGTATCCCGGGCGAACAAAGCGCGTGATGATCGAAACGGGCGTGCCCATCGACGAGCCGACGCTGCGATCCGCGCTGCGCCTGCGATCGCTCGTAGACAGCTACAGCGAGGCGGAGTGAAGATGGCGGATGGCTTTGTCGGAGCGCGGCCACTCAAGCGGTTGAGCGTGCCGGAGCGGAGTTCTCCTTGAATCCCGGCCGTTTCGCACCGGTCATTGTCGGGATGTCTGCTCCGCTGGTATTGAGCTATCGCGACCTGGCTGCGCGCGTCGTGGATCTCGAACGGCTGATGCTGTGTCCGCCGCCGGGCGAACGCACCGCGCTGGCCTCGAGCTACGATCGGGCCAGCCGCTACGACGCGGCCCAGGACCGCTATCTCGAATGGGGCGCAAACGCCGACGGGACGGGCGTGGTGCGAATGGAGCGAGAGGAGGCGGTGCTGGCGGAAATCGAAGGTCCGGGCTGCATCTGGCGGATCTGGGCGGCGACGGTGGGCCGCGGGCGGGTGCGTTTCCATCTCGACGGAGCGGCGGAACCGGCGCTGGAACTGCCGTTCGGGGCGTTGTTCGACGGAACCCGGGAGCCGTTCACGCGGCGGAATCTCGTCTATCAAACCGCTGCGATGGGCTACAACAATTACACGCCCATTCCGTTTCAGAAATCCTGCCGGATCGTCGCCGAAAAGGACTGGGGAAAGTATTACCATTTCAACTACACGCAGTTTCCCGCCGGGACGGTGATTCCGACGTTCGCGTGTCCGCTCGACCCCGAAGCGGCGGCGGCGCTGGACGAGGTGGACCGCGTGCTGGGTCGGGCGGGGGAGAATCCGGCCCCGCCGCCGGAGGGCACGCAGGTGTTCGAGCGCGCGCTCACCGCGTTGCCGGGCCGGGCGACGCTCGTGGCGGATCTGCCCGGGCCGCGAATGATCCGGTCGTTGCGCGTGCAGGCCCGGCTGCCGGACGACGTTGAAGCGCAACGCCGGGTGCTGCGCGAGCTGGCGCTTCGGATCACGTGGGACGACGATGCGCAGCCGGCGGTCTGGTCGCCGCTGGGCGATTTCTTCGGATGCTCGGCCGGCGCCGTGCCGTTTCAGACTTTGCCGGTGGGCCTGCGGGAGGATGGCGCGTTTTACTGTCACTGGCCGATGCCGTGTGCGATGCGCGCTCGGATCGATGTTGAAAACGACGGGGCGCAGGGACTCGAGATGAGGTGGGAAATCGAGCATGCGCCGCTGCCGCACGCGATCGAAGACTGCCTGCGGTTTCACGCGAAATGGCATCGGGATGTGCTGCCGGTGCGGGAGGATCGACGGCCAGACTGGACGCTGCTCGAAACGAAAGGCGCGGGCCGGTTTGTCGGCACGCAGCTGCACGTGTGGAATCCGCGCGGCGGATGGTGGGGCGAGGGCGACGAAAAATTTTTCGTCGACGGGGAGAAGTTTCCCTCGACGTTCGGCACGGGTACGGAGGATTACCTCGGATATGCGTGGAGCTCCGGCAACACCTTCGTGCAGGCGTTGCACAGCCAGCCGGTGAATCAGAACAATCGCGGCCACGTGAGCGCGAACCGCTGGCACCTGCCGGACGACGTGCCGTTTCAAAACCGTTTCGAGGCGGCGATCGAAAAATATTTTCCGAACAGCAACCCGTGCGAATGGGCGGCCGTGGCATACTGGTATCTGGCACCGGGCGGCGTCGATCCGTTCGGCGCGGTGCCGGTGCAAGAGCGGATTGGCCCCTGGACCTGGCCGGCAATCTGGCGGGAGACGGACGTGTTCGAAGCGGAGGATCTGCCGGTCGTGAAGGAGCAGTGGACCTACGCTGGCGGCGCGATGGACGCCGTCGCGCGCAACATTCCGGCGGGCGTGCTGAGCGGAGATCGGTTTCTGATCTGGTGGGTGGACGCGGTGGGACACCGCCTCGAACTGGGCGGATTGAAAGTGGCGCGGGCCGGACGATACCGCGTGCTGGCACGCTTCATTCGGGAGCACGAGATGGGCATTTTCCGGTTCGATCTCGGGGGGCGGCCGCTGGCGCAGGCGGTGGACCTGTTTGCGCCGACGAAAGGACATCTGCCGCTGGTCGGCGGACCGGAGGCGCTGGGCGACGTCGAACTGGAGGCCGGAGAACACGTGCTCGGCATCGAGGTGGTGGGCAAACACACGGAATCGACCGGTCTTCTGCTCGCGCTCGATTACGTGAAACTTGTCGCACTTTGATGAATACGTTCGCTCTCACGCCCTCGGAAAAGCCGCAGATCACGCCGGACGGGCGGAAGCTCTGGACGGTCGGGACGCTGACCTACACCACCGGGGGGCTGGTGATCCTGTTCTGCTGGCTGCTCGCGGGCGACTTCGCGTGGTCCATGAAGGAGCGGTCGGTGATGTGGGTGGTGCAGTTGCTCATCAAGAAATTCGAGGCCTCGGACATGATCTCGGGATTTTTGATTGGCACGCTGCCGCAGGCACTGGCGCTCGTGCTGACGCCGATTGTCAGCTACCGCTCCGACCGCCATCGCGGCCGGTGGGGGCGGCGGATTCCGTATCTGATCATACCGACACCCATCGCGGCGCTGTCGATGGTAGGACTGGCGTTCAGCCCGGATCTCGGGACGCTGTTGCATGACACGCTCGGCGGCGTTTCGCCCGGACTGAACCCATCGATCCTGATCGTGTTCGGCGTCTTCTGGACGCTGTTCGAAGTGGCGACCGTGACGGCGAACGCGGTGTTCTTCGGATTGATCAACGACGTGGTGCCGAAAGCGGTGCTCGGGCGATTCTACGGGATGTTTCGGGCGATGGGATTGATCGTCGCGATGGCGTTCAACTTCTGGCTGTTTGGCAAAGCGGAGACGCACTACACGGCGATCTTCATCGGCATCGGGATCTTGTATGGCGTCGGTTTCACGACGATGTGCTTCAAGGTGAAAGAAGGGCAGTATCCGCCGCCTCCGCCGGTGCAGCCGAGCAAGGCCGGTGGTCTCGTGGCGGCGGTGAGAACGTATTTCCGGGAGTGTTTCACGCGGCCGTATTTCCTGTGGATCTACGCCTCGATCTCGCTCTCGTGGATGGCGATGCTGACGGTGAATCTGTTCAACCTGTTTTTCGCGCAGAGCGTGGGGATGAGCATGGACACGTATGGAAAGTATCTCGCGGCGACCTTTCTGATTTCGTTCTTCATGGCGTATTTCATCGGCGCGCTGGCGGATCGGGTGCATCCGCTGCGCCTGAGCCTGGTGCTGCTGGCGATCTTCGCGGTGGTGACGCTTGCGGCGGGTTTGCTGATCAAGGATGCGACAACCTTCGGCATCGCGCTGATCGCCTATGGGGTGGTCGGGGGCTCATGGCAGACCGCGGCGGCCTCGCTGACGATGCGGTTGTTTCCGCAGGCGCGCTATGCCCAGATCGATTCGGCGAAAGGGATCGTGCAGAGCTTCGGCATGATGCTGGTTGGTCCGGCGATGGGCTACTTCCTCGATCTCTCCGGTCACGACTACCGCCATGCCTACACGGCAAGCGGCATCCTGGCGACGCTCGCGCTGCTCACCGGGCTGGTGGTGCACGCACGATTCATGAAACTGGGCGGACCGCAGGCCTACGTGGCGCCGGAGTAAGGGTGCCGAACGCAGAAGCGGATCGATGCCGTCATGGCGCGGGTGATCCGGCGTCAGCCATAGAAGCTGCACAGGCGGCGGCTCTCACAGGTAAACTAATCTACTTAACATAATCTGTATTGTGCGTCAGATAGGCCATGCGATTCGAATCCGGCTGATTGTCTAATGCGCATGTGATTTTGGTCGCCTCGTTCGTCTGCCCGGCCTTCAACCTTCGCGATGAAGGATTCGTTTCGCTTTCCCAAGGGTTTCACCTGGGGCGTCGCCGCTGCCGCGCCACAGATCGAAGGTGCCGCGACCGAAGACGGAAAAGGTCCGTCCATCTGGGACCGCTTCGCCTCCTTGCCGGACCGAGTCGTCGGCGGCGACTCGCCCGCCACGGCCTGCGATCACTATCATCGTTTCAACCAGGATTTCGCCCTCATGCGAAGCCTCGGCGTGAAACACTACCGCTTGTCGCTGGCGTGGCCGCGGTTGTTTCCCGATGGCGGACGCAGCGTCAATGCGCGCGGCATCGACTTTTACCGCCGCGTGTTCGATTCGCTCGCCCAACACGACATCACGCCTTGGGTGACGTTTTATCACTGGGATCTTCCCCAGGCCCTCGAGGACGCCGGCGGCTGGCGGAATCGCGCGACGGTCGATGCCTTCGCGCATTATTGCGACGCGGCCGTTCAGGCGTTTCGCGGCCAGGTGCGCCACTGGATCACGCTGAACGAAATCCCCACCTTCGTTGGACACGGCTATCGTCTTGGCGTGCATGCGCCGGGCGCCCGCGAACCCGCGGCGGTCGTTAATCAGATCTTCCATCACGCTTTGCTCGCGCACGGTCGCGCGGTCCGCGCCGTGCGCGAATTCGGCGCCCGCGGCTCACGCGTCGGGCTCGCGCACGATATCGCCGTGCCGGTGCCAGTCACCGAAACGCCGGCCGATATCGCGGCCGCGCAGGCGCAACTGGCCCACGACCACGCGCACGTGCTCGCCCCAATTTTTCACGGTCGTTATCCGGATGCCTATCTTCGTCGTTGCGGCGTCGATCGACCGCGCGTGGCTCGTGGCGATCTCGCATTGATTGCCGAACCGGGAGATTTCCTCGGTCTCAACATCTACAGTGGATTTTTCGTGCGCGCGTCGTCGCGCGGACGCCCGGAAACGATTCCATTCCCCGCTCAATTTCCGCAGGCCGCGATGGACTGGCTGCGCCTCGTTCCGCAGTCGATCTATTGGGCGCTTCGCCATTGCCATGCCCTCTACCGGCCAAAGGCACTCTACATCACGGAAAACGGCGCCGGCTACGACGAACCCGCCACCTTTGCCGGCGAAATCGCCGACCTCCACCGTCGCGACTACCTGCGCAATTATCTCCTCAACGTTCACCGGGCCGTCGCCGAGGGCATCCCCTGTCGCGGCTACTTTCAGTGGTCGTTTATGGATAATTTCGAATGGGCCATGGGCTACGCCAAGCGCTTCGGCATCGTGCACGTCGATTACGCCACGCAGCAACGCACGCCGAAGTTGAGCGCGCACTGGTATGCCACCGTCATGCGCGAGAACCGGATCGTCTGAACCACGGATCGTCGACGCCGATCACCGGCAGATTTGCCCGCCGCAACGCCCGTTGCAGCGCGGCCGCGTGGGCACGATCGCGGGTTTCTACCGTGCAGATCGCGCGCACCGCGCTGACATCGGGCCCACTGAAGGCCCGATCGTGCGTGATGTCCCGGATGCTCGCACCGGCTTCCGCGATCACCCGGCTCAGGGCCGCCAATCCGCCGGGCCGATCGCTGATCGAAACGACGAACCGGCAGAGACGTCCGTCGGCCACCAAACCGTGTTCGATCACGCGACTCAGCTTTGCCGGATCGATGTTTCCGCCGCAGGCCGTCAGCACGACTTTCTTCCCGCGCAATTCCGGCAGTTTGCCAGCCATCAGCGCGGCCAGTGGAGCCGCCGCCGCGCCTTCTACGACGCTCTTTTCCAACTCCGCCATGCGCAGGATCGCGAGCGCGATCCAATCTTCCGTCACAGTCACCACGCGGTCCACACGGCCACGCGCCAGGGAAAACGCATTCGCGCCCACCTGGAGCACCGCCAATCCATCCGCGAGCGTCGGCCGGCGCCCGATCTCCACCGGCCGGCCGGCTCGCAGCGCAGCGGTGAAACTCGCCGTTTCCCGCGATTCCACACCGATGATTTTCACGCGTGGCCGCAGCGCCTTGGTGGCAACCGCCAATCCTGCGATCAGACCACCGCCGCCGACGGGAGCCACGATGGCATCGACGTCCGGCACCTGCGCGAGAATTTCGAGCGCCATCGTGCCCTGACCCGCGATGATGGCGGGATCGTCGAAGCCGTTGATATACGTCAACTCCTCCGCCACGGCCAACGCGTCGGCACGAACGCGCGCCTCCGAAAAATCCTGACCTTCCAGCACAACGCGCGCACCCAGCCGCGCGCAGGTCGCCTGCTTGATGAGCGGCGCATGCATCGGCATGACGACCGTGACCGGAACTCCCAGCAGGCGTCCGTGATAAGCGAGCCCGAGCGCGTGATTGCCGGCGGAGGCCGTGACGACGCCCCGTCGCCGTTGCGCCGGCGTGAGGAGCGCCAGCGCGTTCCGCGCGCCGCGTTCCTTGAACGAGCCGGTGCGCTGCAGATTATCCAGTTTGCAACAGACGCGTGCGCCGGTGATCTCGGCGAGTGCGATCGATTCGGGACAGGGCGATTTCAGCACGTGTCGCGCGATGCGCCGGGCCGCGGCGTTAACGTCGGCCAGGGTCACGGATGGCTTCATGATGAGGCAGATTCCGCGATTTCGTCCACGGAGGCGAGCTTGCCGCTCAACGCGCGATTCCGGCCTTCGCCAGGACCCAACCGCGGACGCGTTCGTCGACTTCCGGAAAAACCGCGTGTCCCATCCCGAGTGCCACGAGCAATTCCTTCGGCGCCGTCAGTGTGTTGTAGGTGGAAAAAATCGAAGTCGGCGGACAGTTCTCGTCCACATAGCCGAGCGCAATGAGCATCGGCACCCGGATGCGCCGCGCGAGATTCACGGTGTCGTAATAACCGGTCGTCGCGATTTTCTCCGGCGTGCGGTGACGACTGTCGGCGCCACGCATCATGTGCGGCCAGCCGCCGGCGCGATCGTGCAGATAGCCGGTCACGTCACAATAGGCCGGCACCATCGCGGCGGCCGCCGTGACTCGCGGATCCAGCGCTGCGGTGGCGAGGGTCAGCTGCCCGCCCTGGCTCGCGCCGAACACGATCAGGTTCTTCCCATCCCAGGCCTCCCGCGAGGTCAGGAAATCGTTCGCGCGCAGACAGCCGAGATACACCCGGCGGTAATAATACAGCTCGCGATTATCGAGATTGTACAAGGGATAGCCATCGAGTCCTCCCGTGCGCAGCTGTTCATAAATCTCGATCGGCTGATTCACCGGAATTCCGTGGATGCCGATCTCGAGCGTGATCGCGCCGCGCTCCGCCAGTTCGCGTTGCCCGGTGTAGGGCCGCACGCCGGCCGACGGCACGCGCAAAATCGCGGGATAGCGGCCGGGCGCTTTCGGCTCGCACAGGATGCCGTAAATGCGGCCCGCATACTGCGGCGTGGTCGTCGAGCGGCTCCAGTTGCGAAAGCTGACGTGGTAAACGTTGATCGGGCCGCGGCTGGCCTCGGGAATCAGTTCGAGTCGCGGCTCCAGCGGAATTTTGGCGAGCTCCGCTTTGCCGGCATCCCAGAACGCGTCGAAGTCCTCCGGATCCTGCTGCGTCGGCGCGATATTTGCCGGCGCGAAGCCGGCGGCGGCCAATTTGCGGTAAGCGCGTCCATCGATCGTGGCCGTGACCACGCAGCGGATGAATCCCGGCTTCAACAATGTGCCGCCGTCTATCATCAAGCCGTCGGCCGGCACCACCGCGGTGCGCGGCTCGGCCGGCATTCCTTCCGGGCCCACGCGATATTCGATCTGCGCGCCGGCGATGGGCTGACCGTCAGCCGTGAGCCGAACAGTGAACCGCGCGGTTTCGCCGGGCACGTAATGCCAGCTGGCATGATCCGGGGCGACCTGTAGGTCGATCACGGATACGCGTGCCGCCGCCCCGTCGGGGCGAACCGGCGAGGCCAACGCTGCCAGCGAGCCGGTCGCAGCGAGCCAACCGATGAGGCCGATGTGAATCGCCCGCCGGACGCTGAACCCCGCGCGCTTCATTTTGGCGCCCATTGCGCCCGTCCGCCGCGATCAGCCAGAAACGTCAGACCGGCTTCGAAGGCGACCAGGTGCGCGTCGACCAGCATCTCCGGAGTATGCTTGGCCACCTCGCCCGCCCGGTCGACTCCGGCGAAACTGTGGGACGGCGCTTCGATGAGGACGGCGAGCGCGCCACAGTGAAAGTTGAGCGCGGTGTCCAGGTTCATGCGCGGCGAACCGGGCTTCGGCGGCGCCGCCTCCAGCTCGACGTCTTTCGTGCTCTGCAATCCCGCCTGGGTCAGCGCCGTGTGCACGGCCCGATAGAGATCGTCAAACGTCGGCAGCAGCGCCGCCTCCGTCGCAGGCCGGTGCATGCGCACGAAGTAGTTTTTCGGCGGAGCTCCAGTGTGCATGTTGAACATCAGATCGGGACGCTCCCGCGCGACCAGATCGAGCAAGGCCTGGGTCTCGGGCTGCCGGTCGCCGAGGAAGTCGTCGTGCTGAATGTTCACCCCCGCATCGTTCGGATAACCGCCCGGGAATTGGGTGCGGGAAAAATCCAGCGGGATGAATTCCTTGATCGTCGGCCAGCCGATCGGCTTGCCGTCTTTCCAGACACCGGTGTTGAAATAAACATGCGCGCGGTTGTCGGTGCCGAGATACGGCTCCATCCGAAGCGGCACGCGCGCGCGACCGTCGACGTTGACCACCGGGATCAGCACGATGCGATCGACGCGGTCGCGCGCGGCGACGATCCCTGGCCACGCCTTGCCGCGCAGATCGTGCCCGGTTTCGAGCACGGAGATCAGATTCATCACGCCGACGATTCCCTCGAACTCGCCGCCGTGCACCCCACCCATCCCGACGAACACCTTCTTCGCGTAATCCGGTCCGAGATAGGCGCGAACATCGAAGAATCCGAGCGATCCGGAAAAGGTGGTCGTTCCCCTGCCCTGCCGCGGCTTTCCGTAGGACACCGCCCGGATCGGCCGGCCGCCCGCGGTGTGCCCAATGATCTCGACCTGGCCGCGCTTCACCTGCGTCGCGAGATATCGCTCGATCGCGTCAACTTCGCTGACCCAGAAATCCGGGATCGACTCGGCCTGGCGCAGGTAGTCGGCGGGAATGTCGGGAAACGAGGTGGCCGCCGGCGCGGGCGAAACGAGCGCGAAGGCGGCAGCGATCGCGAGTCGCCGGGCAAACCGCCGGCCATCGCGGCCCAAGCTTGCGATCCGGAAGAATGAAGGACGGGGACAGAGGCGCATGGAGATCGGGAGTTGTGGGTTCGTCGTTCTGAGAGGCGCTAAGGGAGATCGGGAATCGGAAGAACCGGCGATCGCTCGCGTCAAGCCAGCCAGGCGGCGCGATGACGGGCAACGAAATCGTCGTCACAAAGCCACGGATACGCGGTGGAGACCCGGCTGATTTCGCGCGCCTGACCTTCGGAGAGCCGTTCGTGCGGATCGAGACACGCGGTGGTTGCGAGCAGCCCCTGCCGCCGCAGCACTTCGTGAATGCCCGGCAGGCAGCCGGCGAATGCGTGGGCGCTGTCGAAGATCGCCGCGTTGGCGTCGGTCAGCGCGACGTTGCGGGCGAGCCAGTCCCGGTCGATCTTCCCGCGCGAGCGGGCCCGCTGGAGCTCGCGAAAAAGCGCGACCGCCCGCTCGGTCCATACGCCCCACTGACCGAGCAGCCCGCCGTCGAACTGACGGGTGCGTCCGGCGAACTGAAACAGCGTCAGCAGGTCCGCGATGATGTTGTCGTCGTTGCCGGTATAGAGAGCCACGTCGTCGCGCCCGGCTTCCATCACCGCGCGCACGGCATCCAGCGTGCGGTAGCGATCAAACGGCGCGAGCTTCAGGGCGACGAGCTCGGGTATCTCGGCAAAACTGCGCCAGAACCGATACGAAAAGATCCGTCCGCCCACTGCCGGCTGAAGATAAAATCCGATCAACGGCAGCTCCGTCGCGACGCGGCGACAATGCTCCAGGACCGCGCTCTCGGGTTCGTTCTTCCACGCTCCGAGGCTCAACAATCCCGCCTCGTAACCGAGCGCGCGGGCCGTGCGCGCCTCCGCGAGCGCCTGGCGGGTCTTGCCACACAAACCCGCGATCAGCGCAAAGGGCCGCGGACGTTTCGCGCGTCCCAACCAGTTGCGGGCGGCGTCGGCCGCCAACGCCAGCACGGGCTCATACAAGCCGATTTTGGGATCGCGGATCGCAAACTGCGTCGAATGCACCGCGACCGCGAGGCCGCCGGCACCGGCGTCGACATAGTAGCGAACCAACGCGCGCTGACGGCGCTCGTCCCAACGGCGGTCATTCCGCAACGCCAGCGGCAGCGCGGGAATCACCTGCCCGGCCAGCAAATGCGAACGCAGTGAATACGAAGAGGCTTTGGTCATCAAAACAGCGGAGAAAATTTGCGGCGCAGGACGCGTTTCAAAACCGACCGTCGCGTCGTTCGAACCCGGTGGGCTTGCCCCATGTCTGGCCCACGCCGCACAGCCACGCGGCCGTCCAGCGCATCATCTCGTCGAGCGAGGTTCGCGGCGCCCCGAACCGTGCATGCGAGCGCCGGGCGTCATTGAGCCAGGCCGTCGGGGCTTCCTGACCGGTCACGATCGCCGGTCGGCCCAGCAACTCGCCGAAGCGTTCCGCGATCTCGCGCACCGCCAGGATCGCACCGCCGGTGACGTTGACCGGCACCGCGGGCGAGCCGGCCATATCGAGAGCTTGGATACTGTGCTCCACCGCGTCCGTCTGCCAGATCACATTGACGTAACCCATCGCGACATCGACGGGCCGCCCCTCGAGCACCTTCTGCGCAATGTCGAGCAACAGGCCGTAGCGGAACTCCACCGCATAATTCAGCCGGATGAGCGCGACGCGGGTTCCGTCCCGGGCGGCGACGTCGGCAAACGCGCGCTCGCGCTCGATGCACGACGCCGCATAGGCGGCCGGCGTCGGGTCCACCGGGGTTTCCTCGGTCGCGCCGCCCGATTCCGGACTCACGAAGGGATACACGCAGCCCGTGGAAAACGCCACGATCTGCGCCTTGCGATAACGCGCGGCCACCAGCCGCGGCATCTCCACATTCATCTTCTGCAGAAGATCGGACGCGGCGGAGGTGCCGAACTTCACCCCCGCCAGAAAGAACACCGTGGGCGCGTCCGGCAGCTTCGCCAGCGCCGCTTCGTCGGCCAGATCGCACGCCACCGTCGAAATACCGCGCGACTCAAAGTCGGCCCGGTCGCGGAGCGTGGAAAAACGGGACACCGCGATCACGGGATCGCGTCGGCCCACGGCGTCCAGTCCGCGTCGCAGCATCGCGCTCAGGTGCAATCCGATCTTTCCGCCCGCTCCGAGCACGAGAAACGGCCCGGCGTGGCGAGCCAGCGTCTCGCTGACGGCCGTCGACGGGCGGCTGAGAAAATCGTCCACCTGCTCCGGCGCGCAAGGCAGCGCGACCGCGCCGTCAGACTGGGGAAACTCAGGACCTTTCGTCACTGCGGCAGACATGGCGCGCACCTTGTCCAATGCGCATTTGAATTCAAGACAATTGGTTCCTTCTCCGGCAAATTATCCGTTGGCGCGACGGCGCTCGGCGAACGGGTGCCGTCGGTCACGGTCCCGGTAGCGCGCCGCGCCATAGGCCCGCAGCCGCGCAGCGACGTCCGCCGCGGTCGCCGAGTAGGCGCATTGGGGACAGTAGTGTTCGTCGCGACGCGCGTCGTGCAGCAGAAACACGACATCGACGTCGCGGGCAAAGCACATCGGACAGCGAAGGGGTTTCATGGGGCGCGCAGGATCAGTCGTGTTTTCAAGCTCTCCCCGGTCGTCACCGGTCCGCTCAGGGTCAGCGTGTAGAAGGGCTGAAACATGAAGCCCTCCCCGGCCTCGCCGTGCGTGACGGGCCCGGCCGGCTCGAGCGCGACTTCACAGCGCACGAATGGCAGCGCGGCACTCACGCGTTTCGGCGCGTCGACTCGCAGCGTGCGCGCACCATAGGCGTAAACCAGTTCCGAGCGCTGGTCGGCCGTTTCCGCAGCGAGGACGATCCCGCGCATGTCCTCGGGATACTCCGTCGTGCCCCAGCAGCCGCGGTGGGTTTCCGCCAGTTCGATCTTCGCGGAAGGATCGGACACCGCCAGGAGGCGGCGTTCGATCTCGACCACTCCGCCGCCGGGGAAACGAAAGACCGAAGCGACGGTCACTTCCACGTCGCCGACGTTCAGCGTCAGCGGCTCCGTAACGAGTTCCGGCCCGCCCTCCTGTCCACGCGTCACCCGGCCGGTGGTTCGTGCCGCGGAAAACGCCACCCGCGCGCCGCGACAGCGCACCTCCGCCGTCTGCCGTGGCCCGGCCGCCACGCCCCCGCGATGCTCCGAGCTGATGAGATACGGGTAGTTCCCGTTCCAGAGATTCTTCGTATCCGCTCCCATGTTACCATCGACCTGTCCCGCCAGCGGGCGCAGATCGCAAAGGGTTCCGCCGGCATTCAGGTCGATCGTCAGACGGAAGAAGGCATCCACATACCAGAACATCTCGCGACGCGAGCCGCAGAGGATGTCGCGCCAGAGGTTTACTTCCGGCCGGGTGAGCGGCTGGCGCTGTCGATACCACTCGCCGGTTTCGCTCACCGTCTGATCGCACACGAGTCCGGCACTGCGGCGATCGGCCAGATAAGCGAGCGATTCGCCATACAGCCGGCGCGCGGCCCCGGGATCGGGCGAGAAGGGATGTCCTGCTGCGAGCCATGGCGGGCTGACAAACAGACTGTAGTAGACGCAGTCGTTGTAGTTCAGCTGGTCGAGCCACTGGTCGATGAAATGCAGCAAATAATCGCAGCGGTCGCCGTCGTTGGCCATGGCGCGAACGAGGTTCACCGGATGGCTCGCGAACAAGTCGTCACGGCTGGTCAGCGACAGCACCATGTCGCGGTTAAGATGCGGCAAGGCCACGATGCCAACGGCATCGGCTTCGTCTTTCGCCGGACAAAGATGATTGTTGCGGGAAGGGTGATAAATTCCCCACGGCCCGCCCTCGCTGAAGAGATGCCACTGGCGATTATTGCCGTGATACATCTTCAATCCTTCCTCGAAACAGCTGACGATCGCCGTGCGGATTTCCGGAAACTCCGTGCGCAGGAAATTGAGCGTGGCCGCGTCGAGAATATACGAACCGATCGCTTGCGGCGTGCGCCCGAAAACCTCGCGGAATCGTCCGATCAAAAACCGGATCACGGCGTAGCGCGTGGCCGACGGCAGCAGATAAATCGCCTTCTCCTCCGTCCCGAAACGCGTGCGATAATCGTCGCAGACGAGTTCGTGCAGATGGAGACCCAGTTCGGTGCCGTGCGCGGAGGCCTGTTGCGCGACGTAATCGCAGACCTGCGGTTCAAAGAGCGCGCCGTAGGTCACGAGGATCGTGGTTCGCAGGCCGTGCCGCTGCGCCTCGGCCTGCTGAAACTGCAGCACCTCGAGCCGGTCCGCCGTCCGGTCGGCCCGGTGAATGACGTTGAGCAACATCCGCTTCATTGGATCGGGAGGTTCACGGCGGCGCCGGTGCGATCGCTCTCCGCCATCGCGGCAACGATGCGGATGCCCTCGACGATGTTGGCAATGCCTGCCGTGTCGAGCGGCCGACGCGCCGTGATCGCGTCGACGAATTCGCGCCACGGATACTCACCACTGCGCGGCGCGACTTCCTCGGTCGCTACCAGCCGGCGTTGCGCGCCGTCGCCCATCACCAGGCTGAGTCGCGCCGCCGAGCCGGACGGCGGACGCCACGGCATCGCCGGATCGAGATTCCGGTAAATCGTGCCGCGCTCGCAATGGAGCAACAGACTGTTCAGATAACGGTCGCCGTCGTCGCAACAGAAAGTCGCGAAGACGCTCGCGAGTCCACCCGAGCGAAACCGGATCGAGAGCTGGCCCTGATCGGCCGTGGGCCGTCCGGTCCGCAGCCGCTCGCCTTGGGCGAAAACCTGGCTCGCGGAGCCAAACAGACGCACGAGATCGTTGATCGAATAAATGCCGAGACGAAACACCGGCGCCAGTGGGCAACGGAGCGGATCGTCATACCACGAGCCGTCTGCGTCTTCGCGGACGCTGGTCAGCATTTCGGAGCGCGCGGCGACCGGCCGACCGAGATCGTAGTCCCGTATCCATTTTTCCATGCGCACGACGTCCGGCGGCTGGGGACTCGGCGAGTTCACGTGGACAACGCGCCCGAGCCGCTGCGCTTCCTCCAGCACAGCGGCCGCGGTGCGCGGATCGAGTTCGAACGGTTTCGTCGTGATGACATCCTTGCCCGCGCGCAGGCAGAGCCGGATGAGCTCGGCGCGTCCCGACGGCGGCGTAAACAGCGCGACCGCGGGAAACCGGGGGTCGGCGAGCGCCTCCTCCAGGCGTTCGAACGCGGGGATGGCGAGTTCGTCGCCAGTGCGGCGCGCCAGCGCGCCGTCGCGATCGCAAACGGCCGCGATACGCACCTCGGCACCTTCGTCACCGCGCAGAACGCGATCGATCAAATAACGGCCGAAACGAAGGCCGACCACCAGCAAGGGCAGTTTCTCTGGTTGAATCATAAAACGTGATGCATTAGCGCGCGCTCGGCGCCGGACCATCGAAGCCCACGGCAAGCGCGTCCGGTCGCCGCGGATCGGCCGCACCGCGCTGCAGGCCGGTTTCCGGATCCACCGCGATCGTCGACGCCGCGCCCTGATAAGCGCCTTCATACGATGCCCGTTCCTCCACGTGGTGTCCGCGCGCGCGCAACGCCGCGACGGTGTCGGCGGAGATCCCGTAACGTTCGTAGGTCAGGACGTCCGGAAGCCACTGATGATGGATCCGCGGCTCCTCCACCGCCTGCATCGCCGGCATTCCAAGATCGACGACATTCGAGACGACCTGCAGCACCGTGTTGATGATCGTGGGGCCGCCGGGACTGCCGGTGACGAGGATCAGGCGGCCGTTCTTCAACACAAACGTCGGCGTCATCGACGACAGCGGACGCTTGCCCGGAGCGATCGCGTTGGCGGAGCCCTGGATCAGTCCGTAGGCATTCGGCCTGCCGGCCGCGGTCGTGAAATCGTCCATTTCGTTGTTCATCAGGATGCCCACACCCGGAATGGTCACGCCGGAGCCGTAGGACCCGTTGAGCGTGTAGGTATTCGAAACGGCATTACCGGCGGCGTCCGTCACGCTGAAGTGCGTCGTCTCCTTCGATTCCGGCGGCGGCAGCGAGGCGACCGGCCCCAGCCCCGGCGCCAGGTCTCGGCTCGAGGTGGCGTGTTGCGGATCGAAGTCCGTCATCCGGCGTGTGAGGTAGTCCCGGTCGAGCAGCCGCGCCACGGGAACGGCGACGAAATCCGGATCGCCGAGATATTCGGCGCGATCGCGAAAGGCGCGACGCATCGCTTCCGCGAAAAGGTGATATCTCGCCGCCGAACGATGTCCCAAAGCCGCGATATCGTAGGGCTCGAGCATCGCGAACATCTGCAGCAGCGCGATGCCGCCGGAACTCGGCGGCGGCATCGTTACGATCTCGTGGCCGCGATACGAGCCGCGGAGCGGTTCGCGCACCATCACCCGATATCCCGCCAGATCGGCGTGCGTTAGCGGTCCGCCATGCGCCGCCATGGCGTCCGCCAGCCGCGCGGCGGTCTCACCTTCGTAGAATTCGCGCGCCCCGAGCTGTTGGATTCGGGCGAGGGTCTCCGCCAGCTCTGGCTGGCGGAGAATCTCACCCGCGGCGTAAAACCGGCGTTCCTTCAAAAAAATCCGCCGCGACTCGGGATCCTGTTCGAGCAGCCGCGCCGCGCTGCGGAGACTTGCGACCGCGCCCTCGCTGAGCGGGAACCCCTCTTCCGCCAGGCGCCGCGCCGGCTCGACGATGTCGGCCCACGAAATTTTGCCCGACCCGTAATGCTCCCACGCATACGCAAGACCGGCGACCGTCCCGGGAATACCGCTCGCGCGCCAGCCGAGCGTCGACGATCCCGGACCAGCGATCGCCTGGCCGTTGGGACTGAGATACATGTTTGCCGTCGCCGCCGCCGGCGCGGTCTCGCGATAGTCGATGGCGAAGTCTCGTCCATCCGCGAGATGAACGAGCATAAAGCCGCCCCCGCCGAGATTGCCGGCGACCGGATACGTGACTGCGAGGGCGAAACCGGTGGCCACCGCCGCGTCGATCGCATTGCCGCCGCGCTTGAGAATCTCCACCCCCGCTTCACTGCCGAACTGCTGGGCGGAAACCACCATGCCGTGCGTCCCCTCCACCGCGAGACGCTGGGCGCGCAGCGGCAGGCTGCCCGCCGCGATCAAGGCCAACAGGCAGAGCGAGCGCACCGCGATTCGTAACGACTTCATGATTTCAAAGATTTGATGCGTCTCTGCGGGGCCGCGGATTCCTCGTCCAGCAGCCGGCGAAAGGCGCCTACGCCCGCCTCGAGTTCGGACTCCTCGATGAACTCGTCGCGCGTATGCGCTTGTTCGATACGACCCGGGCCGAAGGCCACCGCGGGAATCCGGCTGGCGAAGACGTTTCCGTCGCAAAACCAATCCGCGGTGGCCCAGCCCCGCCCCACTCGTCGCAATGTCCTCGCCCACGGCAGCGTGCGTTCGGTTACGAACGACGGACCCTGCCGGTGGAGGCTGAGCCGCGCGCCGGGCGCGTGGGTGGCGATCGCCGTGCGCACGAGGTGCAACGCTTCGCGCGAATCGCATCCCGGATGCAGGCGCAGATCGAGGCCAAGCCGGCAGTTCGCCGGGACGACGTTCAATCCCGAGCCAGCCGCAACGATGCCGAGGTTCAGCGACGCCCGTCCCAACACGGGATGCACGCGTGCGGCGAGCGCCGGAGCAACCTGGTCGCGCAACTCGGCCAGCAGCGGCAGCGCAGCAAAAACCGCGTTGCGTCCACGCTCGGGCGTCGCGCCGTGCGCCGCGCGTCCGGGCACATCGATCCACAGGCGCAGGAGCCCCTTCGCTGCCGAAACTACGCGCAGTTGCGTCGGCTCGAGTGCCACCGCGAAATCGGCCGAGAATCCCTCTTTCATCAGGGCCTCCGCGCCGAGGCTCCCCTGCTCCTCGCCGGCGGTCGCGGCGAAGATCCAGCGCGTGCGCGAAGCAAGCCGCCGGCGCGACTGCGCCCAAACTGAAAACGCGGCGAGCAGCGCCGCCATCGGACCTTTCGTGTCGCACGCGCCGCGGCCCTGCAGACGGGTGCCCCGCCGGGTCAGTTGAAACGGCGGGACGGTCATGCCGTCGACGCCGACCGTGTCGAGATGCGGCACCAATGCGACCGTGGCGGCGGGTTGTCCTGAAGGTTCGAATACGGCTACGACGGAGCTGCGTCCGGGCGCGAGGGCATGCAGACGGACCTCCGCGCCGAGCCGGCGCAGCGTCTCCGCCACGTGCTGCGCCATCGCGGCCTCGCCGGGCGTCGTTCCGCCGGAATCGGCTTCGGGATGAACGCTCGGAATGGCGACGAGATCCGCGAGGATCTTTTGCACGGAAACGGTGCGGCTCATTGGTACGGCGCTCCGGTTTCGATTGCGGGCGGCTGCACCGCATCGGCCATCGCGGCGATCAGCTGCGCGCCGAACTCGATCCGCTCCGCCGCAGTCGGCTGCGTGGCGCTCTTCCGCCCCGGCTCGGTGCGCAGTTCCATGAGGACCACCGGAACCCGAAGTTCCTTCCACAGCACCAGCATGGTCGCGGACTTTCCGCCGTAACCGGGCGGCCGATACGGATCGAAGTGGCTGTCGCGCACCAGTCGATCGAACAGCCGCTGCACCGACGCACGCGCAGGTTCTTCATCGACGGCGCTGTCGAGAAACTCGGAACGCGTGTTGTGCAGATTGACGAGCAGATCGATGCGCTGGCCGGCGCCGAGCCAGCCGACGATGGATTTCTTCACATACCAGCTTTCCGGCATCGCCCGGAGGACGGCCTTGTCGCGCAGGTCGATGTGATCCCAGTGCCGATTGAGATCGTAGCCATTGGCGTTGAAGCGAACGCCGCCGGTCGCGCTGCCGTCGGGATCGACCATCGGCGTGAAACGAAAAATCGTCCGGTCGCGCAGCGCCTGCGCACGTGGGTCGTCGGAAACCACGAAACGCAGCGCGCCTTCCATGGTGAAGGAGGTGCCCGTTTCCCAGGCGTGCTGCCGCGCTTGCAGCCAGACGGTCCTTTTTTCGGCGTCAGATGTTTCGAAATTCGTGACCGTGATCACGTGGAGGTCGCGTCCTTGTACGCTCTTTCCGATCGTCTCGACCCGCGCGAGAGGCGAGCGGTCGATTTCGTCCCGCAGACTCAAGAATCGGGAAAATGGATACGGCTCCAGGTGGGCGATCCAGACGCGATCGGCGACAGGGTGCAGCTTCACGGTGGCTTCCTTCGCCCGCTCGTCCCAGATCATTTCCTCGACCCGCCGCCAGTGCTCGCCGTCTTCGCTGACCCAGGGATGAAGCCTTGGGCTCATCGGCACGGTGCCCGGGATGTCGTTATACTCCCCCACCCAATCGGTGAGCGTCACCGTGATTTCGCGGCCGGCGACGTGATCCATCCGGAAATAATACCACGTCGCCTGTCGGTTGCGTCCGCGCTCGTCCTGCTGGCCGCGGATGCGCACGCGAAACGTCGTCTCGTCGATCGTTTCGACTGCGCCGATCGAGGCGCCTTCGAAGGCGGTGTTGAAACGAATGGGTTCGCGTTGACCCGGCGACGGCAGGGCGAGGCTTACCATCGAAAACGCGCCGGCGGCGATCGCCCAGCCCAACGCCCGGCGGAATGAAAATCGAAAGACGTTCATGGCGTGGCTTTCGGTCCGGGTGACGACGCAGAGGTTTCATCCGCGATTTCGGGCAGGAAGGTCGAGCGATTCGCCTGCGCGTCATCCCGCGCCGTCGCGTCCCCGGGGAAATCGGGCCAGAACTCCACGTCGTCGATCCACTGGTGATTCGGGCCGCTCGCCAGCCACTCCGGACTGAGGTAGAGCTTGAACGGAGACCAGAAGCCGATGGGCAGCGGGCGGTCCGGCTGCTGCGTGCGGCCGCGGCGGAGCGCGACCTGCCGGCCGTCGATGGCCAGCCAGAACAGTCCGTCGTCGGCATGGCGGAAGAAGACCTCCACCTTGAACCACTTTCCCACCGGCACCGGCACCTCGTCGTTGAACAGATCCCAGTCGACCTGGCGGAACGGCTGCGGCGCTTCGCCGCGAACATGCCAGTAGAGCTCGCCGGAAGGTTTGCGCCGAACGTAGCAGGAGATGCGATAGTTGTTCGTTCCGGTTTGCCGATTTTCCGTGGCATGCCGTCGCGGCGCACCTGAATCGGGTTCCTTCAACTCGAAAAACATTCGCCACGAAGTCCGATGATCGCGCGGACAGACTTCGAGATAGTTGTCCTGGAGCTTCATCCAGTAGCGCGTGTAGGCCTGGCGGTAGTCTGGCTTGAAGAGCGAAAACTCGCTGCGGTTGAGGATGCCCGCCGATCGCACCGTCGGATCCTGCGCACGCACCTCCATGCGCAACGCGCGCGTCGGTTTTCCGTCGTGGCCTTCGGTGTCGCGCAGTTCGGTTCGCACGAAGTCTGACGGCCGGGGATGCCGCACGAGATAGAAGAAGTTGGCCGTGGGCGCGGGCAAATCGGTGGACCAGTCGAAACCCGTCGTCGCATCGCGTCCGCTCAGCTGATCGCGGGCGCGCGTCGGTTCATCGTAGCGCAACTCCACTCCCCGTTCGAAGCCGGAGCGGAACCAAGGCCGGGACGCTGCGCGATCGGCGGTGCTTCGCGTGAGCGCCGACACGCGGACATCGGACCACCAGACTCGCGAGCGCCAAGTGCGCAGCGCGAAATGTCCGCCGGGCAACGGCTCGGGATCGCGAAAATCGTGCACGAGTTTTCCGTCGATCCACGCGAGCACACGCCCACCGGCAATCGCGACCCGGAACCGATAGGAGCGGCCAACTTCGGATCGCCAGGAGCGGTCCTCGCTCGCGAGGTTGAAACCGGGATTGCGCCGCGCGCGCGCCCATCCTTCCTGAAAGCCGCCGGTCAGCGTGAGGATGTAATTGGGAATCTTGTGATACTCTCCGTAGCTTCCCGAGCGACCGACGCGGTAGGCGCTCCCATCGAGTTCGCGGGCATGAACGAAAAGATTCAGGTTGGCGGCGTTGTTGTCGTCCGCTGGCGGCGTCGAACCCGCGGTGAACTCGATGAGGACATCCGCCGGCAGCGGCTCCTTCCACCAGATCGTCGCGGCGTCCGCCGTGGCGGGATCGCGCCGGGTGACGACGTTCAGCCGGCCATCGTGCGCCTCCACCTGTGCGTCCCCCTCGACCTGCCACCGGGCATGCCAGCTCTCATCGGCAAAGCTTTCGTGAAACAATTCCGTCGCGCCCCAGCTTTGTCCGTCGATTTCAAGCGAGGCTGGAGCGGCGGCGAGCGCCTGGGCGAAGACGCCGACGACGAGGAGGATCGGGCGAAAGGGGCGGAACACGGGCGGATTTCGGGGGTTGAGAGGAGGCGAAGAGAACCGGCCAGCGGCTCCGGCAGCAATTCACATTCGGCTTTGATTTTATGGCAGCAACTCAGCTTGGGCAAAAACCCTGTCATTGCACGACCGCGATGTGAAGGGTCCGGCGGGCGGATTGAAACAGGAACCACCGGGCGCGATCGGCAAGGATTTTCCGCAAAAGCACGAATTTTATCTAATGCGCTTGTGATTTTTTAATTCCTGTCGTTCCTCGGCGCGCATGTTCGCCTTTCAGGAAACAAGGCCCCCTGCCCTCCGCGGTGTGACGAAGCGGCTTGCGATGCGCGCGTCGCGATTCGCTGATGACAGGACAATGGTCGATACCGGGAATCTCTTGGAGTCATGAGTTCATCGTCGGACCAGCGAACGCCACCATCCCCTCTCCCGGTGCAGGGGCTTGTTGCGCTGAACCGGGAGGAACGCGAGCTGTTCCTCGGCGCGGTCGAGCGTGACTTGCCCGAGCTTCCTGTTCGCTGGCGATTTTTGAGCGAC
Organism: Opitutus sp. sgz309028; assembly: GCF_059821195.1. Lineage (NCBI taxonomy): Bacteria > Pseudomonadati > Verrucomicrobiota > Opitutia > Opitutales > Opitutaceae > Opitutus > Opitutus sp. sgz309028. The sequence goes on along the minus strand of NZ_JCAMRR010000003.1, from coordinate 738,222 downwards.
GAAGAGCTCGTCGAAACGGGTTGGCGAGAGCGGCTCGACGAGCTGGCGCCCGCTATTCTGGTGAGCGCTTGGCGAACCCCGCCCATTCCTTCGGAGTGGGTGCAGGGTCCGGAGTGCCCGTTGCGCTATGTCTGTCACCTCGCTGGTTCGGTGCGACGGCTGGTCCCCCGGGCCTTTCTCGAGCGGGGTGGCGTCGTGACCAACTGGGGCACGCGCGCGGCTGCGGCGGTCGCCGAGCACGCGTTGCTGCTCGCGCTGGGCGCGCTCCGCAATTCTCCCGGTTGGTCCGCCTTCATGCGCCAGCCGCCGGAGACGCGGGCGGCCAAGCAGCTGGCAACCCGTTCGTTGTTCGACCGCCGCGTCGGCCTGCATGGCTTCGGCGCGATCGCCCGGGAATTGGTGGCGCTGCTGCGGCCGTTTCGCCCGGCGCTCGCGGCTTATTCGGCCGGCGTGCCGGCGGCTGTCATGACGGACCTCGGCGTCGAACCCTGCGTGTCACTCGAGGAACTCTTTGCGCGCAGCGAGGTGATTTTCGACTGCGAAGCCCTCACTCCCGCCACCACGGGCAGCGTGACCGCCGAAGTGCTGGCGGCGCTGCCGGACGACGGCGTATTCGTGAACGTCGGACGCGGGCGCATCGTCGACGAAGACGCGCTGCTCCGCGAGGCGCGCAGCGGGCGGATTCGCGTGGCGGTCGACGTGACCGCCAAGGAACCGATTGCGCCGACTTCGCCCTGGCTGCAGGAGCCGCGGGTGCTGGTCTCGCCGCACATCGGCGGCCCCACGCTCGATCTGTATCCAGAACTTGGACGCCACGCGCTCCGCAACCTCCAGCACTTTCTCTCCGGACAGCCCACGGAGGCCACCGTCACCTGCGAATCCTACGACCGCTCGACCTGACCGCCCGTCGCACGATCGACCGCATCTCGTTTCCCTACCGACCCCATGCTCCATCCCTTCGATTACGCCGTCATTGCGATCTTCTTTGCCGCCCTCGTGGGCATTGGCTGGTTCTTCCGGCGGTTCGGCGGCGACAGTAATCAATACTTCCGCGGCGGCGGGCGGATGTCGTGGTGGCTGGTCGGCACGTCTGCGTTCATGGGCGCGTTCAGTGCGTGGACGTTCACCGGCGCCGCCGGGCTCGCGTTCGATCAAGGCCTGGTCGTGCTCGCGATTTATTGGGCGGGCGCCTTCGGCTTTTTCTGCAACTGGGCGGGTTTCGCCGCGTGGCTGCGCCAGACGCGGGTGATCACGTCGATGGAAGCGGTGCGCGCGCGGATGGGACCCGCCAATGAGCAGGTCTTTACGTGGCTCACGCTTCCGATCGGGATCATCGTCGCGGGTATCTGGCTCTACGGTCTGGCGATTTTCTGCTCGCCCGTGTTTGGGTTCGAACTGCAGGCCACGATTCTTCTCTGCGGCGTTGCCGTCGTGTTCGTGGCCGCGGCTGGCGGGCAATGGGCAGTGGTGGCGGGAGATTTCGTGCAAGCGCTCATGCTGCTTCCCATCACGATCGTCGCCGCCGTGTGGGCGTGGGTGAAAGTCGGCGGCTGGTCCGGTTTCCAAGCCGGCCTACCCGAATCGCATTGGAGCATCGCCTCCTCCGATGCGCTCGGGTTTGGGAAGTGGTGGCTGCTGGCGATCTTTATTGAGAAATTTTTTGTGCAGAACGCGCTGCACGGTGCTGGTCGCTACTTGAATGTCCGTGATGGCAAAGAGGCGAAACGCGCAGCGCTGCTCGCCATGGTCCTCTACGGCACCGGCTCCTTGCTCTGGTTTCTGCCGCCGCTGGCCGCCCGGGCGCTGGACATGAACCTCGCCGAACAATTTCCGGGACTGACCAAACCAAGCGAGGCGGCGTATGTGGCGATGGCGGCGCAAAGCCTGCCCGTTGGTCTGTTGGGGCTGATGGTCACCGGCATCATTTCGGCGACGCTCTCTTCGATGGATCATGGCCTGAACCGCAATGCCGGCGTATTCGTGCGCAGCGTGTATGTGCCGCTCATCCGGCCGCACGCCAGCGAACGCGAGCAGGTGCTCGCGGGCCGCCTATCTACGCTGGCCTTCGGGGGCATCGTGATCCTCACGGCCTTGCTCTACAGCACGTGGAAAGATCTTGGCGTGTTCAACCTCATGTTCGGCTTCACCGCCCTGCTCGGCATTCCCTATGCCGTGCCGATGGTGTGGTGCCTTCTCGTGCGGCGAGTCCCGGACTGGGCGGGCTGGTCCACGGTCCTCGTCGGAATCGCCGTGGGTGCGGTGGTGGGTAGCGCCCATACCCTCTTCGCTCGATGGGTATCGCCCGATTCGGGCCTGGCCGCACTCCTCCAATGGACGGGCAGCCATCATTTCGCAGCCGTAACCATTTCCGGGACGGTGGTCAGTTCCCTGTGGTTCTTCGGCGCCGCCGCCCTGTTCGGCCACCGCATTCCTCCGCAGCGCGCCGCCCAAATCGACCGCTTCTTCGAAACGATGCACAAGCCCGTCGAACCCGGCGCTGAGGCCGTTGAAGAAGTCAACCACCGCGGCACGCTCGGAATCGGCCGACTGTGTCTCGCCTACGGTGTGTTCATCCTCCTTCTGGTGCTGCTGCCGAATCCGCTGACCGGCCGCCTGGCGATCGCGTTCTGCGCGATGTTCATGCTGGCGACAGGTTGGGCCCTGACGCGCACCGCGCGCAGGTCCATCGCCGGAGGCGTCCTGCCCATCGATCGTTCGGTGGCGGTTTCGACGCCGGTGGTAGAAAATGCCGGAGATCGTCGCCCGCGATAGCTCAAAAGCGCATTTGCTTCGGTTGGTCGGCGGGCCGCCTCCGGCCCACGACCCCGCCCCCGGCCGTCCTTATCATGCGCCGTCCGCTGGGGGCTGACGCCTTATAGTGCAAGTAAACGGCCGCGCCGCTTGAATTCACATGCGCATGTGATATCGTGAAACGAATCCAGCACCGCGCTCCCGGCGCGGTCCGGCCCGTTTTTCGTTTTCGCTTTTTCGACGCCGTCACTGCACCCCGATCCGCCTGGCCTGACCCGAATTCCCCCGACTGCGTTTGGTGCGGTTCAAGACGCGCCGAGGTCGGGCTGGGAGATCATCTCGTTCCGCCCCCATGAAGATACCAGATGCGAAATGTCTGCGCGCGTTCCTGTTTGGAGCCGCTGCGTTCTTCGGCCCCCTGGCCGCAAGCGCCCTGCCCGTGTTCCCCGGTGCGATCGGCTTCGGCACGGACACCACCGCGGGACGCGGCGGCACCGTGTACCGTGTCACCAACCTCAATGACAGCGGTCCGGGCTCGCTGCGCTACGGCATCGAGGATGCCAGCATGCGACAACCGCGCGTGATCATCTTCAATGTCTCCGGCGTGATCGAGCTCCAGTCCGACCTTGTCATCCGGGACGACTCATTCGGCGCCTACTCGCATCTGACGATCGCCGGCCAGACCGCCCCGTTTCCTGGCATCACGCTCAAGAACTACGGCATCAGCATCCGGTCCCACGACATCCTCATCCAGCACATCGCCATTCGTCCGGGAAATCATGTCTTCACGGGCACCCAGCTCGACAATCGCGACGCCATCAAGATCGAGCCTCCGACCGGAGTGACGGTCTCCAACATCGTGCTCGACCACGTCTCGTGCAGTTGGAGCGTCGACGAGATCGCCTCGCTGTGGGCGCAGAACGGCCAGATCAACAATGTCACGTTCCTGAACTGCATCTTCGCGGATCCGATCATGAACGGCGAGCCCGACAGCAGCGGCCACTCGCGTTTGCGGACCCACTCGGAGGGCACGCACGGCTTCGGCCCGCTCGTGGGCCCCAACACCTCCTATGTCTCGCTGATCCAAAACATCTTCGCGTTCATCTACGGTCGAAATCCGGCGGTCTCCAGTTCCTCCGGCGGCGCCCAGATCGTGAACAATCTGATCTATCGTCCCGGCCCGTGGTCCAACAACGTCATTCGGTTCAACACCATTTCCGGGTCGCCTCAGACCGCGTCCGTGATCGGCAACGCCATCATCCGGCATCCGCTGCCGTTCACGATGGACATCACGGAGATGCCCGCACCGCCGGCAACGCAGCAGTTGATCACCACCGCGACGACGTTCACGCAGTTCTACAGCACGGGCATCTACATCTTCGATGACGTGTCGAGCAGCGCGACCTTCTATCTCGACGATAACCGTCTGTTCGATCCGCAGAACGGCTCGTGGCTGCTCAATAACTCGATTCTGCGCGACCGCTCCACCACGCCGGTGACGCGCCGCACCTCTGACTATTATGACAACTCCGGCGGCACCGTCTGGACGCCCTGGGCGTCGGCAGACGTCACTGACAATCTGCTCACCCGGGCCGGCAAGTTTCCCGCGAATCGCGATGCGATCGACGCCGCCCTCATCACCAAGATCCAGAACCGCAACAATCCGCAGCCCGCCGGGGGCACGTTTCTCGAACGCTTGTCCGACCTCGGCACCGATCCCTGGGCGCCGGTCAACCTGACGAATACCCGCGTCCTCACGCTGCCCGGCTCACCCAACACCGTGAATCCGGACGGCTACACCAATCTCGAACGGTGGCTGCACAGTCTCGCCGCCGACGTCGAGGGCACGAGCGGCGGGAGCGGTCCCGCCAATCTGGGTATCTCAACTTTCGATACGTTCAGCGATGGCAACGACAATGGCTGGACCTGGCACGGCGCCGTCAATTGGGCGGTGACCTCCGGCGCCTATCGGCAGAGCGACCTGACAGGCGGCGCCCGGGCAATGCTCGACGGCACGAACTGGGAGGATCAAGTCGTCGAGGCCCGCGTGACGCCGGTCAGCTTCGATGGCACCAGCCGGTTCGCCGCCGTCTATGCCCGCTACGTCGACATCAACAACGGCTACTACGTCGCTCTCCGCAACGGCGTCGGCACGGGCAACCTGGGCCAGGTGGAGCTCAAAAAGGTCGTCAACGGCGCCGCGTCGAATCTCGCCACCGCCCAGAACTTTCCCATCACCGCGGGCACGACCTACAAGGTTCGCCTGGTCGTCTCCGGCACCTCCGTGTCTGCCGTGGTGACGAATCTCTCCAACAACGCCTCCGCGACGTTCACGCCCGTGACCGACACGTCCCTCGCATCCGGTCGCGCCGCGATCGGCACTTACCGGGCTTCGGCAGATTTCGACGACGTGTTCGCCAGCCCGGACGTCACCTCCGTGCCGGTGCTGACGGATGACTTCGACGACGGCAATTCAACCGGCTGGGACACCACTTGGACCGGGATGGGCGGCAGCTGGAGCGTGGTTGCCGACGGTTCGAATGGGCTTCGCCAATCGGCCACTTCCCTCAGCGTCGGCGCGCGCGCGATCGCACCGGACCTCACCAATCTGCCGGGTGCGAATCAATCGATTCAAACGGACGTGAAGCCACTGACGTTCAACGGCAACAGCTGGGTGGGCGTTTTCGCGCGCTTCGCCTCGCCGACGGAAACCTATTACCTGCTGCTGCGAAACAACCGCGATCTGGAGCTGAAGAAACTCACCTCCAGCGGACAGGTGAGCTTCGCCGTCAAAACGATGCCGTCGGGCTTCGATCTCGCCGCCTGGCACACGCTGCGGCTCGTGGTGACGGGCACCTCGACCGTTTCCCTGCAGGCCTACGTCGATGGCGTGCTCGAACTCACCGGCAGCGATTCCTCTTCACCGATCGTGAACGCCAACAAAGCCGGTGTCGGCACGTTCTCCGCGAGCGCTCACTTCGACGACATCGTGATCACCTCGCCGTAAGCAACGGCTACGCCGCTTCTCGCTCCTGGCGCGCCGCGCGAAAGCCAGCGCGCCATTTTTACGTCTCCGTATCGGGCAGGACTCGGCAACCGTCGTGGCGAGAGCATTCCGCTCAAAGCTTACTGGCGTCGCGGCCGCATTGTCATCGCGCGGAGCGCGATGCGCGCCGTGGCGATCCCGCTGAATCGTTCGCCACCACGCTCCTCACTTGGAGCGACCGACTGAGACGTCGATCGCCGTGCTCGGACAAGCCGGGCGGAGGATTTTCCGCCCGGCTGCAAGACAAGTTCTCGACTACGGAGCGACGACCACCAAGTCGTCAAACTCCGCGCTCGCCGACGACGTGATGAATCCTACCGAACCGGTCGAGAAGGCCGCGTCGGTCGCCTGCAGGATGAGGCGGCCGTTCAGGTAAATCTTGAGCGACTCGCCCACCGCCGCGACCCGCAAGGCCTGCCAGGCGTTCACGGCGATCGTCGCGGCACTCGTGGCGAGCGTCGTCGTGACGCCACCTTCGATTTTCTGCAACTCGAGCATGCCTCCGTTCCGCAGCGCGACCGCGTAATGATTCGCGGCGTCGAGGTGACGCACGGTCAGTCCGCACCATCCGTCCGCGGCGCCGAAGCTGAGCGGCTTAATCTCCACGTCGATAATCTGACGGTTGCCGCCGCCGCTGCCAATGTGCGCCCACGCGAGGCCGGTCGCTTCGGTTTGACGAAGCACGTGATTGTCGCCTTCGGCCGCGACCGACCACGCCCCACCCAATGTCGTCCAACCCTCGCTGTCGCCATCCTCGAAATCGTCGGCCGCCAGCACCGGACGGTTCGGCGTCGGATCGATGTGAATGTCGTCGAACGCAACGTCGCTGAAGAACGTCAGCAGACCGGCCGAACCCGAGGTGAAGCTTGTATCCGTTCCTTGGATCTTCAGCTCGCCGTTCACATAACCTTTCAACGTCGAACCGATCGCTTCGAGCCGGAGACGATACGTCGTTCCGACCGCGACCGGAAACGACGTCACCGGCGGCGCGATGTTCGCCGCGACGTTGTTCACGATCCGCTTCAACTCGATCGTGTTGTTGGTCCGCAACACGAGGTAATAGTAGTTGTTCGGAGTGGCACCGTGCCGCGCCAGCACGCCAAAGAAGCGGTTGTTGCCCGTGACTTCGCGCAGCGTCACATCCGCCTCGACGACCTGATCGGCCCAATCCGTGTCCGCGCGCACGGAACGCACCGCGGTTAGTCCGGGATTGGTCTGCCGGTAGACACGTGTGCCGACGTCTGAACTGACGGTCCACGTGCCGCCATCGGAGATCCACTCCTCGGCCGCACCGGTCTCGAAGGTGTCGAAGATCGCATTTGCGACCGTGACGTTCACCGGTGCCGAGGTGGTCGTGTTGCCTTCACGATCGCGCGCGACGGCGGTCAGCACGTAGTCGCCTTCAGTCGTGGGCACTGTGTTCCACTCCAACGCGAAAGGCGCGGTGCGGACTTCGGCGCCCAGATTCGTGTCGTTGGCCCTGAACTGAACGCCGACCACGCTGCGATCGTCGCTCGCCTCGGCCGTGACACTCACCACGCCTTTAATCGTTGCGCCATCGCTTGGCGTGACGATCGCGATCGCCGGTGCGACCGCGTCCGCCGTCTGCCGCAGTGTCGCGCCGCCGTTGACCGTCAGCCGATTCGCGACCACCCGGCCCGCGAGTTGCGCGCCGCTGTTCAGCACGATCGTGCCGGACGGAGCCACGATCGCGCCGTGAAAGGCCACCGCGCCGTTGAGTGTCACGCCTCCCGAGGCAACCTGCAACGTGAGCCATCCGGGATTCGCCGCCGCACCCACGGTGGCGTGGTTGAACATCGCCGTGTTCGCGAGCGTGATCACGACCGGCCCCGCGACCTGCAGCTGGCTTCCGCTGTTCAACGTGAGGCTTTGCAGATGATAGATCGCGGGATGGGCCGCACCCGCAACACCGAGGCGAAAGCCGCTGCCGCTGTTCGCGGTGAAGTTGCCGTAGGTGCCGGGCGGAACCTCGATCGCGCCGACGCCGCTGTTGAGCGTAAGATTCCGCAACGTCGCGAAATCGCCGGGATCCTGGCCCGGATGATTGAGCGACACGTTTCTCGTGCCGGACGGCGTGATCGGTGCCGCGACCGTCGGCAACGCCGGTGCATCGATTCGTCGCATCGTGTGGCGCAGGCGTGCACCGCCGTTGAGCGTGATCCGATGCGCCGTCGGCGAGGCTGCACCTTCGCCATCGATCGTTCCGCCGTAGCTCGGTGTGCCGTTGATCCGCACTTCGGGCGTGCCCGCGACGAGCAGATCGCCGTTCACGCTCGCGCTGCTGTTCAACGTGATGCTCTCCGGCAGGACAACCTGGATCGAACCGTCCACCCCGCCATTGATCGCGGGTGCGTGCCGCACAAACGCGGTGGGTGCGATCACCAAGGTGCCACGCGCGGTGCCGCTGAACGCTGGATCTAGAATCGTCGCGACGACCTCGTAGGAGCCCGGCAACGTTGGCGGAGTCGGACTACCATCGTAAAGCACCTCGACTGCGAGGTTCTCGGGGAACGTAACGACGGTCGCCGGCTTTGGCGTTCCAGAATACGTGAAGTTCAAATCGGCGAACGCGACCGGCGGCGGCACGTCGACGACTTCGACGGTAACGGCGTCGGTGCTCGTCGCGCCTGACGGGTCGGTCACGACCAGCGTCACGATCGTCTGGCCAACCGGCAGCAAAACCGTCGGTGTCGCCCCGGTGGCGCTGCCGCCCGGCCAGGACCAGGTGTAGGCAAGCGCATCGCCGTTCAGGTCATAGGAAGCGCGGCCATCGAGTGTCACCGCCGCCGTCGGCTCGCCGTGCACCACCGCGGTCTGATCGCTGCCGGCATTCGCGACGGGCGGGACGTTGTCGGCCGTTTCGACCGCCGCAGCCATGAGGTGCAGCCACTCTTCGAGATTTGTGTAACCATCGCCGTCATCATCGGCGTTGCCGTTGGCGGGAAGCTCGAGCGAACGCTGATTCTGCAGATTGGCGGGTGCCCAGGGATCGGAGCCGAGATCGGAGAATCGCTCGAGAAACGTGCCGCCGGCCGGATACGGTTTCGTGCGGTCGAGCATCTCGCCGATGAGCGCCGCATCGATCGGATCGCGCTGCGCGGGAAATTTGCCGGCGCCAAGCAGCAGATTCGCTTCCACCTGATCCGATGGCCACGGCGCCCACGACGTGCCGCCGGAGTTCGCATAAGGGTCGGCCTCGAGTCGCGTCACCGGCGTGCCGGAGCGATCGCGGACGATCTCCTCGTTCAGGAGCCAGGCGTTGTTCTGCGGATCGAGGAGCCGGTTGTCCGCGAGATAGAACGCGGCGCTGGCGGACACGTTGTCGCTGATATAGATGCCCGTGCTGTAGAAACTGGGATGGTCCGTCGGCGTGGTGATGAGCGTCTGCGGATCGACAATCGACGGATCCGGCAGCCGCGTGATGTCCATGACGAACGGCGTCGGGTGGCGAACGATCGCGTTGCCGACGACCGAGACCTGATGCGGGGCCGCGGTGATGTTGTCGAAACGGATGACGCCGTTCGGCCACGGGGCGGGCCGATAGATGAGGTTATTGATGATCTGCGCGCCCGCCGTGGCGTTGGCCACCGCAGGATTCCGGCCGTAGTTGAACGCCAGAATGTTTCGAATCAGCGAAATGTTCGAGGTGTTCGGCCCCACGAGCGGGCCGAAGCCGTGCGTGCCTTCCGAATGGCTGCGCAGCCGCGAGTGGCCGCTGGCGTCTGGCTCGCCGTTCATGATCGGTTTCGCGAAAATGCTGTTGAGGAACGTGACGTTCGTGATCGCTCCGTTTGCGCCCCACATCGAAGCCATCTCGTCGACCGACCAGCTGCAGGAAACGTGATCGAGCACGATGTTCGAAACCGTCACACCGGCGGGAGTTTCGATCTTGATCGCGTCACGATTGTCCAGCTGCCCCTGCGTGCCGACGAGATTTCCCGGTCTGATCGCGATGTGCTGGATCAGGATGTCGTGCGAACGAATGCTGATGCCGTAGTTTCGCAGGGTGATGCCGGGATACGGCGCCGTCTGGCCCGCGATCGTCAGGTGCGAATAGGCGCCGAACGAATCGTCGCGAATGACCAGATCCGACTGGAGGTCGATCACGCCCGAGACTTCAAAGACGATCACCCGCGGCTGCCGCATGCTCGCATCTTCGATGCCGAAGCGCAGTGAACCGGGACCGCTGTTGTTGAGGTTGGTGACGCGATAGACGATGCCGCCGCGCCCCGCTGGCGTGTCGGTGCCGAAACCGACGGCTCCGGGCACGACAGGAAGGGCAAACGTCAAAACGGAACTGAGCAATGCGGCAGCCGCCGCGCCCAGGAATCTGAAGGGGGAACAACTCGAGGGTTTCATGGTAGTGGGGGAAGAAAGCAGACGGGAACAGGACGCGGCCCGCGGATGGGCCGGTCTCGCAAAAAAAGGATCAACCGCGAGGTCGACCGCTCTCGAGCGCGGCCGCGAGTCCATGCAGCCACGCCTCGAGATTCGTGTAGCCATCCCCGTCGTCGTCGCCGTGGGGGTTGTCCGGCAAGGTCAGCGACCGCACGTGCTGCAGGTCGACGGGAGCCCACGGATCTTCACCCGCGAGATCCTGAAGAAACGATCCCGTCCGCGCGCGGACTTTTGCCACGAGGGCCGCGTCAATCGCATCGCGCTCCGCCGGCCGCTGCCCCGCCCGCGCGAGCACCGCCGCCTCCACCTCTTCGGAAGACAACGGAGTCCAGGACGTCCCGCCGGAATTCGCATAGGGATCCGAGGTCAGGTGCGCGACGGGATGCTTGGTGCTGTCCTTGAAAATCTCCGTGCTCCACGGGTCGCCATCCGACGGATGCCAGGCGCCGGTTTGCGGGTTCTGCACGCGGTTGTCGTGCAGATAGAGGCCTGCCTCCGGCGAAACGACGTCGTGCACGTAAATCGCGGTGTTGCGATAATCGCTCGCGGCAAAATCGCGCCGCGCTCGTACGCCGTCCGTTCCCGTCATCTCGAGCTGGAACGGCACGGGATGCCGCACGATGATGTTGCCGATCACCGACACCGCGTGCGGCGGCAGCGTGAGGTCGCCGATGTAGATCGCGCCGTTGGACCAGATGCCCGGACGATAAATGAAGTTGTTCACGATCTGCGCGCCGCCGGTCTCGTCGCGGATCAGCGGGTTCCTGCCGAAGTTGAACGCGAGGAGGTTGCCAATCAGCGAAAGCCGGGAGGTGTTTCGGCCACCCAATGGCCCGTAGGGATGCGAGCCCTTGCTGTGGCCGCCGTTGACAACCGGCTCGCTGAAAATGCAGGACGAGAAGGTCACGTCTTCGACGGAGCTTCGGTCGCTCCACGTCGAGACGGTTTCGTCCACCGCCCAGCTGCAGGACACGTGATCGATCACCACGTGATGCACCGGGTGCCCCGGGTAGCCGCCGATCTTGATGCAATCGCGATTGTCGACCGGCTTGAGCCGGTCGCCCGGCCGGATCGCGAGGTGCTGGATCAGGATATCATGAGATTGGATACTGAGACCGCCCCCCGCGAGGGTGATCCCTGGAGCCGGGGCGGTCTGGCCCGCAATCGTGAGGAAGCCGTAGTCGCCGTGTCCGTCGTGACGAATGACGAGATCCGATTCCAGGCGGATCACGCCCGACACTTCGAAGACGATCACGCGCGGGCCCGTAATGTTTTCGACGCCGTGACGAAGCGATCCCGGACCGTCGTTCGCGAGTGTGGTCACGCGATAGATCGCGCCACCCCGGCCTGCGGGAGTGTCGGTGCCGAAGCCGATCGCGTGCGGAAACACGGGCAGCGCGACCGCCCGCGTCGCACCGGGAAAACACGCCCCGCTCAGGGCCAGGATACCTGCGAGAGCCCGCACCGCCCGAAATGGCGCCGCTAAAATTCCAATGCGCATGTGTTCCGCACAACACCCAAGTCCCCGGGCGACGCAAGCAGATATTCGCCGCCCGACTTAGCTCTATACAGGCGGTCCGGCGCCGCGCGCCTTCGCCGCGGTCCGCGCGGCAGCGTGGCCGCAATCTGTCGTGAGGATCACAACCGCATTTGGGCCGACGGTGATTTGGGGCCGTCAGGCGCCGTTCTTCCCAGGCGCCGCGCTCCGCAGATGCGCTATGGGGGCTCCTGCCCCGCAGGTAAAAACCTGCGCTAATTCGGCGGGGTCAGGAGACCCCGCCCTACCTCCCCGCATTCGATTGTCAGGCGCGCCAGACCGGTCCGGTCGATTCGCCAATGATTAACTCGGGCGCGACCGTCTCGGCGTCGGCCCGGCCGCGTTGGTCCGCGGGGAGCTCGAGTTGCTCGAGCAAAAGCGCACCGGCGCGCTCCATCAGCCGAAGCGGATTCTGTTCGATGGACGTGAGCGTCGGATGCAGTTTGCGCGCGAGGTCGAGGTTGTCGAAACCGGTGACCGACATCTCCCGCGGCACGTCGACGTTGGCGTTCTTCAACGCCTGGATCGCGCCCAGGGCCATGCGGTCGTCGAGCGCAATCAGCGCCGTCGGACGCTTCGGCCATTTCAGGACGGACTCGGCCATGAGTTCGCCCGCCTCGATCTGGCTCTCCACCTCGGGCATGCCTTTGACCGCCGTGAGTGCGCGCGACGCATCGAGACCGTGCGCTTCGGCCGTCTCCACCAGAGCGGACCAACGCCACGGATCGTCCTCACCAATCCCCAGCAGCGCAAAGCTCCGATGCCCGAGCCGCAGTAGATGCTCCATCAGCAGGCGCATCGCGCGGCGCCGGTCCACCGAAACGCACATTGTCGGCTGCGGCTCGTGCGGATCCACGTGTACGCACGGAGTATCGCCCAACACCTTTCGCGACGTGGCCGCGTCGAGCTCGGAGTGGATGAGCACGATGCCGTCGACGTGAATGCGCCGGAAATCCTCGATCGCACGCACCTCCTGCTGCACATCGCGCAACCGCATTTCGAGGAGACTGCGCAACTGATGCCGCCGCAGAAACTCCTGCAGATGATAGACCTTCCGATCGAGGATCGGATTGCCGAGCCCCATGAAGCACACGCCGATCATGCTGGTGCGGCGCCCGCCGAGACCACGCGCAAGCGGATTGGGACGGAACCCCACCTCTTCCATCGCCGCCATGATCCGCCGGCGGGTCTTCTCGCTTACTTCGGGATGGCCGTTGATCGCGCGCGACACCGTCCAGCTCGACAGGCCGAGGTATTTGGCGAAATCGGGAATCGACATGATCGGCTCCGGCGTGGTGCGCCGAACCGGTTTCTTCGAGGAAGCTGCACTGCGAGCCATAGACAAGTTGGGTTGCCTGCACGCGGCACTCAGGTCCGGCGCCAGACGTCGCCAGAATTATGCGGGGGGCACCAATAGCAAGGAAACTCTCCCACCCGGCCACGGCCGCCCGGCGGATGGCGGCCCGCGCCGAAACGCATTTCCTCAAACGCGGTTGCCAATAAATCGAGGCTCAAATTTTACGCAAAAAATTCCGCCACAAAGGTCTTTGCGACGACCCTGACGAAGAAATGCATTAACGCTGGACTATATCTAATGCGCATTAGATTAAATGGGGCAAGGGCTCCCTGAACGACGCGGTTGCGCGTCGCGAGCCCGGATCTCTCCTCGCATGATCATTCAGAATTCCCCAGCTCCGTCCGCACCCTCGAAGGTCGGGCGGCCCACACGTTTTGCCTATGTCGGCACCGGCGGCCGTGTCCGCATGTTTCTCGATCCCATACCGCTTCAATTCGCGGACTCTGCCGAGATCGTCGGCCTGTGCGATTCCAGTCTGGTCCGGGCGAACTACCATCGTGACCGCTTGCGGTCGCAATTCGGGTATCGCGAGGTGCCTGTCTACGATGCCGCGAGCTTCGGCCGCATGCTGCAGGAGACGCGTCCGGACACCGTGATCGTTTGCACGATCGACAGCGAACACGATCGCTACATCGCCGAGTCGCTGCGCGCAGGCTGCCATGTCATCACCGAAAAACCGATGACGACGACAGCGGAGAAATGCGCTGCCATCTTTCAGGCCGTCGCCGAGACCGGCAACTCCGTCCGCGTCGCCTTCAACTACCGGTGGGGTGCCGGCCCGACGAAGGTCCGTGAAGTCATCGCCTCCGGAGCGATCGGTCGCGTGCGACACGTCACCATGGAGTATCTCCTCAACACCAGCCACGGCGCAGATTATTTCCGACGCTGGCATGCGCAAAAGCGGAACTCCGGCGGGCTGCTCGTTCACAAATCCACGCACCACTTCGACCTCGTCAACTGGTGGACCGACGCGATTCCCGCCCAGGTTGTCGCCTACGGCGCGCTGCAGTTTTACGGACGCCAGAACGCGATCGCTCGCGGCGACGAAGCCCTGACGCGCTACTCCCGCTACCACGGTAACGCGGTCAATCACGATCCGTTCGCCTACGACTACAACCGATCGATGATCCGGGACCCGGCCATGGAGCAGGCCATTTATCTCGGGGCGGAAAAAGAGACCGGCTACGTGCGGGATCAAAATGTTTTCCGCGACGACATCGACATCGAGGACGCGATGGCGGTGCTGGTGCGCTATCGTGACGGCACGCTGCTGAACTATTCGCTCAATGCCTACAGCCCCTACGAGGGCTATCGTGTCGCCTTCAATGGCGACCGCGGCCGAATCGAATACAGCGAACTTCACGGTGCCCACGTAATCGGCAGTGCCGCGGTCGGTGAGGAGCATCTTGGCGCGCGCGAGCCCGAACTGCGCGTGTTTCCGCATTTCCAAACACCTTATCAGATCCAAGTTCCCCGTCCCAAGGGCGGCCACGGTGGCAGCGATCCCCTGCTGCAGGAGCAGATCTTTTCGCCCCAGCCGCCAGCCGATCCCTTCCAACGCGCCGCCGGTCACGAACAGGGGGCGGCTTCGATCCTCGTCGGCATCGCGGCGAACCAGAGCATCGCGACGGGCCAGCCGGTCGACCTTTCGAGCTTGTTCGATCTGAAACCCGCGGCCCGACGCCTGTCGGAGCTGCAATAACCCCGCCCCCCGCCGTCCGCCGCGTTGCCCGCGCCGGACGGCGCAGCCCTGCTTTCTCATGACCCTCTCCCCTCGCCTTTCCGTCCACCTTGGCCTCACGCTACTCGTGACCGCCTTCGTCTTTGCGGCCGGGCGCGTCGCGGCCGAGACCCGCCCGGAACAACTGACACTGGAGGAGCAACCCGGTGTATTCACGATTCATTACAGCGGGCGTCCGGGCTACATCGGCATTCCGTCCTGGCAGGCCGTCGTCCGCCAGGACGACGCCGGCAACATCACCGCGCTGCACGTGCCGGCGGATCATCCTGTCCCGCTGTCGTCGCGGACCGGCCAGTGGCCGATCAGCATTGTGATGTCGAAGAACACCGGCGGCGTTGAGGGCACCATGACCAAGGGCCGCGAGAATTTCGCCCGGTTTTCCGTCGAAACCTTCCGGCTGGTCGAGCGTTCGCTGGACAAGATCGTGATCGCGGTCGGAGGTCCGTCCAAGAATCGGCACTACGAACACCAGCGCACCTACACGTTCACGCCTGTCGGTATCCAGATTGAAGGCACGCTGCTTCCGCTCATCGATCTTTCGTCGGTGGCCTTCGATCCCCACTTCAACCGCACCCAGATCGCCGATTCGCATCTCGCGCTGCTGCCGCTGCGCACACAGGGACGCGGCGGCTGGGTTTACATGGCCCCGAGCGGTCGCGACGGCGCCACGGCGTTGCCCGAAGGCGTCGATTTTCCGCTCGAGGCGCAGCTTCGCCTGCGGCGCGAGCAGCCGATCTTCCTGAAGATCTTCTACGACCAAACCTTCGAATCCGCCGCCGGCAAACGCGTACTGATCCACAACAACAAGGACGGTTGGGAAGCCAAGGCCGACAAGGTCATCTTCGAAAAGCTGGTCGGCATCGTCGGTTATCCGGTGCCCAAAGGGGCCCGACAGACTTTCAAGGTTCGCTTCGAATTCGAAACGCAGCCTTGGGATTGACGCGCTCCCCGCAGAAGTTTTCCCACCATGGTTTCCCCTCTATTTCCCGCTTTTCCCTTACGGTCGCGTGCGCCCGCCCTCCGCCGCCTCGTCGGCATTGGTATCGCTGTGTGCGGTCTCACGGCGAGCGCCGCGGCCGGCACCTTCCCCGCCGAGTTCCCGATGGCGACGCCCGAAGCGCACGGTTTGGTGTCCGAAAAACTCGATGCGATCTGGTCCGGCCTCGAGCAGCGACAGACGAAGATCTTCGTCGTGATGCGCAACGACCGCATCGTCTACGAACGTTATTCCGGCGGCTACACGCGGACGAAGCCGCATTACACCGCCTCGCTCGCCAAGACGCTCGTCGGCGGCCTTTCGCTCATGCTCGCCATCGACGATGGCCGGATCGACCCAGCCGATCGCGCGAGCCGCTTTGTTCCCCAGTGGCGCGATGATCCGGTGAAGCGCGACATCACCATCGCCCAACTCGCCACCCACACCTCGGGAATCGAAGACGCCAACGAGGAAGGCGTGCCGCATCGCTCGCTCACTGGCTGGAAGGGCGAATTCTGGAAACAGTCGCCCATTCCCAACGACCCCTTCACGCTCGCCCGCGATCGCGCCCCGGTGCTGTTCACACCCGGTTCGCAGTATCACTACAGCAACCCCGGCATCGCGATGCTCACCTACTGCGTCACGGCGGCATTGCGCGACACGCCGCATCCCGACGTGCGTTCGCTGCTGAAAGCCCGCGTGATGGATCCGCTGGAAATCCCCGAGAACGAATGGAGCGTCGGTTACGACCGCACTTATGAAATCGACGGCCTGCCGCTCGTGGGTTCGTGGGGTGGCGCCAATTTCAGCGCCAATGCCACCGCGCGAATCGGCCGGATGCTGCTGCACAAGGGCGATTGGGACGAGACCACGGTTTTCTCACAAGAAATCGTGGCCCGGGCGCGCCGCTCCGCCGGCCTGCCGAGCAATTCCGGGCTCAGCTGGTGGATCAACATCCGCCCCGACTTCACGCGTGTATTTCCCACCGCGCCCGCCGATTCGTTCTGGGGGCTCGGCGCCGGCGGACAATTTTTTCTCGTGATCCCAAGCCTCAACCTCGTCGTCATCCGCTACGGCGAACGCCTGGATCCGGAACGCGAGTTGATCGACACGATGCGCGATTTCATCGTCGCGCCGCTGATGCAGGCGTTCGCGCCGCAGTCCCACCCGCCGTATCCGCCCAGCCAGGTCATTCGCCGGATCGAATGGGCTCCCGCCGACACGATTGTGCGCCAGGCGCCCGGCAGCGACAACTGGCCGATGACGTGGGCCGACGACGACGCGCTCTACACTGCTTACGGCGACGGCAACGGCTTCGCGCCGCTCGTGCCGGACAAGCTCAGCCTTGGCTTCGCGAAGATTGCGGGAGGCCCCGCGGATTTCAGCGCGGAAAACATCCGCACCGCGAGCGGCGAGCAGCTCGGCGACGGGCGTCACGGCAAGAAGGCGAGCGGCATCCTCATGGTTGACGGCGTCCTCTACCTTTGGGTCCGCAACGCCGGCAACTCCCAGCTGGCCTGGTCCGCCGACCACGCGAAAACCTGGACCTGGAGCGACTGGAAATTCACCGAGAGCTTCGGTGCACCTTCGTTCCTCAACTTCGGTCGCAATTACCAGAACGCCCGCGACGGCTACGTGTATGTCTACTCGACCGACGCCGACACCGCCTATGTGCGCGCCGACCGCCTCGTGCTCGCGCGCGTGCCCAAAGACCGGATACGCGAACGCGCCGCCTACGAGTTTTTCGTCCGCGTGGACGAACACGGTGCCCCCGTGTGGTCGCCCAACATCGGCGATCGCGGCGGTGTCTTCACCAACCCCGGCGCCGTTTACCGGACGCAGGTCAGCTATCACGCGTCGTCCAAACGCTACCTCCTCAACACCATCGGGCGCGGCAACGACACTCGCTTCCACGGTGGATTCGGCATCTACGACGCGCCCAATCCGTGGGGCCCGTGGACGACTGCGTTTTTCACCGACAACTGGGACGTCGGCCCCGGCGAGACCAACAGTTTTCCTACCAAATGGATGAGCGCCGACGGCCGCACCGCGTGGCTCGTGTTTTCCGGCGACGATCACTTTTCGCTCCGGAAGGCGACGCTTCACTACGCCGACGGTTCCAATCCGTAACGACGCGGCGTGCAGAAACCGGTTCGAATCTACTCCATGTCTGCCCCGCCGTCATCGCGAGGAGCGCAGCGACGAAGCAATCCGGCTGGATTGCCACCCCGCGTTGGGCGCTTCTCGCAATGACGGGATAGCAGCGCCTCAGCCCATCCGCAGCAGCCGATCCTCGACGTCCTTCTGCAGTCGCCGGACGTGTTCGAGCGTGTAGTCGACGAGCGAGAGCCTCGGCGTATGCAGCAGCGGCGTGAGGTCCATCGCCCAGGTGATGCCGTTCACCCGGTCGGTCGCGTGCGAGGTGTGAAACGTCGCGTGCGCCGCGCGCCGGCCCAGGGCCGCCAGATCGTAGCGTTTCCCGCCGGTCACCTGGGAATCGAACACCTTGAGCAATTCCGCCGCGAGTTCCGGGTGCCGGCCGGAGTCGAGCGCGACTTTGTCATCGTCGACGAGCCAGTCGAGATCGCGCCACACTTCGCAACCGAGAACCTGTTTCGGCTGACGCTCCCGCGGCAGCGCGCGCAAGGCCGTGAGGCAGCGCGCCAGCACCGCGACATGCGTGTCGTGCTTGTCGGCCGGATTGTGCAAATAGACGATCTCCGGCCGGCAGGCGTTGAAGATCGCCGCGAGATCGTGCGCGACGTCCGCATTCCCCGGCGATTTCACCGCCGCACTCGGATGCGCGAGCTGCAGCTGGATCGCATAGCGGCCCAGCCGCGCCGCGGCCCGCTGCTCATTGCGCCGAACCTTCTGCATCTCCGCGTCGGTCATCTGCGCGTAGGTGCCGGTGCGCGGCGATCCGGACCCGTTCGTCACCACCACGCCGCCAAAGGCGCGTTCGGGCGTCTCGAGGCAGTCCGAGATGCCGGCATGCGCCATGATCTCGATGTCGTCCTGGTGCGCCGCCACGCACAGGTGCGTCACGCGCGCGAGCGCCGCTTCCGGCGAGATGTCGCCGGCGGACAGGTAGATGTCGGCTTGGGGCTGGGACAGTTTCATGGAGAAATCTTCTTGCGCAGCGACGGGAGGCTCGCCGCGGCGATCGCCTGGCCGTGACGCTTGTCGTGCTCATTGGGCGTGTGCAGCCGGATCGTTTCCGCGAGGGCCGGAAACTCCGCACGCAAGACCGCTTGCGCCTCGTCGAGAATCACATCGCCGCCCGCGCCGCTCGTCACGCGCCCGAGCACGAGCACGTGCCGCAGCTCGTAAAAATCGGCGTAATGCGCGGTCGAATACCCGAATGCCGCGCCAATCGATTCATAGATCGCCCGCGCCCGCGGATCGCCCTTGGCCATGGCAGACTGCACCGCGACCAGCTGTTCCGGCAAAGGCTGGTCCGAGGGAAAATCAAATCCTGCCGCGCGCGCCAGCCGGCCGACACCTTGCTGCGAGAAATACTGCACGCCGCAGCCGCGATCGCCCGACCATTCGTCCCGCGGCGCATCGGGATGATAATCGACGGGCGCAAAGGCGAGTTCGTTGAGCCACGAGGTGATCCCTCCGCCCGAAGTCACATACCCGCCCGCTTGGCTCGTGCCGAGCGACACGCCCAGCACCGCTCCATCTCCCAAGCTCATCGAACCGGCGAGTGCCGTGACCTCGCCGTCATTCGCCACCTCGAAGGGGACCCCGCCCCATCGCTCCTGCAGCGTGAAAAACATCCGGCGGATTTCGCGGTCGAAGCGCTCCAGCGGCACGCCCCGGAACAGCGACGCGACCCGCACCTCGTTGTTCACATACACCCCGGCGGCACTGCCGCCGATCGCATCGACGCGGGGCAGGTGTGCCGCGGCGCGCCGCAGCGAATCCTGCACGCCTTCGATATGGTAGGCGGGATCCTGTTCGAAATACGGATTCCACGGAATCTCTTCGGAGAACACGACCCGTCCGTCGATCACGGCGGCGGCCTTGCGGTCGCTGCCGCCCAGATCGAAGCCGATGCGGCAGCCGTCCAGATTCCGGCCGAGCGGCAGCACGGCCACCTGCTCGCCGGGAAGCTCGTCGAAGTCCGCCGCTGCCACCGAGAACGCGCGGCCGTAAACCTTCTCACCCATGAAAGCGTGATCGAAGGCCCGCGCCGCACCCGGCGCATAAATCGCGGCCAGCTGCGCGGCCAGCTCCGGCGCGCCGGCAACCAGCACCTTGCTGCCGCCCTTCTGCCACAGCAGGAACTTCAGCAGGCGCTCGATGTAGGTGAGATTCAGATACGCCGCCGGATGTTCGCGCCCGAGCACCCTGGTCTGCTGCCGTGCGGCGGAGCCGTCCGGACGGACGAGTGCGAGGGCGAGCGGCCGGGCGGTGCGATCTTCGGCCACGAGCGCGCGATACGCGCGGTTCCAAAGCGCCGCGGGCAGGAAATTTTTCTCCAGTCGCGGAGGGCGCGCGGGCTGGAGGTTCAGGAGGGTCAAGGGATCCGTCATCGTTGGCATCGGTTAGAAAGGCGCCCGGCAAAACGCCTCGATCGCTTCGTAGTTCGCCAGCCCGAGCCGGTCGTAGGTGTCGGCCAGCCCGCGGTTCTGCTGCTCCGCCTGCTGCCAGGGTTCGCGCAGACCGGTTGCGACCGGCGTCTGGCTGCGCTGGCTCTTGTGTTGAAAGACGGCTTGGATCTTCTGCTCGAGCTCCCGCGGACTGAACGGCACCGCCATGTCGATCTCCCCGGCGTCCCACGGCGTCTCGACGCCGCGATAAAGCCAGACGCGACATGCATCATACCAGGATTCCGCGGCGACGACCTGACAGGCCTGGCGCACGAGATCGAAGCAGACCGCGGAGACCGACGAGGGATCGTCACGATCGCCGGTCACGAAGATCTGATTCGGGGTGCGCTCGCGAAGCACGCGCACGATTGCGTCGACGTCGGCCCGACCGGGCGAAAACTGCCGGTAACGCCCGCGTTCGTAGAAACCGAGATCGAGGAACTGCGCCTGCGCGGCCGGAATCCCGCAATCGCGCAACGACGCCCGCGCTTCGCCGCGGCGCAACAGCCCCTTGAACCGGCGCACCTGCGGCGAGTCGCTCGCGAACGTCGATTTCGCCAGCAGCTCCTCGCGCACCTCGCGGTTGAACGCCTGCATCGGCCCTCCTGTCAGCTCGAACGCACCGCCGAGTTCCCCGATGAAATCGGCCGCGATCACGGCCTCCTCGTCCGGTAATCCGAGATTGCCGGACGTCAGATACACGACGGTCACCTCGTGTCCCTGATCTTGCAGCCGACGCAACGTGCCGCCCATGCCGAGCACGTCGTGCGAAGGCTCCGGACTGAGCACGACGACCCGCTTCGGAAACGGCCTCGCGCGCTCGGGCCGCGCCGAGTCGTCCGCGTCTGGTTTGCCGCCCGGCCAGCCGGTGATCGTATGCTGAAGCTCGTTGAAAATCTGGATGTTCAATCCATACGCCGGTCCCTGCTCCGTCAGCAGATCGGCCATGCCATGCTCGCTGTAATCTTCGTCGAGCAGTTTCAACACGGGTTTGTTGACCGTTTGCGCGAGCCAAACGATGGCCCGTCGGCGCAGTTGCGGCGTCCACTCCACCGGCCCCACTAGCCACGGATGCCGCATCCGCGTGAGCATCGCCGCCGCGGCGGGATCGAGGAAGAAACTCACCTGCGGATGACCTTGCAGGAAGCTCGCCGGCAGCGCGTCGGTCGGCGGTCCTTCCACGGCCTGGGCAACCACGCCGGCCTTCGCCTCGCCCCACGCGAGCAGCACGATGCGCCGGGCTTCGAGAATCGTGCCGACGCCCATCGAAATCGCATGCCGCGGAACGTTCGCCTCGCCGAGAAAATCGCGGGCTGCATCGCGGCGGGTGACACTGTCGAGAGTAACGAGGCGCGTGCGCGAGTCGCGCATCGAACCGGGTTCGTTGAAGCCGATGTGGCCGGTGCGGCCGATGCCGAGCACCTGCAGATCGAGGCCGCCGGCAGCGCGGATCTGTTCCTCGTAGCCGCGACACCAGGCGAAGGTTTCGTTGCGCGGCACCGTGCCGTCGGGCACGTGAATGTTCTCCGCCGGCAAGTCGATGTGATCGAACAACTGCTCATGCATGAACCGCCAGTAGCTCTCCGGATGCGTGCGCGGCAGACCGTAATATTCGTCGAGATTGAAGGTCACCACCCGACGAAAACTCAGCCCCTCCTCGCGATGAAGCCGGATGAGCTGACGATAGAGCCGCACGGGCGTCGAGCCGGTCGCGAGGCCGAGCACGGTCGGACGCCCTTTGGCATCGTGGCGGCGGATGAGAGCGGCGATCTCTGCGGCAACGCGCGCGCACGCGTCGTCGGCGGAGGAAAAAATTTCCGTGGGGATGCGTTCCCGTTCCTGCGATTCGACGGTGGCGGAGGTCATGGGCGGACTACTTGGCTGATTGGGAACGGAAATACTCGAGGGTTGAACGCAGCCCGGCCTCCAGCGAACCGGTCGGCCGGAAACCGGCCGCCGCGAGCCTGTCTACGCTCGCCCGCGAATGCCGCACGTCTCCGGCCCGCTCGGGAGCGTAACGAATCTCCGAACGCGAGCCGGCCAGCGCGATGATCCGCTGCGCCAGCTCCAGGATCGTGATCTGTCCGCCGTAGCCGACGTTGAACGCGCCGCAGGCGCCGGGCGTCGTGGCCGCGAAGACGTTGGCCGCGACAATGTCCTTCACGTAAACGAAATCGCGGGTCTGGCCCCCGTCGCCATAGATCGTCAGAGGCTGATGCGCCAGCGCCCGCTGGATGAAGATCGGCACCGCCGCCGCATACGCGCCGGCGGGATCCTGCCGCGGACCGAAGACGTTGAAGAAACGCAACGCCGCGGTCGCGAGCCGGCCGGATTCGTTGTAGTGCTGGCAGTAATACTCGCCGTCCAGCTTCGTGACCGCATACGGGCTGCGCGGCTCCGGCAGCATGTCCTCACGTTTCGGCACCACCGGATTGCTCCCGTAAATCGCCGCCGAGCTGCTGAGGCAGAGCTTGCGCACGCCGGCCGCGGCTGACGCCTCGAGCACGTTGAGCAGGCCGGTGACGTTGAGCTCGACGCACTCGTGCGGGCGCTCGACCGATTCCGGCACGCTGACCAGCGCCGCAAGATGAAAGACGTAGTCCACGCCCTCGACCGCCCGTCGCACCGCGGCGCGATCGGTGATCGAGCCTTCGATGAACTCGACGTCGAGACCGGCGAGGTTGCGCCGGTGACCGGTGCGCAGGTTGTCGAGCACGCGCACCTGCGCCCGCCCTTGAAAGTGTTCCGCGAGATGGCTGCCGATGAAACCCGCGCCGCCGGTGATCAACACTCTCATGACGCATGCCTCCGCACGATCGCCTCCATCGGGCCGGCCTGCGCCTCGAGGCTGCGCACGAGCGCGAACTGGTTGCGCGCGCGGTCGAGGTTATGGCCTGGCCGCTTCGTTTTGAAATAGATGTCTCCCTCGAGGAAATCAGTCAGGAAACGCAGCCCGACTTCCAGGGTGATGAGCCGGCCCGAGAACGCCAGGTGCGCGATTTCCGCCTCGTTCAGGAACGGCCGCGCGGCCGCGAGATAGCCTTCGACCAGCGCCTCGAAGATCGGCAGGCGCGCATGGACCCGCGAAAGATCCCGCTCGTCCTCGGCCGCCGCATTCGTGGCGGACCGCACCATGTCGCCGAAATCGTAGAGCGCGAGGCCCGGCATCACCGTATCCAGATCGATCACACAAACGCCCTCCTGCGTGGCGTCGTCGATCATCACATTGTTCAGTTTCGTATCGTTGTGGGTGATACGTTCAGGCATCTCCCCCCGCGCCTGCAGGTCGAGCAGCCGGTCCACCTCGGACTCTCGCGCGCGGACGAACTCGAGCTCCGCCCTCGCCTCCGCGGCGCGTCCCTGCTCGTCGCGCGCGGCGGCGCGCTGCAGGGTCTCGAAGCGGCTGCGCGTATGGTGGAAGTTCGGGATGGTCTCGTGCAGGCGGCCGCCCGGCAGGTCGACCAGCAGTTGCTGGAACTCGCCAAAGGCCCGCGCCGCCTCCCGCGCCTGGCGCGGGTTTTCGATGATGTCATGCGTCCGGGCGCCTTCGATGAAAAGATAGCAGCGCCACCAGCCGCCGTCCGCATCGCGGTGCCACGGTTTCCCGTCGAGCGCGGGCACCAGCGTCAGGGCGCGGCGCGCGGCATCCTCCCCGCCCCGCTCGCCGGCTTTCAGGGTAGCATGGGCGGTGACCCGCGAGATGTTCTGCATCAGCGCGGGCACGTCCTTGAAGATCCGATGATTGATCCGCTGCAGGATGTAGCGCACGGGCCGGCCCGCCTGATCGAACGTGACCGCAAAGGTGTCGTTGATATGGCCGCTGCCGTAAGGCGTCCCTTCGCGAAACCGGCCGAGCAGCGGAAAGCTGCGGACGATCGTCGCGAGGTCCGGCCTCGTGGATGCGGCGATGGGAGAAATGGCAGTGCTCATGAAGTGAGAGTCGCGCCCAAGGTTGCCGGATACTCGCCGGCGGCCACGAGTTGCCGGATCGCCTCGACGACGCGGGGTTTGTCGTCGCGGTAGGTGATGCCGAACCACGTCGCCTGAGTGGGCAGAACGCTCACCCGCGCCTCGCCGGATTCGATCATCGCGGAGACGGCAGCCGGCAGATAAAATTCCGATTTCAAATCCTCGCCGCGGGTTTGCAGGAAAGCGGTGAACTGCCGTTCGAGCGCAGCGAAGATCGCCGGCTTCAGCCCCCAGCAGTTCATCGACACGATTTCGTCGCCCGAGAACGTCCGCCCTGGGCCGACATCCTCGCGCCGGATTCCGGTGTGCTCGACGATCGTTCGCAGCCCGTCGTCGCCCTCGGTGCACACGCCTCGTGAGACCGCGCCGTTTTTTGAGAGAGTCCTGGCCAGACGAAAGCCAACCATCGCGAGGTGAGTCGGTTGGGACGACGCGGGGGTGCCGCGCAGAAAGTCGCCGAGTCGGGCCAGCGAGTCGCGGCCGTAGAAATCGTCGGCATTGATCACCGCGAACGGCCCTTGGACGGCCGTTCGCGCACACCACACCGCATGCCCTGTGCCCCAAGGCTTGGTGCGGTCCGAGGGGCAGGTGAAACCCGCCGGCAGCGCATCGAGTTCCTGGAAAACGTAAGCGACCTCCACGGCCGCCGCATAGCGGTCGCCAATGCGGGCCCGGAACTCAGTGGCGAACTCCCGCCGGATCACGAACACGACCCGGGAGAAACCGGCGCGAATGGCATCGAACACCGCGAAATCGAGCACCGTTTCCCCGCCGGGACCGACCGCGTCGAGTTGCTTGAGGCCGCCGTAGCGGCTGCCCATGCCGGCAGCAAGGATCACGAGGCTCGGTTGCATGCGATGTTGGAACAGCGCTCGTCTTAGTTGCGCAACAAAATTATTTTGTTTCACACATTTTCGTTGCGTTGCCGACGGCCTGGTTTTCCTCGGACCCATGGCCCGCGCCCGCTCCAACCGCCCTTCAGCCGTATCCCCCCCGCCGGATCTGGCGGCACGCCTGCGCCGTCTCGTCGCCGAGGCCCCCAACGACCGCCCGCTGCCCACCACCCGTGCGCTCGGGCGGACCTTCGGTGTGGCCAACACCACGGTGTTCCGGCTGTTGCGCGACCTGGGCGCGTCCGGCGAAATCTGGCAGCATCCCACCAACGGTCGCTATTATCCGGCCGCCGCCCAGGCGGTGATCGATCGGCCGAAACCGGTGGCGTGCCTCTTCCGGCGCCTGGAGCTCGGCAGCGCGCTGTATCGGGAGCTGCTCGAGGGCGTGAGTGTCGGCTGCGGCGCCAACCGTCGCACGATGCTGCTCTGGCACGACGAACTTCTCGTCAACCATCCCGACCCTCACGAGCCACCGGTCTTCGCCACCATTGCCCAGCAACGGGCAATTCTCGCCGACTTTCTCGATCGCCACGGCGAGGCGGCGGGAGGTTTCGTGCTCGATCACGTGTGGAGCGACGAAGCGCTGAGCGGCTTTTGCGACCGCCTGCGGCCGGCGGTGGTGCTCTTTCGGAAATCGTCGCTCGAAAGCTGCAGCAATGTGCGGGCTGATTTTTCTGCGGGTGCCTTCAAGGCTCTTGCGCACCTGCTCGGCCGCGGCTTCGAACAGATCGTGCCGGTGGAGCCGTTTCGCGGCGATCCGGCGGTGGCCGAATTCATTGCCGCACTCGATACCGCCGCCGGCGAACTCGATTGTCGTAATCGCATCGCATCGCTGGTCAGCGCCAGCACGGCCAGGGAGCGCGCGGCGCTGATCGAGCGGCTGCGGCGCACGAGCAAGCGCGCCGTCCTGCTATGCCCCGAAGATCATGTCGCGGCGCTACTGGTGGAGGCGGCGCGTGACGCCGGTCTGCGCTGCCCGGAGAAACTCGGCGTGCTTTCGGTGATGGGCACCGACTTCGCGATCAAAACCGGGTTGAGCTGCCTGCGCTTCGATTTCCGCGAACTGGGTCGCCGCGCGGTGGAAGCCCTCGCCAGTGCCGAGCCGCAGCGACACGCGCTGGAGCCTCAATTTTTCAGTGGCTCGACGACCTGAATCCGCCGCGCCTCGCGCAGAGCTCACGGATCCTGCACCAGTCGGAAACGCCCCTCGATCGAAGCCCAGCGGTCGTTCTTCGTGTGCACGATCACGAAGTCGCGGCCATCGGCGCTGAGCCATTTGTTGACGAAGGTGAAGATGATCGTGAGCGCGCCCCAGCGCTCCGGATTATGCTCGGTGTGCACGTGCGTCCACGGGCCCCACGGCTCCGGCGCATCGTAGATGCTCATCCAGCCCGAGCGGTCCTTGGTAATCGTGGTCAGGAGGTAGCGCCGTAAACCCGGGTTGTAACTCACCGCGATGCGGTGCGTGCCATTGACCGCATCCGCCCACGTCGGCTGCCGCCGCGCAAGGTCGCGCGTCCAGCGCGGCTGCCCCGCGTCGTCGACGCCCGCGAAGAACTCGTAGGCCGCCTTGTCCTCGAGGCGGTCACGGTGCACGCGCAGCAAATTGATGCGGCCGGGCAAACGCACGTGCCAATGCGATGGATCGATGATGTCGGGCGCGTAAACGTAGACATAGTCGTCGCGCGCGCCGGCATACGCGCGACCGAACTGACAGAACGCCGGCGCGAACATGCCCGCGTCGTCCGCCGGGAAATCCTCGCTCTTGCTGAAACGCACCCCCGTCGCGCGCCAAGTGGCGCCGAGATCGTCGGAGCGCCAGAGTTCAACGAACTTGAAGTAGCCGGGACTCGAGGCGTCGCCGTCGCGCCAAAGATAAAGCGTGTCACCGAGCGCGAGGATGCCCTCGCTTTTTCCGGTGAACGGCGGCGCATGCGGCGCGCCCACGCCGCCGGCGAGATTCTCTCCCCGATAGTCGCGCGGGCCGCCGATGACGCGCGCCACGCCGAACGAAACGCGGCCTTCGTCGTTGGTGCCGCCGAAGCCGCCGCCGTCGCCCCACGCCGTGTAGAGTTCGCCATCAGCCGCCCACGTGAGCGGCCAGATGTCGCTCCCCGGTGCCTCCGTGCGCGCCGTGGCGTCGTCGAACTCCACGCCAGCGATGACATTACTTTGTGGATACGCGGGGCGAAAGATTGACGGGCCCTCGCCCGGGTTCGCCGGCGCGCTCGACGCAGCTGCGACCAGCGACACGAGTGGCAGCCACCATCTCATCAGAGGGAGCGAGGTCGGGTTCATGGCGCGCGTTCGATTCGGGCGGCGCCGCCAGCCGCGAAAGGGAATTCGATCTTCCAGCCGGCAACGTTCACTCCCACCCGCCCTTCGTCACGCGTCAGCTTGGCGTCTTCGGCAGCAACCGGCGCAGCACCGGCGTCGTCCACGAAGAGCACGTGGAGAAAATAGTCGCGGTTGGCCGGCGCCGACGGTGACACCTCGAGCCTCCAGGCGCCGCCCTCGCGTCCCGGTCGCACGCGGTGCGTCGGGTCCCACGGATGATTCTCGCCGTCGACCCACGCTTCTTTCCCCGGTCCGCCGACGAGGTCGAGCCTCGCCTGCTCGGGCAGCAGCGTGACGCACGTCAACCGGCCGCCCTTGTGCTCCGCGACCGTGACGCGTCCGTGCACCGATGGCTCGTTCACGGTGTGGAGAAGAAACTTTTTTTGGAAATACGGCTTCGCACTTTCGACGCGGTCGAAGACAACGACCACCGGATGCGCGCGCCCGGTGCCGCGGAGATAAACGATGTCGCGCTGGGCGAGGCTCACGCGGGCAGGATCGTAAGCCTTCGTGGCATCGCCCGACGCGTAAGTATAGTCCGCGGTGTCAACGAAACGGGTGATTCCGTCGAGATGGGCTTGGCCGCCGGGTTGCAGGTCCTCGAGCTTCGTCGGCTCTTCGCGGTAGGTTTGTCCACCGTCGTTCGAGGCCGGTTCGCCGAGCACGGTCATCTTCTGGGCGGGATCGAACACCACGATCGCGTTATGGGCGATGGTGCGGGTGAAATAATTGCGCCAATGCGGTCCACCATAGCCGCCTTTCTGGGTGCCGCCTTCATCGTAGAGACCCGAGTCGATTGCGAGGCCGCCGCGATAATGAAGCGTGAACGAGTTCTCGTCGCGGTGGTGATGGTTGGCCGAATAAAACGGCACCGAGCGAAACTGCAGGAGCGTCGTGGCTTCGTCCCAACGGTCGCGCGCGACGACCACGCCAGCGTTGCCGAAATTTTTGCTGAGCGGCAACGGGGCCTGCGGATCGTCCGGCGCGCGCGGCGTAACGCGTTTGTCGCCGAACAGGATGTCGGCGAAGCGGTCGTGATGACGCCGGATGGTCCAGGCCGCGTAAGGATCCTTGAGGACGCCGGACGCGATCATGAGCAGATCGCGATGGTAAGCGTTGAGGTCGTCCTGCACCGTGTAGGCGTCGCCGGTGTTGGGATAGAAGCCGTCGCCCTGCCGGCCGTAGATCCAGAACCGCGGGAGCTTCCCGAGCCAGGGAAAGAAAACCGTTTCGTTGGTTGCGACGGACCAGACGAGATTGATGCCGCCGGTCAGGTAGGCGGCGCTGTAGGCCCAGCCCATGTGATAGCCGCCTTCGTTGGCGATCCACGCCTGGGCCGGGAAATAGCCGTTCAACCAGTGATTGCGCACCACGAGCAGCTTGTCCCGGAGGTCCGGTCGCTCCGACACCACCGCCAGGAGTCCGGCGGCGAGGGCGAAATTCCCCCAGCGGGAGTGACCGCCGATGTAGTTCGTCGACCCGCTCGCGAAATACCAGTTGCGATCGATGTGGGCCACAATGGCCTCCCGCAGCCGCTGTCGCTCCGCGTCGGATAAAAACGGATACAACCAGTCGTAAGCGATCGCCAGACACTGCAGGCGGCCGCGATATTCGTTGTCGTTGCCCACGGGGCCGGCGGCGGCCAGCGCCTCCGCCCAAGCCTTGGCCCATGCGAGATACTTGCGGTCTCCGGTGACCACCGCCGCGAAGACGACGTTGCGGCCCGACCAGAGCTTCAGATGGGGACCTTGCGCAAGCTTCGCTGCGGGCTGGCGCAGCGCCTCCTGCTCGATCTGATCCAGCATCTCCCGCCATTCGGCGCGATAATCGCCCGCGATACGTTCGCGGATCGCCGGCAGGTCCGAACCCCGGAAAAACAAACGCGGATGGCCTTCGTGGACCTGGAAATCGGCGGAATCGTCATGGATCACCACGTTCGGGATCTCCGTCTGGCCAATCTGATAGGTGGCGTGAGCGGACGCGGCGATTCCGACGGAGAAAAGAAAACGAATCAGGGTGGATTTCATGACCATAGCGGAAAGCTGGCTCGTTAGCGTGGATCGACGAGGAGGAGTTTGGCCCGGCGGACCGCGAAACTGTCGTCGCCGGAAAATACAAGATGAACGATCGTGCCGTCGGCGCTCATCCATTTCGCCGGGAAATCGCCGTGTTCGCCGGGGCCGACATCCCACTTTTCGGTGAAGAACGCCGTGGTCCACGGGCCCCACGGTTCCGGCGCATCATAAACTGCGAAGCCGCCCTCGAAGCGCGTGTCGCCACGATCGCGATGTCCACGCGGCTGCGGAATCGCCTGCCACCACAGGTAGCGGCGGAGACCGGGGTTGTAGGTGATCGCGGAGCGAAGGCAGGCGTCCTGGTTTTCAAAAACCGCGGCGCGTCCGCCGATCTCCGGGGTCCAGGTCGGCTGACCGGCGGCATCGCGGCCCGCAAAGAACTCCCACGCCGCGCGCTCCGTGAGCCGGTCCTTGGGCGCCCGCATGAGAATGAACCGATCCGCGGGGACATCGGCGCGAGCGGCATCGTGCGAATACGCGTAGACGAAATCGTCGCGTGCGCCGGCGTAGCCGCGACCGAAGTTGATGAAGCCCACGAGACCAAACTCCGGGAAATGCCAGTCGGCAAACGTCCACGTGCGCGCCTGGTTGCGCGACCAGGCGAGCTGCGCGGCACCGCCGCGCTTGTCGGCGTGTCCAAACCATAGATACAGCACATCGCCGACGGCGAGGATACCCCACCCCTTCAGACCATTGCGCCCTTGTCCGGGTTGTTCGCCGAGCGAGAAAAGATTCTCGCCCACGAATTCGTCCGGGCCGCCGGTCACGCGCGCGAAGCCGCAGCTCAGCTTCTCGGGCACCTTCGGGACGAAGCCGGTGCCGTCGCCCCACGTGGTGTAGATCGCGTCGTCGGCGGCCCAGGTCACGGGCCAGTTGTCGCCGTCTTCGGCGGCGCGGCGGATTGTCTCGACCGGCGCCCACTCGATCGAGCGGATGATGGGGCTCGCCGGATACGGCGGAGTGGCGGCGAAGGCGGCGAGCGTGCCGGTGCCGAGGAGGAACAGCGCGAGAGTCTGAATCGGGTTCATGAGGCGGCGAGACGCAGAAGTCCCCAAAATACAACTACAATACCTCCGGAAATGCCGAGGCACGCCAGGAAGCCCCAGGCATCGAGCCGGTTCCATTGGGTGAACTCCCACGAGGAGTTGGGGAAAAGTTTCAGATGATCGAAGCGACCCGGGTCGCGCAGCGTCGCCGCCATTTCAGCGGCGTCGGCTTCCGGATCGGGCGCCACGGGCGTTTTCATTTTGCCGAAGAACGGATCGAGCACCTCGCGAGGCGGCGGACGCGTGACCACGCTGACGAGGATCAGCAGGACGAAGGGGGCGAGTCCGTCGAAAAGCAGACGGGCCGCGAAACGATGCCCTGGCGACAGGCTTTCCACCGGCACGCCGACGGCGTTCAGCAGATAAAGTTCCGTATGAAAGCGCGTGCGGCCCTCGAGCGGACTGGAAGGGTCCTTCGGATCCAGCCGCGCGATGCTGTCGAAATACACGGGATTGGGCCGGCCCTGCGCGTCCTCGGCGCGAACGGTGAGCGCCGGGTGCAGTTGCACGGCCGGCAGCCGCGCGAGCACCAGCGGTCCGACGATGTTGACCAATGTCGAAACGAGCACCGCCACCCACACAGCTGGCAGCGTCAGCCGTCGCCAGAAGAACATCAAAAACACCGCCGCGCCGAACGGCACATTGATCGTCAGGAGCAGCTGGAAAAACGTGAAGACGTTTTCGGCCAGCAATGCCGCGCCGACGCCGAGCAGCAAGACGGCGGCGATCGTCCAGCGTCCGGCCGTGACCGCTTCGCGCTCGGTCATCCGCGGCCGCAGCGGCCGCCAGAGCGTGCGCACGACCAGCGCCGAAGCCGACATCGCCTGCGCGCCGACCGACGACATGTTCGCCGCGAGCACGCCGGCCAGCATCACGCCCAGCAGGCCGGGGCCGAGCAAATCGCGCGACATCGCGCCCCAGACCATGTCGGCGTCGGACAAACCGCCGGAGTAAAGCGCATAAGCCACCAGCCCGCAGAACGACCACAAAATCACCATGAAACGCTTGGCGTAAGTGCCGGCGACCGCACCAAAGCGGGCCGAGAATTCGGTGCGCGCCGAGCCGCCAATGGTCATGTTGCCCATGATACCGGTGATCTGCACCCAGGAAACGAAGAACACCGCGAACACCGTGAGGCCGGTGACCTGGCTCACTCCGGCCTCGCCGAAAAATTCGAACATCTGCCGCGGCACGCGCTCCGCGAGCTGGTCGAATCCGCCGATCGCCCCGAGGCCGACCGGCAGCAGCATCGAGGAAAAGACGAGGATCAGCACGCACTGCACCATCTCGTTGATCGCGGTCGCCGTCATGCCGCCCATCAAAATATAGGCGCCGATCACCAGCGTATAGAGCAGATAGAACGGCAGCGGGTCGAAAGGACTGATCGTGTCGCGCAACTCGTCGCGGGCCGCCCGTTCGCGCAGGACGTCGAGCTGGCTTTGCTGCGTCGGATCGAGCACGCCGGCGGCGGCGGCTTGCTCGAGTTTTCTCCAGGAGCGATAGCCCTCGACCGACTGGCGCTCGGTCGCCGTCCAGCTCGCTTCCGGTTTCACGACGACCGCCGTGGAAATCTTGTAGGTGACGAAATTGCCGAAACCCACAGTGATGATGACGGCGACCAGCAACTGCAGCACCGCGTAGAACTGCGCGAGCCGGCGGCTGTTCATCCGCTGCTCGAGGAGATCGGCCATCGTCACCAGCCGCACACGGCGGAACCAGAGATTCATGAACCAGAAATACGGGTTCATGAAAACCATCTGGAAGGACAGCCACGCGCCGGAGACGCCCTGCTGATAAACGAGGCTCGCCGTGCTCACGGCGTTGTTCGCGTCGGTGGAGTTTCCGAAGTTGAGAACGAACTGGTACAGTTTGCCGAGTTTGCGCCCGGCCAGAAAGAACCCCTCCTCGCCCTGCGCGGCCGGCTTGCGACTCGCGCGCCGCCCCAGCGCGACGACCAGGATGAAGTAGGCGGCGATGACGAGAAAATCGAGCAGGTGAAGATGACCCATGGAAATTCGAGCGGAGGAGCCCTCGCTAAACACAAGACCGCCGGCGCAGGCGCGAAGGACTTCGCGACGCCGCCGGCGGTCAGTTTTTACCTGAACAACAAAACCGAAGCGTTAGAACGAGAAGGTCGTGCGCAGCGAGATGTATTGCGGCTCGCGGATACGCCAGGCGGCGATCGAGCCGTCGGGCTGCGCCTCGACCGGAATCAACTCTTCGCCGACGCCGACGTTCTTCACGTTCAGCTGCGCCTTGAAGTTGAATTTCTTGAACTTGCGCGAGTAGCCGACCCAGAGATCGAAGTCGGTTTGCTTCGGGCCGTAGTAGGGATTGCGCACGTCGGAAATGCGGTCCAGCGAGGTGTCACCGTTGACGTGGACAACAGGGAAACCGATGGCGACCTCGTCCTGCCAGCGCACGCCGCCACCGATGTTCCACCCCTTCAGGAAGCCCTGGGCAAAGGTGTAGTTGGTGATGGCGTTGAAGCGCCATTCGCGCAGTTCGTTGGCCGGCAGACCCTCGGCCGCAGTCTTGGGCAGCATCTGATTATAGACCTGCAGGGTCATCCGCTCCTTCAGGAATACGGTCTCGAATTCCGAAAAGCCGTTCGGGTTGGGGCTCAACCTGCCGGCGGAGCCGTTGACGAGCGGCATGACGGAGTTGACCATGAGGTCCTGGAAATCGCGCGCGATGTTGGTGCGCACGGCCTGGGCACGGTTCGCGTTGAGCGCGATGCGCCATTGCGGCGTGGGATTCAGAACAACCTCATACTCCTCGCCCTTCGAGACGACATCCGCGGTGGCAACCACGGCGCCGTCACGATCATCATAGTTAACCTCGGCTCCCATACCCGAGCCGACTTCCTCCATGCGGAACGTATTGCGCAGCGCCATGCCCACCGGTCCGTTATACCAGGCATTGAACGCCTCGATGCCCGCGGCGTTGCCAGGATAATTGGCCAGGTCATCGGGATTCGGGTTGTTCCACCAATTGCCGCCCCGGATGATCTGCTCCCGCATCTCGGCGATGCCCTTGGCGAGATTGTTGATGGCCGTGTTCAGGGAGAACAGGGACGACGACAGGCCGGAGGTCGTCTCGTATTTCATAAACTTGAATACGAGTTTGTTATTCAGCGTGGAAACCAGGACGCCGTACTCCTTGCTCTCGCCCGTTTCGGCGGGCAGGAGATTGTCATAGATATCATAGCGCTGGCCGGCCGGGCGGAAGTTGTCCGCTTGATTATAGATCAAGCTGAGCGACGTGCCGAGCGGCAGGTGGCGGCGGATGAAGTCGGGAGAATGCAGCACCAAACCATAGTTGAAGCTGGTTTCGGTCTGCTGGCCCATGGGCACGGGCTCGAAGCCATCGAGGACGGCGCGGCCGGTCTGCGGGTCGTTTTCGACCGAACCGGCATCGTAGGTCCGGACCTTGTCCCGGCGCCAGCCCAGCGTGCTGACGAGCGTGCCGTCCCACCAGTAGCTTTGCGCCACGCCGACGAGCGAGTCGATTTTCTCCCGCCTGCGAACGGCCCGGCTGATCACCTCGTCCACATCCTTTTCACCTGCGGCCAAGATGCTGAACGACTGCTCCGACCACGTGCCCGGGGTGGGACTGGTGGCGGCGGTGGGCTGAGCATAATAAAGGATGCGGGCCGTGCCGAGACTGCCGGTATCCTGGGTGACGGGCACCGAGATCGCGCCGGTCACCGGGCTGGCGGACGCGCTGAGGTCCGGGCCGAGAAAACGCATTACCGGGAGGCCGCGACGGCTCGAGCTCAGGTTGTTCACCGTGCCCCATTCGGTCGCGTTGTAATCAAGGCCCGACGCGAGCGCGAAGTTGTTCCTGCTCTCGAACGCGGAATTGTCCAGCGACGTCCAGGTGCCGGTCAGCCGGTGACGACCCAGCAGTTTGCCGAGCCAGTTGGCGCGCTTGCCGATGTTTTGGAGGTCGAGATCGTAATAGAGCGTGCCGCGCATGCCCTCCTGTTCGTAGCGCTGGAGCGTCGCCTTGCTATAGCCGGTGACAAACGGACGGCCAAAATTCGGGTTCACCTGGCCGTTGCCGAGGTGCGAATTCATGTCGATGCGCAGGGTGTAACCGCTGATCACGCTGTCGAGCTGCATCACGTTGCCGTTGTCGAGCAATTCGCGGTGAAAGGAGAACTCAGCGCCGCCCCTGCCGTTGAAGAGTCGCTGTTCGAGCGTGACGTCATAAGCCTCGAGGTCGGCCCACTCGTGCTTGTTCTGACCGTGCAGCATGTGTTCGTAGAAATTGAAAATCGCCGGATCGGAGATCTGCTGCCCCTTCCAGAACCCCTGGGTGATGTCATTATAGTGGAGAACGCGGTTGTAGATATAGTTCCAATCGCGCACGCCCCGGGTCTGGGTCTGGCTGTACGAGGTGCCCGTCGCATTCGGCTTGTTGCCGTTATAGTTGCCGTTGCGGAAACCGACCACATTGGAGCCGGGGAGCCCGAGGGAAGGAAGCGCGCTGTTGGGATCGTTGTACACAATCACCATCTGGCGCGAACCGTTGCCCATGGCTCCGATCTGGCCGCCGAAGAGATTGCCGGAGTTCGAGGTGTTGGAGCCGTCGTAGGCCGGACCGCCCGTGTTCGCAGCCGCGCCTGCCGCCGTAAACACCGTCGTAGGCCAGCCGGCCGCGGGCGTGCCGAGCAGCACGCCGGTGTTGGTGCTCGGGTTCCACGCCGGCCGGCCCATCGCCCACCACTGCGTGTAGGCATCGCCAGGCGGACGGACCTCGGGCATATTGGAATCGATATCGCCGAATTCGACGCTCGCCTTGATCGTGGTGTCCGCGAAGGGACGATAGGAGCTGGTCAGAAAGATGCGCTTGTTGCGACGCCAAGCCTCTTCGACCTTGTAGGCCTGGTCCTCGTAAACTCCGGCCACTCGCAAGGCCAGCTTGTCGCGAATGAGCATCTGGTTGTGATCCAGGACTGAACGGAACGAGCCATATTGGTCCGTGCGCAGCTCGAGCTCGGTGCGGTTGCGATCGGCCCGGGCGGAAATCAGCGACGCATTGATGATGCCGGACGGGCTGCCCAGACCGAAGAGCATCGCGTTCGGGCCGCGGCTGATTTCCATCCGCTCAATATTATAAGCGTCGACCGGCAGCCGGCTGACGAAAAAGTCACGGGAGAGATCCGCCGAGGTCAGGCCGCGGACGCGCGTGCTCGGTGTCGCCGAGGCGAACGCCGCGTCATAGTCCGTCTCCGCGCCATTGGGATTGTCGACGGTACCGGCATCGGAAAAATTGCCGCCCACGCCGTTGACCTCGGTGCCGAGCGTGTAGACGAGGAGGCCTTCCAGATCCTTCGCGCCGATATCGCTCATGAAATCCTTCGTGATGACCGAGATCGACGAAGCGATGTCCTTCAGATCGGTGCGCAGGCGGGTGCCTGATTGCGCCGTGCTCGCGAGGTAGCCGGTATCGAGATCGCCCCTCACCTCAAACGGCGACAGCACGACCAGTTCGCGATCTCGCTCGGAGGACTCGTTCGATTGTGACCAACTGTTCGGAACGCTGAGAAAGCAGGCGGCAGCGCCTGCGAGGAGGGTCGAAATCACCGGTCTCGTGCGCGGACGACCGAGGACGGTGGTAGGTGTGCGGTGGTCTGTCATGGTGTTATCTGGCAGGGTTGAACAAGAAAGGTGCGAACGAGCCGGCGAGTATCCGGAAAATGGATCAAGCAAGGGGACAGGCTCGGATTGGGAAAGAATCTGGGTGACGCAGGAAGAGCGCCACCCCTGGTAAAACTCCGCGACGAAGCAACTGGCGCGCTGACACCAATGCGCATTGGAATTTTATGTCAACGCGAGAATTTTTGTTTTCTTCGTTCTTCCGCGACCCAAGAAGAATCCGCCACGAAGAAAACTAATGCGCGTTAGCTACGCCTGAAAGTTTTCGATTCCACCACGTTTCCACCTGTATTCCCCCATGCCCTTCTGCCTTGCCTTCTCCACGTTGGAGATCGGGCCCTTTCCGCTCCTGCTTCTCGGCTTGGGCGTGCTGCTAGTCGGCGAATGCCTCGTGCGGCGTCTCACGCTGTTGTCCCGCTCGAACATTCCGCCCGCGATCATCGGCGGATTGCTGGTCGCAGTCCTGCTTCTCGCCATCGGCCAGATGGAGCCGGGCCTCGCGGTTCTTCGTGGCGATACCGCGGCCTCCGCCTGGCTCTGGTCCATCCTGCCGCAGTGGGACCTGCGCCCAGCGGCCCCCATGGATGTCGAGCGCCCGCTGCTGATTCTTTTTTTCACCTGCATCGGAATCAACGCCAGCTGGTCAGTCGCCCGACGCGGAGGGAAACCCCTGCTCCTGCTGCTGTTTTTGTCCATTTCGATCGCGGCGATTCAAGCCGTTCTTGGCGCGTTGACTGCCGCCGCTCTGGGCGAAAATCCGTTGCTCGGCGTCATGGCGGGCAACGTTTCCCTCGTCGGTGGTTTCGGCACCGCGGCGGGATTTGCGCCGGAGTTCGAGAAAGCCGGCCTCGCGGGCGCCGCGGCGATCGGCGTGGCGGCCGCGGCCGCGGGCGTGATCACCGGCGGGCTCCTCGCTGGGTTGCTCGGAAGCTCCCTGATTCGCCGTCTCGATCACCATGCGCCGGCCGCCGCCGCCCTGCGGCAGACCGGCACCGTCCAGGCGGAGGCCGGTTTCGTCGCGGAAGTTCGCCAGCTGAGCCGTCAACCGCGACAGACGTTGCTACATCTGCTCGTCTTGGGCGCCTGCATGAAATTCGGCGCTTTTTTGAGTGTGTGGATCCAGCAAACCGGAATCACGTTTCCGGTCTACATGGGCGCAATGATCGTCGCCGCCTTCCTTCGCAATGCCCACGATCTCCTGCGCGGCAGCTGGCTCAGCGGCGAATGCGCCGATGGGATCGGGTCGGTAGCGCTGATGTGGCTGCTGACGGTGGCCATGATGGACCTGCAACTCGCGGAGCTCGCCCGCTCGGCCGGTCCGCTCCTCGTGATCCTCGCGGCCGAAATCCTGCTCACCGTGTGGCTGGCGCGTTCGGTCGTGTTTCGGCTGATGGGACGCGACTACGAGGCGGCGACCATCAGCGCGGGGATGATCGGATTCGCGCTTGGCGCCATGTCCAACGCCATGGCCAGCATGCGCGTGATGGTGCAGCGTTTCGGCCCGGCGCCCCGCGCCTTTCTGATCGTGCCGATCGTGGGCGCGTTCCTGGTGGATTTCGCCAACGCGCTCATCACCACCCTCGCGCTGAATCTACTGCGGTAGGGACCTGCGTCGCCCAGCTCCGCAGATGCGGCGAGGCTGGTTGCGCCGGCACCCGGAAAGCGCTCCGCCGACTACCGCGCCGGCCCCCAGCGCGACGTAAACGGAAAGTACACCATCAGCGGCCGGCCGATCGCATCCTTGGCCGGCACCAAGCCCCAGTAGCGACCGTCCTGGCTGTTCGACGAATTGTCGCCGAGCGCAAAGTAGTTCTTCTCCGGCACGTGCACGGTGTGACCGGGCGCCAGCAAACCCGATGCGACATAGCCCGTGTATTTGCCGGCGCGTTCGGCGTTGGCGGCAAAGGCCGACGAGCCGGCAATCGGCTGTCCGTTCCGGATCAACGCCGGGCCTTTGATTTCCAGATCGTCGCCCGGCACGCCCGCCAGCCGCTTGATGTAATACTGGTCGCCATACTGCCGCGCGATTTCCGGGATGTTGCCCGTGCGAAACACGATTCCGCTGCCGACCTTCGGCCGGACGAAATGGTAGCTCATGCGATCGACGAACAACTGGTCGCCCGTCAGTTCGTCGAACGACAAAACCCGCTCGCCGCGGGCGACGCGTTTGCCCGTGCGGATGCAATGCAGTCGTTCGCCGTTGACGATCCGCTCCACCACCTGCCCCGACCGGATCCGTTCCTCCATCGCGGCGAGCAGTTTCGATCCCGAATACGCGCCCCGGCCTTCGGCAAAGAACGCGTCGTAGATCGCCCAGTCGAAATCGAAGTCGAGCGGCACGCGCGTCGTCACCGGACGATCCCCGACCAGCAGCGTGTATTCACGAAGCTGAGTCGGCAGCACCAGCCAGGTGCGTCCCGGCACAACGCGGTAATGCACGATCCCGCGGGACTCGCCGCCGACCGGAATCAGGATCTCCCCGTCCGCCGGCGCGTCCAGCCGGTGCGGCCACGCACCGAACGCCGCCATGCGCACGGCCTCGACGGCGGTCGAGGGTTCCGCGGCCGGAGTCTGAAACACCTCCGGCGTCATCCCGTGATACGTCGGCCACATCGAATTCGTCGGAATCTTGAACGGCTGCACGAAATATGTGCGAATGCCGAGAATCACGATCGCGGCCACGAGGAAGAACTCGACGTTCTCCACCAGCGAAGTCTTGGGATACATCGCGCCGCCGGTGCGCCGCAGCACGCCTTCGAGCGCTTCGATCCCGAGTTTCAACCGCGCCGCGTCCGCCCGCGCCTTCAGCTGCTTGCGGAGGTCCTCGGTGCGGCCGAGCAGATCCGCCGATTCCTTCTCGTTCAGCCGGTCGCGCCGGAAATTCCACACTTTCTCCGCCAGTTCGATCCAGTTCGCCGCATTGTGGCGCATCTTCTTCTCCTGCGACGCAAAGAATCCGAACATGGCGGGGACGTTAGTTGGTTTTCAGCACCTTGATGAACGCATCCGATGGAATCGAGACCCGACCGAACTGCTTCATCTTCTTTTTGCCCTCTTTCTGCTTGTCGAGCAGCTTGCGCTTGCGGCTGATGTCGCCGCCGTAGCACTTCGCGGTGACGTCCTTGCGCATCTCCTTCACGTTGTCGCGGGCGATGATCTTGCCGCCGATCGCGGCCTGGATCGCGACCTTGAACATCTGCGGCGGGATGATCTCCGCCAGCTTCTCGCAGAGTTCGCGGCCCCGGCCCTCGGCCTTGTCGCGATGCACGATGCTCGCAAACGCGTCGACCGGGTCGCCGTTGATCAGGATCTCCATCTTGACGAGATCCGCAGCGCGATACTCGCCGAGTTCGTAGTCCATCGAGCCGTAGCCGTGCGTGATGCTCTTCAGCCGGTCGTTGAAATCGACGAGGATTTCGTTGAGCGGGAGACTGCAGGTCAGCATCACGCGGTTGGCGTCGAGGGTGTCCGTGTGATCGACCACGCCGCGTTTTTCCATGACCAGCGACAGGATGTCGCCCATCGCGTCGTTCGGGATGTGGATCGCGGCTTTGATCGTGGGCTCGCGGATCTCGAGGATCGTGCCCGGATCAGGCAGGTTCACCGGATTGTCGACCTCGATGAGCTCGCCGCCGTGTTTCACGACGTGGTATACGACACTTGGATACGTCGAGATGATGTCGACGTCGTGCTCGCGGCGGATGCGCTCCTGGATGATCTCCATGTGCAGCAGCCCGAGGAAGCCGCAGCGGAACCCGAAGCCGAGCGCCACCGAGCTCTCCGACGAGTAAACGAAGGCGGCGTCGTTGAGCCGCAGCCGGCCCATCGCGGCCTTGAGCTTTTCGTAGTCCGAAGATTCGACCGGATACAGGCCGCAAAACACCATCGGCCGCACTTCCTTGTAGCCCGGCAGCATGTCGGTCGCCGGCCGCTGCGAAAGCGTGATGGTGTCGCCGGTCTTGATTTCCGACGTGTCCTTGATGCTCGAGACGACGTAGCCGACATCGCCCGTGCCGAGCGACGCCATCTTCTCCATCTTCGGAACGAAGACGCCGACCTCCTTCACCTCGGATTTCGCGCCGTTGCTCATGAGCATCATCATGTCGCCGGCCTTGATCGCGCCGGAGAACACGCGCACGTAGGCGATGACGCCGCGATACGAATCGTAGAGCGAATCGAACACGAGGGCGCGCGTCTGCGGATAATCCGCCCAGCGCGGCGCCGGCACGCGTTGCACCACGGCTTCGAGGATATCCTGAATTCCGATACCGGCCTTGCCGCTCGCGAGGATGGCTTCCTCGGCGGGAATCGTGAGGATGTCCTCGAGCTGCTTCAGGCAGAGTTCGAGATTCGCGCTCGGCAGGTCGATCTTGTTGATGACCGGGATGACCTTCAGGTGCTGGCCGAACGCGAGGTGCGCGTTGGCCACGGTCTGCGCCTCGACGCCCTGCGCGGCGTCGATCAGGAGCACCGCGCCCTCGCAGGCGGCAAGACTGCGCGAGACTTCGTAGGAGAAATCCACGTGGCCCGGCGTGTCCATGAGGTTGAGCTTGTAGCTCACGCCATCCTTCGCGCGGTAGGTCATCGTCACCGGGTGCGACTTGATCGTGATGCCTCGCTCCTTCTCGAGGTCCATCGCGTCGAGATGCTGGTCGGTCATGACCCGCTGCTCGACGGTGTTGGTATATTCGAGCAGGCGGTCAGACAGGGTCGTCTTGCCGTGGTCGACGTGGGCGATGATGCAGAAATTGCGTGTGTTTACGTGAGACATCTCAGGCGCTTGCGTCGCTGAACTCGGCAAAGCTTTTCACGGTCCAGGTCTTGTCGGTGCGGCGCGCGAGTCCGGCGAGCACGCCGCCGGGCCCCAGCTCCCAAAATTCCGTCGCGCCCGCGGCCACCGCGCTGCGCATGCAGTCTTCCCACAAGACGGACGAAACGACCTGCTTCACGAGCGCGGCCTTGATTTCGGCGGGCTCGCTGACGGCGCGGCCGGTGGTGTTGGTAAACACGGTGAAACGTGGCATCGCGAACGGCACCGAATCGAGGTAGCGCGCGAACTCCGCGCGTGCCGGCTCCATCAACCGGCTGTGATACGCGCCGGCGACATTGAGCGCCATGACCTTCTTCATCCCGCGCTCCTTCGCGCCCGCCACAGCGGCGTCGATCTTCGACTTCTCGCCGGAAATGATGATCTGCCCGGGAGCATTGAAGTTGGCGGCTTCGACATCGAAGTCCCGGCAAAGCTCCGCGACTTTCTCGCGTTCCTCGCCGATCACCGCGGCCATGCCGCCGGTCGTGCGCTCGCAGGCCTGTTGCATCAGGCGCCCACGTTCCGCGACGACACGCAGGCCCGTGGCAAAATCGAACACGCCCGCCGCCGTGTAAGCCGTAACTTCACCGAGGCTGAGCCCGAGCGCGAACTTCACCTCCGGCAGCTTTCCCTGCTCACGCAAGGTCGCGAGCAGCGCCATGCCGTGCGTGAAGAGCGCCGGCTGGCAGATTTTCG
This sequence comes from Opitutus sp. sgz309028, assembly GCF_059821195.1. NCBI lineage: Bacteria > Pseudomonadati > Verrucomicrobiota > Opitutia > Opitutales > Opitutaceae > Opitutus > Opitutus sp. sgz309028. The sequence goes on along the minus strand of NZ_JCAMRR010000003.1, from coordinate 696,305 downwards.
TCTGGGTAAGCTCGGCTTCCGGGCCCTCGAAACTGAGCTTCTTCAGATCGAAACCGAGCGCCGCATTTGCCTCGTCGTAAACGGCCCGCGCAGCCGCGGACTGCTCGTAGAGCGACTTGCCCATCCCCACCTTTTGGGCGCCCTGTCCTGCAAATAAAAGTGCCAAAGCCATGATTGAAACGTGCGAGACAATCGGTCGCCACGTCCGAATCCAAGCCCTAAAAACGCTTCAGCTGCTTGAAATACTTTGCGTCTTCGGATCCGCGCAACCACTCGCCCGGCGACGGGGTTTGCGGCGGCGCCGGCCCTTCGCCGCGAGCGGTCGGCGCCGGTCCCGGAACGGCGAGCGAAGGTGGTGCCGGCGGCGGTTTCGCCGGCGCGGAAACCGGTGGCGGAGCGAAGCCCGCGAGCGACGACTCCAGCGGTGCGAGATAAGGATTAGGCAACGGCTCGCGTTGCATCTCGGACGCGAACCCGGGCGCGGGAGAATATACCTTGGCGAAAAATCCGGGGGCGTCCGCCGCAGGTGTGGTCGCGAATCCGCTCACCGCCCGCGGCGCATTCGGTGCGGCCAGAGATGACGTCTTCGCAGCCGACGCCAGCAGCTCGAAATCGCGCGGCGTCATCCATGACGCCATGAATGCATCCAACGGATTCGCCGGCGCGGATTTTTCTTCGTTCTCCGGGTTCGCACTGCGCGCGGCTGGATTCTCGCGGGCAGTCACACGCCCTCCATCGAGCAACTCGCTCTGCAACCGCGCCGCAATTTCCTCGTCCGCCGCGTCGGTCGCGCCGAGCGCTGGAGGCGAGTCACGGTCTGTTTTCAAACGTGCTTTGCTCGATGCAGGTTGGCGCATCGCCTCGAGCAACCAGTTGGCCGACTTCTCGCGCTGAGCTTTGAGCTTTTCGGCCTCGCGCCGCGTCGGCGCACGCGGCGGCTGCAGCGAGAGCGCGTCCGGCACACCGACCGAAATCGGCGGCAGATTGTCCTTCGAGATCCCGAGAGCCGCTTCGGTGCGAACGCCGGGCTTTTTGATCTCGGCGTAGTCGCGCTTCGCGTTTTCGAGCGGCGTGGCCGAAGGCGCGGAGTCCGCGGCGAAACTCGCCGCCGCCGCGAGCAACACGCCCGCGCCGGCAATACGTCCGCCAACCCCCGCCCACCCCGCGCTCACGATTTGATGAAGATGCCCTTCAGATTCATGTCGAGGGCCTGCGGATTCGGCGAGAAACGCAGCCCGTCGGCCTTGCTGATTTTGCCGGCCTTGATCAGGCGATACAGGTCCTTGTTGAAGGAGAAGCTGTTCGAATCGCTGCCGCCGTCGAGGATGCCCTGGATCTTCTCGAACTGACCTTCAAGTATCAGGTTTTTGACGACGGCATCGGCGAACAGGAGTTCGTTCGTCGGCACGCGTCCACCGCCTTCCATCGCGGGGATCAGTTTCTGGCAGATGAATCCGCGCAACGAACCCGCGATCGCGCGCCGAGCCTGGATCTGTTCCTCGGGCGGGAAAAACTCGAACAAGCGCGTAAGCGACTGCGCGACCGTCGCCGCGTGCATCGTGGAGAACACGAGGTGGCCCGTCTCGGCCGCCGAGATCGCGGTCTCGAAGGTTTCGCGATCGCGCATTTCGCCGATCAGGATGATGTCGGGATTCTGGCGCAGCACCGCCTTGATCGCCAATTCGAAGTTGGGCACGTCGAGCCCGATCTCGCGTTGCTGGAAGAGCGATTTGTCGTCGAGAAACGTGTATTCGATCGGGTCTTCGATCGTGACGATGTGCTTGTCCATGTTCTGGTTCACCCAGTTCAACATGGCCGCCATCGTGGAGCTCTTGCCGGAGCCCGTCGCGCCGCACACGAGCAGAATGCCGTCCTTCGCCTGCACGAGCTTGATCAACGCTTCCGCGGTCTGGCCGAGCCCGAGTTGATCGAAATTCGGGACGGTGCTCTTGATATGACGCAGGACGATGCTGACGAGTCCGCGTTGATGAAAGGCGTTGACGCGAAACCGGCCGATGCCCTCGACCGCATACGCGAAGTCGATCTGGCCGACGTCGTCCCACTTCTGTTTGAAGATCCGCGGCACGTGTTCGTCCACCCACGCCTGCGCCTCGGGGCTAGTGATCGGATCCATTTCGACCGGCTTCAACCTGCCGGAGAGCCGCACGTAGCCGGGCTTGTTGGACTTGATGATCACGTCGCTCACTCCGCTGTCCACCGCAAGCTTCAGCAGGTCGTTGATGATTTCGGTGTGGGGTGTGAGGGCTGGCATGGGAAAAAATCGTTGCGGATTCCGTAATTCGCCCTGCTTTGTTCAGCAAGGCTCCTTTGCCAACTCACATGAAACTCCGTCCGCTCACCGGCACGATCACGGCCCTTGTCACTCCCTTTCGGGACGGCGCAGTCGCCTATGACGACCTCGCCAAACTGGTGGCTTACCAGATCAAAGGCGGGATCAACGGCGTCGTGCCGGTCGGCACCACCGGCGAGTCGCCGACGCTGAGCCACGAGGAGCACATGGAAGTCATCCGCGCCACGGTCGCCGCCGCACGCGGACGCGTGCCGGTGATCGCCGGCACCGGCTCCAATTCGACGCACGAAGCAGTCGAGCTCACGCGACTCGCGCAGGCCGCCGGCGCCGACGCGATGCTGGTCGTCGCGCCGTATTACAACAAGCCGAGCCAGGAAGGACTCTTCCGTCATTATTGCGCGGTCGCCGACGCCACCGACCGGCCGATCATTCTTTATTCGATTCCCGGTCGCTGCGGCATCGAGATCTCCGTCCCGGTCGTCGAGCGTCTCGTCAGCCGCTACAAGCACGTCCGCTGGATCAAGGAAGCGGGCGGCAGCGTCGATCGCGTGGACCAGTTGAAACAGGCGCTCGGATCCGATCTCACGGTGTTGAGCGGCGACGACTCCCTCACTCTGCCCTTCATGGCCGTCGGCGCCGAAGGCGTGATCAGCGTCGCGTCGAATCTCCTCGTGCGCGAGGTCGGCCAACTCGTGCGCCACGCGCTCGCCGACGAGTTCGCCAAAGCCACGAAGCTGCACCGCAAGCTGTATCCGGTTTTCAAGGCCCTCTTCATCGAGCCCAATCCCGTGCCGGTCAAAGTCGCGCTCGCGCGCGCGGGCGTGATCGGCTCGGCCGAGGTCCGGCCTCCGCTCTCCGACATGACGCCGGCGAATCTGCAGGTTCTCACGCAGGCGCTCGCCGCGATCGGCCGCTGATTTTTCCGATGTCTACTCGCATTGCGATCAACGGCGCCAAGGGGCGCATGGGCCGCGCTCTCATCGACGCCGCTCGCGAAATGAACCTGTCCGTCGTCGCCACGCTGGATGTGGGCGACGACCTTGCCGCGGGCATTCGCGACGCCGACGTCGTGGTCGACTTCAGTTCGCATCACGCGACCGAGGCCGTGTTGCAGGCGGTCGCGACGCAGAAAAAAGCCGTGGTGATAGGAACGACGGGCCACTCCGCGGAGCAGAAAGCGAAGCTGCTCGCGGCCGCGGCGGGCGTTCCCTGCGTTTGGTCCGGCAACTACTCGGTGGGCGTGAATCTGCTGTTCGCGCTCACGCGTCGCGCCGCGAGCGTGCTCGGCTCCGATTACGACGCGGAAGTGATCGAGATGCATCATCGTTTCAAGAAAGACGCTCCCAGCGGCACCGCCTCGCGTCTGCTCGAAATCATTCTGGAGGAACGCAAGCTCACTGCCGACGCGCTGCGCCACGGCCGGCAGGGCATCACCGGCGAACGCACGCCGACGGAGGTCGGCATCCACGCGCTGCGCGGCGGCGATGTCGTCGGCGACCACACGGTGATGTTCGCCGCGCTCGGCGAGCGCATCGAGCTGACGCACAAGGCGAGCGATCGCGGTATTTTCGCGCGCGGTGCGCTGCGCGCCGCGCAGTGGGTGGTCAGTCGTCCCGCCGGCGTGTATGACATGCAGGATGTGCTCGGCTTGAAGTAAACGCATCGTCCGATGATCACCTCGATCCAGGGCACGCTCACGTCGGCCACGCCGCTCCACGCCATCATCGAACTGAATGGCTTCGGCTACGAAGTGAACATCCCCGTCACCACGGCCGAGCGCCTCCCCGAGGCGGGCGCGGTGGTGAAGCTGCACACGCTGGTGATTTATCGCGAGGACGCGCAAACGCTTTACGGCTTCGCGACGGTGGCGGAACGCGATTTTTTCCGGTTGATGATCGAGCACGTCACCGGCGTCGGTCCGAAGATGGCGCTGGGCATCATGAGCCGGCTGTCGTTGCCCGTATTGCAAAGCGCGATACGCACCGGCGATGTGGCGACCCTCTCGAAATGCCCCGGCATCGGCCGCAAGACCGCGGAACGCCTGGTGGTGGAATTGCGCTCGAAGCTCGGCGCCAGCGAGAATACGGAATTGCCGGCTGTGCCCGGCGAAGCGGCGGCGCCCGCGGCCGATAGCACGCATCGCGATGCGGTGGCGGCGCTGGTGGCGCTGGGTTTCAAGGCGGCGGACGCCGATCAGGCGGTGCGGAAATCCGCGCTCGCGCTTGGACCTCGCGCGAGCACCGAGGCACTGGTGAAGCGCGCCCTCGCACAGGGATAAAAAAAAGCGCCGACCGGAATCGGTCGGCGCGAGAAGTATTTTTCCAGCGGGCGCCGGGCGCCCTCAGCGTTGGAAGCGGAACGCCGCCAGGGTCGTCTGCGGCTCGGCGGGACGGGGCGACCGGAAGATGAAATCGGTCGGCACGGTCGGGTGGCTGTCGAACCAGAATTCCTGCGCCGGGAGGCGCTGGAGGTTCACGCGATTCATCCAGTCGAGTTTGATGTCGGCGGCAAACGCGGCGTCCGCCTTTGCCTCCTCGCCGATCAGACCGGCGAACGCCGGCTGGAGCGCGGGGCGCGCGGGCGCCGGTGCGGCCTGAGCCGGGGGAGCTGCGACGACGGCGGCGACAGCGGGTGCGGCGGAGACCTGCTGCAGCGCCACGCGTTCGTTGAGGCGCGTGCGTTCCACCAGCACGAGCGCCACGCAGGCCGCGGCGGCCAGCATGCCCATGCCGTAGGTTGCGAAGCGAAGACGCGAACGCACCTGACGGGGAAACTCGACCACCTTGCCCGCGGGCGGCACCTGGGTGCGGAAGTTCTCCGCGAGCACGGAACAGGCTTTCTGCATCTGACAATATTGCCGGTAAATACGGCGGCGCTCGGGCGTGCGCTGGATCTCAGCCTCGAGCCGCGCGGCATCTTCGGCGCTGATCTGGTGATCAACGTAGAGGTTCAGCAGCTCGATGAATTTTGAGTCTTTCATTTGAAATCTTCTCCCAGCCGGCTGCGCAGGCTCTCGCGGGCGCGCGCGATCCGGCTCTTAACGGTTCCCACGGAGATATTCAGGATGTCGGCGATCTCTTCGTAGGAGAGGTTCTTCACGTTTCGGAGAATCAGAATCTCGCGGTGTTTGGCGCTGAGCTTCTCCATTCCCCGACCGATCCGCGACACGAATTCCTGCGTCACGGCGATGTCGTCCGGCGTCTCCACTTCCGCCGGGATGATTTCAGCCAGAGTCGTGGCGTTCTCCGCGCTCACGGGCGCGTCGATCGAGACGGACTGGTCGCGCTTGCGCCGCCACCAATACCAGTAGCGGTTGCGGGCGAGGTTCGTGGCGATCTGATACAGCCAGGTGGAAAAGGCGGAGTCTCCACGGAAGTTGGACAGGCCGCGATGGGCGCGGATGAAGGCATCCTGCGTGACTTCCTCGGCGTCCTCCGAGTTGCGGAGGAGCTGGTTGACCATCGCGTAGATGCGGTCCCAATAGCGCGACACCATCTCGTCAAAAGCGGCGTGATCGCCGTTCTTGAAGCGGTCCACGAGCATGCGATCGAGGGCAACTTCCTGCGCTTTGGAAGACATACGTTCTTCCTCGGTCTGATGGGTATATTTCTGGATTGTTCCCAAGATTTTAAGAGGGCCGTTCTGCTTACTCGCGCGAAGCGGCCGGGTCAACGCGGACAGGGTTTTTCAGTCCAAAAACTGCTTGCCAAGCCGAGAAGGCAAAACCCATTTTCGTTCTTCATCGCTCGTGGGTTGGTAGCTCAATGGTAGAGCAGCGTCCTTTTAAGTCGTTGGTTCTGGGTTCGAATCCCAGCCAACCCACCAAGCTGTCCGAAATCCCTCCACTTCACTCTGCGCGGGCCGAAAGAAGCCCCTTACATGAAACGACTCGTTATCGTCGAAGATCAAACCGCCATTCGTGAGATGCTCGTGGAGATCCTCCGCCTGGATGCCAACTACCAGCTGGTCGGAGAAAGCGGCGACGGTCAGAGCGCCCTGTCCCTTTGTCTCGAGGTTAAGCCCGATCTCCTCGTCCTCGATGCCAAGCTGCCCGGTTTGAACGGCGTCGATCTTCTCCGCCGCATCAGCAAGAAGCTGCCGGAGATGCGGGTGCTCGTCTTCTCGGGCCACGAAAATCCGGTGCTTATTCGCGAAATGCTCGAAGCCGGCGCGCACGGTTTCGTCGAAAAGACCGCGGGTTTGTTCGAATTCAAAAAGGGCCTCGAAACCGTGGCCAACGGCGGCACTTACTTCGGGCCGGCGGTCGCCGCCCTGCTGCGCAACGTCGTCGCCAATCCGTCCGCCAGCAACTCCGCCGATTTCCTGACCGATCGCGAGCGCGAGATCCTGCAGCTCGTCGCCGAGAGCCACAGCACCAAGGAAATCGCGGCCAAGCTCGGCATCAGCATCAAGACGGTCGACAACCACCGCACCAACCTGATGCGCAAGCTCAATCTTCACGATGTCGCCAGCCTCACCCGCTACGCGCTGGAGGTCGGACTCATCGAGCCAAAGAAATCGCTGTAAAAGCCTTGCCGCTCCGGGAGCTTTCTTCAATTAGTCCCGCACGGCCATCCGACCTTCCATGAACATCGCCTCGAAGAAATTTTTCCTGATTCTCGCCAGCTCGGCGTTCCTCGTTGCCGGCTGCTCCAAAAAACCGAAGCGCCCGGATCCGAGCGCGACGGTGCTGGGGCCGACAGGAACCGGAGGCGCCCTGAATCCGACGGACGTCAACGCTCAGCTCGACCCGTCCGCCATGGGCCTGGAGGCGCGCGATCCCAACATTCTCGAGGACGCCAACAGCATCCGCGGCCTCTTCCAGCCCGTTTACTTCGACTTCGATCGTTTCAACATCAAGGAAAGCGAACGCGCCAAGCTGCAGGAAGCCGCGAAATACCTGAGCGAGCATCCCGATCAGCGCGTCCTGCTCGAAGGCCATTGCGACTGGCGCGGCACCGCCGAATACAATCTCGGCCTGGGCGATCGCCGTGCCAACGCCGCCAAGCGCTACCTCGGCTCGCTGGTCAGCCCTGATCGCGTCGAAACGCTTTCGAAGGGCAGCCTCGATGCCACGGCCAATGGCGACGATGCCACGATGGCGAAGGATCGCCGCGTCGACATCGTGATCCTCAAGGCCCATCCCTGAGCGCCGACCGACTCTTTGAAAACGAAAGCCCCGGTTTTTACCGGGGCTTTTTTGTGGCGCGAAACCCTCGTCGCGCCTGCGTCTCGCTCTACTTTTTCGCGAGTTCCAGCAGCACGCGCTTCGTCGTCTCCGTGCCGCGCTTCATGATATCGAGGTTAAAGCTTTCGTTCGGCGCATGCAGATTGTCCTCGGGGAGGAACAATCCGAAGAGAATCGAATCGAGCCCCGTCACGCGTTTGATGTCCGCGATGATCGGCACGCTGCCGCCTTCGCGCAGATAGATCGGCGGCTTGCCCCAGACCTCGGCGACCGCCTGCTCCGTCGCGCGAAACGCCCGCGCCAGCACCGGCGACTGGTCCTTCGGCGTGTTCGATTTGCCCGGGGGCACGACCACGTAGGGATCGCCCTTGTGCTGATCGACGAAGTCGATCTTCACGCCGCTCGGCACGCGCGCGCGAATCGCGTCCATCACCAGCCGCTTGATCTTGTCCGGCTGCTGATTCGGCACCAGCCGGCAGCTGATCTTCACGAATGCCTGGCTCGGGATGACCGTCTTGGTGCCCTCGCCCTGATAACCGCCGCCGATGCCGTTGAATTCAAGCGTAGGCTGGAACCGCAGCGCCTCGAAGGGCGAGTAGCCGGGCGTCGTATAGAAACTTTCAATACCAAGGAAGTCCTTGTAAGCCTGCTCGTCGGCGCCGAGTTTCTTCAATTCCTCGCGCTCCCACGGATGCACATCGAGGACGTCGTCGTAGAATCCGGGGACATTCACGCGTCCTTCCGGCGTGTGCAGCGTGGCGATGATCTCGGCGAGCGCCTGGATCGGATTGCGCAGCACGCCACCGTGCAGCCCGGAATGCAGGTCGCCTTTCGGTCCCGTCACATGCAGGTCGAAAAGCGCGAGGCCGCGCAATCCGCTCGTGATCACGACCTGGTCCGCACGCGGCAAAACCGTGTCGGACAGATAAACGAAATCCGCTTCGCGCAGCCGGTCCTGGTGCGATTCCAGAAACTTCGGGAAACTCGGGCTGCCCATCTCCTCTTCGCCCTCGATCAAAAACGTGATCCGCAGCGGCAGGCTTGGATTCTCCGCCAGCGCCGCCGCGACCGCGGCGATGTTCGCCATGAGCGGCCCCTTGTTATCCGCCGCGCCGCGACCGTAGATGCGGTTGCCGACAATCGTCGGCTCAAACGCCGGCGTCTTCCACAGGTTCAGCGGATCCGCCGGCTGCACATCGTAGTGTCCATAGATCACCACGTGCGGCCACGAGGCATCGCCGCCGCGCTGCGCGAAGACGATCGGATGCAGCTCGGTCGGCACGACTTCAACCTTGAAACCCAACGACGTGAGCAGCGAGGCAACAAACTCCTGCGCGCCGCGCATCCCCTCCTTGAACTTCGAATCGGCGGAGACGCTTTGAAAACGAATGAACTCCTTCAGCTTTTCGACGGGATCGAACATCCGGCTACCGTGCGCCAACCCCGTCGCCGCGCCAACCGGAAAAACGCCCGAAAACGCCCTCAGTAGCGGCCGCGATTCTGCTCATAGACCGCCACCATTTCGGGCATCAGCGCCTGCAGGTCCGCGATTCGCTGCTGGTCCGCCGGATGCGTCGACAGAAAGGTCTCGATCTTGCTGGCCGGCGCCCCTTTTTGCGCGCTCATTTTCTGCCAGAACGTGATCGCCGCGCGAGGATCGTAGCCGGCCTTGGCCGCAAACAGCACGCCCATGTGATCCGCCTCGCTCTCGTTCGCGCGCGAATGCGGCAGCACGCGCCCCACCGTCGCCAATCCGGTATAGGCGGTCTGGAAGATCTGCAGCGTCTGCGGATCGTATCGATCCTGCGCATACGCCGTGCCCAGCGCGCCCAGCCCCTGGATCACCATCTGCTCCGACATCCGTTCCGCGCCATGGCGCGCGATCACATGCCCAATCTCGTGTCCCATCACGGTTGCGAGTTCGTCGTCGGAGGCCGCCAGCTTCAGCAAGCCCGTGTAAACCCCGACCTTGCCGCCGGGCAACGCGAAGGCATTCACCTCCGCCGAATCAAAGACCACAAATTCCCACTGCGCCCCTGGCATTTGGTCGCCGACCGCGGTGGCGATCCGTCGCCCGACATTTTGCACGCGCTGGTTCAGCGCGGCATCGGTCGACACTTTTTCCTGCTGACGAATTTCCGCGAACGACTGTGCGCCGAGCGCGAGTTCCTGGCTGGGCTGAACGAGCACCAGCGACTGGCGGCCGGTGACGGGGTTGGTGTAACAGGCAGCCAGCGCCAGCAGCGCCGCGACGGAGAAACCGAGAACAGGGGCCTTCTTCATGCGCCGCAACCATGCGAACTGCGGCGCATTGCGCAAGCGGCCGCGCTCAGTGTTTGAAGTGCCGCACGCCGGTGAAGACCATTGCCATTCCGCGCTCGTCGGCCGCGGCGATCACTTCCGCATCGCGCACCGAACCGCCCGGCTGGATCGCCGCCGTCGCGCCGGCGTTGGCCGCGGCGATCAGGCCGTCGGCAAACGGAAACAGCGCTTCGCTGGCCACGACCGAACCTTTCAAATCAAGCCCGGCCTCGCCCGCCTTCCACACCGCGATGCGCGAACTGTCCACGCGCGCCATCTGGCCCGCGCCCACGCCCAGCGTCTGTTCGCCGCGGCAATACACGATGGAGTTCGACTTCACGTGCTTGCCGACCTTCCAACCAAACATCATGCCCGCCCACTCCTCCGGCGTCGGCTGCCGCTTGGTGACGACCTTGAATTCGCTCACGTTGCCCAGCGTGCGATCGCGGTCCTGCACAAGCACGCCGCCGACCACCGAGCGGATTTCCTGCAGGGCGTCGGCGCCGATGCCGCCCTTCGCAATCATCAGGCGCAGGTTTTTCTTTTTCGCGAAGATCGCGAGCGCCTCGTCGCTGAAACGCGGGGCGATGATCACTTCGGTAAAGATTTCCGCGATCGTCTTCGCAAGGGTGCCGTCGAGCGTCTGGTTGACGATGATGATGCCGCCGAACGGCGCCTGGCGATCGGTCGCGTAAGCCTTTTCCCAGGCGTCGGTCAACGTGTCGGCGCTCGCGACGCCGCACGGATTCGTATGCTTGAGGATCGCGACCGTCGGCCGCTCGAATTCGCCGATGAGATACGTCGCCGACGTGATATCGAGAATGTTGTTATAACTGAGTTCCTTCCCTTGCAGTTGCTGGAAGTGCTCGTGAAACGTGCCGTAAAGCGCCGCCTGCTGGTGCGGGTTTTCGCCGTAGCGCAGCGACTGCGCCTTTTTCCACGATAGCGTGAGCGTGCCGGGAAATCCGCTCAACGCCTCGAGATCCGGCGCCGCTTCCTGCGCTTCGAGATAGCGCGCGATCGCGGTGTCGTAGCTGCCCGTGCGCTGAAACACCTTCAACGCGAGTTGCCGGCGCAGCGTCGCGAGTTGTTCGGGCTTCGCCGTTTCCTCCGCGAACGCCGCGAGCACCCGATCGTAATCGGCGGGGTCGCACACCACGGTCACGCTTTCGTGATTCTTCGCGGCGGAGCGCAGCATCGAGGGCCCGCCGATGTCGATGTTCTCGATCGCTTCCTCGAGCGACACGTTCGGCTTCGCGACCGTTTCCTCGAACGGGTAAAGGTTCACGACCACGAGGTCGATCAGCGCGATGTCGTTGCGCGCGGCCTGCGCGAGATGCTCGGTCTTGTCGCGGCGACACAGCAGGCCGCCGTGGATCTTCGGATGCAGCGTTTTCACGCGGCCTTCCATGATTTCGGGAAACCCGGTGTGCTGGCTGACCTCGGTGACCGGCAGTCCTTTTTCCGCGAGAAGCTTGGCCGTTCCGCCGGTCGAAAGCAGCGTGTAGCCGTGCTGCTTCACCAGGGCCGTGGCGAAGTCCACGAGACCGCGTTTGTCGCTGACGGAAAGGAGGGCGAGTTTGGCCATGAGGGGGCGAGTTTCTGGTTTTCGTCCCGCGTGCAGCAAGCCGATTGTCGGCGCCTGCGCGTCAGCGAAGCGGTCATGCGTCGCCCGCGGACGCGTCTGGATTCGCCGCTTGCCGCACGCGGTTTCCCGGCTCTTGTTGCGGCGTGTCTTGTTTTTCCAGCGAAGTTCCCGGCCTGCAGGCGCGCCTCGATCGGCTCGCCTACCATCATGGCGGCCCGTCGCTGCCGGCGGACAAGCCGCACGCGTTCGTTTATTTCATCACGATCGAGAATGCCTCCGACCGCACCATCACGCTGCTCGGCCGCAAATGGGTGATCCAGCACGCCGACGGCAGCCGGCTCGTGATCGAGGGCGACAAAATCGTGGGCGAAACGCCGCGTCTTGGGCCGGGTGAGCAGTTTTCCTACAACAGCTACCATGTGTCCGGCTGCGACGCCGTCGCGCACGGCTGCTTTCATGGCGTCGACGACCAGGGCAATCGGATCCACGTTCTGCTGCCGCCGTTCGAGATGGAGATTCCGCGATCCTGAAAAACTGCTCGTTTCCGATGCGTTTCCCGTTCTCTCTCGGCGAGATTCATGAAGCTCATTGATCTCAACCGCGACGGCGGCATCGGCGCCAACTCCCTTTTCGTTCAGTTCGGCGACCTGCGCGTCCTCGTGGATTGCGGGCTCCATCCGAAAAAAGTCGGCCGTGCCGCCACTCCCGATCTCACCGCCTTGCGGGGTCACGAGCTCGATCTGATCATCATCACGCACTGCCATCTCGATCACATCGGCAGCCTGCCGGTCGTGATGCGCGAACATCCGAACACGCCGGTGATCATGACGCAGGGCAGCCGCATGCTGATCGAACGCATGCTGCACAATTCCGCGAACGTGATGATGCGCCAGCGCGAGGAGGACAACATCCCCGACTACCCGCTCTTCACGCACGACGACATCGATCGCTGCGCAGGCCGGCTGACCGGTCTGCCGATGGGCCACGTGAAAAAATTTCGCGGCGCGAAGGACGAGATCGAGGTCACCTTTCACCACGCCGGCCACGTCGCCGGCGCCGCGGGCGTCGAGATCCGCCACAAGCACCGCACCGTCTTCTTCACCGGGGACGTGATGTTCGAGAACCAACGCACGCTGAACGGCGCGCGTTTCCCCGCCGGACACTTCGACGTGCTCGTCACCGAAACCACCCGCGGCATCACCGAACGCCCCGCCGGCAAGGAGCGCGTCAACGAAGTCGCGCGTCTGGTCGACACGATCAACGACACCATCCAGCGCGGCGGCTCGTTCCTGCTGCCGGTGTTCGCGCTCGGGCGCATGCAGGAGATGCTCGCGGTTTTCCACGACGCGCGGAAATTCGGCCGGCTCGTCAACTGCCCGATCTACGCGTCCGGCCTCGGCATGGATCTCGCGGACTATTTCGACGAGATCACGCGGAAGACCAAGTCGCTCCAGTTCAATCGTGGCGTCATCAAGGACCTGAAGATCAAGCCGACGCCCCGGAAGCTCAATGCCGGCGAGGATCCGAAGCAGAACGCCATCTATCTCGTGAGCTCCGGCATGATGGTCGAGCGCACGCCCAGCTACACGCTCGCCTCCGGACTGCTCAATCACGCGCGCAACACGATCGGCTTCGTTGGCTATTGCGATCCCGACACGCCCGGCGGCCAGTTGCTCGCCGCGAATCCGGGCGACGACTTCGTTTTCGGCGCCGTGCACGTGAAAGCGAAGGTCAAGGCGCGCATTGAGCGCTTCGAATTGAGCGGTCACGCCGATCGCGAGGAACTGCTCGAATTCGCCGTGCAGACCAGCGCCCGCAGCATCGTCCTGACCCACGGCGATCCTGCCGCGCGCGCGTGGTTCGCCGAATCGCTCGCCGCGGCGTTGCCGGAAACCAAGGTCATCGATCCGGTCCCGCTGCAGTCGTATCAGGTTTAGTCGGACATCGCGCAGGATTCGCGCGCTAAAAGCCAACAAACGCGGAGAATCTCTTCTTCATTTCTGCCACGCTCCGCGCGCGTGGCCGCCCCGGTCGCGCCGCGTCACCCCAGCGCCCCACGCGAGCCACCTCACCGTGCGATTTCCCTCATATCCACGTCGTCCCGTCGCTCGTCCGCTGCGAGGATTTTTCCATTCCCATCGCTGCCTTTACCCCAATGAACATCGCGATCCTTGGTCCTTCCGGCGCCGGTAAGCGCACTCACGCCAGCTCGCTGGCCGTTCGTTACGGACTCCGCGCCGTTTCGCTTGGCGATCTGATTCGCAAGCACCTGCAACAACACACGCAACTCGCCAACGCCGTTCGCCGGCACCAGAAATCCGGCGCGCCGCTGAGCGCCGAAACCATCGCCGCGATGATCGAAGGCTGGTGCGCGGAGCTTCCGCGCCGCGCCGGAGCGTTGTTCGACGGTTTGCCGCGCACGCTCGAGCAGGCGCGCACGCTGGACGAGGCGCTGCTCCGCCACGGACGCACCTTCGACGCCGTCATTCACCTCGAGGTCTCGGATGCCGAGATCCTGCGGCGGCTCGCCGAGCGCATTGTCTGTCCAACCTGCCACATCACCTATCATCCGCACCTGAAGCCGCCGACGCAGTTGGGGGTCTGCGATCTGTGCAACAGCACTCTGCCTTCCATACCCGTCTCTCAGGACGAGCACGCGTCGCGTTTGTTGACCGCCTTTCGCGAAAACATCGCGCCTGTGCTGGATCACTATCGGCGCGCGGGCCGGCTGATCGCCGTGTCCGGCGAAGGCACGATGAGCGAAGTCAATGCCCACCTCATCCAGGCGATCGATCAACTCACCGCCGCGCCGCAGGCGCTGGCCCATTCCTGAGCCGCTGCGTCGCGCGATCTGAGGGTTTACGCCTGCAACAACTCCCGCACGCGCGCGCAGATCGCGGCATTACCCGCGACATAGAAGATCCGCCGCATCTTCAAATCGAACTGCATCAGCGGAAACTGTTCGCCGTTGAGAAACTGCACCTGGCCCTCGCCCGCCAGACAGAGCGGCACCGCGGCGGCGATGTCCCAGATCTTCACGTTGTGGTCGACCGTCCCACCGAGGATGCCGACCGCCACGTAAGCGAGATGCAGCGTGCTGCTGCCGAGGCCGCGAATCTTGAAATTTTGCACCAGCGTCGTCGCATGCGGCGCGAAGGTTTTGTCGTAGGGACTGTGAAATCCGAGCAGCGTCTGCGCATCCGGCGGTTCGCGCCGCACATGCGCCGGCCGGTCGCCATCGAACAACCCCAGCCCCGGTCCGCCGTGGATCAGCGTGCGCCGCGCCAGATCGTAAACCACGCCGTAAACCGGGTGCCCGTTTTCAAACAGGCCGAGCGAGATCGCGCAGTGTGCGATGCCCATGGCGTAATTGTTGGTGCCGTCGATCGGATCGAGCACCCAGGCAAAACGCTTCGTCAGCGGAATCGCGCCGCCGGCGTGCGTCAGCTCCTCGCTGAAAAAATCGTCGTCTGGAAATCGCTTTCCGAGTTCGCCCACGATCGCTGCCGAAATCGCCAGATCGACCGTGGTCACGCGCGTGCCGTCGGCCTTCCACTGGCTCTCGGCTTTGCCGAAGAATTGATGCAGCAGCGGAGTCTGCGCGAGCACCGCGTGCTTCGCGGCTTCAATGCGGGCAAGAAGTTCGGGCGATGACATGACAGTTCCCATGAAAGACACGAATCGCGCGAAAACCAAAAGGAATTCGCGCGTGCGCCGCCTTCGCGCGCGTCCTCACTCGTAATCGTAAAGCTGCGGATCGCGCGCCGGCGCGCCGCGTCGCACGCGAAAACGATGCCGCGGCTCCTTCGGATCCGCCGCGGGGCCGCCGTTTCCCATTCTTTCGCCGAACGGATCGTCGGGATCCGGCATGCTGCAGGGTTTTTCGCCGCCGAGTTCGTCTTCCAGCGCCTCGGGATCGGTGCCCTCCTCGAGCTTGCGCACCACTTCTTCCATTTCGCCGTCGATCTTTTCTCCCGTGAGCTCCGACATCCGCCGCATCATGCGAGCCATCGCGCGCGGATCGTTTTCGTCGACGTTCGCGAACTCCTTTTCCATCGCGTTCATCGCCGCCTCCATCCGCGCGTCCTCCGCCGGATCGCCACTCATTCCCGCGGCGGGATTCGCGTCAACGTCGCCGGAGTCCTTCTTGCGTCCCGTGACCGCGAATTGCGACAGCATCTTCACCATCCGGAATTGCGGATTGTGCGGGCACTTCGGGATCGTGCGCCCCTGCGCCAGCGTCTTCGCGTAGAACTGGTAGATCGTGTGATTGTCCGGGCAGTAATACTCGTAAATCGGCATAGCGATGGCGGACTTAGCGCGCTCGCGAGCGCTTGGCAAGTTGGTGCCCGTGCTGAACCGCCGCCGCGCGTCCGCCACGATTCAATGCATCGATCACCCCGGCGAGGCGGCGGCGCTTCTCATCCGTCTCGGCAAACATCTCCAACTGCGTCGCGCCGTCCTCCACTGCGGAAAACCGCACACTGATCAAACGCAACGGCCGGCGCTTTTTCCACGCGGCCTGCAGCAGCGGTTTCACCAGCGGATAAAACGGCGCCTCCAGGTCCACCGCTTCAGCCAGGCTCCGGCCATGCGACTCCTGCGAGAAGTCCGGATAGCGCACCTTGAGCGTCATCGTGCGCACGCGTTTCCCATCCTCGCGGATCTTCGGCAACAGCTCGTCGATCATCCGCTTGGCCACGCGTTCGATCTCCGCGAAATCGCCGACGTCCTCGCCGAAGGTCTCCTGCTGCGAATAGCTTTTCGCATCCTCGTGTTCCGTTTCCACCGGACGGTCGTCGATGCCGCGCGCGCACTCCACCATCTCGCGCCAGCCGCGGCCGAAGATCGATTGCAGTTCGCTTTCGCTGCGCGCCAGCAGATCGCTGACGAGTTTGATGTCGTGGCGGTGAACCAGCACCTCCTCGGTCTTCGGGCCGACGCCTGGAAGTTTCCCGATCGACAACGGCGCGAGAAACGCCGCCTCGGTGCCGGGCGGCACCACGACGAAGCCGCGCGGTTTGCGCAGTTTCGACGCGATCTGCGCGACGAGCTTGTTGATCGCCATCCCGAACGAAATCGTGATCTGCAACTCGCGCCAGATCCGTTCCTGCAATCCGCGCACGGCTTTTTCGATTTCCTCCGTGCTCCCGAATCCGCACGGCGTGAGATCGAGATAACCTTCGTCGATGGAGTTGCGCTGCACGATCGGCGTGAGCGTTTCGCAGAGCTCGAACATCTGCCGGGACACCTTGCTGTAGAGCCCCGACGTGTGCGGCAGCATGATCAGGTCGGGACAGACCTGCAGCGCGCGCCGGGTCGGCATCGGCGTATACACCCCGCAGGCGCGCGCCTCGTAGCTGGCCGACGAAATGATCCCGCGCTCCCGGCCGCCGACCGCGCACTTCGTCCCCCGCAGCTCGGGCTTGAGCGCGAGCTCGCACGACACGAAGAACGCGTCGGCGTCGAGATGAACGATGGTCGGCAGCTTCACGCCCAAACCTTCGCTTCGCCTCGAACAAAAGCGGAGCGAAATCTGCACTCTATCCGCTCCAATTTACAGCTTCGCCAGCCCGCCGCGTTTCTCCACCAATTGCACCAGCGGCTCCGCGGCGACCGTGCCGGCGGCGATCACGAGCCGCTCGCCCTCGATCACGACCACGCAGACATGCTCCCGCGTGCCGAAGCCGAACGCCTCGCTCGCGTAAATCGCGACCGTGCTGTCGCCATCGTTGACCGCCACGGCGCGATGCCAGCCACGCTCCGCCAGGCGCTGGTCCGCTGCGAGCAATGCCGCCTGACGCTGCGTCGCGTCCGGGGCGTGCGGCAGCGTGTAAACTCCGACGCTCGCCTTGCGCAGAGCGCGCAAGGCCATCCGCGCCTCAGCGGGCACGTTGGGCGCAAACGCCAATCCCGCTCGCGCCGCCGTGAGGAGCACCGGACCGGCCGTGAATTGAATCTCGGTCGACGGGCGCTCGTGCATCGCCTGACGAACGCTGTCCCGCAGCACCGCGGCATCACGCGTGAGCGTCAGGAGATTATACACGCCGACCGCGAGGAGCAGCAGCGAGGCTCCCAGAATCCCCAGGAGCCAAACCCACCACCGGCGACGCGGGGCTTGGGGCGTGGCGTGATTCGCGTTCATGGCTGAGATCGAAGGCGGCTAGCCTATTCTTCACGCGTTCTTGTTGCTCGCCGGCGCAACTTTATCGAGACCCGGCAGATTGAATCGCTTGCTGAGCGCAGCGAGTTGTTCGGGACGAATGCTGCCGACGACATTGACGAAGACCGCCTGCTTTTCATTGGAATCGATGACCGTGACGACGACGCCACCGATCGCCGAGTCGGCGTTCAGTTTGACGAAGACGGCGACATCCGCGTCTCCCTCGCTCGCACCCTGCTTGACGGTGACGGCGCGGGTCCAGCCGGCGTTCTCGAGTTGATCGCGGATCTGGCCGATGCGAGCCAGGGTGTCGGCGCGATTGGTGTCGTTGAAGCCGACGACGTTCACGTGCACGCGTTTCAAATTGCGGATCAACTCGGCCGCCTGCGGCTCCTCCTGACCGACGAAGAGCGACGCGACCTTGAGCAGCGGAAGGTCGAGGTTCACTTCAACAAACTGGCAGCCCTCGGCGGGCGTGAACTTTCCCAGATCGACATAGCCGGGTTCGGCCGCACGGGCGGCGAACGTGCCCAGCGTAATAGCGGCAGCTAACGTGGCGAAACGAAGGGTGGATTTCATGACGGAACGAGGGGGTTGAGGGAAAGGCGCGACGTGCGCCGGATATCCTCAGCACACCGCGGCGGCGCGGAAAGTTACAGCGGGCCTCGTGCTTTTTCGTCCGCCGGATGCCACGCTTCGTCGTTGCGCGCCTTCGGGCCGGTTGTCAGCGTCAGCGGCTTATGGGACGTCAATGGCTCCACGCGAAACGCGCCATCGTAAACCTCAAAAAGGGCCAGGTGGTCGGCAAACTCGTCAAAGAAATGACCGTCGCCGCGAAGCTCGGCGGGCCGGACATTTCGGCGAACGCCCGGCTCTTCGCCGCGGTCGAGAAGTCGAAGAAAGCCAGCGTGAAAGCCGACGTGATCGAGCGTGCGATCGCCAAGGGCTCCGGTGTCGGCGGCGACAAGTCCGCGATGGAGCACGTGGTTTTCGAAGGCTACGCGCCCCACAAGGTGCCCGTGATTGTCGAAGTCTACACCGACAATCCGCAGCGCACCGCGCCCGAGATCCGCGTGTTGTTCAAGAAGGGCGTTCTCGGTGCCGCCGGCAGCAACAAGTTTCTGTTCGATCATGTCGGGATCGTCGAAGCGCATACCGCCGATGCGGCCGCAGATCTCGAAGCCGCGGCGATCGAAGCCGGCGCCAATGATTTCGAGGCGCTCACGCACGAGCAGAACGACGACATCCCGGCCGATCGCAAAGGCGCGCGCTTCATCACCGAGCGCACCGGTGTCCACGCGGTCTCCTCCTGGCTCAGCGGCCACGGCTGGTCCGTCGTCACGAGCGAGATCGGTTACCTGCCGAAGAATTACCCGGAGCTCGACGACAACGCCCGCGGCGAAGTCGGCGAATTTCTCCAGGCGCTCGAGGATCACGACGACGTGCAGCGCGTCTGGGCCGCGGTGCGTTGATCCGTCGCGGCGTGCAAACGCCGACGAACCTCTCGGGTGGCGACCCTAGGAACGCCGTTTCCTGCCGCCGGACTATCCGGCTGTCATGAAACGTTTAACCCCGACTCAGCAGGCGTGCACGCTTGCCCTGACGATCGCCTCGCTCGTCGGCGGCGGCTGCACCAGCACCGCCTCCAACACGCAACGTGGCGCCGCCGGCGGCGCAGCGCTGGGCGCACTCGCCGGTGCGATCATCGGCAACAATCGCGGCAGCGGCAACGCCGCCAGCGGCGCGGCGATCGGCGCGGCCGCAGGTGCGATCGCCGGTGGCGCCATGGGCCACGCCAAAGACAAACGCGAAGCCGCCAGCACCGGCAGCCCGCCGGTCTACAGCGCCGACGCTCCCAGCAACGCGATGACCAATATTTACGTCGACACCCCGCCGCCCATGCCGACGGTCACCGAGCCGGAGTCGATCTCGCAACGGCCCAACGCCCGCGCGCTCTGGGTTCCAGGCTACTGGTCCTACGACAACGGCCAGAATTATTCGTGGGTCGCGGGGCACTGGGAAATCCCGCCGGCCGGATCCACCACCTTCCGCCCGCCGGAGTGGCGGCGCCAAGGCAATGGCTACGTTTACGTGCGCGGTTACTGGCAGTGAAGTCCGCCATCCCTTAAAAAAAACACCCGACCAGCGACAACGCCGGTCGGGTGTTTTGTTGTTGGCGATTTTAACGATCGCGATTCGGAGCGCGACCGCGGCCGTTGTCGCCCCGTCCGCGATCCGAACCGCCGGGACTCGTCGGCTCCGAGCGTGGCGAAAACGACGGTGCTCGTGCGGGCGCCGCGGCGGGTGCACGCGGGGCCGGAGCCGAGGCTGCGACCTGCGGGGCTCGCGGGGCCGCAGTCACGGGCGGACGGGACGTCGCCATTGGCGCCGAACGGATTTCGTTGCGTCGGCCGGGAGGCGGCGGCGTGTCCGGCCGAGCGGCGGGCGCCTGTGCCGTGGCCGACGGCGGCGGGACATTCTGCGATGGCCGCACGCGCGGGACGCGATCGGCATTGCGCGTCCACTCCCGCGGCGGGTTTCCGGACGCAGGCGGCGGCACATTCGGCTTCACTTCGCGTGCTCCCGCCGGGCTGGACGGCCGGTGCTGCCATCGCCGTTCATCGGTCAAGCGCCCGGGCTGCGGCCGCCGGTCACGGTCGCGATCGCGATCGACGCGCGGCGGCCCGACCGGCCCCGGATGGGGAAACTCACGCCGCGATGTGAAATCGCGACGATGAAAAGGCGGACGCGGCCGTCCCGCCGGCGGCGTCCACGGACGCCAGTGATCGCCGAATTGCGGACGGTGCGCGAAATGCTGGCGCTGCCAGTCGTGCAACCGCCAGTGTGCGGCCGGCCGTCGATTCACCACGATCACACGGCGACCCCAATCGCAGTCGTTGTGCAGCCACCAGCCGACGCCGAATCCGACGCCGAACGTCAGCCAGGTGTCCGGCTGATAATAGGTCGGATGCTCGACGTAGATGACGCGATAGTCATACCGCGGCACGTAAATCACTTCCGGCTGCGCGGGCACGATCCGGATGTATCCATTTTCGTCCAACACTGTCTGCTGCGTCGTGCTGACGAGCAGCCCGCCCGCTTTCGCGCGACTGCGCGCGCGCTGCACCGCGGCCATCACGTTTTCCGGGCTGGCGAGATACGCTTCACCGAGCTGCTGCGTCCACGCGAGATTCTCGTCCATCCACTTGATCACATCCGGATAACGCGCGAGCGCCTTGACGTCGTCGTCCCACGACTGGGCATCGATCTGGTTCGCATCGCCGTTGTCGCGCAGGTAGCGCGCAGCGAGCACCACGTCCGAGCTTTCGGTCGAGGCCGGCAGGATCAGCGCCACCAGGACATCGGGATACAACGCGATCGGAGCCACGAGCTGTTCGAGTTGTTCGGGCGCGAGCTGCGAAACCGCCGGCGACGCCGCGGTCTCCGGAGGCGTCGGGGTCTGCCCCCAAACCGATGTTGCTGCAGCGCCGCCGCCGAGGCCGGCCAGCAGCGATGCGCAAAGGAGCAAATGGCGCAGGGGTCTCATGGGGTATCGGAGCAACCAGCACGCATGACGCTGGCGCCCGTCTGAAGTGACACGACGCGATGCGCTTTCGTGCCGCGAAATTCGAGTGATGAAATCTGCATGCATCAACATGGTCCGATCGCAGGAAAACACGAACCACGCCGGCGATTTCCTCGCCGGCGAAAGCGCCACGTGAGCGCGCGGCTCACTCTTCGTGATGCGTCAGCCAGATGAGCGTCACCAGGGCGGCAAACGTCAGGGTCGGGCCAATCACCCAGAACGGATTGAATTGCAGATTCCAATGCCCGACGGCCCACCAGACCGCCGCGCATTTCCCCACAATCACCGCCCAGGCGATCGCCATGAACCAGACGATCCGCCGTGGATACTGACTCACATGAAACGGCGAGTTCATGGCGAAACTCTACGCCGCGGAGCCCGCCGCCGCTGCGCGTTCCTTGGCCAACCCCGCGCCGGAATTGTGCGGCGAAGCGCACCTGCTGCTGTCGCCACCCCTTCAGATGGGGCGAGTCTCCGCCCCGCCTTTTTGCGCTGCACGCGGTCGAAGGCGGGTCGGAGACCCGCCCTACTTTTCATTCGCTAGACCGCGCACGACCGTGGCTAGTCGCGCGCCGCCATCGACCAGCGACGCAGCGCCTCGCCGGTCAGCGAACGCTCGCACGTTTCGATTTCGGAACGCGCCCCGGCGAATACGATCTCGCCGCCATCGCGACCGCCGCCCGGGCCGAGATCGATGATCCAGTCGGCGAGATTGATGACATCGAGGTTGTGCTCGATCACGATCACCGTGTTGCCGGCGTCGCGCAGCTTGAACAACAGGTCCATCAAGCGCTGGATGTCGACCCAGTGCAGTCCCGTCGTGGGCTCGTCCAGGATGTAAAGCGTCCCACCCTGCTGCCGTTTGCTGAGCTCGAGCGAGAGCTTCAATCGCTGCGCTTCGCCGCCCGAGAGCGTCGTCGCCGATTGGCCGAGCGTCAGGTAGCCGAGGCCCACCGCATCGAGCGTGGCGAGCTTGTCGATCACGCGCGGGATATTGCGAAACAACGCGATCGCCTCGCGCACGGTCAAGTCGAGCACGTCCGCGATCGACTTGCCGTGAAACAGAATCTCGAGCGTTTCGCGGTTGAAGCGCCGCCCGCCGCAGCTCGGACAGGGCGCGTAGGCGTCGGCCATGAACTGCATGTCGAGTTTGATCATGCCATCGCCCTGGCAGCGTTCGCAGCGACCGCCGCGCACGTTGAACGAGAACCGGCTCGGCTTGTAGCCGCGCACTTTCGCGAGCGGCACCTGCGCGAACAAATCGCGCAACAGTCCGAGCAGATCGACATACGTCGCCGGATTCGAACGCGGGCTGCGGCCGATCGGCTCCTGGTCGACCTGCACGAGCTTCTCGAAGAAATCGAGATTCTCGATCTGCCGGTGTTTCGCAGGAAACGCTTTCGCGCCGTTCAGCTTGCGCGCGGCGGCGGTGGCGAGGATGTCGTTCACCAAGGTGCTCTTGCCTGAGCCGCTCACGCCGGTCACGCACGTGAGCAGACCGATCGGAAAACGCGCATCGATGCCGCGAAGATTATTGGCCCGCGCTTCGCGCACCGTGAGCCAGGCGCCGTCGGGCTGCTTCGTTTTCGCGTCCTTCACGACACCCAGCGTCCGCGCCAGAAACGGTCCGGTGCGCGAGAGTTTCGCCGGCAGTTTCATGCAGTCCTGCGGCGTGCCTTGAAACAGCAGATAACCGCCTTCGACACCCGCCTCTGGTCCCAGCTCGATCAACTGGTCGGCGATGCGCATCGTGTCCTCGTCGTGCTCGACGACGATCACCGTGTTGCCGCGATCGCGCAGCGCCTGGAGCGTCTCGAGCAGCTTTTGATTGTCGTGCGGGTGCAGCCCGATGCTCGGCTCGTCGAGCACGTAGATCACGCCCATCAATCCCATGCCGAGCTGCGTCGCCAGCCGCACGCGCTGCGCCTCGCCGCCCGACAGCGTCGCGTAATCGCGGTCGAGCGTCAGGTAGCCGAGTCCGGTCTCGAGGAGAAACGCGAGCCGCTGCTCGATGCCGGTCACGACTTCGCGCACCGCTTCGTTCGCGCCGTGCATCGTCACCGCCTGTTTCGCGACAGCGTTCGCGGTCTCGACATCGAGCGCGAGGAATTGCGGATACGTGTGAAACGGCGGCTCGCCGCCCGCGCTTCCCGGTTCGCCGAGATTCAGGCGCACCGCGCCGCTGCGGGCGTTGAGCCGCGTGCCGTGACATTCGGGACACTCGCCCGCGACCATGAAGGTCGTGAGTCGCGCGCGGAATCCTTCGCTGTCGGTGTGCCGCCAGCTGTCCTCCAGATCCGCGATCACCCCTTCGAAGGGCATCGCCTTCGCCTCGCGCATCCGGCGGAGCTTGAACGCAAACTGCCGCTCGCCCGCGCCGTGCAGGATCGCGTCGCGCGTCTCCTCCGGCAGGGAGCGCCACGGCTTGTCGGGATCGAAGGGCAGCTGCTCGGCCAGCTGTTTCAGCAGCGCATTGTGCTTGATGATCAGATTTTTTCCGCCGATCCGCCACGGCTTGATCGCGCCTTCGCGCACGCTCTTCTCCGGATCCGGCACGATCAGTTCCGGCACGAAACGCAGCTTGCGGCCGAGCCCGCCGCAGGTCGGGCACGCGCCCTCGCTGTGGTTGAAGGAGAAATGCCGTGGTGTCAGCTTTTCGAATACATCGCCGCAGATCTCGCACGCGAGCGACTGGCTGAGCGGCAGCTCGCGCCACGGCGCATCGGGCGACTTCTGCGCCAGCACGATCGCGCGGTCCTTGCCTTCGCGAAACGCCAGTTCGAGCGAATCGGCCAGCCGGCTGCGCTGGTCCGCCGACGCCACCAGCCGGTCGATCACGAGATCGACCGCGATCTCCTTCGCCGCGGTGGAAATCAGCTTGGGCTCGTCGAGGTTTTTGACCTCGCCGTCGAGTCGCACGCGTTGAAATCCGCGTTGCCGCAGCCGTGGCAACTCCTCGCGCAACACACTCGCCTTCGCGCGCATCCAGGGCGCGAGCAGGATGATCCGCTCCCCGGCGCACTGGGTCAGCACGCGTTGCACGTTGTCATCG
Organism: Opitutus sp. sgz309028; assembly: GCF_059821195.1. NCBI lineage: Bacteria > Pseudomonadati > Verrucomicrobiota > Opitutia > Opitutales > Opitutaceae > Opitutus > Opitutus sp. sgz309028. The sequence goes on along the minus strand of NZ_JCAMRR010000003.1, from coordinate 672,116 downwards.
AGCGAGCGTTGCACCACGCGGCCGCCGTCCTTCGGACAGCGTTGCTCACCGACGAGGGCCCAGAGCAGCTGCGCATAATCCGCGATCTCCGTCGCCGTCGCAATCGTGCTGCGCGGTCCGCCGGCACCCGTTCGCTGCTCGATCGCGAGGACAGGCGAGAGACCATGGATGAAATCCACGTCCGGGCGTTTCAGCTGCTCGAGCACCTGCCGCGCCTGCGTGGAAAGGCTCTCCATGTATTTGCGGTAGCCCTCGGCGTAGATCGTGTCGAAGGCCAGCGACGATTTGCCCGAGCCGCTCGGGCCGGTGACGACCACGAGCTTTCCGCGGGGAATCCGCAGCTCGAGGTTCTTCAGGTTGTGCTCTCGCGCACCTTTGACGTGGATGTGAGTCGCGGCCTGCATGCGGGGAACACGCACCGTAATCGAATCGCCGCCACGTCAAAGAGCTAAGTGCAATTTTCCGCCGGCATGTGACGTGATTCCTGTGAGCCGCGGGTCCGAGACCCTCGCGCCGAGTCGCTTTCATGGGCCCTCAGGCGCGTCGCGAGCCACGCCCTTGCCAACCACGCTCCTGACGAATCAGGGCTCGTTGAGCGGCAGGTCCCCGGCAGTAAGCGGTCGACCCAGCAGCCGGGCGTATTTCGCGCAGAGCACCAGCAGCAGCTCCGCCGTCGTGAAGGCATCGCCCTCGGCCGTATGACGCTCCATCGGCGTGATGCCGCAGTGCGTGCAAACCTCGTCGAGCGAGGGCACCCGCTGCCCGGGATAACCGGTTTTCCGAAACGCCTCCAGCGCGCGCATCGCGAGATGCGCCGTATCCAGCATCGGATTACGAAGCTTCACCCGGAAATGCCGCTGCAGCGCGGCATTGAGCATGGCGACGTCGAAGCGCAGGTGATGCCCCACCAGCACCGTGTCCGTCGCAAGCGGCAGCCACGCCTCCAGCACCGCCTCCTCCGGCTCGCCCGTGCGCGTCTCCGACGGAAGGATGCCATGCACCCGCACCGCCTCCGTCAGCCGCGCCCGCGGCTGGTAAACCAACCAGGAACGCAGGCCCGCGAGCTCCGCCACACCCGCGCGCACCGGCACGGCGGCGAGCGAAAGGATGCGATCGTTCACGGGATCGAAGCCTGTGGTTTCCGCGTCGAGCACGAGGAACGACAGCGTGTCGACAGCCGTTTTCTTCGGCACCCGCGGATCGGTGCTCTCGCGATATGCGAGCGCCGACGGCGCGAGCGAGCGGCGTTTGAACCAGGATAACATCAGCGCGGCCCCATCAGATCGAACTCGCGGCGGAGCGCTTCCTGCACGAGCCGCACCACGTCGAAGATGCTCGAGAGCTGGCTGCGCTCGAGCTTGGACAGCTGCCCCGAATTGATGAAGCGCCCCGAGTCGCCGCGCTTGAGTCCGTTGAGTGTGCGCAGCCGCAGCAGGAAATCGTAGGCGTCTCGCGCGGACGCGGCGAGTTCCGCCAGCCGCGGCTGGTTTCGCCGCACCTCCTCCCAGCGGCCGCCCGTGGAGTAGCGGCGGCTCAACCGGTATTTCAGGCACAACAATCGCGCCGCATCGCGCAGCGGAGCCATCCCGCGCGATTTCAGATCGAACTCCTCCTGGCCGGCGCCGAGCTTTTCCATCACGAAACGTCCGATGAAATTGAGCGGCGGCGCCGTATCGACGACGTGTTCCGCCAGACGCCGCTGCAACCGGCCGTTCGCCGTCACGGTGTCGAAAATCGTCCGACGCAGCGTCTCGCAGAGCGACTTGTCGCCGGCGACGTAACGCAGGTCATAGAGCACCATCGCCCGCAACAGCCGATCGCCCTCCAGGTCGTTGCCATAAGTCTGAAATTCCGCGAGCCACTCCGCAGACGTGCGGCACCAGCGCGGATTCAGTGCCATCACGCCGCCCTGGCAGCGCGCGAAGCCTGCCGCCGCCATGCGATCGATCACCCGCGTGGCCAGCTGCAGAAACACCGCCCTCGCCTCCTCGTCCGCCTCGGTCGAGCCGAGCGGCTCGAAAACGAGCGCGTTGTCCATGTCGGTCCGCAGGATCTGCTCGCGGCGTCCGTCGCTGCCGACCGACATCCACGCCCACGCCGTCGGAGGGATCGGCGTGCCCGCATTCGCCAGCTCGGCCGCGGAGAGCTCGATCAGCCGCTGCACGAGTTCGTCGTAAAGCTCCGCGCAAATCTGGCCGAGATAGATCGCCGACACCCCTGCCTCGAGATAGCTGCGGGCGATCGACTGGATTTCGTCGCAGAGCTCGCGAAAACGCGGATTGGTGCGCGCGAGCCGGATCTCGCGCAGCAAGCCGGCGGGATGATGTCCGCTCTGCGCGAGAAGGTCCTTCTGCGTGCAAACGTCCAGCGCCGGCGAGTGCGGCGTCCCGTCCTCGGTCACGCACACCTGCCCGATGCGCTCGCGCAGCATCACCAGCATCGCCGCCGTGGCGCTCGACTGGGGCGAGACCGTGATGACCGGCTGCGCCATGACGGACGCGACTGTCGCCGTTTTTTCAATACCGTCGACGATCACCTGCTTGACGAGAGCGTTGGCGGTCACGATGCCCAGCGGCCGGCGCTCCGGATCGACGATCAGGATCGACGGCACCTGTTTGGCGGCCATGAGCGCCGCGGCGGCGCTGATCGGCGCATCCGGGGCACACGTGAGCAGCCGCTCGGCCGGCCGCAGCTGAATGAGCTGCGCGCCGTCGAGATGCGCCTGCAGGATGTTTTTGGCGCGCCCTGCGATCGCGGAGTCGGTCGGCTCGGTCAACGCCACGGTCTGACCGACGCGGGCGACCCAGTAGGAATGCCGTCGCACATAATGGCGCGCCTCATCGTGCGTCTCGAGCACCGGCCGGATGCGCGCGGCGGGCAGGATGTAGAAAAGACAATCCTCCGCCGCCTGCGCCGAGACGCTGTGCTGGGCTTCGTTGTGCGTGACGGCGGTGAACCCGAGCACGTCGCCGACGTCGCGAATATCCACGCGCTCCCGCCGCCCCTCGACCTGCCAGATATATTCCACGCGGCCGCGCGCCACAAACAGGACTTCGTCCCGCGGCCGATCGCCCTGGCGCCACACGAAGTCTCCCGCCGCCATCGCGCGCACCGAAGCCTCGGCGGCGAGTTGCTGCACCGTTTCCATTTCCATCATGGAAAACGGCGGGAAGCGGCGCAGCGCGGTGGCGATTCGTTCGGTGATGACGTTCTTCGACTGCACAGTGAGAAAGGTAGCCGCCTTTTCTGTCGGCCCGCCAGAAGCGAGTCAACCGGCGCCGCGACCTGCAGCCTCGCTCACTCGTAACGCAGCGCCACCATCGGGTCCACGCGCGCCGCCCGGATCGCCGGCCATCCACAGGCCCCGATGCCCACCACGGCGAAGACGATCGCCACGCTAGCAAACGCCACCACGTCGACCTGCGAAGGTGCCCCGGTCAGAAGACCGAACAACAAACGAACGCCCGTCACCGCGACGGCAGCCCCGAGCGTCCCACCCCACGCCACCGTTTTCAATCCACCCGCCAGCACCAGACGCAACACCGCTGCGCGTGTCGCTCCGAGCGCCATCCGCACTCCGATCTCCTGGGTGCGCTGGCTCGTCGAAAACGCCATCGACGCGTAGATCCCCGAGGCGGCGAGCGCCAGGGCGAGTCCGCCGACAAACACCGCAAGTTGCGTCAACTGTGTCATCGTCCTGAAGGCAATTTCGCGCAGCGGCAGCGCGCGCGGGGTGATCGTCTCCGCCGCCACATTTCGCAACACGTCGTTGATCGCGACCGTCGCGTCTTCTGCGCTCCCTTTCGTCGCGATGAGCAACCCGCGCTCGTTCGTGGCGCGCAGCGGCAGCCCGTCGTAAACCGTGGGTTCGCTGCCGCCATCCTCGACGATCCCCGCGACGAGGTAGCTCTGGTTTTCCACTTCGAAATGTTCCCCGACCGCGTCCGGGCGCGACCAGAAGCGCTTCGCCATCGCGCGGTTCACCACCACCTGCCGCACCGCTCCTTCCGCAACGCGTCCAAACGCAGACGAGCCACGCAGCACCGTCGCCCCCACCACTGCGAAATAGTGTTCGTCGACCCGCCGCAACCATACCTCGGGCCGCAGGTCTGCCGTCTCCGCGCTCGTCGATTTCCTGCGGCCGAAGCGGCGTTTTTCTGCGCCGAGTCCCTCCACCCACGCCGCGTCCGCCACTCCGTCGATCCCCAACACGCGGGACCGCGCCTCCTCGCGCTGCGCCGTCGCCGTCGCTTCATCCGCAGCGTGAGGCCATGGCGCATACGCGAGCCGGTCCATGCGCTGCGCCTGTGCGCCGACATACGCCTCTGCCACCAGAGACTTCACGAACGTGCCCGCCACCGCGAGCAACGCGAAGCTCGAGGCGATCTGCGTGATCAGGAAAAACCCGCGCAGCCGCGAGCTCCGAAACGCCGGCGAATCGCTTTCACCTTTCAACGTCGCGTTGACATCCGGTCGGACTGCCTGGTGGGCCGGCACGAGTCCGAACAGCAACGCAGCCACAACGCTCACCGCGCCGGTGTAGGCAAACACGCGCGCGTCCAGCTGCACGGAGAAGGCTCCGAAGTCCGCGAGGGTGGCGAATACGAAATCGAGAGTCACCGCGCCAAACCACAGTCCTGCGGAGCCGCCCAAGGCCGCGAGCAGGAGGCTTTCGGCCATCAACATGCGCAACAGCCGCCCACGTGTCGCTCCACTCGCCAGCCGGATCGCGATCTCCTTCCGCCGCTGCACCGCGCGGGCGAGCAGGAGATTACCGACGTTCGAACACGCGATCCACAACAGCCCGCCCGCAACGACCAGCGGCACCGTCGTCACGAGAAAAAATTCCGCTTTTTTCGCCGCCGACATCTCGCCGCGCCAATCCTCGCGCCCAAGCGAAAGTCGAAAGCTCAGGTCGGTGCCAAAAACGTCCGGCGAGCGCGCAACGACTAAGTCGACCGCCGCCTGCGCCTGCGCGAGCGAAACGCCGGGCTTGAGTCGTCCGAACGCCGCGAACTGCGTCGGGCCCGCGTCAGCGAGCGCGCCCACCGGCACCCACAAGGCCGGACCTTCCGGACCGGGTCCGTGAAAATCGCGCGCGGCGACGCCGATCACCGTCACGAGCGTGCCGTCGACCCGGAGACTTTGCCCAAGCACTCCGGGATCGGCGCCGAGTGCCTCCCGCCAGAATGCATGGTTCAGCACGGCGACCGAACCGCCGGTCAGCGCGCAAGCCGACTCCGCCGCGAACAGTCTTCCCTGTGCCGTCCGCACACCAAACGTGGAGAAATGATTGGCACTCACCACACCGACGCGCGCCGTCCGCTCTACATTTTCGACGGCCACCGTAGCCTCGAACCCGGCAGCACCGAGCACCTGAGCCACAGGCGCCAATTGCTCGCGCAGCGCTTCCAGTTGCGACCACGAGAGGCGCGGACCGTTGAAAAAGAGCACGCGTTCCGGCTGCGGCACGCCGCGAATCGTCTGATAAAAAATCGCGTTGATGATGCTGAACACGGCGGTGTTCAGGCCGATCCCGATCGCGAGCGACACGACGGCGACGATGGTGAACGACGGAGTTTTCCGCAGCATGCGCGCCGCGAAACGGATGTCCTTCACGCCGTCCTCGAGCCAGCCGAAGCTGCGCTGCGCGCGCGCGACCTCCTTGATCTGCTCCACTCCGCCGAACTGCCGCAGCGCGGCGTAACGCGCGTCCTCGGCGCTCATCCCGGCGGCGATGTTCCTCTCCGTCTGCAGCTCGAGATGCAGACGCATCTCCTCGGCCATCTCGGCCTCGAGGGCCCTCCTCCGGAACAGCGCGCTCAATTGTCGGAAAAGTCTCATGTGCGGCTTGCGATCAACTTGCCACCTTCTGCTTTCACTCGCACCGGAGCGCCACCATCGGATCCACCCTCGCCGCCCGCCGCGCCGGCAGCCAGCACGCGAGCAGGGATACTGCCAGCATCAACAACGAGACCCCGGCGAACGCGATCGGATCGAATCTTCCGACATCGAACAGCCACGCCTGAAGGAACCGCGTGAGGTAAATTGCCGCCACGAAACCAATGGCCACGCCCAGCCCGGTGCGCCACATCCCCTGCCGCAGGATCATCGCGACGATCTGAGTGCGCGTCGCACCGATCGCTCCGCGAATCCCAATCTCGCGCGTGCGTTGCGACACATCGTAAGCGAGCACGCCATAAAGACCGATCCCCGCGAGCACCAGCGCCAGCCCCGCAAAGGCACCGATCAGCAGCGTCACGCCGCGCCGCCCCATCATCAGGCTGTCCAGGCCCTCCTCGATGGTTGCCGTCCCGTACAACGGCAGCGTCGGTTCGATCGCGTGCAGTTTGCGTCGGATTTCCCGGAGGAGATCGCCGGTCTCGCGGGGAGAGCGCACGACGAACGAGAACCCGAAGGCCGGTTGTTGTACCATCGGCATGAATACAATCGGCACGCCGTCGCGCGCCTCCAAACCGGAGAGCTGCGGCCGACGGACCACCCCGACGATTCGCGGCCACGGCCGACCGTCCGGCGGCGGCCGATCCGACAACGCGACCTCCTGCCCCACCGCGCTGCGACCGGGAAAATATCGCTGCGCAAACAGATCGTCGACCACCAGCACCGGACTGCTGCGGATATCGTCTGCGTAGGTGAAGCCTCGCCCTTCGAGCAGCGTGATCCGCAGCGTCTCGAAAAATTCCGGCGACACGGGATCGACCGCCACCAGCGGTCGGTTTGCACCCGGGCTCGCCGCTTCTCCACGGATCACAAACGGTGACGATCGAAAACTCCCCGCCAGCGCATAATCGAACACCAGCGCCGCTCCTTCGACGCCCGGGATCTCCCGCAATCCCTCGACGATGCGCCGCTGCAATCCGACATTGGCGTCGACCGGTTCGAACGCCTTGGGAACGGCCATGCGTCCCTGCACGAGATTCGAGGTGTCGAAGCCGGGATCCGTGGCCAGCACCCGCGCGAAACTTCGTCCCAACAACCCCGCGCCTACGAGGAGCAGCAACGCGATCGCCACCTGCACCACGATCAGGGCGCCACCGAGCACGCGCGCGCTGGTCCCCGCCGAGGCGGTGCGAGTTTCGTTCAGTTTCAAGCCGCGTTTCCACACCAGCGCGAACGGCACCGCGCCGACCACGAGCGCAAGCCCGAGCGCCACGGCGGCTGCCACTCCGACCATCGACAACTCGACCTGCACCGGCGCCGCCGATCCCGCGAACATCGGCAGGTAAACATTGATCATGCGCACCGCGGCCCACGCCATTCCCGCGCCCAGTGCGGTCGCCATCGCCGTGAGCAACACGCTCTCCGCGATCAGCTGTCGCATCAGCGTCGCGCGCCCCGCACCGAGCGCATGCCGGATCGCCAGTTCCGGCCGCTTCGTATTCGCACGCGCCAGCATCAGGTTCAGCACGTTGACCGCGCCGATCAGCAGCACAAAACCCGCCCCGACCTGCAACAACGTGAGCGGCCGCCGCACCAGGTCCGCGACCTGCGCCCCGATGCTCTCGACCCGCACCCGGTGGCCCGTGTATTCGAAATAGGTCCGGGTCGCGGACGCCGCCAGTTCGTCGAGATAGCGGCGGTCAACCGCACTCAGCTGCGCCTCCGCGACCGCGCGCGTGACGCCCGGTTTCAAGCGACCGAACAAAGTCGCTCTCCCGCTGTAACGCGCCCGCGGATCCACCTCGTTGGGCACGGATTCGAAGGGCTTGAAAAATTGCGTGTAGCGGTCGAGCACCTCGACGCTGCGGGGAGCCACGCCGATGACGGTCCACGGTTCCCCGCCAAGTCGCACCGTGCGTCCGATCACACCCGGATCCGCGTTGAATTGGGATTCCCAAAAGGTCCTGGTCAATACGAGCACCCGGTCAGCGCCGACCGCATCTTCTTCCGGCGTGCCAAACCGACCGAGCAACGGACGCACTCCGAGCAGATCGAAGAAACCCGCCGTCACCCGCATGCCCATCACCCGCTGCGGCGCGGTGTCGTCATCCAGCGTCGTGCCCGCGTAACGCATCAACGCAAATCCCTCGAACAAGTCCGCGTGAGCCTGGAAATCCCGGTATTGCGGCACGCTGCCGGCCTGCCGGCTGCGCCCTCCGCCCAGTTTTTCGAAGGCGTTGTAAACCTGAACCAGCCGCTCCGGTTCGTGGAATGGCGCCGGCTTCAGCACCAGCGCATACAGCACGGTCAGAATCGCGGTGTTCGGGCCGATGCAGAGCGCCAGGGTGGCGATGACCGCGCCGCTGAACAAGGGCGCCCGCCGGAGCGACCGGGCCGCGAATCGCAGATCGCGAAAGCTGTTCTCGAGCCAGGTCCACCCGCGCTGCTCCCGACAACGCTCCTTGATCTGCTCCACTCCGCCGAACCGTCGCAGCGCGGCGTAGCGTGCCTCATCGTCATTCATGCCCGACGCGCGATAGCGTTGCTCGAGCATCTCGAGATGGATCCGAATCTCCTGCGACATCTCGACGTCCATTCGCTCTCGGCGCCACCATGAACGCAGAACTGAGGTGAATTTCATAGGGCGCGGGATTCGTCTGGCCGGGGAAGATTGATGCCTCACACGGAAGCGCGGCAGGCACTCGCCGCGTTCACGGTTGCGAAAGCCGTCCGAGCGGTCCGCATCTCGTCCGTCCACTGGCCGAACAGCCGCACAACGGCTTTCTGGATGCGCTCCCGGCGCGTCGCCGGCCGCTTGGCGGTCGCGATCCAGCGCAGGTAATCGGCCCGGTGAACGTAAGGGCACTCGCAGAAAAACTCCTCCAACCCGCTCTGTCGCAGCGCGCGGAGAAAATCCTCTGGAATGGCATTCACGACCTTCGCGCGACTCACGCGTTGCCCAGCACCAGGTTGATCGCGGTCGAGAGCTTCGCCCAGCTCCGCTCCTCGGCCTGGAGCTGCTTCCGGCCGGAAGCGGTCAGCGAGTAGAACTTCGCTTTCCGGTTGTTTTCCGAAACGCCCCACTCGGATTCGATCCAGCCCTGATCCTCCAATCGATACAGCGCAGGATACAACGATCCCTGCTCCACCTGCAGCATGTCCTTGGACATCTGCGCAATTCGCATCGCCACGCCGAAACCGTGCATCGGTTCGTGCTGCAGCGCTTTCAAAATCAGCAGGTCCAGCGTCCCCTGCAGCAGATCGGCTTTTTTGTCCGGCATGGCTCCTCTCCTAGATTATCTAGGAAGAAACCACCTTCCCCTAGATTGTCAAGGAGAGAACCGGTTGCGCCGCCGATCTGAGCGGTCACTTGGCAGTTTCCTTCGTTTCCGATTCCTCGACCGGCCCGAGCGTCTTGAGCTCGCCGAATTCCACCTGGCCGACACGGCGTTTGATGTCGACGCGCTGGATGCCAGGCAGGTGGTGTCCATACACCGGCGAGCCGGCTTCCGCGATCGCCGGGATCGCTTCCGTGAAATTATTCCCGGCGGCGCGCACGCTGATGCGGGTGACCCAGAGCAGGCGCGGCTGATGTTCGCGCCGCATGAACGCGTAGTCGTAGGCCATCACGATCACGAAATAGCGCTCCTCATTCAGCTCCTCGTTCATCGTCTGCTCATCGGCGCTGGAAAACACCTTTCGCTGCTCGCGCTCCAGCACCTCGCGGTAGCCGAGCAACGCGGCATTCCGCGCGATCGCGCCCTGCGCGCTCGCAGAACCATTGGACCTTTCGTTCAGCGCCGCATTCAACGCGCCCGGATCGGCATCGCCGCCGTTGGCGGCCGCGGCGCTGCGATACTCGTTCAGCGCCTCGTTGATCCGCTCCGCGTGGAATTCCTTTTGCGGATCTTCGTAAACCGTCGTCGTGCCCCAGTGCACCATCAGCAGGAGATCGGCCGTCGCCGCGTCCTTGGTGGGAAAATACGCCTGCTTCGCCAGCTGCGGCGCAAGCGCCTCCGCCACGTCCGTGAACCGGGTGCGGCTTTGACTGCGATCGACCGTGCGACCGGCGAAGAATTTCCCTTCGGTAAACACGTAGGTTTGCGGTCGCGGCTGACCGTCGTCGCCGAGGGGGCGGGCGTAATCGCGCACCGCGGTCGCGCTGACCGCGATGAATTTGATCGGGGCGGCCTCCAGGTTGACGCCGACCAGAGCCAGCATCCCCAACCGCAGGGCGAAACGGCGCAGCCAAGGCAGGCGAACGGATTCCGCGTTCATGGCATCGATGAGTTCACGACACCCTCACGCTACATCGTCCGCTCGCCGGGTTAAAGTTTTTTGCCGGAGCGACCGGCCCGTTGCAGGCTTGCGTGCCCTCTGCGGCTCGATTCGCTGCGACACGTTCCGCGCCATGCCGCCCGAGCCCATCCCTCTCCTGAATCCTACCCAGCGCAAGCTCGTCGGTGTCGCACTGACGTTGCTGGCGGTGCTCGGATCCGCGGCGCTCATCGTCGGCGCGTTGATCGTTTTGGGAAATTCGATCAGTTATTTTTCCAATGTGCTCTGGCCGCTCGCCACCGCCGGCGTGCTGGCCCTGATCCTCCGTCCGCTCGTCGACCGGCTGTCGCGCCGGTTCGGCCACCGCCGGTTGGCCGCGGTCATCCTCCTTTACGGCATCGTCGTGCTCGCCATCGCCGGCCTGCTGATCGCCGTCCTGCCGCCACTGATCGATCAGACGGTCAACTTCGTCCTCTACCTGCCGACCCTCTGGCAGAAGGCCTACGACTACGTGCGCGGCCACTACCCGGAGTGGGTCGACGTGATCCAGCGCCAGCTCGACAACCCGACCGTGCGCCAGATCAGCGAAACGGTGGTCTCACAGACCCAATCGCTTTTCAAAGAAGCCCTGCCGTCTCTCAAGGCAGCGGGTGGCGGCGTGATCGGCGTGTTCGGGTTTTTCACGTATGTCGCGATCATCCCGGTTTACCTGTTTTTCTTCCTGCTCGCGCGCGGCGAGCCTACCCGGCATCTCGACCAACACCTGTCGTTCGTTCCGACGCCGCTGCGCGACGACATCGTTTTTCTCGTGCGGGAATTCGTCGCGATCATCGAGGCGTTCTTCCGCGGCCAACTCGTCATCGGCCTCATCATGGGCGTGCTGCTCGCAGCGGGCTTCAGCCTCATCGGCCTGAAGTTCGGCCTCTTCATCGGCCTGGTGCTCGGGATCCTCAATATCGTCCCGTATCTCGGCTCGATCATCGGCCTCGCCGTCGCGCTGCCGCTCGCGTTTTTCCAGCCGGAAGGTGGCTGGCATTTGGTCGGTCTCGTTTTGCTGGTCTTCGTGCTCGTGCAGGCAATCGAAGGCTGGATCCTGACGCCGAAGGTCATGGGCCATCAGACCGGCCTCCACCCGGTTGCGATCATCGTCGCCGTCTTTTTCTGGGGCACCGCGTTCAGCGGCGTCCTCGGCATGCTGCTCGCGATTCCATTGACCGCGTTTTTTGTCACAGCCTGGCGGCTGGTGCGCCGGAAATATTTCACGACGCCCGTCGGAGTCGACAAAGGCAACCCGTCGCTGTCCGCTGTGCCCTGATGCGCCGCCCGCCTCCTCCTTCCGAATGTGCCCAGTGCGGCGCCGAGATCCCGCGCAACGCCCTCGCTTGTCCGGAATGTGGCGCCGACGAACGCACGGGCTGGCGCGAAAGTTCGATTTACGACGGGATGGAACTGCCCGACGACGCCTGGGAGGATGAACACGAAGCCGCGAAGCCTTCCCGCGCGCCCGACCGTCGCGTCAACGGCCTCGCATGGTATTGGTGGGCCGTCGGCGTCGCGTTGTTGCTCCTGATCGGACTGAGCTTTCTCGGCCTGCGGTAGTCCGACCGCCATCCGATGTAGGGCGGGATCTTCCGACCCCGCCGGGTTTTGAACCGGCGAGCATCTCGAACGTCGGGGCCAGAGCCCCGCCCTGCCTGACCAACCGCCGCCGCACCGCGGTGCCACTTGCCTCGCCGGCCGGTTTGCGTCCCTTGCGCTTCGCTTCGCATGTCCTGGGATATCAAGTTCGATCGCGGCGTCTATCTGCCCCAGCTCGACTGGTGGCTCGATGCGCACGATCCCGTGCATCGTTCGTTCGTCTCGCACGCACACTCCGATCACACGGCACTGCACCGCGAGATTCTCTGCTCGGCCGGCACCGCGCGTCTCATGCAAGCGCGACTGCCTGGCGAACGCATCGAGCACGTGCTGCCGTTCGGCCAAACCGAGGCGCTCACCGCCGACTGCGCGGTGACGCTGCACCCTGCTGGGCACATTTTCGGATCGGCGCAGTCGCTGCTCGAACATCCCCAACACGGCTCGCTCCTTTACACCGGCGACTTCAAACTGCGCCGCGGCCTCTCCGCCGAGCCCTGCGCCACGCCGCACGCCGACACGCTCATCATGGAAACAACGTTCGGCCGCCCACACTACGTGTTTCCCCCGACCGAGAAGGTGCTGCAGGACATCGCGCACTTCTGCCAGGAGACGCTCAGCGACGGCGGCACGCCCGTGCTGTTCGGCTACAGTCTCGGCAAGAGCCAGGAACTGCTTTCCGGCCTCGCGGCCGCCCGACTGCCGGTGATGCTGCATCCGCAAACGCACCGCCTCACGCGCGTCTACGAGGAACTCGGCATCGCGTTTCCGCCGTATCGGGATTTCAACGTCACCGAGCTCGCGGGCCATGTCGTGATCTGCCCTCCGCAGTCGCGCGAGTCGTCTTTCGTCCGGCGCATCCCGCGCGCCCGCACCGCCGTCGTGACCGGCTGGGCGATGGATCCAGGCGCGATTTACCGCTACCAGTGCGATGCAGCGTTTCCGCTGTCGGACCACGCCGACTATCCCGATCTGCTGCGCTTCGTCGAAGCCGTCCAGCCGCGTCGCGTGCTGACCCTGCACGGTTTCGCGCAGGAGTTTGCCCGCACGCTGCGCGAACGCGGAATCGAAGCCTGGGCCATCGGTGAACCCAACCAGCTCGAACTCGGCATCGCCGGCGCCGCCGCACCGCGTTTTCCAGCAACGACAGCGATCGTTCCGCTCGCCGAACCGCAGGCAGCGCCGTCTGAAAACATCACCACGCCGCCAGCGGCAGCGGACGCGTTTGCACGTTTCGTCGTCGCGGCCGACGCCGTGAAAGCGACGCCGAAGAAGCTCGAAAAGATCGAACTTCTGCGCGCCTATCTCGCCGCCCTGTCTCCGGACGACGCGGCGATCGCCGCCACGTTTCTCACCGGTCGCGCCTTTCCCCAACGCGACCCGCGCAACCTCAATCTCGGCTGGGCGATCATCAAACGCGCGGTGCTCGAAGTCGCAGGCACCAACGAAGCCGATTATCGCGCCGCGTATCATCGTTACGCGGACGCGGGCGATGCGACCGGCGCCGTGCTCGCGCAGCGCCCTTCCTTTCTCTCAACCCTCAACGCTCAACCCTCAACTCGAGCCACCACCCTCGCCGACCTCGCGGGCTTCTTCGACGCCGTCGCCGCCGCGCGCGGACCGGCCGCCAAGCTCGACCTGTTTCGCGCTCGCCTCGCCGCGCGCTCGCCAGACGAAGCGCGCTATCTCGTCAAGATCATCACCGGCGATCTGCGCATCGGGCTGAAAGAAGGTTTGCTCGAAGAGGCGATTGCCGTCGCCGCCGATCAGCCGCTCGAGTCGGTGCGCGAGGCGAACATGCTCTGCGGCGATATCGCCGCCGTCACTCGCGCCGCCCGTGAGAACCGGCTCGCTGCGATCGAGCTCACGGTCTTCAACCCGCTGCAGTTCATGCTCGCGAGCCCCGAGCCTACCGCCGAAGCGATCGTCGACCGCTTCGCTGCCGGTAGGGACGGCTCTCCGAGCCGTCCGTCTGCATCCGCCGTCCACACCCCGCAAGCGGACGAGAACGCACCGTCTGCCCCCGCACCGCTCTCGATCTGGCTCGAGGAAAAATACGACGGCATCCGGTGCCAGCTCCACAAAGCCGGCGACCGCATCGAACTCTATTCGCGCGATCTGAACCGGATCACCGCGCAATTCCCGGACGTCGTCCGCGCCGCGGCGGAAATCCCCGGCGATTTCATCGCCGACGGCGAGCTGCTCGCCTGGCGCGACGGACGCGCCCTGCCCTTTGCGGAATTGCAGAAGCGCCTCGGCCGCACGGGCGGCGACGATTTTTTCCTCGGCGCCGACATCCCCGTTTCGATCTCGTTCTACGATCTGCTGTGGCTGAACGGTCGCAGCCTGCTCAAGGAGCCGCTCCGCACGCGTCGCGCGCTGCTGGAGAATCTGCTGACCACGCCGGACCACCGGCTCGCCGCTCGCTTCCCCGTCGCGCCGGTGCGTTTCGCGCAAACGGCGCTCGACATCGAGGCGGCCTTTCTCGCGTCGCGGCAGCGCGGCAACGAGGGCCTCATCGCGAAGGACCCCGACAGTTTCTACACGCCCGGTCGACGAGGACTTGCCTGGCTGAAGCTGAAGAAGGCCTACGCAACGCTCGACGTCGTGGTCGTCGGCGTCGAATACGGTCACGGCAAACGCCGCGACGTGCTGAGCGATTACACCTTCGCGATTCGCGACGAGGAAAACGACAACCGCCTGCTCACCGTCGGCAAAGCGTATTCAGGTCTCACCGACGCGGAGATCGCCACGCTGACCCAGCACTTCCTCGATCGCACCCTGGCCGTGCATGGCCGCTATCGCGAGGTGATTCCGGATACGGTGATCGAGGTGGCGTTCGACATTCTCCAGCCGAGCAAGCGCCACCAAAGCGGTTTCGCGCTGCGTTTTCCGCGGATCGCCCGGCTGCGTCCCGACAAGACCGTGCGCGACATCGATACGCTCGAAACGTGCCGCAAGCTCGCGGCCAGCTTCTCGTTCTCGGGTTAGCGCCGCGCCACGATGTTCACCCGCGTCACCGAGCCGGCGCTCTCCGAAGCCGGACTTTTCGCCACCCTCCAGCCCGCGCTGGCGACCTGGTTTCGGACCCGCTTCCAGCACTTTTCGCCCGCCCAACTGCAGGCCGTTCCCGAGATCCTCGCCGGGCGCTCGACGCTGCTCACGTCGCCGACGGGCAGCGGGAAAACCCTCGCCGCGTTTCTGTCCGTCTTCGACGTGCTCGGGCGGTTGCACGATCGCGACGCGTTGCCCAACGGGATCGTCGCCGTCTACGTGTCCCCGCTCCGCGCGCTCGCCTACGACATCCGGAAAAATTTGGAGGAACCACTGGCCCAGCTCGGCTGGGACTGGCTCCGCGTCTCCGCCCGCACCGGCGACACGACGCCGAAGGAACGCGCCGCCCAGCGTCGCCGGCCACCGCACATCCTGGTGACGACGCCGGAAAGCCTCACGCTGATGCTCAGCCAGCCGGCGTGGATCGGTGCGTTCAAATCCGTCCGCTTCCTGATCGCGGACGAACTCCACGCCCTCGCGGAGAACAAACGCGGGGCGATGCTAATGGTCGCGGCCGAGCGGCTGGAGGAAGTGGTCGAGGTGGCAGACGGCTCGGAGAGCCGTCCCTACGTGCGTTCCACAGAGCATCCAAATTCACAGCGCCTCGTGCGGATCGGGCTCTCCGCGACCATTTCGCCGCTGGAGACGGTTGCCGCATTTCTCGTCGGGCCCGGCCGTCCCTGCGGGATCGTCGAAGTGGTCTCGCGCCGGCCCGCCCGCATCGAGGTCTTCTCGCCGCTGCGCGATCATGCGTATCCTCCGGCCGGTTACACAGCGACGCGCGTCTTGCAGGAGCTCGGCACCCTGCTGGAAAAACACGAAACGACTCTCATTTTCACGAACACGCGCAGCGGCGCCGAATCGATCGGTCATCGCCTCAAGCAGCTGTTGCCGGAGCTCAGCGAAATGATCGAGGTGCACCACGCGTCACTCGATCGCGGCGTGCGGTTGCAGGTGGAGGATCGGCTGAAACGCGGCGAACTGCGCGCGGTCGTCTGCTCCACGTCACTCGAGATGGGCATCGACATCGGCTCGATCGATCTCGTCGTGATGGTGTCCGCGCCCAAGGGCGTGAGCCGCGCGCTGCAGCGGATCGGCCGCTCCGGCCACTCGCTCGGGCGCACGAGCCACGGGCTGCTCGTCGCGAGCAACATCAACGATCTCGCCGAATGCGCCGTCACCGCGCGCATGATGGCGCGCCGCGAGCTCGAACCGGTGAAAGTTCACGACAATCCGCTCGACGTCCTCGCCCAGACGCTGGTGGGCCTCGCCGTCTTCGGGAGCGTGACGCCCGACGAGGCGTTCGCGCTGGTGCGTCGCAGTTATCCGTTCCGGCAGCTCGAGCGCATTCAGTTTGATCGCGTGTTGCATTACCTGCGCGGTGGCGGAGCGTCGCTGGAGCGGAATTACGAGAACGTCTTCGGCAAGGTCCGGGTCAACGAATCCGGTTGCCTGAGCCTGCCGCATCCGCGCGTCGCCCGCGCGTTTTACCAAAACATCGGCACGATCAACACGGAGAGCATGGTGCAGGTTCGCCTCGGGCGCCGGAATCTCGGCCAGATCGAGGAATCGTTCATGAAGAACATCCGCGTGGGCGATGTCTTCGTTTTGGGAGGACGCACGGTGCGGCTGGCGAAAACGCATCTGTTGACCGCGCACGTCGTCGCCGCCGACAGCGCGCTCCCGACCGTGCCGCGCTGGTATGCGAACAAGATGCCGCTGGCCTCCGGCCTCGCCGCCGAGGTCGTGCGCCTGCGGACCGAAGTCGCCAGCCGACTCCCTCCGGGTGCCTCAGGCAGGGCAGCGATCGACTTCCTGATCTCCGAATACGGTCTTTCCGCGCGCAATGCCCGCGCGCTGGTGGAACATTTCGAACTGCAGGCGAGGATTTCCGCGATCCCGACTTCCGCTGCGTTTCTCATCGAGCGGTATCAGGAGGGCGACTTGTTACACTATTTCTTCCACTCGCTGATCGGACGCTCGGCGAACGACGCGCTCTCCCGGATCGTGGCGCAGCGCGTGCAGGAAACGAAAGGCGGCAACGCCTTGGTGACGATCGACGACTACGGATTTCTGCTCAGCTTGCGCGGTTTCCAGGAGATGACCCTCGCCGAGCTGCGCGACCTCTTCCGTCGCAGCGGCGCCGAGGAGGCGTTGCGCGCCGCGCTCGCGGAAGCGTCGCTCGTCAAATGGCAGTTTCGCGGCGTCGCGCAAACCGGCCTCATGGTCCCACGTCGCGTGCATGGCGCCGAGCGCGGCGCTCGCATGCTGCAATGGAGCTCCGAGATCCTGTTCGAGGTGCTGCGCAAGCACGAGCCCGACCACCCGCTGCTGCTCGAAGCTTATGCCGAGGCGACGCTGCGCTTCCTCGATCTGCCGCGAGCGCTCGATTTCCTGGACGCGGTGCATGAGCAGCCTTGGGACCTGCGCGCGATCGATCGGGTGAGTCCGTTCTCGTTCGGGATCTACGTGAGCAAGATCAAGGAGACGATGACGCTCGAAGATCCGGAGACCACGATCGAGCGGCTGTATCACTCGATGTATGGGGAGGCGTTAAGCGAAACATCCGGCTGATGGGCAGAACCACGAACTACACGAAAATGGAAAGGCCCACAGAACACACAGAAAAGCCGAAGCCCGCGGCGGGATCACCGATTCATCGTCTGAATTCCGTGTTTTCCGTGCATTCCGTGGGCTCTTCAGGTCGGATCGATTTCGTGTGTTTCGTGTATTTCGTGGTTAATCTCCATCGCTCGTCTAGATCGCGGCGGCGGGATCCGCTTTTCCGGGCCGCGTCGGCAGCGTGAAATAAAACGTCGCGCCGACGTTCACTTCGCCCTCGGCCCACACGCGACCGCCATGGCGATGGACGATCCTCTGCACATTGGCGAGTCCCACGCCGGTGCCTTCAAACTCGCTTTCGGAGTGCAGCCGCTGGAACACGCCGAAAAGGCGGTCCTTGTATTTCGGATTGAAGCCGGCCCCGTTGTCGCGGACGTGCACCGTGATCTCGCCATCGGTGACGGTGGCGCCGATTTCGATGAGCGCCTGCTCGCGATTGCGGGAGTATTTCAGCGCGTTGCCGATCAAATTCATGAACACCTGGTGCAGCATGGCGACGTCGCCGCAGACCTCCGGCAGTTCGTCGATCCGCCAGTCGATAGTGCGCCCGGCCGTTTCGTTGTGGAGCTGACGCTTCACCTCCTCGACCAGCCCGCGGAGGTTCACCGGACCGAACCGCAACTCGGCGCGGCCGTGACGCGAGAAGCTCAGCAGATCGTCGATCAACCGGCCCATGCGCCGTGCCGCCTCGCTGATGACCGTGAGATAACGGCGGCCTTTTTCGTCGAGTCCGGGCCCGACGTGCGCCGCCAGCATCGCCGTGTAGCCGTCGATATGCCGCAACGGCGCGCGCAAGTCATGGGAAACCGAATACGAAAACGCCTCCAGTTCCTTGTTCGCGCTCTCGAGCTGCTGCGTCCGCTGCTCCACGCGCTTCTCCAGCTGCTGGTTGAACGCCTGCAACTCGGCCTCCGCGCGCTTGCGTTCGGTCAGGTCGCTGACGAAGGCGCAGAACGTGATCACGCCGCCGGTGATGATCGGGCTGATCGCCACTTCGACCGGAAAGCCGGTGCCGTCGCGACGTTGTCCCGTTGTTTCGATCGGCCACTGCAGGGCGGCCGCGTCCACGCGGTGGGTGAAGCGCCGCATGCCCGAGGCCCCGGCCGCGGGATCGAGGGGCGCGAGCATCGCGCCCAGGTCCATTCCCATCGCCTCGCCGCGCGCACGCCCGAACATCTTTTCGGCGCACGCGTTCCAGTCGACGATCCGTCCGCGATCGTCGACGACGATGACCGCGATCACGGCGGAATTCAGCACGGCACGCAGCCGCGCCTCGCTTTCCCGCGCGACGCGTTCGCGCATCTGCAGCTGCGCCAGCATGTCGTTGAACGCATCGGTGAGGACGCCGATCTCGTCATTGCCATGCTTCACCGACCGGACGGTGAAGTCCTTCTTTTCCGACACGAGACGCACCGTGTCGGCGAGTCCGAGCAGCGGCCGGGTGATCTGCTGCTGCAACTGCTGGGACAGCAGAAACGCGACGAGCAGCGAGCTGACGACCACCAGGACCGCGATCGATCCGTAAAGCCGCACCCGCTCCTCGAGCGCTCCCATGTCCGATTGCAGGTAGAGCGTGCCGAGGTTCTTCCCTTTCGCGACGACCGGATGAATGCTCGCCACCGAGCCGGTCAGCACCTGGCTGGCCGCGTCAACCGGCGATCGCGGCAGCTCCGCGGGCGGCAGCGTCTCAGGATAGCGCGCGAACAACTCGCCCGTCGTCGTATACAGGGCCGCGGCGACGATGTGCCGTTCGGCCGACAACGCCGACAGGATCTGCGTGGCATCCTCCGCATTGTCGAACGCCAGCGCGGCGGTGCTGTTGGCGGCAATCACTTCGCCGAGCGTCGCGAGATTACCGATCGTGGAACGCCGGAACGTCAGATACTCATACGCGAAGAACGACGCACACATGAACAGCAGCGCGGTGCCGGTGGTCGTGAGAATGATCACGGCCAGCTTGCGGCGGATGGGCGTGTTGCGCAGCGGCATGATCAGGGACTGTCCGCGATGACCTGCTCTGCGGACCGCAGGAGTTTCGAGCTGATCGTCAGGCCCGCGGCGCGCGCGGCTGCGAGGTTGATCTGCAGCCGCACATGCCGGCCCGACATGAAGAGCCGGATCATGCCTCCATGCCGCATGAGCCCTTCCCAATCGCACACCGTCAGGATGCTGCGGCCCGCGATCGTTTTCTCGATCTGCTCGAGATGAGCTCCCTCGGACCCGCTGATGAACAGCACATGACAGGCGTCGACCTCCCCGATCCAACGGTAGCGGCGGACCACGATCGGCCGGCCGTTGACGACCTCTCCTTGCACGAGCTCGTCCAGGAAATCGCCAAACGGATCGAGCCCGAGCACGCCGATGACAAGCGGGCTGCCGGGTCCGTCAAACGCCTCCGCCGGCCAGTCGACAAACTGCGCGAAGTTGTAGAGAAAAACCGCCTTGATCTGGAACTCCTTCGAGACCGCGGGCGCGCGGGCCTGAGCCCAGGCCGGGCCCGACAACAGGAGCAGCGCCAGCAAGATGCCGCGCCAAGGCCTGCTGCCGCGACGCGCCAAGGCGCGAGTCGGAGCGAAAAGACCAAATGCCATAGAATGGCCCTCCTTGCTGAGCGTCCGCGTGGGCTTTCGCCAGACGCAAAACGCACGAACCGCGTAAAAAAAACGTCAACTGGTCCGCGCAAAAACGCGGCCTTGGTCAGAGGTTCCGCTGCGAGCGTCCGCCGCGGAACCGCCCGTCGCAGCAGCGTCAGCTACCGGCCCGACGCTGCGCATCGGCTTCGATCTCCCGGCTCAGGGAATCGAGCGTGGCCTTCACCCGCTGCTTCACCGCCGCGAGTTCCGCCGCGCTGCTCACGTCCTCGCGCGCGAAGAGATAGAACTTCATCTTCGGTTCGGTGCCGCTGCCGCGCGCCGCGAAGGAGTATCCGTTCGACAAGGACACGAAGTAGAGATCCTGCTTCGGAATCAGTTCGCCGTCGGCGTCGCGGATGTCCTGCCGGCCGAAGTCCTCGAACTTCGAGACCGTCACGTCGCCGAACTTCTCCGGCGGATTCGAGCGATAGGTCTCGAGGATGCGCTTGATCTTGGCGCTGCCGCTCGCGCCCTCGTAATAGAGGTTGATCGTGCCCTCGAGGAAGAAGCCGTGACGGAGGAAGAGCTCGTCCAGGTAATCGGTCATCGTGAGCCCGCGGGCCTTCACCCACGCGCACACCTCGGCAAACATGAGGCACGCGGCGTTGCCGTCCTTGTCGCGCACGTAGTCGTTCGGCAGATACCCGTAGCTTTCCTCGCAGCCGAACGCATAGAACGTGCTGTGCTGCTGGAGCAGCTGCACGCGCTGCGCGAACGGCGTCGCGTCGTAATCGAAACCGGCGCCCATCGCGGCCTTCAACTGCTCCTCGTAATGGCGCATCTTGGCGGCGATCCACTTGAAGCCGGTGAGGGTCTTGATGACTTTCACGCCGTGCCCGCGACCGATCGCGTCCTGCAGCTGCGAGGTGACGAACGTGTTCACGATGCAAACGCTCGCCGAGCCGGCGGGCGGGATCCAGCCGAGCTCCTTGAACTTCGCCAGCCGGTAGTCCGCCAGCAACGCGCCGATCTGGTTGCCGGTGAGTAGCTCGAGCTGACCGGCGCGATTCCGCACCGCACAGCCCATGCGATCGCAGTCCGGATCCGTCGCCAGCACGACGTCCGCGCCGTTTTTCTCCGCCAGCGCCACCGCCAGCGCGAGCGCCGCGGAGTTTTCCGGATTCGGCGACTTCACCGTCGGGAAGCGGCCGTCGAACGCGAGTTGCTCGGGCACCGTGTCCACGAGGCAACCCGCGTCCTTCAACAACGGCACGGACTGGATCGCCCCGGTGCCGTGAATGTTCGTGAACACGACCTTGAGCTGGGTGCGGCGAAACGCTTCCGGATCGACGGCGGCCTTGCGCACCACGTCGAAATACGCGCGGTCGGCATCGGCGCCAAGCGTCGTCACCCCCGCCAGCGATTTGTCCACGAAGGTCGCCAGTTCCGCCAGCGGCACGGCGTTCACTTCGTCGACGATCCCCTTGTCATGCGGCGGCACGACCTGCGCGCCGTCCTCGAAATACGCCTTGAAGCCGTTGTCGTGGGGCGGATTGTGGCTGGCCGTGATCACGATGCCGGTGTGCGCCTTCAGCCGGCGGACCGTGAAGCTCAGCTGCGGCGTCGAGCGCGGCCCGTCAAAGATGAACGCCTCGCCGCCGAGCTTGGTCCAGGTCGATGCCGCCAGCTCGCAGAAATGGCGCGAGAAATGCCGCACATCGTGCGCGATCGCGAGCTTCGGCTTCCCGGTATGGCCGCGAGCGGCGAGGTATCGCGCCATGTAGCGATACAGGCCGATGGTCGCGCGAATCAGCGTGAAATCGTTGAGGACGTTGCTGCCGATGGCCGCGTGTTCGGGCGTGCCGGTTGCGCTCAGCCGGCCCGTCTCGGTCGGAGCCGACACGACGCCAATCGTCCGCCCGCGCATGCCGCCGGTGCCGAACTCGAGATAACGATAAAAGCGGTCGTTCAACTCGTCCCAGGCCTCCTGCGTCACCAGTTCTTCAATACTTTTATGCGCCCAGGGCGGAAGCGGCGCAGCCAGGAAGCTCGCGATGTTTTCGGCGGCGCTCGGCAACAGTTTCGAATTTCGGGCGGCGGCTTGGACTCGATCGAGGATTGTCATGGAAGGAAGGAATGCCGCGCGCGCGGGCGCGGCCGGGTTGAATCGCGGTTGAACTCAGGATCCGGCGCGCGGGAAGTGCGAAGGCGCGCCGCGCGGCCGGTCATTCGAGGTATAATCCGTCACGGACCACCGGTTTGGGCGACAATTTTTTCCAGGACTCTGCAAACGAGTCCTCGTCGTAGCCAAACCGCGGCGAAACCTCCACCGTCGCTTGCGGCAACCCCGACGCGTCGGCTTCGAACGCGGCGCCGTTGGCTTTCAACCAGCGGCCGAATTGCCGCAGCTGATCCTCGCGGCAGGTCTGGGGAGAATCGACGCCCTCCGCGTTTTTCACGGGAGAAAAATCGTCCGCGCGGCGCGTCTCGATCACGACCGGGTTCTTCGCGAACGGCAGCGCGTCGAAGACGAACATCTCGAACTTCACGCCATTTGGCTTTTCCGGCTTCACCGCCGAGCCGTCCGCGGCGACGGTCGGGATCTTTTTGTCCGCACGGTGAAACGGCAGCGAGGCGTCGCCGCCGGCCGCCATGCGACGGATGAATTCGCGATCGAGGACATGGATCGCGATGCTCCCGGCGACGTAGCGCAGCTTGCCGTTCGCATCGGTCTCGCGCTGCATCGTCATCGGCAGATCGGAGTATTCGATGACGACGAGTTTTCCGTTCTGGCGGCAGAAATGTCCGAGTTTCTCCTCCGGATAGGCCTTCGGCACCATCTTGCTCGACATCTCGGAGCCGCGGAGCAGATGCCAGCCGATGAAGGCCGGGTCGATGCAACGCACGAGCGGGTTGTCGACCTGGAAATAGCTCAACGTGTCCACGCCCTCGCGTTGCATCACATCGAGCGCGCCGCTGCGTCCGAGTGCGCGCAGGGAACCGCCGTGACCGTCAGGCGACATCGCGATCGAGCCGGGACTTTCGAGCAGGATCTTGCCTTCGAAGTTCACCGCCGGCATGCGGCCCTGGCGGAAGAAATGCACGCGGGCGCGCTCGAGACCGAAGAAACTGTTCTCCTGAAAAAAAGCTTCGGTCGCCGCGTGATTCTGGTGGCTCGTCATGATGAACCAGTGCAGCGGACGCCCATAGCGCACGCCCGCGGCGTGGATCTTTTCGGCGAAGACCTGAAAAAGCGTTTTCTGTTTCAGCGGGGTGACGGGAAACGTGCCCTTCGGGCCATTGTAGCCGAGACGCGTGCCTTGTCCGCCGGCGACGGTGAACGCCGCGACGCGGCCGGCGCGGAGCGCCTCCTCACCCTTCGCCTTCGCTTCCGCCCACGCGGCGGCGTCGCCCCCGTGCTCCGGCAGCGGTTCGTAGGGCGCGGGCTCGAGACCCTCTAGATTCACGCCGGCGGCGGCGCCCTGCCCCAGCAAGGTTTTCGTCAGCTGCGCGATCTCACCCAGATCGATTTCGGCGGCCGCCTCGAGGAGTCGACGCTGTTGGTCGGGAGCGAGCCGGTCGAAGAAGGCAAAGACGTGGCCTTGTCCGGCGCGGTTGAAGTTCTCGATCAAGGAATGCTGGGCCATGCGAATCAGGTTGGGTGTTTAGTCTTCGAAACGAAAAATGAACTCGTCGGGCTTGGCGTAGCCGAGCCGGCGCCGGATCACTTTTTCGACATAGACCGGGTCGGTGCGGAGGCGTTCGAGGATTTTTTCCTGTTCCAGCAGACGCGCTTCCGCTTCGGCGAGCCGCCGCCGGTTCTCGGCCTCGATCTTTCGCAAACGCATATACTCCTCGCGCGCATCCCAGAAGTACATCCCGGACGCCACGCCGATGGCGAGGAAGAGCAGGAGGTAGAGGCCAACGATCAGTTTGCGGGTGTTCACGCCGGGGCGGCAGATGAACGGAAGGCATTTTGCGCACGCAAATCTTTTCCGGACGGCCGCGGAACTTACGAGTCCGGCTGGCGACAGAATCCCGCGCGCTTATGACGAACTTCCCGTCAAAGAAACGCGAAACCGCCGCGACGCGCCGACGCGGACCGGCGCCCGCGGGTTTTTGGCGTGCGTTTTCCCGACCCGCGCGCAGTTTTCGGAACTCCGATGTATCAGAGCTTTTACGGGTTCAAGGAGATGCCCTTCAACATCACCCCGGACCCGCGCTTCCTCTATCTCAGCCCCACGCATCAGGAAGCGCTCCAACACCTGAAATACGGCATCGCGGAGCGCAAGGGCTTCATCGTGCTCGTCGGCGAGGTCGGCTGCGGCAAGACCACGCTCTGCCGTCGCTTCCTCAACGAACTCGATCCCGCGCGTTACGACACCGCGCTGATCCTCAATCCGCGGATCACCGAGACGCAGATGCTCAAGGCAATCCTCACGGATCTCGGCGAAACGAAGTTTGCGCGCACGCAGAACGACCTCGTGGCCCAGATGAATCGCGTGCTGCTCGAACGCATCGACCGCGGCCGCGACATCGTGCTGATCATCGACGAGGCCCAGAACTTGAAATTCGACGTGCTCGAACAGATCCGACTCCTCTCGAATCTCGAGACCGACAAGCAAAAGCTCCTGCAGATCGTGCTCATGGGCCAGCCGGAGTTGAAAACCGTGCTGGCGCGCGAGGAACTCCGCCAGCTCCGGCAGCGCATCCTCGTGCATTACGAGCTGCACCCGCTGTCGCTGCTCGACATGCAGCACTATATCCAGCACCGGCTCTCGCTCGCGGGCGGCACCGGCCGGCCGGCCTTCACGCGCTGGGCGCTCCGCGCCATTCACCGAAAGAGCAAAGGGATTCCCCGCATCGTGAACAATCTTTGTGACAAGGCGCTCCTCGCCGCCTTCATTCGTGACTCCGACGAGGTGAATTACTGGGATGTGCGCCGCGCCGTGCGCGACACCGAAACCCTGACCGGCTGACGCCGCCCGATGAGCCTGATCAACGAAGCCCTCAAGAAAGCCCAACGGCTGCATCACGCCCAGGAAGCCGCCGCCGCGACGGACGCCGACGGAGTCGTCCCCGCCGCGCGAGCGCGCCAGGCCCGCGACCGACGCTCGCAACTCTTCATCCTCCTCGCCGCCGGCGGGACCGCGCTCGTCGTGCTTTCCGTGGTCATCACGGTCGCACTCGTAAACCGCGAACCGCCGAAGCCGGTCGCGACGACGATCGTGCGCCCCGCTCCAACGCCGGTTTCAAGCTCCACATCCAGCGAACCCAGTCCGGTGATCGTCGCGCCCGTCGTGGCCGCACCGATACAGGCCGGCGAAGCGACGAAAGCGCCCTCGCCTTCCTCGCCGGGCGAAGGAACGGCGAACGCGAGCGCGAGCGGCGACGGCACGTCGGCGTCGAATGCAACTCCGGCGCCCGACGCGTCCGCGGCAAACGACGCCGCGCCGACGGGGGCCCCTTTGCCCTTGCCGCAAATTGCGCCGCCGCCCGACCCGGCGATTCAGACGTTCGTGGATTCGATCCGCGTGACCGGCATCCGTTCGTCGGGCAGCGATAGCAAGGTCTTGATGAACGACCGCGTTTATCGGGTGAACGACATCGTCGACCGCACTCACGGCCTCAAGTTGATCAAAGTGGCGCCCGACGCGCTCACGTTCGCCGACGCCAACGGCCTCACCTACACGAAGTCGTTTTAGCGACTAGGAACGGTAGGGACGGCTCTCCGAGCCGTCCGCCAGTTCGCTCAGGAAAGCCCGATCCGCTCGCGCCCTCCTTCGCGTAGCGCCCGCCGAACTCAGGACGCGTGGGACACGCGTCCCAACTTTCCACCTTTTGGCTCTTTCTTAAACCGGTGAAACCCGGCAAGCGCGGTGAGACAGCGTTGCCACCTCGGATTGGCGATCGGGACGATCGCCCCTACCTCGACCCGAATTTTTAAACCACGGAAGGCACAGAATGCACGGAGTGACCCTTGGTAGCGGCCGTCGTCCCAACGGCCAGGTAGCGCGGAACTCCAAACGTTCCGTGCAATCGGTGCCCTCCTTGGATCGAAATCCGTTTTGCGCCAAGCGCTCTAGCCGGTGATGCCCTGGCCTTTCCGCCAGACCGTTTACCACCACGAAAAATTTACTCCGCCACTCACACGAGCGGCAGCAGTCGCGACGCGGCGAACGTCATCACGAGGCCGATCACCGAGAGCACCGTCGCAATCACCGTCCAGCTCTTCAGCGTTTCCTTTTCGGTCAACCCACCCAGTTTGCTGACCACCCAGAAGCCGCTGTCGTTCATCCACGAGCAGCCGAACGCACCGAAGCCGACCGCGAGAAAAATATACATTGGATGAAACGCCAGCGGCGCGTTGGCCGCGGGGTCGATCATCGGCCACATCACCGCCGACGCCGTGATCATCGCGACGGTCGCCGAACCTTGCGCGATACGAATCACCAGCGCCGTCACCCACGCGAGGATGACCAGATTGAGCTGATAGCTTTCAGCGAGGGACTTCACGGCGTCGCCGACGCCCGCGTGCCGCAGCATGCCACCGAACGCCCCGCCCGCCGCGGTGATCAGCACGATCACGCCGGCGGTGGCGATCGGAGGCTCAAGCAGCTCGCCGACGGTTTGCAGCGACATGCGCCGCTGGCGTGCGAGCACCACGATCGCAATCGCCGCACCGAGGCTGAGCGCGAAGTTCTTGTTGCCCGCAAACGCGATGACCTTCGTCGCCAGTGCGATGTGGTCCGCTCCGCCGAACAGCGTCACGACCTGCGGATACGCGCTGAACACTTTCCAAAACGAACCGAACCCGATCAGCAGAATCGGCAGCAGGACCGGAGCGATGCTCGCGGCGAAGGACGGCAGCTCGCGCTCCGGTTTGTGCACGATCGCCTCCAGATCCGCCATCGTCGCCCCGGGCGTTTCGCGCAGCGGCACTTCGTCCCGGCGATCCAGCCAGCGCGCCACGAAATATCCGATGAGGCACGGCGGCACGCCGGCGACGATGCTCCACACCAGCGAGAATCCGGGATCGACGCGCAGATTCTCCACCATCGCGAGCGGACCCGGATGCGGCACGGTGAGGCTGTGCGTGATCATCGCCGCCGAGGCGACCACCAAAAGATAGAGCAGGTAACTCTTGCCCGTGCGCAGCCGGAGCGCTCGCGCCAGCGGCACCATCAGCATGAACATCGTATCGAAAAAAATCGGAATCGAGAGCACGTAGGTGCTCGCCAGCAGCGCCCAGCCGGCGCGCTTCTCGCCGAACACCGCGAGAAACCGCCGCACGACCTTGTCCGCACCGCCGCTCTCCATCACGCAGAGGCCGATGATCGACGCCAGGCCGATCGAAATCGCGATCGCCCCCGCCGCGCCGCCGAACTCGACCGCCGTCAGCTCCATCGCCGCCACCCACGAGTTCGCCTGCGCCTCGTCGCGCAGCGCCGCCGGCAACCGGGCGAGCGAGGCCTCGCTGAATCCGTCGGCCAGGAATCCCGTGAGAAATGCCGCGAGGATCAGCGCCAGAAACGCGTGCATCCGGAGCCGCGTGATCGCCACGACAATGAAGGCGACCGACACGGCCAGCACGACGAAGGGCCAGGTATGAAGCGGGGTAACAGTCGCGGCGAGCGGGACGTTCATGGGGTGCCGCTACGACGGCGAATCCCCGCGACCCATGCAAGCGCCTTTCGTGTCCTGCGAGGCCGGGCGCGTGCCTCGGCGCGGCGTCACTCCGGCGGCGCTTCGTCGGCCGGCGAATCCGGTTCTTCAATACGCTCGCGCAGCGCCCGCCATCGTGACTGCACCCACGGCGCTCCCAGGCGGCCTTCCTGCTCGAGCAGCAACAGCAGTTCGTAACACGCCTCCGCCTCCGCTTCGTGATGCGCATGATCCTGGATGCGCCGCACGATTCCGCCCCAAGCCTCTTCGCCAGCACTGCCCGCCAGCAGATTCTCCTCGGCGAGCGCCTGCAGCAGCGCGAAGAGCACCCGTCCCTCACGCCGAATGTCGCGACAATCTTCCGGCAAGGTCATGGCGGAAACATGATGCGGTCATCCCCGCCAACCGAGGAAATTCGGCGCCGTTCGGGCCGGACAAGCGGGTTCCCGGCGTTCGCCGATGAAGGGCTCGGCGTTCACCCGATATCGGACCTGCGGCGCCGGGACGGGTGGGCTTCGACCGCGACCGAATGTGCCTCCCAGACCTCGGCTTCGGCTTCGCGCCACACGTCCGCCGGGGGCACGCTCCCGGAACGTTGTCGCATGAGTTCGTCAGCCCGCCGGGCGATCATCAACTCGATCCGGGTAAGCTCATCTTCGGCGGCAGGGGTGGGCGGCAGGTTCATCGCTGCAAGGGGCTGGCGTCATAGAAATGCGCTTTCCGCCCCCGCGCAACCGCCCCCCGGTCACAATCAGGCAAAATGGGGCGGACGCCCGCACCGGCTAATAGGCGGTTTTCGGTGGAAACAAAACCTGCGCGAACGTCCTGGCGGTGATCTGCACGTCGAGCCACAGCGACCAGTGCGCGATGTAATGCAGATCCCAATAGTGCCGCCGGTCCAGCATCTCCCGCTCCAGGATCTCGCCGCGATACCCGAGGCTCTGCGCGAGACCGGTGATGCCGGGCTTCACGAGATGGCGCGTGCGATAAGCCTTCGTCTGGGCGCGAAACTCTTCGTCGAGCATCGGCATGTAGGGCCGCGGGCCCACCACGCTCATGTCGCCGCGCAGCACATTCCAGAACTGCGGAAATTCGTCGAGGCTGCGGCGCCGCAGCCAGCGCCCAAACGGAAACACGCGATCGTCGTCCGCCCTCGCCTGCCGGGCTTCGTCCGCCGCGTGTCCGGAACCGACATGCATGGAACGGAACTTCAGCATGCGAAACGTGCCACCGCGGATTCCCCGCCGTTCGCGCACGTGAAACAGCGGTCCCGGCGCCTGGCGTCGCTGCATCAGTGCCACCCATGCGCAGAGCCACGGCAGCACCAGCAGAACCGCAGAGCCCGCGATCGCGAGATCGTAGGAGCGCTTGAGAATCCGGTTCAGCGGATCCTCCAGCGGCTCCTCCTGCAGCGTATAAAAATGCCGGCCGTCCTCGGCGATCGGCACCAGCGGATGGGTGTAGCGCTCCTCGAGATTGTTGTGAATCAGCAGCCGGCAGCCGTGCTCCTGACATTGATCGATCACTGCCCGCGCCTCCGCGTCCGTGGCCGGAAACTCCAGCAGCACCACCTGCCCCACCGGCCGCTCTGCGAGCACGCGACGGAGATCCGCCGTCGGGCCAAGCCACGGCACCGTGCCCGTCGCACCCGGCTCCGGCTTTTCGTCGGACAACACGCCGACCGGGTGAATCCCCAAGGGCGCCTTGCGTGCGATCCAGTCGTCGAGTCGCGAAAACGAAGCCAGCCGGCCGATGAACACCGTCGGCAGTCGATGGCCTTTTTGAAACACCAGTCGCGCGAGGGTTCGCGGCAGCCGGGCGTTGAGGATTGTCAGACCCAGCCAGCTCCACACCAGAAACGTGCCGAGAAACAGTCGGCTGATGCTGCGATCCTGGGTCGCAAACATCATCGTGAAGGTCAGCAGCGCCATCCACATCACCTGCCGGCCCGCAAAGCGCGCGGCCTCCGTCCAGTTCAATACGTGAAACCGCGCCGCCATCCGCACCAGATCACGGGCCGACCACAGCACGCCGCCGAGCATGCAGAGAAAATACGGCAGCAGATTCACGTCGCGGCTCAGCCGCACGAACGGAACGTGATAGATCACGTTCGCATACCCCCAGAAGAAGACGCCGACCAGCAAGGTCGTCGCCGCTGCATGGAGATTGGCCAGGCCGCGCGCCCGGGTCGTGATCATGCGGCGGGTTTATGGGAATCGCGGTCGGACCGCGCAATCCTCAAGCATCCCCGCGACACGCCCGCCGAACGCCCGATGTTCGTGGTTGGATGCAAGGTACAGGGCGGGGTCTCCCGACCCCGCCCTACAAATCGAGCCCCGGGCGAAGCGCCCTGTACAAAACCGCGCCCAAGCTCCGGCGCGGTCGCTCGCACTCTTACGGCCGCACCGCGCGCACGATCTGCGACGCTTCCGTGGCGCGTTGCTGGATCGCCGCCCAATCCTTCTTGCGAATCAGGTCCACCGGCGCGAGCCACGAACCGCCCACGCCGAGCACGAGCGGCGAAGAAAGATAATCCTTCAAATTCGCCGCGCTCACGCCACCGAGCGGAAGATAGCGAACGCCGAGATGATTGAACGGCGCCGACATCGTCTTGAGGTGATTCAATCCGCCCGACGTTTCCGCGGGGAAAAACTTCAGTACACGGCAATCGTGCGTCAGCGCAATCTCGACGTCGCTCGGCGTCATCACCCCCGGCGCAAAGGGCAGCCCGATCTCCTTCGCGGCCTGAAGCGTGGCGGGATTGCATCCCGGCGCGACACCGAAGAATGCACCGGCCTTCAACGCATCCGCCACCTGCGCGCGGTTCAACAGCGTGCCCGCGCCGACCACCACCTCCGGCACTTCGGCACGGATCCGGCGGATCGATTCCTGGGCCGCCGCCGTGCGGAAGGTCAGCTCAATGACCGACACCCCACCGGCATGCAGCGCGCGCGCGACCGGCACGGCGTCTTGCGCATCGTCGACCGTCAGCACGGCGACGACACCAGCTTTCTCCATGTTTTGAACGATATTCGCGGGCAACATATGCACCACAGCTAACACCGCGCTTTCTTCGGGCAAGCCTGCTTGCACCCGCCGGCTGTCGCCCCGTCAACCTCGGCGGTTCACCGTTTTCGTCACCGCCATCGTTTGTCCAAGTCCGGCTTCAGAACAACACGCGGCCGCGACTCTGCGGCGGAGCGGGCAACCCAAGCAGACGCGCCAGCGTCGGCGCAATGTCGTCGACGCCGACGCGCTCCACACGCACGCCGGGCCGCACCCCCGCGCCGAACCACAGCAGCGGCACGTGCGTATCGTAATTGTACGGCAAGCCGTGATTCGTGCCGGTCTTGCGCGACACGAAATAGGGTTTGGCGATGAAATACACGTCGCCGCTGCGGGCGCGGTTGAAGCTCAGCAGCGTTGCGCGGCCCAGTTCGTCCTGCACCTCTCCTTTCTCGAGCTGCGCGCGCGTGAAGGCGGTGGCGACGAAATCGAGAGTGAGCAACGCGTCGCGCACGACCGCCTGCGCGGCCGCCGCGTCGACCTTTTTCTCCTTCAACGCGGCCGGGTGCAGCAGGAACCAGGAATCGTCGCGCACGAGCCAGTTGCCTCCGTCAGCGAGCGGCCCGAACGCGCGATTCAACGCCGCCTCGCCCGTCGCTTGCAGCACCTTGCTGTCGATGCGGCCAGCGACCAGGTGCGGACTCGCGGCCTTGACGCGCTCGGGCATCGGCGCCGCGCCGTGATCGGCCGTGAGCACGATCAGGCAGTTTTTCAACTCCACGTGCTTGTCCAGAAAGGCGAAAAATTTCGCGAGCGTCCGGTCCATCCGCACCACGTTGTCCATGACCTCGTGACTGTCGGGACCATACAGATGCCCGATGGAATCGTTCGCCGAAAAGCTGAGGCACAGCAGGTCGGTGACGCCGGCGTGCCGGCCCAGTTGTTCGTTCAACACCGCGGCCTCCGCAAAGTCCTCGAGCACCTCGTTGCCGAAGGGCGTGTTTTCGAACGCGCTGTAGAACTGGGGGCCGGGCTTCGCGTCGCCGCCGGTCACTTTTTTCGGCAGGGTGTTGCCCAAACGCCCCGCCGTCGTGTCCTCGCCGGGCATGTCGTCGGGGCCCTGGATCGCGTAAGCAGATTCGGGCAGGAAGCGTTCCCACACCCGGCCGAAATAAGCGTCGACCTTCTCCTCCGCATTCCACGCCCGCACCCATTCGGGCAGCTCGCTCATGTAATACGTCGAAGTCACCATCCTGGCGCCATCCATGAAATAGGCGGCGTCGGCCGTCTTGCCGGCCATCAGGATCGCGGACCGATCCTTCCGTGAAATTCCGATCACCTTCGGACGGCCGCCGCGGTTCAGCTTCAATTCGTCGCCCACCGTCACGGCCAGGAAATTGCGCGGCGAGCGACCTTTCTGCGGATTCCCCATTCCTGGCAAAAGCGGTCCGGTGCGCGGCGGGAGGCCGACGATCGCAGCCGACGGATCTTCGACGCACGAGGTCCAGGCGAATGTTTCACGATCGATCCAGTCGTTGGCGATGATGCCGTGCACGTCGGCGTGCACGCCACTGAGAATCACCGCGTGACCGGGGGCCGTTTTCGTGTGCGCATGCCGGTAATGGCAGTCGACGAAGTTCGCGCCACGCTCCAGCAGCAGGTTGAAACCGTCCGGTCCGAAATGACGATGAAAACGCTCCAGATAGTCGCCCCGGAACTGATCGATGCTGATCACGACGACCAGGGCCGGCGCGGCGGAGGCCGGGCCCGTCAACCCGAGCAACGAAACGAGGAAACCGAAGCGAAGAAAAATCGAGAAGCGGTGGGGAGTCATCGTGGAAGCAGGGAAAATCCACGCTCGTCACCCTCCCGCCAAGGCCATTTTCGTCGCGGCGCACAGATGTAACGGGTTGCAAGTCCGCCGGGGCGACCGTGAGCATCGCGGCGATGCGCGCGCTGATCGCTTTCGACAAGTTCAAGGATGCCCTGTCCGCGCGCGACGCCTGCGCCGTGGTCCGTGAGACGTTGGCCTCGGTGCGGCCCGAGATCGAAACAGAGGTTTGTCCACTCACCGATGGCGGCGAAGGTTTCGTCGAAGTGCTCACCTCGGCGCTCGGCGGAGAGGAACGCCGCGCCGTCGTGACCGGCCCGCGCGGAGCTCCGGTCGAGGCGAAGATCGGATTGGTCCCGCTCGCGCACCTCCCGCCGGCGGCCCGCTACCTCCTGGCGCTCCCGACTTCCCTCGACGCCTCAGCGCCGGTGGCGCTGGTCGAAATGGCCGCCGCGAGCGGACTCGCGCTCCTCCGTCCCGAGCAACGCGATCCCTGGCAAACCACGTCGGCGGGCACCGGCGAACTGCTGCTCGTCGCGCGCGACGCCGGCGCGGCGGCAATCGTGCTCGGCGTCGGCGGCAGCGCGACGAACGATGCCGGCGCGGGCGCCCTCGCCGCGCTCGGCGCCCGTTTTCTCGACGCGAACGGCCAAGCCGTCGCGCCGCCCGTTCCCGCCGCATGGCCCCGCGTATCCGAAATCAAAGGACAGCTCGCCGCGCTGCCGCCGGTCCGGATCGCCTGCGACGTTTCGAATCCGCTGCTCGGCCCGCGCGGTGCCACCCTGGTTTACGGTCCGCAGAAAGGCCTCCGGCCAGACGATGCCGAGCGCCTCGAAGCAGAAATGCGGCGCATGGCGGGCCGGCTGCGCGCCTTCGCGCGGGGCGCCGACGCGAGCGCCACGCCCGGCGGGGGTGCAGCCGGAGGTATCGCCTTCGGGCTCGTCACCGCTCTCGGCGCCCACCTGGTCAGCGGTTTCGAATTGCTCTCCGCGTGGTGCGAATTGGAGGCCCGGCTCGCCGCCGTGGACATTCTCCTCACCGGAGAAGGCCGTTTCGACACGACATCGCTGGAAGGCAAGGGCCCCGGTTCGCTCGCGTTGCGGGCCGCGGCACTCGGCAAGCGCGTCGAGGTGTTTGCCGGACAACTCGGGCCGGGTCTGCCGGATTCGCTGCGGCCACACGCGATCACGCCCGCCGATCTGCCGCTGCGGGAGGCGTTGCCCGCCACGCGGCGCCTGCTCGCGGAGTGCGTGGCAAAAACCTTCGCCGCCCGCGATACCGCTTGAACAGGCGGCCCACGGGGTCTCAGCGGTCGGGCGGGTTGTGACGGCTTTGCCACTGCTCCTCGCCGGTGAGCTCGCGCCGCTCCGTGGCGTCCGGTCGCAGGTCGCCGCCCTGGCGCTTGATCGGGCGGCGAAACAGCAGGTAGAGCGCCGGGATGGCCAACAGAATCGGCACGATGATGAAAAGCGGATCCATGGCGCACGATAGGCCCGGGCGCGCGGAGGCGCCACGCGGCCGGCGCCCCATCCGCTCGCGGGAAAAATCCGCACGGGCGCACCGGACGATTGCCCGCAGCGCCGGCCGCGCTCGCGCCGGGCGGAACTGCGCCCGGGCGCATCGGTCTTTCGCGGCATGGCGATCGACAAGGAAAGCAGCGGCCTGCCGGAGGTCGATATCAAGCGTCGCACCACCAAGGTGAATCTTGGTGTGGTCGTCGGCGTGGTGGTGTTTCTCGTGGCGATGGCGGCGATCGTTTACTGGTTCTCGCGCCACGGTTGACCGCGGACGAAACGCGTAAATTCGCCCTTGTGTCACTGCGACGGAAGGACGTTCGCTGGTCGGATGCAGTCTGCTTCGAACGACACCGCGCTCAGCACCACGGAGGTGCGGCGGCGCCACATTGTCTTCAAGGCGATCGTCGTCGGCGTCGTCGCGGGGATTCTCGGAGGTGGGTTTCGCCTCGCGCTGGAAACCGCCGAGCATGGTCGGACGGCCTTGGTTTCGCGCTTTGACGACTGGCGTGGCCTGGCGCTGGCGGTCGCGTTGGGAGTCGTGGGCGGCAGTCTGGCGGTTTGGCTCGTGCGTCGTTTCGCGCCGCATGCCGGCGGCAGCGGCATTCCTCAAGTGAAACTCGTGCTCGCGCGCGAAATGGCGCCGGAGTGGAAACGCCTCCTGCCGGTGAAGTTCATCGGCGGCGTGCTCGGCATCGGTGGCGGACTCGCGCTCGGTCGCGAAGGCCCCACGGTGCAGATGGGCAGCGGCGTCGGCGCAATGGTCTCGGAATTACTGCGCGTGAAGGCCGGCGAAGGCGAACGACGCGCGCTGATCAGCGCCGGTGCGGGAGCGGGACTCGCGGCCGCATTCAACGCGCCGCTGTCGGGGTTGGTCTTCGTGCTCGAGGAGCTGCACGGCAATTTCACCCCGGTGCTGTTTGTGGCGGCGTTTCTCGCATCGGTTTCGGGCGACGTGGTCGCGCGCCTCCTGCTGAACGAGATGCCGGTCTTTCACGTCGGCGGAGTTCCGGCTCCGGGAGTCGCCTCGCTCCCTTGGGCCGCGCTGCTGGGCGTGGTGATGGGTGGCTTTGGCGTGCTGTTCAACCGCTGCCTGCTCGCGAGCCTCGATCTGCGTGATCGCTTCACGCGCTGGTCGCCGCTGCTGATCGGCGCGGCGATCGGCGGCTTGGTGGGGCTGGTCGGGTGGGCGGTGCCGGGACTCGCCGGATCGGGCGGCGGGCTCGTGCAACTCGCGTTGTCGGGCGCGCTCGCGTTTTCCGTGCTGCCGCTGTTCATCGTCGCCCGCTTTTCGTTGACGATGCTGAGCTACGGTTCGGGCGCCGCCGGCGGTATTTTTGCTCCGTTGCTTGTGCTGGGTGCACTCGGCGGGCTGTGTTTCGGCGTCGGAGTGCACACGGTCGCGTCGGCACCGTCGCTGACTCCGGCGGTGTTTTGCGTCCTCGGCATGGGGGCCATGTTCACCGCCGTCGTCCGCGCGCCGCTCACCGGCATCGTGCTGATGATCGAACTGACCGGCGTTTACGGTTTCATGCTCCCCCTCCTCGTCAGCTGCATGGCCGCTTACGGCGTCGCCGAGATGATGGGCAACCTGCCGATCTACGAGGCACTGCGCGAACGCGCGGTCGCGCGCGGACGTTAAGCGCGCGGCCGACGCACCCGCCCGCTTGGGGTGCATGACTTGCAAATACTGCGTGCTCTTCGGCAGCGGATGCGTAGCTCGCGGACGAAGATCGTAAATAATCGACGGATGATCGGGCCGCCTCCACTCACTGCCGCCGCGCGGGCGAGGCGGGAGAGAGAGCGCGCCGCTCCATCGGCGTTTCGCCGATACCGCGCCACCATCGGTGTTCGTCCTTGCGCTGCCGGCACCGGCTGAGTGATTTGCCTACAGGTCCCCCTTCCGCGTCGTTATGCCCCACGCGAAATCCATGACGCCAGCCGGCGACGCTCCGCGCGTGGCGGGCACGGGGTGCGGCCCACGGAAATCGCCGCAGCGGCCGCCGGCCTCGCACAAGTCCGGTCGGCCCGGCTCCCCGATCCCCTCGGGCGACCGCTTCGGGGAACTCTTCCGATTCAGTCCGCTGGGTTACCTGATCCTCGACGAAGAGGGCCGGATCCTGCGGGCGAACCCGTCCGCCGCCCGACTGCTCGGTGTATCCGAAACTTCGATTCAACGGCGCCGGCTCGCGGAATTCGTCGCCGCGGGATCCCAGGACGCGCTTTACGCCTTTCGCCGGCAGCTCTTCGGCGCGCGCGCTCCGCGCACGTGCGAACTCGCCCTCGCCTCCCGGGCGGGCCGGCCCCGGGCTGACACGATCGCCGTCGATGGCGTGCGCCTGCCCGTCCGCGCGGGTGGCCGCGTCAGCGGCCTGTGCGCTGTGCACGACATCTCCGGGTCCGTCCGTGCGACGGAACAGTTGCGCGAGACGCAGGCATTGTTTGCGCGGATCGCCGGCTCGGTGGGCGACGCGATCCTCTCGCTCGACGACCGCCGCCGGATCGAGCTCGTGAATCCGGCGGCCGAGCGGATGTTCGGCGGCGAAGCCGGACGCCTCATCGGACATCGTCTGGAAACCTTGCTGCCCGTCCGCTTCCGCACGGCGCTTCGCGCGCAACTCGAGGATCTGCGGCGACAGAGCGGCCCGACGGCGGTTCGGCTCGACGCCAAAATCGGCCGGCGGATCGACGGGGCGGAGTTTCCGATCGAGGCGACCATCGCGTGCGCGACGCTCGGCGATCGTCGCCGTTGCACGGTGGTGGTGAGAGAGCGGTCGGCTCCGGAGCAGGTCATGCAGCAGTTGCGAGCGCGGCTGGCGGCGATCGAAGCGTCGTCGACGCACGCGATCGTCAGCATCGACCTCGATGGACGCATCGAGTCCTGGAATCACGGCGCCGAACAACTCTACGGCTACGCCGCGTCGGAAATCGTCGGACGCCCGATGAGCGTTCTGCTTTTCCCGGAGGATCGCGACTCGTGGCGCGAAATGGTGGAGCGCATTCAGGCCGGGTCGCCCGTGCCGCCGTTCCATGCCGCGCGGCGCCACCAGCGTGGTCACCGCCTCGTTGTGTCGTCGTCGGTGACGCCGATCCGCGACGCGACGCAAAAGCTCACGGGCCTCGTCTGCCTCTGTCACGACGTCACGGCGCAATTGCAGATGGAGGTATCTCTGCGCGAGCGGGAGCAGGCGCTCACCGATTTTTTCGACGACGCTCCCCTCGGACTGGCCTGGGTCGACCCCGCCGGCGGCGTGATCCGCGTCAATCGCGCCCAAGGCGCGATGCTGGGCCGGCCGGAAGCCGAATTGCTCGGCGGACGTTTCAGCGACTGGTTCGTTCAGCCGGACATCGCGCAGCCGCTGCTGCAGGAGATTGCCGCCCATCGAACGGTGCACAACGTCCGCGTTCACCTGCGGACCCGCGACGGCGGCCGCGTCCACGCGCTGGCCGACGGAAACGGTTTCTGGCGCGACGATCTCCTCCTCTATTCGCGTTGGTTCGTGCGGGACGTCACCCAGCGGGTCGACCTCGAGCGCAGGATCCTGCGGGCGGTGGAAAACGAGCAGCGCCGGTTCGGCAACGATCTGCACGACGACCTTTGCCAGCAGCTTTCGGGACTGGAGTTCACGTGCATGACGCTTTCGCGCGACCGTCAGGCGGTCACGCCGGCCGGCGAGGCGCGGCTCGAGCAGCTCGCGGTCCAACTGCGGCACTGCATCGATCACGCGCGGGCGCTCGCCCGGGGCTTGGTGCCGGTCGCCCGCGGGCGCGACACGCTCGTGTCTGCGCTGCGCGAACTGGCCGCCAACACCGCGCGCGTCTACCGTCGACCCTGTCGTTTCCACTGCGATCCTCCGGTCGTCCTCGAGGATCCCGTGGCGGGCACGCATCTGTATCGCATCGCGCAGGAATCCATCAACAATGCCGTCCATCACGGGCAGGCACGCCGAATTGAACTGCGTCTCGCCGCGCGGGACGGCGAGGTGGAACTGCGGATCGAGGACGATGGCATTGGCGTCCCGGAGCACCCGCGGCAGCGTCCGGGAATCGGACTGCGCATCATGCAATACCGCGCAGCGGCCATCAACGGCACACTGCGCGTGGGCCGCCGCGACGGCGGCGGCACCGAAGTCGTCTGCACGTTTCACCCCGGCACAACTTCGCCCGACGAAGGCAGCGTATGAACCCGGTCAATACTCCGCCGCCGGAATCCGGCGGCCCCCCGCCCGGCGCCGCGAAGGCCCCGGCGCGCGTGATGGTGGTCGACGATCATCCGATCGTCCGTTCCGGTCTGGCGCAGCTGATCGACTCGCAACCCGACATGCAGGTGTGCGCGCAAGCGGCCGATGCCGCCGAAGCGATGGGCGCGCTGCCCCGCGCGCGCCCCGACCTCCTGATGACGGATTTTTCCATGCCTGGCCGAGCCGGCGTCGAGTTCATCAAGGACGTCTGGGCCTTCGATCCCCAGCTCAAGATTCTCGTGCTCACCATGCGCGAGGAGGAGCACTATGCCGAGCGCGCGCTGCGCGCCGGCGCGAGCGGCTTCATCATGAAGAACGCGGGCAGCGACGCGATTCTCGGCGCCATCCGATTGGTCCTCGCGGGCGGCGTCTTTCTCAGTCCCAGCCAGTCGGGACGGATGCTGCGCGGACTCGCCGGCCCCGCGCCACGCAATCACAAATCGATCGTAGGCCGTCTCAGCGACCGCGAGTTCGAAATTTTCCGTCTCCTCGGCGAGGGACGCGACGCGCGCGAAGTCGCGGAACTGCTCCGCCTCAGTCGCAAGACCGTCGACGTGCATCGCGCCAACATCAAGCGCAAGCTCGCGATCACCAGCTCGACGGCGCTCATCCGCACCGCCGTGCAGTGGGTCGAGAACGAGTCCAGGCACTCGAATTGACGTCGTCGCGCCTGCGCGGTTTTTCGCCCTCCGCAGCGCTGGCAAATTCGCCGACAAAAGCGATGCGCCTAAAGCATCCCTTTAGT
Source organism: Opitutus sp. sgz309028 (assembly GCF_059821195.1). NCBI lineage: Bacteria > Pseudomonadati > Verrucomicrobiota > Opitutia > Opitutales > Opitutaceae > Opitutus > Opitutus sp. sgz309028. The sequence continues at coordinate 633,051 of NZ_JCAMRR010000003.1, read as the reverse complement.
GCGGATCTCTCAAAATCCTCAGTTGACCCCGCGCACCTCGTCCGCCCCCGCGGTCGGCGCCGCAAGACCCTAGGGAAACGGCCTATTCTGGCCGTAAAATCTACCCAATTGATCGCGACGTAGCCGTCGGATAAGCTGACGTCCATGTCCGACGTAAGGTTTATCTGCCAGCGTTCGTACCTTGCGACAAAGGCTCCGTCGTTCGCGTGCGTTCATGTCAATGCAGCCGACGCGGGCCGCCACCGCCTCTGCGCGCTTTGCTTTCCGGATCGAGTTCGCGCCACGCCGCGGTCGCAGTGATTTTCCTGCTCCTGTTCGTCCTGCCTTAGCGGTTCAGCTCCCTCTTGCCCGCCCTGATCGTCGCCGCCTTCCGGCCGTTGTCGTCGTAGGTGGCTCGCTTCCTTGCTTCGCACCTAAGTGATGTACTTGCCCCTCGGGCATGCACCGCGATGGCGGCAGCTTTTTCAACCAGGCCTTTCCACCACCCCCGCCTCCGATGAACTGGTTCTGCCTCCACACCAAACCGAAGAAGGAGTCGCAGATCGTGACCTATCTTCGCACGAACCTGCAGCTGGAAACCTACTGCCCCCTGCTGCAGGAGTATCGCACGATTCGCCGGGTACGACGTCGCGTCGTCGGGCCGCTTTTTCCGCGCTACGTTTTCTGTCGTTTCGATCCCGGCATCTCCTTTCGCGCGGTCCGCTACGCTCCGGACATCGACGATATCGTACAATTCGGCGGACGCCCGGCCGTCGTCGCGGATGCCTTGGTCGCGGAGTTGCGCGAGTGGGCCGGCGACGCCCTCGCGGCCGCGCAGGTGCAGCGCAGCCTGCAGGCGGGCGACCGCGTGGAAATTGCCCAGGGTCCGCTGCGGGGCCTGACCGCGATTATCCTCCACGCGCGCGACGACGCGGATCGCGTCGAAATCCTCCTCACGCTGCTGCAGCACGGCGCGCGCATGTCCGTGCACCGGGATCAACTCGTGCCGGCCTGACGGCACCTCCTCGTTTCGCTTCGCCTCAATCCAACCCGCCCATCGCCATGAACCTGTTCTCCGGTTTCAACCACCTCGCCGGCGTGCCGGCCTCGCTCGATTCCTGCCCTGTCCTCGGTGCGGTCCTTCGACTGCCCGATGGCGCGAGCACCGCCGCCCTGCTCCTGCTCGGCGTCGCGTTGCTGCTCGGCGCCCTGCGCTTCCTTCGTCCGCGGAAATAGCGACCGTTGTCGCGCCTCCCTCCGCCATGTGCGGCATCATCGGCTACGTCGGACGGCAGCCTGCCGTCCCGATCCTGCTCGAGGGCTTGAAGCGGCTCGAGTATCGAGGCTACGACTCGGCCGGCCTCTGCACGGTCGAGTCGCACGGACTCTCCCTCGCCAAACGTGCGGGGCGGGTCGAGGCGCTGTCGCGGCTCGTCCTGCCGCAGGCGCTGAAAGGAACGTGCGGCATCGGCCACACGCGCTGGGCGACGCACGGACGCGTCAGCGACGCCAATGCGCACCCGCACCTGAGCAGCGACGGGAAGTTCGCGCTGATCCACAATGGCGTCATTGAAAACTTTCTCCCCTTGCGCCGCTTCCTCGCCGAGCGCGGCTATGTTTCGCGTTCCGAAACTGACAGCGAGGTGTTCTGCAACCTGATCGCCTACCATTACGCGCACGCGGACGCCTCGCTCAACGGCAGCCGGCTGCTCGCCGCAGTGCGTGGCGCCCTGGCCGATGTCGAGGGCACCTATGGCATCGCGCTGCTTTCGGTCGATCACCCCGGCAACATCGTGGCCGCGCGCAAGGCCTCGCCGCTGGTGCTCGGGCTGGGCGACGGCGAGTACATCGTCGCCTCCGACGTCGCAGCCTTTCTCGGGCGCACGCAGAACGTCGTTTACCTGAAGGATGGCGAGATCGCGCTGCTCACGCCGGACTCGTTCGCGATCCGGACGTTCGACCTCGCGAGCGTCGAGCCGGCGCTGTCCACGATCGACTGGTCGGTCGACAGCGTGGAGCTCGGCGGGCACCCGCACTTCATGTTGAAGGAGATCTTCGAGCAGCCAACCGCGCTCGAAAACACGATGCGCGGCCGCATCGCGGAGGACGGAAGCACCGCGAAGTTCGGCGGACTCAACGTCACCGCGGCGGAGCTCCGCGGGATCGAACGCTTTCATTTCTGCGCCTGCGGCACCGCGTGGCATGCGTGCCTGGTCGCCGAACATCTGATCGAACGCTTCGCGCGGATCCCCTGCGAAGTCGATTACGCCTCGGAGTTCCGCTACCGCAACGCCCCGCTGCAGGCCAACACGCTGATGTTCGTGATCAGCCAGTCGGGTGAAACGATCGACACGCTCGCCGCCTTGCGCGAGGCCCGGCGCAAGGGTCATCGCGTGCTCGCCATCAGCAACGTCGTCGGCTCCACCATCGCCCGCGAGACCGACGGCGGCATCTACCAGCACGTCGGACCGGAAATCGGCGTCGCTTCGACGAAGGCGTTCACTTCGCAACTGCTCCTCGGCGCGCTGATCGCGCTCTATGTTGCCCGTCTGCGCGACATGAGTTTCAGCGACGGACTCGCCTACGTGACGGCGCTCAAGACCGCGCCGGACCTCGTCCGCCGCGTCCTCGCCCAGGCCCCGCGCGTGCGCGACATCGCGCAGCGTTTTGCGAACGCGAGCGACATGCTTTTCCTCGGCCGGCTTTCGCTCTTTCCGATCGCGCTCGAGGGCGCGCTCAAGCTCAAGGAGGTCTCCTACCTGCACGCCGAAGGTTACCCTGCGGCGGAAATGAAACACGGCCCCATCGCCCTCGTCAGCGAACACTGTCCATCCGTCATCTTCGCCCCGGCCGGCGAGATGTTCCCGAAGGTCCTGTCGTCGATGCAGGAGATCAAGGCCCGCCGCGGGCCGGTGATCGCGATCGTGACCGAGGGCACCGAACTGCCCGACGGGCTCGCCGACGAGACGATTTTCCTCCCGCCCTGCCACGAGGCCGTCCTGCCGATCGTGGCCACCGTCCCCGTGCAGCTCCTGGCGTATTACATCGCCCTCGAGCGCGCCTGCGACGTCGACAAGCCCCGCAACCTCGCCAAGTCCGTCACCGTGGAGTGAATACGGCGGCGCCGCCGTTCGCTCCGTTTCACCCCGCCGGACCCGGCCGGGGTGCCTGCCATGTCCGTTCTGCCGATCTCCGCCGCCGCGGCGCTTCCCCGCTGGAAGCGCACGCTCGATCTCGCGGGCGTCCTCGTCGCGCTGCCGCTGCTGGGAGTGTGCGTGCTCCTGGTCTGGTTCCTCGTGCTGCTGTTTTCCCGCGGACCGATCTTCTTCGAGCAGGAGCGGATCGGCCTCGATGGCCGCGTCTTCCGGTTGCTGAAATTTCGCACCATGCACCTGGGCGCGGAGACCGACTCGCACCGCGCCCACGTGGCCGCCTTGTTCCGCTCGGGGACGCCGATGCAGAAGCTCGACGGCCGCCGCGATCCGCGTCTGTTTCCCGGCGGCTGGCTGCTGCGGGCCTCGGGTCTGGACGAGCTGCCGCAGATCCTGAACGTGCTGCGCAGCGAGATGAGTCTCGTGGGCCCGCGTCCGTGCCTCCCGTACGAACTGGAGCATTTCGACGCCGCACAACGGCGGCGCTTTGCGGCCATGCCCGGCCTGACCGGGCTCTGGCAGGTTTCCGGTAAAAACCGGACCACGTTCGAAAAGATGATCCAGCTCGATCTCGCCTACCGCGAACGGCTGTCGCTGCGCGGCGACCTGTGGATCCTCGCCCGCACCGCGCCGGTGCTCCTCGGGCAGGTGCTCGAGGCGCTTCGCGTTCGCCGCCGCGCCCGGATCGCCGTCCTCGGCGTCGACTCCCGCGATGCGCCCGCTTCCCGCGCCGTGGCCGTGCCGCGGCCCATTCCCTCCACTCCGCATCGTCCGCCTTCCATTCCGGTCCCATGAAAAAAAGAATCAACGTCGCCGTCGTCGGCTGTGGCTATTGGGGCCCCAACCTGATCCGCAACTTTCACGCGCTGGACGAATGTCGTGTGCGCGCCGTGTGCGATGCCAGCCCGGAACGCCTGGCGCACATGCACGAGCTGTATCCTGAGGTCGAAGGGGTCGCGCAGTTCGACGCGCTCGTCCGCCGCAGCGACCTGGATGCGATCGCGATCGCCACCCCGGTCCGGTTTCACTTTCCGATGGCCAAGGCTGCGCTCCTCGCGGGCAAGCACGTGCTGATCGAGAAGCCGATGGCGGCATCGATCGCCCAGTGTGAGGAACTCAATGCTCTCGCCGCCGCCCGGGGACTCGTCCTCATGGTGGGACACACGTTCCTGTACTCGGCCGCCGTCCGGAAGATCAAGGAGATCGTCGACAACCACGACATCGGCGACCTCCGCTACATTTCCGCGCGCCGGCTCAACCTCGGGCTCTTTCAGAAGGACATCAACGTCGCCTGGGACCTCGCACCGCACGATATCTCGATCATCCTGCACATCATGCAGGAGCTGCCGCACAGCGTGAACTGTCGCGGCGCCGCCCTCATCACGCAGGGCATCGAGGACGTGACCGCGATGACCCTGCACTTCGCGAAGGAACGCTCCGCGATCATCCACAGCAGCTGGCACGATCCGCGGAAAATCCGGGAGATGACCATCGTCGGCAGCAAGCGCATGATCGTTTACGACGACATCGCCACGCAGGAGAAGGTGAAAATCTTCGACGTCCGCGTGGAACGCCCGCCGCACTACGACACGTTCGCGGAGTTCCATTACGCGTATCACTACGGCGACACCTATTCGCCCTATGTGAAACAGGACGAGCCGCTGCGCACCGAGTGCCGTCACTTCCTCGACTGCATCGCCACCGGCGCCGTCCCGCTCACCTCGGGCGTGTCCGGCATGGAGATCGTGCGCATCCTCGAAGCCTCCACCGCCTCGTTGAAGGCCAGCGGCGCGCCGATCGAACTCGGGCCGGCGCCGCTGCCCGGACGCTCCGCGCCGCCCTTCTCGTTCAGCTCCGGCTACCGTTCCGCCCGTGCGACGGCCGCCGCGGCTTCAAGCAACGGCAACGGCATCCGCCCGAAATCGCCCGAGGCTCGTCCGCACGCCGCGAAATGAACCTCGCCGCCACCCAGTTGATCGCGCCCGACGTGAAGCTCGGGCGCGGCGTCCGCTGCTACGGTTTCGTCAATCTCTACGGCTGTGAGATCGGCGACGAGACGCGCATCGGCACGTTTGTCGAGATTCAGAAGGGCGTGCGCATCGGCCGCCGCTGCAAGATCTCGAGTCACACGTTCGTCTGCGAGGGCGTCACCATCGAAGACGAGGTGTTCATCGGCCACGGCGTCACGTTCATCAACGATCTCCGTCCCCGCGCGACCAACGGCGACGGTGCGCTGCAGGACGAGCGCGACTGGCAGTGCATTCCCACCGTCGTGAAGCGCGGGGCCTCGATCGGATCCGGCGCCACGCTCCGGGGCGGCATCACCATCGGCGAACGCGCGCTCGTCGGCGCCGGCGCCGTCGTCACTCACGACGTGCCGCCCGACACGGTCGTCGCCGGCAATCCCGCCCGGCCGCTCCCGCCGCACCGCTCCGAGACCGCTGAATCCGCTTCGTCCGCTCAACTCCCATGAAATCCGTCAATGTCCCGTTTCTTGACCTGAACGCGCTGCACCGCCCGCTCCGCGAACAGTTCCTCGCCGCCATCGGCGAGGTGATCGACAGCAGCGCGTTCGCCGGCGGCCCGTTCGTCGCGCAGTTCGAACGCGATTTCGCCGCCTTCTGCCACAGCCGCTACGCCGCCGGGGTGGGCAGCGGCACCGACGCCCTCTGGCTTTCCCTGCTCGCGCTCGGCATCGGTCCGGGCGATGAGGTCATCACCGTTCCCGCCACCTTCATGGCGACGGCGGAAGCGATCAGTTACACCGGCGCCCGGCCGGTGTTCGTCGACATCGATCCGGTCACCTACACCATGAATCCCGCGCTGCTCGAGAGCGCCATCACGCCCCGGACCCGCGCGATCATTCCCGTGCACCTTTACGGGCAGATGGCGGACATGGACGCCATCATGGAAATCGCCCGGCGACACGGCCTGCGGGTGGTCGAGGATGCCTGCCAGGCGCACGGCGCCGAATACAAGGGCCGCCGAGCAGGCTCGATCGGCGACCTCGGCTGCTTCAGTTTTTATCCGGGCAAGAACCTCGGCGCGCTCGGCGAGGCGGGGGCGGTCGTGACCGACGATCAGGCGCTCGCCCAACGCATCTTCGTACTACGCGATCACGGTCAGGAGCGCCGATACCATCACACCCGCATCGGCTGGAACGCGCGCATGGACGGCATCCAGGCCGCCTGCCTCCGCATCAAGCTGCGCACGCTCGAACGCGACAATGCCATGCGCCGCGAACTCGCTCGCGCCTACGAAACCGGGCTGGCCGGCTGCCCCAACATCGTCACACCCGTCACCGCTCCGGGGCAGCTGCACGTGTTCCACCTTTACGCCGTGCGCGTGCGCGGCCGCGACCATCTCGCCAACGTGCTCGCGCAGCGCGGCATCGCCACCGGCATCCATTACCCGAAGCCCGTGCACCTGCAGGAGGCGTATCAATCGCTTGGTTACAAGCCCGGCTCCTTTCCCGTCGCGGAGGAGTGGGCCGGCGAGGTGCTTTCGCTCCCGATGTACGCCCAGCTCACCTTCGACCAGGTGGCCGGCGTCGCCGCCGAACTGCGCGACGCGCTCGAGCAGCAGTCGTCCCAGGCCGAGCTCAGCCATTCCCTCTGACACCTTCCTTCGCGCTGCCCACCCGCTGCGATGCCGGCCGCTCCCGTCCAGCGCGAAAACCCGCTCACCGCGGCGGGCTGGGACCGCCGTGTCGCCGGCCTGCCCGACGCGACCTGCTTCCACACCGCGGGCTGGGCCGCCGTCTTGCACCACGCCTATGGCTGCCGGCCTTTCTATCTCACCACCGCCACCGTCGCAGGAAATCTCGTCGGGGCCTTGCCGTTGATGGAGGTCGACTCCTGGCTCAGCGGCCGACGCGGAGTGTCGCTCCCGTTCAGCGACACTTGTGTCGCGAGCTGCAACGGAGACGCGACGCCTGAAAATCTGCTGGCGGCGGCGATCGCCGAGGGACGCGCCCGCCGCTGGCGCTATCTCGAGCTGCGCAGTGCGTGCGGACTCGCCCCGACCGCCGTCCCGTATTGCCGCTACCACGGCCATCGCATCGATCTCCAGCAGCCGCCGGCCGCACTGTTCGCGGCGTGTCGCGAGCGCACCCGCCGCGCCGTCCGCCGCGCGGAACGCAGCGGAGTTTCCATCGAGTTCTCCCAAAGCCTCGCGTCCGTCCGAAGCTTCTACGAGCTCCACGGCGTCACCCGGCGCCGCCACGGCGTGCCGCCCCAGCCGTTCCGTTTCTTCGACGGACTGCACCAGCACCTGCTCGCGCGCCATCAGGGTTGGGTCGTCCTCGCGCGGCACGAGGGTCGGCCGGTCGCGGGCGCGCTCTTTCTCCATTTCGGCCGTCACGCTCTTTATAAGTACAGCGCCTCGCTGCCGGCGGCCCGTCCGGTTCGCGCCAACCACCTCGTGCTCTGGCGCGCCCTCGAGTGGTATGCGGAGCATGGCTTCGCGTCGCTCGATCTCGGTCGGACCGCGACCGGCCACGAGGGTCTCCGCCAGTTCAAGCTCGGCTGGAATCCCGAGGAACGCCGCATCGACTACTTTCGTCTCGATCCCCGCTCCGGCCGCTTCCTCACCGGCCGGTTGCCTTCCACGGACTGGACCCGCCGCTTCGTCCAGGTGCTTCCTCTTTCACTCGCCCGCTGGGTGGGCGCGACTCTCTACCGGCACGCCGCTTGACGGCTGCCTCCGCTTCATTTTGCCGTGACCCCGCCACTCGATCGTACCGACGGCCCCGGTTGGTCGCTGAGCGACATCTACCTGGTCCTGTTCCGCCACAAGACCGGCATTCTCACGTGCTCGTTCATCGGGATCGCTCTTGCGGTCGCCGCCCGCCTGCTGCTGCCGCCGCCGTATCAATCGGAGGCCAAGCTGTTCATCCGCTACGTCGCCGAGACGAAGGCGCCCGCGCCGGCGGCCGGGCTGGCCACCGCCAAGTCGCCCGACCAGCGCGGCGAAACCATCCTCGATTCGGAAATGGAGATCATCACGAGCTGGGACCTCGCCCGCCAGGTCGCCGAAGCCGTGGGGCCGCGCACCATCCTCGGCGACGCGCCGCCCGGCAACGAGCTCAACCGCGCCGCGGCAACCATCCGCCGCGACCTCCTTGTCGAAAGTCCGCCGCGCAGCAGTGTCATCCGCCTCGCTTACCGCCACCGCGATCCACAGGTCGCCCCGCGCGTGCTGCGCGAGGTGATCGACCACTATCTTCGTCTCCACGTCGAAATCCATCGCGCCTCCGGCACCGTCGACGAATTTCTCACCCGCGAAACCGACCAGCTCCGCGCCCAGCTCGCCCAGACCGAGGAGGATCTCCGCCGCTCGCGTAACAAGGCCGGCGTGCTCTCCCTCGAAGACGCCAAGCGCACCTACACCGAACAGATCGCGTCGTTGCGACAGCAGATCTTCGCCACGCAGGCCGAACTCGCCGAACGCACCGCGATCCTGGAGGAGCTCCGGAAGCGTTCGCCCACGCCGGCCGCGGCGCCGACGCCCACCGTCAACGAAACCGTCGCTCCCACCGAGCGCGTCGAGGAATACCGCAGCCTCGTCCTTCGCCTCGAGGCCCTCCACCGGATGGAGCAGGACCTGCTCACGCAGTTCCGCGACGAAAATGCCCGTGTCAAAGACGTGCGCACACAGATCGCCGCCGTCGAGAAGAGCCGCGCCGAACTCGAGGCCACCTACCCGCAGTTCACCCGCAGCAAGCTCGCTCTCCCGCCGTCCGTCGCCGGCGCCCCGGCGAGCGCTGAGACCGATCTCGAGACCCAGTCGATCCGCGTCGCCGCCCTTGAGTCGAAGCTGAAACTCCTGAACACGCAGATGAACGCGCTGCGCGCCGAAGCCGCCGGCGTCGACGACCTCGAGCCCGCCATCGCCGAACTGCGTCGCAAGAAGGACCTCGCCGAGACGAATTACCGTTACTACGCCTCGACACTCGAGCAGGCGCGGGTTGACGAGGCGTTCGGCGCCGGACGCGTCTCCAATATCAGCCAGATCCAGACGCCCTCGCCGGCCATCCGCGATACCTCCGGTCTTCAAAAGATCATGCTCGTGCTCGGCGGCGGCGGGATCCTCGTGGGTCTCGGCTGGGCCTTCGTCGCCGAACTCTACCTCGACCGCACCGTCAAGCATCCCGCCGATATCGAGCGGCTGCTGCGTCCCCCCATCCTCCTGTCCATTCCAGACGCGCGCCGTCCTGGCCGCTCCCGCGCGCCGGCACTCGTCGCGCTTCGCGACGGCACGGCATCGGAGTTTCTCCGTCCGTTTCACGAGACGCTGCGCGACCGGCTGATCGGCTTCTTCGAAAGCAACGGCCTGGACCACAAACCGAAGCTCGTCGCCGTCACGGGCGTGGGTAAGGGCGTGGGGATCTCCACCACCGCCGCCGGCCTCGCCCGCAGTCTCTCCGAGATCGGCGAGGGCAACGTCCTCCTGGTCGACATGACCATCGGCCAGGAATCCGCGCGCCATTTCGTCCGCGGCAAAGCGATGTGCGATCTCGACCAGGTGCTCGAAACCCAGAGCCGCGACCCCGCGCAGGTGGAGGCCAATCTCTTCGTCGTCGCCGAAGGCGCGAATCACGAGCAGCTCTCCCGCCGGCTGCCGCAGCGCTTCGCGCATCTCGCGCCCAAGCTCCGCGCCAGCGAGTTCGACTACATCATCTTCGACCTGCCGGCCGTCAGCCCGATCAGCATCACTCCGCGCGTCGCCGGCTTCATGGACATGCTCGTCCTCGTCGTCCAGTCCGAGGTCACCGGCCAGGACGTGATGCAGCGCGCCGCCGCGCTCCTCGGGGAGCGGCGGGTGCCGGTCGCGGTCGTCCTCAATCGCACCCGCGCCTACCTGCCCGCGTGGCTGAAGCAGGATTCAGGATTCGAAGCCTGACGCGCCCATGCCGAGCAAGACCGGCCTTTATTATCTGCTGAAACCCATCCTGCCGTGGCGGCTCCGGATGGCGCTGCGCCGCGTCTCCGCGCGTCGGATACGTGCCCGCTCGGCCGCCCACTGGCCGATCGACGAGCGCGCGGGTCGACCGCCCACCGGCTGGCCGGGCTGGCCCGGCCACCTGCCGTTCGCCTTCGTGCTCACGCACGATGTCGAGAGCGCGGCCGGACTCGCGCGCTGCCAGCGTCTGGCCGAGCTCGAGATGGCCCTCGGCTTCCGCTCGTCCTTCAACTTCATCCCCGAAAATGGCTACTCCGTCCCGCCCAGTTTGCGCGACTGGCTCGGCGCGCAGGGCTTCGAGGTCGCGGTGCACGATCTCGAGCACGACGGCCGCCTGTTCGCGTCCGCGCGCGGCTTCGAACGCAAGGCCGCGCGCATCAACCGGTATCTGCGCGAATGGGGCAGCGTCGGCTTTCGCGCCGGCTTCATGTTGCGGAACCTGCGCTGGCTGCATCGGCTGGAGATCGCCTACGACTCGTCCACCTTCGACACGGACCCCTTCGAGCTCCAGCCCCGCGGCGCTGGGACGGTGTTTCCGATCTGGATCCGCGCACCGGCCGGCGGGCCGGACGACGGCTATGTCGAGCTGCCCTACACGCTGCCGCAGGACTCCACCCTGTTTCTCGTCCTGCGGGAAAGCACGCCGGAGCTCTGGTTCCGCAAGCTCGCCTGGATCGCGCGGAAGGGCGGGATGGCGCTGCTCAACGTGCACCCCGACTACGTGCGGTTTCCCGAGGAACCCGCTTCGGCCCGAACGTATCCGGTTTCTCACTATATAGACCTTCTCCGGCACGTCCGCGAGCGCTACGCCGGCCGGTATTGGCAGCCGCTGCCGCGCCAGCTCGCGGCCTGCGTCCGCGATTTTTCGCCTCGCCCTGCGCCGCCCCGGCCGCGCCGGATCGCGATGATCACGCACTCGCACTACGAAAGCGACAGCCGGGTCATCCGTTACGCCGAAACTCTGGTTCGTCGCGGCGACACCGTCGACGTCCTCGCCCTGCGCCGCAGCCCCGAGCTTCCCCGCCAGGAACTCGTCGGCGGCGTGAACGTCTGCCGGATCCAGGCGCGTTTCTCAAAATCCACGCAGTCGCGCCTGGCCTACGCGTGGCCGCTCTTGCGCTTCCTCTGCGCGTCGTCCTGGCACCTGAGCCGCCGGCATCTGCGCGAGCGCTACGATCTGGTCCACGTCCACAACCTGCCCGATTTCCTGGTCTTCGCCGCCTGGCTGCCCCGCCTCGCCGGCACGCCCGTGATCCTCGATATTCACGACCTCGTGCCGGAGTTCTACGGCAGCAAATTCTCGGCGCAGGGGCGGCACCGCCAGCTTGCCCTCCTGCGCTGGATCGAGCGACGCGCCGCCCGTTTTGCCAATCACGTGATCATCTCGAATCACCTGTGGCTGGAGAAATTCGCCGCGCGCACCGGCACCCGCGAAAAATGCTCCGTCTTCATCAATCACGTCGACAACGCCACGTTCCACCGCGGCCTGCGCACCCGTCACGACGAGCGGCAGATCGTGCTTTTTCCCGGCGGATTGCAGTGGCACCAAGGCGTCGATCTCGCGTTGCAGGCGTTCAAGCTCGTTGCCGCGGAGCTGCCGCACGCCGAGTTTCACATCTACGGCGACGGCAACATGGCGCCGGCCCTCAAAGAGCTGGCCGGCCGGATCGGGCTCAACGGGCGGGTGTCGTTTTTTCCTCCCGTGTCCGCGACGCGGATTGCCGCGATCATGGCCAACGCGGACGTCGGCGTCGTGCCCAAGCGGGCCGATTCCTTCGGCAATGAAGCCTACAGCACCAAGATCATGGAGTTCATGTCGCTCGGCGTGCCGGTCGTCGTTTCGCGCACCCAGATCGATCAGTATTACTTTGACGATTCTGTCGTGCGCTTCTTCGAGTCGGGCAATGTCGCCGAGCTGGCGCAGGCCCTCGTCGAGGTGCTGCGGGACGCCGACCTGCGGCAACGGCTGACCGAACGCGCCCTCGGCTACGCGCAGCGTCACGGCTGGGCGTCACGAAAATCCGAATACCTGCAGCTGGTGGACCGCCTCGCCGGTGCCGCCGCGCCCTCCGATGCACCTTGACCGCTTGATCACCCTGCGCCTGGTCCGGCCGTGGCGTTCGCTGTCCGGGCCGGCGGATCCGCACCTGCCGATCCTCATGTATCACCGGCTCGCCGACGACCCGGAGCCGGGAATCCCGCCGTTCAAACGGCTCTGCACGTCGGCGGCGCGTTTCTCCGAGCATATGCAATGGCTGGCCGAGGCCGGCTGGCGCGGCGTCGGAGTCAGCGAGGCGCTGACGGCCGACCCATCTCCCAACAACGCGCATCGCTGCTGCGCGATCACCTTCGACGACGGCTTGCTGGATTTCGCCGTCGCGGCCGCGCCGGTGCTCGCACGTCACGGCTTTGGCGCCACGGTGTATCTCCCCACCGCCTTCATCGGCGACACGCGTCGCTCCTTTCAATCGCATCCGTGCCTGACCTGGGAGGAGGTTCGCGAACTGCACCGCGCGGGCTTCGAGTTCGGCTCCCACACGGTCAATCATCCGCGCCTGCACGAGCTGCCCTGGAGCGAGGTGCTTCACGAAATGGACGCCTCCAAGGCCGCGATCGAACAGCAGCTCGGCGCCCGCATCTCCGGCTTTTCGCATCCGTATGCCTACCCGCAGGCGGATCGTCGCTTCGCGGCGTCGATGGCCCTCGCGCTCCATCTCGCCGGCTACACCCACGGCGTGACCACCGCAATCGGACGCGCCGACCCGGACGCCGAGCGGTTCGCCCTGCGGCGGCTGCCGGTCAGCGGAGCGGACGACCGCGACCTGTTCCTCGCCAAGGTCGAAGGCGCCTACGACTGGCTGGGCCGGCCGCAGGCGTGGTCGAAAACCGCGCGTTATCTCGCCACCGGCCGCGCTTAGCCGCGCCCCGCGCCATGCCTTCTCCCCGCTACGTCGTCGTCACGCCCGCCCGCAACGAGGGCGAGAACCTTTCCCACACGATCGCATCGATGGCCGCGCAAACCGTGCGGCCCGACGGCTGGGTGATCGTCGACGACGGTTCCTCCGACACCACGGGCGCACTCATCGACGAGGCCGCCGCGCGTCATTCGTGGATCGTGGCCGTGCACCGGCGCGATCGCGGTCGTCGATTGCAGGGCACCGGTGTGATCGACGCGTTTTACGACGGCTACCCGCTCGTGGCCGGGCGGCCGTGGGAGTTCATTGTCAAGTTCGACGCCGACCTCTCGTTCTCCGCCGACTATTTCGAACGTTGCCTGGCGGAGTTCGCCGCCGCTCCGACGCTCGGCATCGGAGGCGGTCAAATCTGTCACGACGACGCGGGTCAACTGGTCCCGGAAGCGCCAGCCGATCCGGCGTTCCACGTTCGCGGCGCGACCAAGATTTATCGTCGCGCCTGCTGGGAGGCGATCGGCGGGTTGCTGCATGCTCCGGGCTGGGACTCGATCGACGAGCTCAAGGCCAACATGCTCGGCTGGCAAACGCGCACCTTTCGCCACATTCCGCTCCGCCATCATCGTTTCACCGGTCGCGCCGACGGCACCTGGCGCACGCAGGTCAAATTCGGTCTCGCGAATTATATTTCTGGATACCACCCGCTGTTCATGGCGGCCAAGTGCGCGAAACGCTGCTTCCAGCGGCCTTGGCTGGTCGGCGCCATCGGTCTCGGCTGGGGCTACTGTTCCGGTTATCTGAAACAGATCCCCGCGGTAAACGACCCGGGACTCGTCCGCTACGTGCGCCGCCAGCAGCTCAACAAGCTTCTGCTCCGCCCCAGCCTCTGGTGACGCGCCATGGATCTCTCCATCATCATCGTCAACTGGAACACCGCGGCGTGCGTGCGCCAGTGCCTGCACTCGCTCTTCGCGCACTGCCGGCTGGACGACGTCGAGATCGTCGTCGTCGACAGCGGCTCCTTCGACGGCTGCGACCGGATGCTGGCGCGGGAGTTTCCGGGGGTGCGCTTCGTGCAGAGCCGCGAAAACGTCGGCTTCGCCCGCGCCAACAATCTCGGCGTCCGCTCCGCGCTCGGCGAGGCGTTTCTGTTTCTCAATCCCGACACGGTGCTCCACGAGGACACTCCGGCGCAACTGCTTCACTGTCTCGCCACCCTGCCGCACGCCGGCGCCGTGGGCTGCCGGCTGCTCAATGCCGACGGCAGTGTGCAGACCAGCGCGCTCCAGGCATTTCCCACCGTGCTCAACCAGGTCCTCGACGCCCACTGGCTGCGCGAGCGTTTCCCGGAATCTCCGCTCTGGGGCATGGCGCCGCTGTATCGGCGCGGGTCCGCGCCGTCCGAAGCGGCGGCCCTGTCGGGCGCGTGCCTCGCCGTCACCCGCCAGGCGTTCGCCGCCGTCGGCGGCTTCAGCGAATGCTATTTCATGTATGGCGAGGACCTCGACCTCTGCCGCAAGCTGCATGACGCCGGCTGGAAGGTCTACTACACCCCGGAAACCTCGCTCGTCCACCTGGGCGGCGGCAGCAGCCGGCAGGCGCCGGGGGATTTCTCCATCGTGATGATGCGCATCTCCGTGCACCGCTTCATCCGCCTGCACCAGGGGCGCGCGGCCGCGGCGGGTTATCGCGTCGCCATGGGCGTATCCGCCATCCTGCGACTGCTGCTCATCGGGCCGGCGCGCCTCTTCGGGGACCGCGTGGTCCGGCACGGCGCCGACTCCTGGCGCAAATGGCGCGCGATCCTCGGCTGGAGCGCCGGGCTGCGGATGCTCTGAACCCGCCTCCTTCGTCTGCGATTCCCGTCATGTGCGGCATTGCCGGAAAACTCCTCTTCGATCCCGCGGCGCGCGTCCACCGCGACGAGCTCGCGGCGATGGTCGGAACGATCCTCCATCGCGGACCCGACGGCCGGGGCTTTCATCTCGACGGCGCGTTGGGCCTCGCGCACTGCCGGCTGTCCATCATCGACGTCGCCGGCGGTGCGCAGCCGCTCGCCAACGAAGACGGCACCGTCCACGTCGTCTTCAACGGCGAGATCTACAACTTCCCCGCGCTGCGCGAGGAACTGCTCGTCCGCGGACATGTGCTCCGCACCCATTCCGACACCGAGGTCATCGTGCACCTTTATGAGGAGTTCGGCGCCGATTGCGTGCAGCGGCTCGACGGGATGTTCGCGTTTGCCTTGTGGGACGCTCGGCGGCGCCGGCTGCTGCTCGCGCGGGACCGCGTCGGTATCAAGCCGCTCTACTACGCCGGGCTCGGCGACCGGATCTGTTTCGCGTCGGAAATCAAAGCTTTGCTCGGTGATCCCGCGGTGCCGCGCGACCTCGACTCCGCCGCCCTGCGGCAATTTCTGGCATTCTACTATCTCCCGGGCGAAGCCACGCTGTTCCGTTCGATCCGGAAGCTCCTGCCGGGGCACGTCCTGATCGTGGATTCCGGCCAGGTCAGGGTGCGTCCGTATTGGGATCTCGGATTCACCGATGCGCGGGCCCATCTCGGATTCGAGGCCGCGGTCGAGGAATTGCAGACGCTGCTGCGCGACACGGTGCGCAGCCACCTGCTCGCCGACGTGCCGGTCGGGGTGCTCCTGAGCGGAGGCGTCGACTCCTCCGCCGTGCTCAGTTTTGCCGCCACGTCGTGCGCACGGCCGATCAAGACCTTCACCGTTGGGTTTGAAGGGAACGGCGTTGTCGACGAGAGGCCTTACGCACGGCTGGCGGCTCTTCGTTTCGGGTCCGACCATCATGAGCTCACCATCGGGGCGCAGGACTTCTGGGACTTTCTCCCGGCCTACAGCCGCCACATGGAGGAGCCCGTCTGCGAGCCGCCGGCGGTCGCGCTGTATCACGTTACCCGGCTCGCGCGCCGACACGTGAAGGTGCTTCTCTCCGGCGAGGGCGGCGACGAGGCGTTTGCCGGCTATCCCAATTACCGCCACCAGCTCCGGCTCGCCCACCTCGCCCAACGGCTCCACGCGTTCAGCCGGCCCGTCGGCAGTCTCACCGCCGTCGCGGGCGAATGGTTCGGATCCGACCGGCTCCTCCGCTACGGCACCGCTCTCGGCCGTCCCCTCGCCGCTTCCTACTTCAGCCGCACGTCGTCGCCCGCGGCGTTCTTCAATCGCTGCGAGCGGCAGCTGCTGACGGTTCCCTCGCGCGGACGCGCGGGCGAGTTTGTGAGCGACCTGCTTTCCGCGGTGGGCGACCGCGGCCGTCTGGACCAGATGCTTTACGTCGATACGAAGACCTGGCTGCCGGACGATCTGTTGGTCAAGGCGGACAAGATGACGATGGCCAACTCGCTCGAATTGCGGGTGCCGCTCCTCGACCATCACGTGCTCGAATTTGCCGCCTCGCTGCCCGCCTCCTTCAAGATCGCGGGGAAGGAAACCAAGCGCATCCTCAAGGCGGCCTTCGCGCCGGTGCTCCCGGCGGAAATCCTCCACCGCCCGAAGGCGGGATTTCCCGTGCCTTACGATGCGTGGCTGCGCGGCCCGCTCGCCGACGGCGTGCGCGAGACCCTGCTGTCCTCCCGAGCGCTCGGGCGCGGCTACTTTCGCCGTCCCGCGCTCGAACGCCTCCTCGACGCTCATCGCCGTCAGGGACGTTACGCGAAGGAGATTTTCTCGCTGCTCGCGCTCGAGTTCTGGCACCGGGCGTTTGTCGATCCGCCGGGCCCATCGAGCACGCCCGCCGAAGTCGCCGTGCCGTGGCAGGCCGTCGCGTGAACCCGCCGTCTTCGTCTTCTCTCCGCCGTGTTCGATCTCGCGTTCATCGCGATCGCCGCGATCGCCGTCTTGCGCGCCACGCGTCATGGGCTGAGCGCGGGATTTCCCCTCGCCGCGGGATTGCTCGTGCTCCTGCCGGGGCAGCTTCGCATCGAGCTGCCGGGCGCGCTGCCCGAGCTCACGGTTCATCGCATCATCCTCGCGATCCTGATCTTTCGCTGGATCCAATCCCCTCGCAGCGAGCGGCCGGTCGAGACCGTGCACCTGACCTTCTGGCTCGGGCTGTGGCTCGCGACGCGTGCGGTTTCCGATCTCCTTTCCGTCACTCCGGGCGCCAGCCTGAAGGACCTGCTGGCGTTCGCGATCGAGGCCGTGCTGTTCGTGCAACTCGCCCGTGCGGCCCTGCCCACCGCCGAGGTCCGTCTCGCCACGCTTCGTGCCGTGGTCGTCGCGCTGTTCTTCGTTGCCCTGATCGCCTTCGTGGAACGCTACGGCGGCGTCAACCTGCCCGTTTTGGTTTTCGCCCATTTCAAGTATTGCTACGACGGGATCCAGTCGACTTACCCGCATCGCATTCTGCTGGGCTATGCGATGGCGATGGGCGTGCCGCTGGCGCTGTTCCTGATCGATCGTGCCCGCGATCGGCGCGCACGGCGGCCGTGGTGGTTGATCCTGGTCGCGCTTGTGGTCGCCTGTTTCCTCGCCGACAGCCGCGGCGGCTGGATCGGCATGGCGCTCGCCGGCGCCTTGAGTTTCCTCCTCGGCAGCCAGGCGACGCGGCGGCGCTGCCTGGCGCTGCTCGCGCTCGCGCTATTGACGCTCGGGGTGCGTCCCGGCGTGCGCGAAACGATCCTGTCGCGCATTCACGACACCTACGCCGCGGACTCCTACAAGGGCACTTCCTATCAGTATCGCTGGCGGCTCTGGCATGTCGCCGCGTCGGAAATCGCGCGCTCGCCCGACCGCCTGCTCTTCGGCTACGGCGGGCTGTCGACCGAGTCGATGGACCTCAGCCGCTATTTCGACTACGAGCAGGGCGGCACCGCGGCGAAGATCGGTTACACGTCATGGGATAACCACTACGCCTCGGACCTGATCGAATTCGGCATGGTCGGCCTGGGCGTCGAGGCGCTCGTCTACGCCGCCATCGTCCTGCAATTGCTGCGCGGCTGGCGGCGGGCCTCGCCCGAGGAACGTCCGCTGATCGGCGCCACCCTGATCGGCTGCCTCGTTTTCATGTTCGCCCGCACGAATGTCTACGTCTTCGGCGAGCAGACGAAGTTTCTCTTCTGGACCTTTGTCAGTCTCGGCGCCGCGGCCGCACGCCTGCCGATCGAGATTGTCGATCGCGACCTCTCTGCGCCGGTCACGCCCCTGCGCCCCGTCCAACCGTGAGCGTTCCCGCCCCTGTTCCCCGCCCCACCCGCGCGATCCGCGTCATCGTGATTGGCGCCGGGTTCGGCACCGCCAACTGCGGTGTGGCCGCACTGGCCAGCGGCACGCTGACGTCGATCTACCACGCGTATCCACGTGCGCATGTCGCCTTGCTCGATTACGCGCGCAAGCCGGTGACGCATGAGTTTCGCCACGCCGAGCACGTCCGGAAGATTCCGATGATCGCGCTGCGCTTCTCCAAAAATCCGTTTCAACGGAATCACGTCGTCCGGCTTCTCCTGACGGCGCTGGTGCTGCGCCTGTTCCGGTCGCGGCGGCGCGCCCGCCTCGTCCGGCGCAACGACTGGCTCGGCCCGATCGCCCGCGCGCACCTGGTCGGAGCGTTGAGCGGCGGCGACAGCTTCAGCAGCCTCTACGGGCTGCGACGACTCCTCTATGTCTCGCTGCCGCAGCTGCTCGTGCTCGCGGTAGGCCGGCCGCTCATTCTGTTGCCGCAGAGCTACGGTCCGTTCCACGGGCCCGTTTCACGTTTTCTCGCGCGAACGATTCTGCGCCGGGCCGAACGGATTTTTTCGCGCGAAGAATCCGGTCTGGACGTGGTCCACCAACTCGCACCGGCCGCCGCCCCTCGCAGCGCCTTCGCCTATGATCTCGGCTTCGCACTCGAGCCGCGCCCCGCGCCGGCCAAGGTCCTCGCCGAGCTCGACGACCTCCTCCAACGCGGCCCCGTCGTCGGCCTCAACGTCAGCGGTCTGCTGTTCTCCGCCGGCTCCGCGTCCGCGGGGGCGTTCGGACTTCGCGAAAACTATCCGGCGCTGATGCGCGCGCTGGTGACGCACCTCGTCAGCCAGCGGGGTTGCGCGGTGGTCCTGATCCCGCACGTGCTCGGGCGCGGTGGCGAAAGCGATATTTCGGCGTCGCTTCACCTTGTGCGGGAACTGCCGCCCGACGTCCGCGCCGGCGTGTATCGCTGCGACGCTGAGCTGGATCACCAGCAGGTGAAACATGTCATCGGACACTGCCATCTCCTGGTCGCGTCGCGCATGCACGCCTGCATCGCGGCCCTCTCCCAACTGGTGCCCGCCGTGGCGCTCGGCTACAGCGACAAATTTCGCGGCGTGCTCGGCTCCGTCGGCGCCGGCGACCTCGTGATCGATCTCCGACAAGCGACGCGCGAGGAAGTGATCGCCGCGGTCGACCGCGCCCTCGATGCGCGCTCGGCGCTCGCCGCGCGGCTCGAGAGCCGGATCCCGGCGGTGCGCGATGCCGTACTCAATTTCTTCGTCTCGTTGCGTCCGCCTCCGTTTCCACGCCGGGCCACCCCGGTGCATGTGCTCGCGCAGTCCCATTCCACTCCGCCTTAGCCCGCGTCCGGCCATGATGACATTTCGCGTTCTTTTGTTCTTTTCGCTGCTTCCGCTCCCGGCGTTGGCCGAGAACCTTTACGTTACTTCAACCGGAGCCGGCACGCGCGACGGCACGTCGTGGGCCAATGCTTTCGCCGGGTTCAACGGCATCGTGTGGGGGCCGGGCGCCGCGCAGCTCGGCGAGGACGACATCCTGTGGATTGCCGGCGGCAGTTACGCCGGTCCGCTGGTCATTCAGGGCTCCGGCAGCGACGGTCACCGGATCGTTCTGCAGCGGGCCACCGCTGGCGACGTAATAGCGACGTCCGCCGCCGGTTGGAGCGATGCCTTCGACGCGCCCGTGGTGATCAGCGGAGCCTCGACCGGCATTTATTTCAGCCACGGCATCGGCAGTTACGTCACGATCGACGGTCGCACGACCTCCGGCATCCGCTGCGTTTACGGCGACCACAACAACGGCGTCGAGATCGATGCCACGACAGACACGATCACCGGCATCACGCTGCGCTACATCGAAGCCGCGGGTCCCGGCCCAATCCAGCAAAGCGGGGACACCCGCGGTTTCGATCTCACGGTCACGGGCTTGATCGTGAACCTCACGCTCTCGCACTGTTCGGCGCATCATTCCGACACGCTTTTCCAGATCGCCGCCAGCGTCGGCCTCGTCGTGGAGTATTGCGATTTCCACGACGCCGACGCGCTCAACCCCGACACGTTTCATCCGAACACGATGATCCTGACGAAAACCGAGGACGCGGTGATCCGGTTCAACCGCCTCCACAACATCCGCGTCGAAGGACTGTTCTTCGAGAGCGGTGCCAGCAACAACGTGCAGATTTACGGGAATCTTTTTTACGTCGGAACCGCCCCGCGCGATTCGGGCCGCGGGATCGAGGTGGGCAGCAACGCGGCCGCGACCAATTTCCGCATCTATAACAATACCTTCGTCGATCTACCCTTCCGCGGCCTGCGCCTCAGCGGAATCTCCCACGCCGGCACCGTCGTCGAGAACAACATCTTCTACCGGACGACAGCGGACTTCGGGGACGCGGCACACGACTACAACCTCTACACGGGGCAGAACGACGAGCCCAACGGCATCGGCCACGCGTCCAATCCCTTCGTCAACCTCGAGTCCTTCGATTACCATTTGATCGCCGCGACCGGTCCGCGGCGCGCCCGCGATCGCGGGCGTGATCTGGGCCTGACGTATCAGCCGGACTTGGACGGAAACCTGCGCGGCGCAGACGGCGCGTGGGACATCGGGGCTTACGAATATCACGCCGGCGGCGCCCCGGTCGTCACCAGCGCTCCCCAGGCGGCCGGAGGTTACCGACTCGATTTTTCTTACCAGATCGCGGCCTCTCCTCAGCCCGTGGCGTTTGCCGTCTCCGGCGCGCTGCCGCCCGGCCTCGTGCTCGACCCCGCCACTGGCCGCATCGCCGGGCGTCCCGCCTGGGTCGGAACCTACGAAGTCGTGATCTCCGGGAGCAATGCCGCCGGGGCCGGCGGCGACGCGCTGACCATCGCGATCGCTCCCTCCGCGCTCACACTCGCCGGCGCCGGAGTCGCGACCCGTCCGTTCAACGGCACCGTCGCCGCGACGCTGGATCTTTCCGCGGCGCAGCTCGTCGGCCTCGCGCCCGAGGACGCCGGCGCCGTCGGCCTCGATGCGAGCGCGGTCGTGGCCGCTTATGATTCGCCCAACGTCGGCACCAACAAACCCGTCACATTCTCCGGCCTCGCTCTCAACGGTGCCGCCGCACCCTGCTACTCCCTCCTGCCGTTCTCGCTCACCGGCACGATCACGCCCGCCGTCGCCCTCGTCACCCTCGGCCAGCTCGACCAGCTCTACGATGGCAGCCCCCGGACGGTCACCGTCACGACCACGCCCGCCGGGCTCGGCACAGCCGTCACCTACGCGGGCAACATCGCCGCCCCGGTCGCCCCTGGCAGCTACGACGTTGTCGCCACCGTCGTCGATCCGAACTACAGCGGCAGCGTCTCGGCACGGCTCACAATCCAGCGCCTGTCGCAGTCCGTGCAGTTTCCGACGCCCGCTGGATCGTTGCGGATCGGCGAGCCCGTGACGTTGCAGGCGAACGCGAGCTCCGGGCTGCCGGTCACCTTCGCCGTCGTCAGCGGCAACGCGACTCTCGCGGGCGATCGGCTCACCGCCCTTTCCACCGCGCCCGTGACGGTTCGCGCCACCCAGCCGGGCAACGATCTCTATGCTCCCGCGAGCGCGGAGATCACGCTGTCCAACATCGACAACCCGAGCCGGCCGCCGACCATTGTCAGCCCCGCCGTAGCGACCGGCACTTATCGCGTTCCGTTCTCCTACGCCATTCTCGCCAGCGAATCCGTGGATAGTTACGGCATCTCCGGTTCGCTCCCCGCCGGACTCGCCCTGGACCCCGCCTCCGGCGTGATCGGCGGCACGCCGACCGACTCGGGTGTATTCACTTTTACGATATCGACGGCAAACGACGACGGCACCGACTCGCTCTCGCTCACCGTCACCATCGCGCCGCTCGAGATCGCCGCGACCGGCATCGCCGCGATCAGCCGCAACTATGACGGCAGCGTCGCCGTCGCCCTCGATCTCGCCACGGCCGCGCTCGCCGGCGTGCCCGCCGAGGACCTTGGGCGCGTCACCCTCAACACCGCGAGCGCGATGGGCGCGTTTCAGTCTCCCGCGGCCGGAACCGCCAAATCGGTCGCCATTTCGGGTCTCGCGCTCGCCGGCACGGCCGCCGCGCATTACCGCCTGCGCCCGCTCGCGGTCACCGCCTCGATTCTCCCTGCACCGGCCTTGATCCGGCTGGGCAATCTCGAGCACCTCTTCGACGGGACGCGCAAGATGGCGAGCC
The DNA here is from genome assembly GCF_059821195.1 of Opitutus sp. sgz309028. Lineage (NCBI taxonomy): Bacteria > Pseudomonadati > Verrucomicrobiota > Opitutia > Opitutales > Opitutaceae > Opitutus > Opitutus sp. sgz309028. The sequence goes on along the minus strand of NZ_JCAMRR010000003.1, from coordinate 610,617 downwards.
TCGTCGTCACGCCCCCCGGCCTTCCGACCGCGATTACCTACGGCGGCCAGAGCACCGCGCCCCTCGCCGCCGGCTCCTACGAGGTGATCGCCACCGTCACCGATCCCAACTACACTGGCCGCGTCACCGCCGTTCTACACATCTTCGACGCCATGGCCGCGCGCGCCGCGCTCCTCCGGGGCGCCGCGCCGGGAGCGCCGGTCTCACTCGCGGTCACCGCGACGGGCGGCGTGCAGTGGCTGCGGGATGGCCTTGCCCTTTCCGGCGCGACGCAGTCGGTCCTCGCATTTCCGGGGGTCACGCCCGACGACGCCGGCATCTACACCGCAACCTTCGACAACGGCACGCGGACCCTTTACGCGATCCTCGGCGTGCTTTCCGCCAGCAAAGTCCTCGGCGCAGCGATTGAGATTCCTCCGCCGGATGTCGTGCATCCCAACGGCAATGTTTACGACCAGACGCTCCTCACCGGCTCCGCCACCACGATCTCCGCCGATCCGGGACAAGCCACGCGTCTGTCGTTCATCGACCTTAACAACGACATCGTGCAGGTCGAGTTCGCCGGTGCCGGCACGCTGACGCTGCTGCTCGACGACGCGAGCGGCCCCGGTCCCGCCGCCAACTACAATCAGCCTCAGGTGCGCTACATCAAGGGCCATGCGCGCATCGTCATCGCCGACGCGGACGAAACCAGCCACGTCACGATCTTCACCGTCGGTCGCGCCACCGCCTTCGACGAATCCGGGGCCTACGACATCACCCGGCCGGTCAGCGCCACGAACGACCCGATGGCGAATCGCAGCCCCCTGTTCACCGGGCACGACGACACGGCCTACGACGGTTTCGCCGATCTCGCCTATCTCGCGATCCAGGCGAGGAACGGGCGTTTCGGCGGCCTGCGCGCCGGCAACGCCGCGTTCTTCGCGACGCACGGAATCACCGGCGTGTTCGCTCCGGACGTCATCTTCACCGGCCCGGTTTACGTCCACGACATCACCGCGTCGGACGCGGCCGTTCCCACCTTGCTGCTCGGCGCCTGCGACGACGTGCGGGTCGCCGGCGGTAATCTCGCGCAGGACAATGCCGCCCCGGTGCGCGTCAGCGGCATTCATCAGCTCAGGTTCACCGACGGCATGTCCTCCGCCGGCCGGATCCTGCTCGCGCAGGCGAATCGTGCCACCCTCGAGCAGGATGGCACGGACATCACCGCGCAGATCGTGCTCAATCCGACCCAGTAATCACGGGCGCGCCCGCTCTGTATCCATGAAACGGATCCGTCACGCCGAGGACGTCGCGCGCTGGCGTCTTTGCGTCGGCTGCGGCGCATGCGCCGCGATCTGCCCCACCAAAACGATTCGTCTCGTCGACGTGATCGACGAAGGCATTCGTCCGCTGGTCGCCGATCCGCTGGCGTGCGGAAACTGTCGCGCTTGTCTGGAGGTTTGCCCCGCGCGGGAGAACGACCATCGCGAGCTCCTGCAGCGGCCGGGGATACTTCGTGAGCTCGCAGCAGACTGCGGTCCCGTGCTCGAAATCTGGGAGGGTCATGCGTGCGATCCCGAGATCCGGCGTCAGGGTGCCTCCGGCGGCGTGCTCACCGCGCTTTCCGCCTACGCGCTCGAACGCGAGTCCGTACATGGCGTCCTGCACGTCGGCATGGATCCGGACGATGCCACGCGCAACCGCACCTTCCTGAGCCGGAGCGCGGAAGAGCTCCTGGCGCGGACTGGGTCGCGCTACGCCCCGGCTTCGGCCTGCGACCGGCTCGATCTGATCGCCGACGCGCCCGGACCGTGTCTCTTCATCGGACAGCCGAGCGAGGTGACCGCGCTGCGGAAAGCACAGCGACTCCGGCCCGAGTTGCAGCGCCAGGTTGCCCTGACGCTTTCGTTCTTCTGCGCCGGCTCGCCCGCCCGTCGCGGCACGCTCCGTCTGCTGGAATCGCTCCATATCGCACCGGCGGAGGTCCGCGAACTCCGCTATCGCGGGAACGGGTTTCCCGGGCATTTCGCGGTCACGTTCGGTCCGGCGCGGGAGGCTGCGCCACCGCTCACTTATCGCGAGGCCTGGGGTTTTCTGCAGGCCTACCGTCCGTTCGCGACACACTTGTTTCCTGACGGCCTCGGCGAGGATGCCGACATCGCGTGCGGCGATCCTTGGTATCGCGATCTCCAGCCGGGCGAACCCGGTTCGTCGCTCGTGGTCGTGCGCACGGAGGCGGGCCGGCGCTTCCTCCACCGTGCGATGGCGGCGGGGTGTGTCGCGCTCACCCCGGCCGAGCCGTGGAAGCTGCGGCAATCGCAGGCCAATCTCCTCGCCAAGCGCGGCGCCATCGGCGGTCGCATCTTCGCCCTGCGACTTCTCGGGCTGCCGGCACCGCGGCTGCGCGGTTTCAAGCTCCTCGTCAACTGGTGGCGTTTGCCGCTGCGCCTCCGCGCGCGCTCGGTGCTGGGCACGATCCGTCGCGCGCTCGGCCGCGGCTATCGCATCCCGCTCGACCTCCGCGCGGCAATCGCTCGCGAGCCGGCCGCCACGGTCGCCGTTTCCCGCTCGTGAATTCGCGTCAACCGATCCTCGTCGCGCCGGCCGCGGCGCTGTCCCGGCACCGTGCCCTCTTCACGATGCTGGAGTCGCTGTATCCGGCCGCGTTCGTCGGCGGCGCATTGACCGACTGCCCCGAAGCTGCCGGAGCGATCTTCTGGGCCGAAGATTCCCGCGATCTCGCCGCGCTCGCGGCGCGTAGCGTCGAATCGCTTGCCATCCTCGCGCCCGCGACCCCCGCCGTCGCCGTCGACCGCGGCCGGGTGACCTTTTCCGATGCGCCGGCCGTTGACCGTTGTTTCCGCCGGGCGACCCTGCGGGAGCGGGGAGTTGCCGAGTTCACGCCGCTGCGCCGCGACGCGGGCGACGATCTCATCTGCACCCTCGATGGCGAACCCGGCTGGATCCGCCGGCGCCACGAACGGATCTCGATCGTCGCGCTCGAGCCGCCGCTTATCCAAGGCACGGATACGCTCTACCGGCACTTCAACCGGCTGCAGTGGCTGCGCCTGCTGCCGTTCCTCGAATTCGTGCAGCGTCTCACGCGCGAGCACGACTGGACGCCGCCACCGCTGCGGGCCTGCCTCATGTTCGACGATCCCAATCTGCACTGGGGCCGCTATGGGTTCATCGATTATCACGCCCTGGCGCGGCACGCGGAGGAGCACAACTATCATGCGGCGTTCGCCACCGTGCCCGCCGACGGGTGGTATGTGCATGCAGCGACGGCGCAGCTGTTTCGCGAGCAACCGGCCCACCTGTCGCTGCTCATGCACGGCAACAATCACGAGAGTGCCGAGCTGGGCCGCGAGCGTTCGCTCGAGGAGTTTGCGGGCACGCTGGCGCAGGCGTTGCGCCGCATCGATGGGTTCGAGCGGCGGTCCGGCCTCGCGGTGGCGCGCGTGATGGCGCCGCCTTACGGCGCTTTCTCCGTCGGCGCCGCCAACACGATGCTGCAGCTCGGCTACGAGGCGGTGTGCGTCTCGCGCGCGTCGATCACCAGTTGGAACCAGCACGCTGCCTGGCCGGTGGGCTTCGGCGGCGGGCCGGCGGAATTCCTGGCGGACGGCCTGCCGCTGATTCCGCGTCACGTGCTCGCACCCGAGCAGATCGACACCTACCGGCTGGCGGCGTTTCTCGGACAGCCGATCATTCCGCACGGCCACCAGCGCGACTGCGCGGGAGGACTCGATCTGCTGGCGGATACCGCCGCCGCGATCAACGGGCTGGGCGCCGTGCGCTGGTGCAATTTGACCGAACTTTGCCGCTCCAACTACCAAACCCGCCGCGAGGGCGACACCCTGCTTGTCCGGATGTTCGCCCGCCAGGTCACGCTGCCGCCGCCGGAGCCGGATGTCCGCCGGCTCGTCGTCGTCCGTCCCTGGCTCGAGTCCGGCGAGTCGCATGAGGAACCGCTCTTCTGCCAGCAGGGCGACCAGCTGCGTCACGCCGGCACGAACGCGCGTGTCAGCCGCGAAATTCCTCTCGGCGGCCCGCTCCCGATCGCGCTCCATGCGCCGCCTCGCGCGACGCTGAATCCCGCGCAGCTGGCACCGCCGTCGCGCCGGGTCTGGCCCGTCGTCCGCCGCCTTCTCGCGGAGGGCCGCGACCGCCTCACCCCGCTCGTCGCCCGCCCGCGGCGCACAACCGCCTGAACTCATCGTGAAAAACAAAGGCTCGATCACGTTCCTCCTCCCCGGAGACAACCTCTCCGGCGGCGTTCGCGTGACCGCACGCATGGCCAATCTGCTCCTCGATCGCGGCTACGACGTGCGGATCGCTTTGCCCTCCCGCTGGCGCCAGCTCTGGGCGAATCCTTCCCTGTTGAAACGTCGCGGCACCGTCAAAGGCGGCTGGTTGCATACGTTCCGCGGATCGATCGCCGGTTACAACGACATCAACTGCCTGCGCTTCGCCCCCGGCGAGGTCGTGATCGCCGTCGGCACGTTCATGATCGCGGACCTGCAGAAGCTGAACCATCCGAACCTCGTCAAGGTGCGCTACAATCACGGATTCCCCACCGAGATGACGCCGGCGTATCGGACCGCGTGGTCGCTGCCGATCCCGACGATCACGGTTTCTCCGACCCTCGTGCCGCAACTCGAACAGCTCTCGGGCCAAGCCGTGCGCGCCGTCATCCCCAACGGCATCGACCGCGAACAATATTTCCCCGTCCGCGGCATCACCCGCGATGCCATCGGCACCATCTACGCCGCGCATCCCAACAAGGCCCCCCGCGACACGGTCGAGCTGATGCGCCGCGTCGCCGCCGAATGGCCGGAGGTGCCGCGCGTCGTCTTCAGCACGGAACCGCGGCCGGTCGGCCTGCCGCCGGGCTTCTACGAACAGTCGCCCACCATCGGTCGCGTGCGCGAGCTCTACAGCCGCGCCGTGGTCTGGCTGCTTGCGAGCTACACCGAGGGCCTCCCCGGTCCCGTGCTCGAAGCCATGGCCTGCGGCGCGGTGGTCATCAGCACGGACAACGACGGCAGTCTCGCCCTCATCCGCGACGGCGAAAACGGCCTCATCGTCGGCAAGAGCGACTTCCGCGGCTTCATCGACCGCATCCGCCGCGTGCGGGAGAACGCCTCCCTGCGCAACAAACTCGTTCGCGGCGGCTTCGCCACCGCGTCGCGCTACAGCTGGGACTCCGCCGCGCGCAAGATGGAGGAGTTTCTGGAATCGCTGGAGAAGCCGGCACTCGTGGCGTGAACGATCGCTCCCCACTCTCGCCTCCGCTGGCTCCGCCACTCCCCGGACCGGCCCCCGAGCCGGCGGTCGATGCGGCCAAGCTGCGCGGACACGCCGTCCGGGGCGGCGCCATCACGCTCATCGCCCAAGGCGTGAAGTTTGTGCTCAACGTCGCCTCGACCGTGCTGCTCGCCCGGCTGCTGTCCCCGACCGACTACGGGCTGTTCGCAATGGTCACCGGCTTCACCAGCCTCGTCGAAATCCTGAAGGACGGCGGTCTTTCGCTCGCGACCGTGCAGCGGGACCGGATCTCCAACGAGCAGATCTCCACGCTCTTCTGGCTCAACCTCCTCCTCGGCGCCACGCTCATGCTGGTCACGTTCGCACTCACGCCGTTGATCACGCATTTCTACGCCGAGGAGCGGCTCACGGGGATTCTTTTCGCGCTGGCCGGCACGTTTCTCATCAGTGGCCTCGGCGTCCAGCACTTTGCCCTCCTTCGCCGCCACCTCCGCTTCACGCTGGTCGCAGCGATCGATGCCGGTTCGATGGCGGTCGGAGTGATTGTCGCCGCGCTGCTCGCCCTGCGTGGCTTCGGCTACTGGGCGCTGGTGGGCATGGCCGTCAGCTCGACCCTCGCAAGCACGATCGCGGTCTGGATCGCCGCGCCCTGGCGGCCGGGCCGGAGCGCACCGCTCCGCAGCGTGGCGCCGATGCTGGGCTTCGGCGGCAACATCATCCTCACGCGCTTCGTCCACCAGTTCGTGCGCAGTTCGCCCAACGTGCTCATCGGCTGGTATTGGGGGCCCGTGACCGTCGGCCTCTATCAACGGGCCTACGCGCTCCTGATGTTTGCCGTCGACCAGATCCAGGGCCCGGTCGCGGCCGTCATGCTTCCGCCGCTCGCTCGTATCCAGAAAGACCCGACGCTGCTCCGGCATCTGTTCCTCACCGGCTACCGGCTCATCGCCTCGGCCATCGTGCCGGTCCTCGCCACGTGCTTCGTGTTCTCCGAGGAAATCGTGGCGCTGCTGCTCGGCCCGAAATGGGGCGAGACCGCCCTCGTGCTGCGGTGGCTCGCCGCCGGCGGCATCGTGGTCGGTTTGCTCAATCCCCAGGGTCTGCTGTTGCTCGCGCTCGGCCGCGCCGACACGTGCATGAAGATCGGTCTCGCCGACGCCCTCGCGGTCGTCACCGGCTATGCGGCAGGCCTGCGCTTCGGCGCGGTCGGCGTCGGCCTCGGCTTTCTCGGCGCCAAGCTCGCCCTCTGTGTTCCGCTCACCTATGCGAGTTTCCGCGGCACGCCGGTGCACTGGCGCGACGCCCTCGGCGTTGTCCGGCCGCCGCTCGCGGCCTCGCTCGCCGCGGCCTTGTTCGGCGCGGTGCTCAAGCACCTGGTGCAGGGAGCACTCGATCCGCGAACGCTCGGTGTCGTCGGCCCGCTTTTCACGCTCCTGCTCTACGCGGCGATTCTCCTGTTCGTCGCCGGCCAATGGTCGTTCTTCCGCGAACTCCTCCAGGAGTTGCGTCCCCGAAAGCGCCCCGCAACCGCATGACCACGATGCATACGCCCCGTCTCAGCGTCGGCCTCCCGGTGTTCAACGGCGCCAACTTTCTCGCCGAGTCGATCGAATCGGTGCTCCGCCAGGATTTCGCCGACTTCGAGCTCATCGTCTCGGACAACGGCTCAACGGACGAGACACCGGAAATCTGCCGCCACTACGCCGCCGCCGATCCGCGCATCCGCGTCATCCGACACGAAATCAACCGCGGCGGCGCGTGGAACTTCAATCACGTCTTCGCGCTCGGCCGGGCGCCGTTTTTCAAGTGGCAGGCGCACGACGATGTCTGTCTCCCCGGTTTCTTCCGCCGCTGCCTCGATCTGCTCGCGGCCGCGCGCCCGCCGGTCGTCATCGCATATCCGCGCATGGAGTTGATCGACGAGCACGGCCGCCCGCTCGACCACTTCCTGCCCGAGTCGATGGAGACCCGCCGGGCGCAACCGCACCAGCGAATCGCCCATGTGCTGCGCACGATGACGATGGGGCGGCCGCAGTTCGGTATCATCCGCACGGATGCGCTGCGCCGCACGCGCCTCTACCTTCCCGTCATCGCGGCCGACTTCGTTCTGCTGAGCGAACTCGCGCTGCTCGGCGAATTCTGGGAGGTGCCGGAGACGCTGTTCCAGCGTCGCATTCACTCCGGTTGTTCCACCCGCGCGAATCGCGGCCTGGATGAGCTGCAGCAATGGTGGGATCCGTCGCAGCGACGTTACCGTCGCTGGCTGCCGCCCATGCTGCGGCTGGGTTTGGAGTTCGTTCGCTCCACCCACCGGCTCCCGCTCCCCGCGCGCGAGAAACTCCTCTGCGATGCGAATGCCCTCTGGGTTTGGTATTTCCGCCAGCTTCGCAACTACGGGGGCCGCTGGCGCCGCCGCCTTTTCCACGGCCTTCGGCCGCAGCCGGCCTGACGCCCGCAAACGCTTTTCTCATGCCGATCGATTCCTCCCGATTCCGCGCGGGCGACTACGTTGAGGTGCGCAGCCGCGGCGAGATTCTCCGCACCCTCGACCCGGAGGGGCGCCTCGACGGGCTGCCCTTCATGCCGGAAATGCTCCGCTTCTGCGGCCGGCAGTTCCGCGTGGCCGCGCGCGCGCACAAGACCTGCGATTTCGTCAACAAGACCGGGGTGCGCGCCTTGCCCGCCTGCGTTCACCTCGAGGGCCTGCGCTGCGACGGCTCCGCGCACGGCGGCTGTCAGGCGCAGTGCACGTATTTCTGGAAGGACGCGTGGTTGAAATTTCCCGGCGAGCCCGCCACCGCGAACGACGCCGGCCCGGCGTTCTGCACTGAGGAGCGGCTGTGGTCCGCCACCACGGCTGCGCACTCCGCGGGCAACAATGGCGATACCGTGTATGTGTGTCAGGCGACCCGCTTGCCGGATTTCACCCGCCCGCTCTCGCCTTGGAATCCGCGGCAATACCTCGAGGACTACCGCTCGGGCAATGTCGCGTCGCTGTCCCGCTTCCTCCCTCGCGCCGCCTACCGCGGGTTCGATGCGCTCGTGAACCTCGGCATCGGCCTCGGTCGTCCGCTGCGCGCAAGCTACGATGTTTTCCAGAAGCTGCTCGGGCGCCGCCGGCTTTATCCCGGCACGCCCGGACGCCTCCCAGCCGGCGCCAAAACCCCGGCTGCCGACCTCAATCTGCAACCGGGCGAACTCGTCCGCGTGAAGGACCACGCGCGCATCCTCGAGACGATCGACGCATATGGCATGAACCGCGGCATGACGTTCAGCGCGGAAATGGCGCCCTATTGCGGCGGCGTGTTCCGCGTGCTGGGCCGCGTCAATCGCATCATCGACGAAAAAACCGGCCGCATGATCCGCATGAAAACGCCGTGCATCGTGCTGCAGGGCGTCGTGTGCCGCGCGCAGTTCAACCGCCGGATGATCTTCTGCCCCCGCGCCACCTACTCCTACTGGCGCGAGATCTGGCTCGAGCGCGTCGGGCCGGCGCCGCAACCCGCGGCGGCGACCGCGCCCACCCTCGTCGCTTCAAACCAGGCCGTCCGCACCTCCTCATGACCACCACCTCCGCCCAAGTCGTGGCCAACGATCTCGGCTTCATCGCCGAGCAATGCCGCGACGAATTCCGTAAACTCGAGGGCCGCAGCGTCCTGATCGCCGGTGGCGCCGGGTTTCTCGGTTTCTACCTCGTGCAGGCCGCGCTGTTCTGGAACGCCGCTCACGCCAGCGAACACCCGATCCGCATCGCCGTGCTCGATAACTTCGTCCGCGGCCTGCCGGACTGGCTCAGCCGCGTCACCTCGAGTCCGAGCCTGCGCCTGATCAAACACGACATCCGCGATCCGCTACCCGCCGATCTGGGCGAACACGACTATATCATCCACGCCGCGTCCATCGCGTCGCCGACGTTCTACCGGCAGCAGCCGATCGAAACGATGGACGCCAACGTCAACGGCCTGCGTTTCCTGCTCGATTACTGCGTCCGCCAGAAACGCGCGCGTCACAGCGTGCACGGCCTGCTGTTTTTCTCGAGCAGCGAAATCTACGGCGACCCCGCGCCGGGCGACATCCCCACGCCCGAAACCTACCGCGGCAACGTGTCCTGCACCGGTCCGCGCGCCTGCTACGACGAGTCAAAACGTTTCGGCGAGACTCTCTGCGTGAACTTTGCCCGTCACCATAATCTGCCGGTCAAGGTCGCCCGCCCGTTCAACAACTACGGTCCGGGCCTGAAGATCACCGACCGCCGCGTGATCCCCGACTTCGCGCGGGATATCTTCGCCAAGCGCGACATCACGATGCTGTCGGACGGTTCCGCGCGCCGCACCTTCTGCTACGTCGCCGACGCGGTGTGCGGCTACTACAAGGTCCTCCTGCACGGCAGCGCCGGCGAGTCCTACAACATCGGCGTGGAATCGCCCGAGATCTCGGTGACCGAGCTCGCCGAAAAAATGGTCGCGCTCGCCCGCAAACACTACGGCTACCCTGGCAGCGTCATCCACCGGCCCAGTCCGGACAAGGATTACCTTGTCGACAATCCCGCGCGCCGCTGCCCCGACATCCGGAAGGCGCGCGCCGGCGTCGGTTACGATCCCCAGGTCGCCATCGATGAGGGCCTCGCCCGCTCGCTCGCCTGGTATGCCGGCAACCGCACCGCCACGGACGCGTAATGAACCTCTCCATCATCGGCACCGGCTACGTCGGCCTCGTCACCGGCGCCTGCCTCGCGGAACAGGGTCACCAGGTAACCTGCGTCGACGTCGACGCCGAGCGCGTGGCACGGCTCAACGCTGGCAGTGCCCCGATCTTCGAGGACGGGCTGGACGAACTGCTCCAGCGCAATGTCGGCCACCGGCTGCGCGCGACGTCGGACCTCGCGAGCGCCGTGCGCGAAACCGCGGCGACCTTCATCTGCGTCGGCACACCGTTCGATGGACAATCGATCGATCTTGCCGCCGTCCTGGACGTCGCACGGGAGATCGGCGCCGCCCTGCGGAGCAAAGCCGACTACCACCTCGTCGTCGTCAAAAGCACGGTCGTCCCCGGCACCACCGAGCAGCGCGTGCGGCCGGCCCTCGAGGCTGCGTCCGGCAAGCAGGCCGGATTTCACTTCGGGCTCGGCATGAACCCGGAATTCCTCTCCGAAGGCGAAGCGGTGCGCGACTTCATGCACCCGGACCGGCTCGTCCTCGGGGCGCTCGATGCGCGCTCCCTCGCGGCCATGGAGGAAATTTATCGGCCGTTTCCCGCCGCGCCCAGGATCCGGACCAATCCCCGCACCGCCGAGCTGATCAAATACGCGTCCAACGCCCTGCTCGCGACGCTGATCTCGTTCGCCAACGAAATCACGAATCTCGGCGCCGCGATCGGCGGCATCGACCCCGCCGAGCTGATGCGCGGCCTCCACCTCAGCCATTATTTCCGTCCCCGCGACGGTCTGCCGCTCCCACCGATCACGTCATTCCTGTATCCAGGTTGCGGATTCGGCGGGAGCTGCCTGCCGAAGGACGTCAAGGCGCTGATCGCGCACGGCAGCGCCACGGGCGAGCCGATGCGGCTGCTCGAGGCCGTGATCGCCACGAACGAGCGCCAGCCGGCCCGGGTCGTGGCCCTGCTCGAGCGTCGCTGGCCCGACCTCCGCGGGATCCGCACGGCCGTCCTGGGCCTCTCGTTCAAGCCGCAGACCAACGACGTGCGCGAGAGTCCGGCGTTTCCCGTGATCCGTCTGCTCCTGGAACGCGGCGCCCGGATCGCGGCGTTCGATCCCGTCGCCATGCCCGAATTCCGCCGCGCGTTCTCCGATTCGCGCGTCCGCTACGCGCCCACGCTCGAGTCGGCCACGAGCGACGCGCAGGCGGTCGTCGTGCTCACGCCGTGGCCGCAGTTCGCCGATCTGCCGCAACAGTTCCGCGAGCAAACCCCGGCGCCGCTCCTTGTCGACGCCCGTCGGGCGTTCTCGCCGCATCTTTTCGCCGACTACGTCGGTATCGGCGACTAGCCGGTCCGGCCGGCTCCTTTGTCCGTTTCCTCCATGAATGCCTCCGCCGTCTCCGCGCCCCCACGGGACCGCCCCGTCGCCGACTCGCAACCCCGGCCGCCTCGCATCGCCGGCGCGACGCCGTTCCGCTGCCGCCATTGCGGTCGTGCGCTCGAGCACACGTTCGTCGACCTCGGCTTGTCGCCGCCCTGCCAGTCCCACATCGAGCCCGAACGGCTCGCCTGCGCGGAGCCGTTCTACCCGCTGCACGTTTACGTCTGCTCGCAGTGTTATCTCGTGCAGCTGCCCGAGCACATCGCGCCCAAGGACATCTTCGTCGAATACGCGTATTTCTCCTCCTACTCCGACACGTGGCTCGCCCACGCGCGCGCCTATGTGGAGACGATGACGGCGCGCTGGCGCCTCGGTCGCGAGAGCCTCGTCGTCGAGCTCGCGAGCAACGACGGCTATTTGCTCCAGTATTTCGCCGAGCGCCATGTCCCGGTGCTCGGCATCGAGCCGGCGAAGAATGTCGCCGCCGTCGCGGTGAAGAAGGGCATCCCGACGCTCACCGAATTTTTTGGCCGCGACGTCGCGCGGCGCCTGGTGGCGGAGGGCCGGCGGGCCGACCTGCTGCTGGGCAACAACGTCCTGGCCCACGTGCCGGACATCAACGACTTCGTCGGCGGGATGAAGCTTCTCCTGCAGCCAGCCGGCGTCATCACGATGGAGTTTCCCCATCTGTTGCGACTGATCGCCGGCAACCAGTTCGACACGATCTATCACGAGCATTACTCGTATCTCTCGTTTACGACGGTGGAGACGATTTTCGCGGCGGCCGGGCTCGCGCTTTTCGATGTCGACGAGCTGCCGACGCACGGAGGTTCGCTGCGCATTTACGCCGGCCACGCCGAGGATATGACGAAGATCCGGAGTCCGCGCGTCGCCGCCCTGAAGGAGCGCGAGGCTCGCTGGGGCGTGGCCGATGTCGCGACCTACGCGCGTTTCGGCGAGCGGGTGAAGGCGACGAAACGACGCATCCTGCAGTTCCTCCTCGCGGCGAAGGACGCCGGCAAAAGCGTCGCCGGCTACGGCGCACCGGGCAAAGGCAACACGCTGCTGAACTACTGCGGCATCCGCACCGATTTCCTCGACTACACCGTCGACCGCAATCCGTATAAGCAGGACAAATACACGCCGGGCACCCGGATTCCGATCCTCGCGCCCGACGAATACCGGCGGACCCGGCCGGACTACGTGTTCATCCTGCCCTGGAATCTCCAGGAGGAGATCATGGCGCAGAACGCCTATATCCGGGAATGGGGTGGCCAGTTCGTCGTCCCCATCCCCGAGCCCACGGTCCATGCGCCCCCGGCATGAATGCGTCCCGTGCCTTGGTGACCGGCGCCGCCGGTTTCATCGGCCGCGCGGTTTGTCGTGAGTTGCTCGCCGGGGGCTGCCACGTCGCCGCGCTTTGCCGCCGTCGCGACCGCCGTCTGCCTCCTGAGATCGAGCCGATCGTGTGCGATCTCGCCGACCGCCGGCAGTTGCTGCGCGCGGTCGAGTCTGCGGCATGCGACTGCATCTTTCATTTCGCCGGCTACACGAGCGCCACCCGCGACCTGCAAGCCGTGCCCGAAACCTTCGATTCGAATCTCGCCGCCACGGTGAATGTTCTTTTCGCCGCCACCCAGGTCGGGTGCAACCGGCTGGTCGTGGCCGGCTCGCTGGAAGAACCTGATCCCGGCGAGGCCCCCTCCTCCCCCTATGCCGCCTCCAAGCTCGCCGGCACTCACTATGCACGGATGTTTCACCAGGTTTACGGAACGCCGGTCGTGATTGCCCGCATCTTCATGGTCTACGGCCCCGACCAGCAGGACACCCGCAAGCTGATTCCCCACACCATCCTGCGCCTCCTCGAAGGCCGCGAGCTCGCATTCGCCAGCGGCCGCCGGGAGCTCGACTGGATCTACATCGACGACCTGGCCCGTGGCCTGGTCGAGCTGGCGCGGCGCGACGGCCTTGCTGGCGAGGTGCTCGATTTCGGCACCGGCACCCTTACGCCTATCCGCCGCGTCGTCGAGATGCTCATCGATCTCGTCGATCCCGCCGCGACTCCGCGTTTCGGCGTACTGCCGGAGCGCAAAGCCGAGCAGATCCGCCAGGCGAACGCGCGTCGCACCGAGGAGCGGCTGGGCTGGCGCGCGACCGTGGGGCTGCCCGATGGGCTCGCCCGCACCGTCCGCCATTATCGCGAACGTCATCCGGTTCCCGGTCCATGAATGCCCCGCTTTCCTTCGGATTGAAGAACCGGCTCGCCGCCGAGGGCCCGATCCGGGTCGGTGTCGTCGGCGCCGGCGCCGCGGCGCGCATGGCGCTCCGCCACCTGCTGCGCTGCTCGACGGTGCGCGTGCTCGGCATCGCCAATCGCACGCCGCAACGCGTCGTCGAGATCCTCGCCGGCGCCGGCCGGCCGTTCGCCATGGTCCGCTCCGCCGCCGAGCTCGATGGCGCCGCGAGCCGCGGCGCCATCGCCGTCGCCACGGACCCCGCGGTGTTGTGCGAGTCGCCCGCGATCGAGGCGATCGTCGAGGCCACCGGCTCCGTCGAGTTCGGCGCCGCGGTTACGCTCTCCGCCCTTCTCAACCGCAAGCACGTCGTGCTCCTCAACGCCGAGCTCGACGCCACCCTCGGCCCGCTGCTGAAGCGCTACGCCGACGACGCCGGCGTGGTGTTCACCCATACCGACGGCGAGGAGCCGGCGGTGGCGTTGCGCCTGGTGCAATACCTGCGGGACCTGGGATTGCACCCGGTCGCAGCCGGCAATCTCAAGGGCATGCTCGATCGTCGCCGGAATCCGGATACGCAGCGGACCTTCGCCGCCGCACACGGGCTGGATCCGGGCAAGGCGGCGTCGTTTGCCGACGGCACCAAGCTCGCGCTCGAGGCGGCGGTGCTCGCGAACGCCACGGGTTTCCGCGCCGGCGTGCGCGGCATGCACGGGCCGCGGTGCGCGCACATCCGGGAGATCGCCACGCTGCTGCCGGCCGGCGAGATGCTCGCGGGCGGTCTCGTGGATTACGCGCTCTCCACCGAACCTTCGTCCGGCGCGTTTGCGATCGTGCACGAGCCCGCCCCGGACATCCGCGCCGATCTCGCGTATTTCAAAATGGGCGCCGGGCCGTTTCACGTGTTCTGCACGCCCTATCACCTTCCGCCCCTACAGATCGTCGCGGCGATCCACGCCGCCGTCCTGCGCCACGAGCCGACGGTCGCTCCGGTCGGTCCGCCCGTGTGCGAGGTCGCCGCGCTCGCGAAGCGTCCGCTCCGGGCCGGCGAGGTGCTCGATGGCGTCGGCGGTTATTGCTGCTACGGCGCCGTGGAGAACGCCGACACCTTCGCGCAGGAGCGTCTGCTGCCCATCGGAATCTCCGCCGGCTGCCAGCTGCTCCGCGATGTCGCCGTCGACGAGGTTGTTCGCTACGACGACGTCGAGTGCCCGCCCAACCGGCGCTGCGACCTGCTGCGCGATGAACAGCACCGTCTGTTTGCCCCGGCGCTGGCCGGCGTGTAGGCCAACGCATCGGTCCGACCCGTTCGGGAGACTTATGAAATCTTCGCGCCCTCCGGGCCGCGCGCCCGCGGTCGATCCCGTCGTCGCCACGGACGATTCCGGGCCCGGCGCCGCCGCGACACCGCTGTTTGTCGATCTCGATGGCACGCTGGTGGCCACCAACACGCTGCTCGAGTGCCTGCTCCTGCGCCTCCGGCATCGACCGCTCGATCTGCTGAAGCTGCCGCTCTGGCTGTGGCGCGGCCGCGCCTACGTGAAGGCCCGGCTCGCCGAGGACGATCGTCTCGAGGTGGGACGGTTGCCCTATCGCGGCGATTTGTGCGATCAGCTGCGACGCGTCCACGCCGAGGGCCGTCGCGTTTATCTCGCCACCGCGGCGGACCAGCGGATCGCACACCGCATCGCCCGACATCTCGGATTTTTCGACGCGGTGCTGGCGAGCGATGGACAACGCAATCTCCGCGCCCGCGAGAAACTCGCGGCGATTCGTGACGTCGCCGCCCGCGATTTCGATTACGCCGGCAACGCGCGCGACGATCTCGTGATCTGGCGGGCGGCTCGTTCCGCCATCGTCGTCGGCGCCCGGTCCGGACTCGTCCGCCGCGTCGCCCGGCTCGGCCGGCCGGCGCAGATCATGCCGGCCACCGCCTCGCCGTGGCGGGAGATCGTCCGCGCGCTCCGTGTGCACCAGTGGCTCAAGAACCTCCTCGTGTTCGTCCCGCTGCTAACCTCGTTTCGTTTCACGGATCCGGGTGTCCTGACCCATTCGCTGGTGGCATTCTTCGCGTTCTGCTTCTGCGCGTCCTCCATTTACATCGTCAACGATCTGCTCGACCTCGAAGCCGATCGGGCGCATCCGCGGAAACGCTTCCGCCCCTTTGCCGGGGGCACGTTGTCGATTCCGGTCGGGCTGCTGGTGGCCGCGTCCGGCATGGGACTGGGCCTCGGGCTCGCGGGGTGGGATTCGCAACATCTCCTCGCGATCATGCTGGTTTATGTGGCGACGAGCACCGCCTACTCGATCCATCTCAAGACGCGCGTGCTGGCCGATGTGATCGTGCTCGCGATCCTTTACACTCTGCGAATCTTCGCCGGCGCCGCCGGCACCGGGATCCCGCTCAGCGTGTGGCTCGTCGCGTTTTCCGTGCTCGTGTTTCTCAGCCTCGGGCTGGTGAAACGCTGTTCCGAGCTGATGCTCCTGCAACGCGAGGGTCGCCAGGTGATCCGGGGCCGGGACTACGTTTTGGACGACCTCAAGATTTTCTGGCCGATGGGCGTCGCGACCTCCGTCGGCGCGGTGCTGCTGTTCGCGTTCTTCATTCATTTCGGCGGCGTGCAGGCGAACTATCGCACGCCAGCACTGCTCTGGATCGTGGCGGTCGGACTCTTCTACTGGCTGAGCCGGATGTGGATCAAAACCGCGCGAGGCGAGATGACTGACGACCCGCTGGTGTTCGCCCTGCGTGATGCCGGCAGCCGGACGGTGATCGCCGGAATGATTCTCGTCACGGTCGCCGCGCGTTACGCGCCTCTCGCCTGGCCATGATCGCGTTCTCCAGTCGAACGACCGTCGGCCCGACGGCGCTGTCCCGCCGCGTGGCGGGCTGGCTCGCCGCGGTCCTGCTCCTGGCTTTCGTGGCGGCGGGCACCGTCACCGGTGTGTTGTGGCTATTTGGATACGACCTCGTCGACGCGGCCCGGCAGACGTCGCCCGGTCGCATCGCGTTCCTGGCGCGGGAGCCGGGTTACGACTCCTGGCGCCCGCTCCTGCGCGCCGGCGAAAGCGTGCGGGACGATCCCGCCGCCGGCTGCTACGCGGTATTCCATTCGCATCGCGGGAAATTCCAATATCCGCCGCTCGCCTTGCTCGCGTATCGCGGGCTGCCTGCGTCCGTGAGCGCAGAGGCGATCAGGACCTGGGCTGGCTCACGCCTCCAACACTGGCACGGCTGGATCTCCCGTTGCGCGTTTCTCGCCACTGTGGTGGTTTCGATTCTCATTCTGCGCGAGGGTTTCCGGCTGAGCGATGCGTCTCCGACCGGATTCTGGTTGCCCGCGCTGCTCGTGGTCCCCGCCGCGTTCACATTTTATCCGCTCATCGTCGCGCATGAGCTCGGCCAGTTCCAGTTGCTGCTCGACGCCTGGGTGGCGCTCGCGCTCCTGGCGTTCATGCGCGGTCAACGGGCGCTGGCCGGCGGCTTCCTTGGACTTTGTTGTGTTCTCAAACCCCCGCTCGCGCTGGTGCTCCCGTGGGCCCTGCTGCGACGCCAGCACTCACTGGCGCTCGCCTTCACCCTCGTCACGCTCGCCGGGTTCGGTTTGTCGCTGCTCGTTTTCGGCTGGTCCGCGCACCTCGATTATCTGGCGGTGCTCCGCACCCTCAGCCGTCACGGCGAAGCGTTCTGGTTCAATCAAAGCCTCGGCGGCGTCCTGCACCGGTGGGTCGATCCCGCCGCGGCGCTCACGTTCGACGCGATCGGCAGCCCGCTGCCGCCGTATCGGGCGGGAATCCACGTCGCCGGCTTGGTTTTCGGACTGGCGCTCGTGACCCTCGTGCTCTTCCGGCGCCGCCCCTGGACTGAGCCGACCGACGCTATCTTCGATTTCTGCGCCTTGCTGCTGGCGGCCACCCTCGCGTCGCCGGTGGCCTGGAACCATCACTTCGGCGTCTGCTTCCCGATCGTCTGCGCCGTGCTGCCGCCGGTGCTGGCGGGGCCCGCCCCCCGGCGCTGGCCGGCGCTGCTGCTCGGCGTTGCCTTTCTGGCGATCGGCTTCGAGCTGATCGCGCCTGAGTTTGTATTCGCCTCTCCCTTACGCGGACTCCTCGGCGCGCACGTCTTTTTCGGCGCACTGGGGCTGCTCGCCCTCCTGCTGATCTGGCGGCTCCCCGTCGACGCCGTCCGCCCGGCGTTCGCGCTCCGCGTCTCGTCACCGTGAATCTCACCGGCCCAGTCAATTTTCGCGCGCCGTCGCTGGCGCGTGGCGCCGTCGCGACGACGAACGATCGCACCGAGGAAAGATCGATCCGTTGGCTGCTCCCCTTGACCCTCGCCATGGGTGCGCTCGTCCGCCTTGCGCTGGCCTTTCACCAGCCGCTCGCGATCGAGGCGGAAGGCGCCGAATACGCCTACATCGCGCGCAGCCTGCTCGAAGGCCACGGCTACGTCGGCAGCCTCGAAGGCGGCGTTCAGCTGCTGTTCCCGCCGCTGTTTCCGTTGCTGATCGCCGGCATCGCGAGCCTGGGTCTCGACGTCGAGACGGCCGGCCGACTCGTCGCCATTGTTGCGGGGACGCTGTTAATTGTGCCGGTTTACGCGATCGCCCGACGACTTTATCAAGGCCGCGTCGCCGTGCTCGCCGCCGCGGTCGTCGCGCTTCATCCCGTCCTCGTTCATCTCTCGATCTCCGTTTACTCGGAGGGCCCTTTCGTCGCGCTGCTGCTGACCGCGGCTCTTTTCAGCCTCCGCTGTCTGCACTTTGCCTCACTGCGGGACGCGGGCCTGGCAGGGTTGTTTCTCGGCCTCGCTTATCTGACGCGCACGGAGGCGGCGTTCTACCCGCTGCTCGTGGCCGCGATTTTCCTGCTCGCCGGTTATCGCCTGCGCGTGCCGCCGCGTCGGGTCACGTTGTTCGCCGCGACGGTCTTCGGGGCTTTCGCGCTCGTTGCGGCACCCTACGCGGTATTTCTCACCGTTCACACCGGATATCTTCGTCTGGAAGGAAAAAGCGCGCTGAACCTCGCGATGGCCGAACGCATGAACCGCGGCATGTCCTATGTGCAGGCCTCCTACGGCGTGAGCGACGACCTGCGCGAGCAGGGTCCGATTTTGAACGTCAACACCTTCATCCGCACCGCCCCGGCGGAGAACCGCAGCCTCGGATCGTTGCTGCATTCGCTGGCGTTGTCCGCCCGGCGCAACGCCCCGGTCATCTACGACCGCTTCCTGTGCCTCGCGTATGGCGGGCCGCTCACGCTGCTGCTGATCGCCTTCGGTTTGTTTGGCCGGCCGTGGAACGCCGAGCGGACCCTGCAGGAGCTGGTGCTGCTGGGCTTCTGCGGGCTGCTCGTCGTCGTGCTCCTGGCGATGAATGGCGTGCTGCACCGCTACACCTTTGCCGCCCTTCCGTTCTTCGCGATCTGGAGCGCGCGGGGCATCGACGAACTCGCCATCTGGGGCCTCCGCACGGCGGCGAAGAACCGTCTCCGCGCCCCCCGGCTCGTCTGGGTGCCGCGCACGCTGCGTATCCTGATTGGCACGACGCTGTTCGCACTCTCGGCCGCGGGCGTGGGCAACATCTCCGAATTCGACAGCGACCGGTCCAGCCATCTCGGGGCGCGCGAGGCGGGACGCTGGCTCGCGGGCTACCGGCCGGGCGAGAAGCGGATCCTCGATGCGGAGCCCACGATCGCCTTTTATTCCCGCGGGACGCTGCTGTGCCTTCCCTGGGCTTCCAGCGACGTCGCGCTGCGCTATATCGCCGGCAAGTCGCCGGACTTCATCGTTCTCAAGGGCCGGCTGATCCGCTCCTGGCCGTTCATGCAGGCGTGGATCGACGGCGGCATTCCGGATGCCAGGGCCCGTCTCGTTTACGCCCGCGGCCAGCGCCCCGACGAACAGCTTTTTATCTACGAGTGGCGCGACTGACGCGCCGCCCGTCCTTTCCCCAACCCAACCGTCCTCCCCATGAAAACCGTGCTGTTCTGCGGCGGACTCGGCATGCGCATGCGCGACATGCCCGAGCCCCTGCCAAAGCCCATGGCGACCATCGGCTATCGGCCGATCCTCTGGCATCTCATGAAATACTACGCGCACTACGGGCATCGCGACTTTGTGCTCTGCCTCGGTTACCGCGCCGACCTCATCAAGCAGTATTTCGTCAACTACAGCGAATACATCACCAACGATTTCGTCCTCTCGGACGGTGGCCGGCAGACCGAGCTGCTGAGCAAGGACATCCAGGACTGGCGCATCACTTTTTTAGATACAGGCCTGAGTCGGAACATCGGCCAGCGCCTCCTGATGGCGCGCCGCTTCGTCCAGGACGAGGAGATTTTCCTCGCGAACTATGCGGACGGTCTCACCGACCTTCCGCTCGACCAGGCGGTCAACTTCTTCCGGCGCAGCGGCAAGGTCGCGTGCTTCCTCGCGGTCAACCCCACCGCCAGCTTCCACATCGCAGCCACCAAACCCGACGGCACCGTCACCGCGATCGAACACATCGGCAAATCCGGCTATCGCATCAACGGCGGCTATTTCCTCTTCCGCCGGGAGATCTTCAACTATCTCCACGAGGGCGAGGAGCTCGTCGAGGCGCCGTTCCGCCGGCTGATCGCCGAGGAGCAGCTGCTCGCGTATTGCTACGACGGATTCTGGGCGTGCATGGACACGTTCAAGGAGAAGCAACACCTAGAGGATCTGCTCGCCCGGGACCAGGCGCCCTGGGAGGTGTGGCGCGGACACGATACCGACCGCTCGCTCTGCGCCGCTTCGTAAACGTCCGCCATGCTCGCGCTCCCTTCCGCTTCGCTTCGCACGATCCTCTGTCTCGGCGCGCACAGCGACGACATCGAGATCGGCTGCGGCGCCACCCTGCTCGCCCTCCTCCAGCAGCAGCCGTCGCTCAAGGTGGTGTGGATCGTCTTCAGCGCCGAGCCGCCCCGGGATGACGAGGCACTGCGCAGCGCCCGCGACTTCCTCGGCGGCAACGGACACGAGGTCCATGTCCATTCCTTCCGCACCAGTTTCTTTCCCTACGAAGGCGCCGCGATCAAAGCCCGCTTCGAGGAACTAAAGGCCGCCGTCGCACCCGACCTGATTTTCACCCACGGCCGCGACGATCTTCACCAGGACCATCGCGTCCTCGCGGAACTCACCTGGAACACCTTCCGCCATCACCTCGTGCTCGAGTATGAGATTCCCAAATACGACGGCGATCTCGGTCGGCCCAACGTCTTCGTCCCGGCTCCCGCGGCGCTCGTCGAACGCAAGGTGGCCCACCTGATGCGCCACTTCCAAACCCAACACAACAAACACTGGTTCACCGCCGACCTCTTTCGCGGCCTGATGCGGCTGCGGGGCATGGAGTGCGGCGCGCCGTTCGCCGAGGCGTTCTTCGGGCGGAAGGTGACCCTCGGCTGCGGCCCCGTATCGTGATGGCCGCCGCTCCAGCCCGCCAAGCCGCCGGCGCGGCCGACCTTCGCGGCCGCCGCGCGGCCGTGATCGCGCTTTCCTACTATCCGTGGGATCCGCGCATCCGCCGCGAAACGGAGGCGCTCGCCGACCTCGGGCTGGCGATCGACCTGTATTGCTTGCAGGAGGACGTCCGCGAGCCGCAACGCGAAGAGATCAACGGCGTCCAGGTCCGCCGCATGCGGCTGCGTCGGGCCCGCACCAGCCGCACGCGCTACTTTTTCGAGTATCTCGGTTTCTTCGTTTGGGGATTCTGGAACCTCACCGTCGCAAGCCTGCGTCACCGTTATGCGCTCGTGCACGTGCACAACGTTCCAGACCTGCTGGTTTTCACCTCGATCGTCCCGCGGCTCCGCGGCGCGCGCATCATTCTGGATCTCCACGATCCGATGCCCGAGCTGTTTCGGACGATCTTCGGGCTCGGCCCGAAACATCCGTTCGTGCGGCTGCTCACGTGGAGCGAACGCATGTCCGCGATGTATGCCGACGTCGTGCTCACGCCCAATCGCGGTTTCCTGAACCTGTTCATCCGCCGCACCCGCCTGCCCCGGAAGTTCAACATCATCATGAACTCGCCCGCGGACGAAATTTTTCGCCCGCGGCTCGACGGCCGTGTGCGTCCCGAGGCCTCCTCCGCCGACCGTCCGTTTCGCCTGATGTATCACGGGCTGATCGCGCAACGCCACGGCCTCGATGTGCTGATTCACGCCGTCAATCTCCTCGTCGCCCGGATCCCTCAGGTGCAGCTCGACATCTACGGTGCCGCCAATCCCTACCTGCCGAAGGTGCTCGCCCTGGTCTCCGAGTTGCGGCTCGAGTCGCGGGTCCGCTACCACGGCAAGAAATCCCTCAGCGAAATCGCCGCGCTCATCGAGGGGATCGACCTCGGCATCGTGCCGAACCGGCGGACGCCGTTCACCGAGATCAATTTCCCGA
This sequence comes from Opitutus sp. sgz309028, assembly GCF_059821195.1. Lineage (NCBI taxonomy): Bacteria > Pseudomonadati > Verrucomicrobiota > Opitutia > Opitutales > Opitutaceae > Opitutus > Opitutus sp. sgz309028. The sequence continues at coordinate 588,680 of NZ_JCAMRR010000003.1, read as the reverse complement.
CCCGCATCTTCGAATACCTCGCGCTCCACAAGCCCGTGATCGTCCTGAACACCGCGGGCGTGCGCGATTATTTCACCTCGGACGAAATCTTCTTCTTCGACTCGGACCAGCCCGCCGCGCTCGCCGAGGTCATCGGCCAGATCCACCGCCACCCCGACCGCGCCCTGCGCGTGGTCGAGCGGGGCCGCGCGGTTTACGAGCAGCATCGCTGGCGCGACGAAAAACTCCGCTTCGCACAACTCGTCTCCCAATTGCTGGAAGCACCGCCCCCCGCAAATGCCGCCGCCGCCGAATCCGGCGCGAAATGATGCGGCCACGCCCTCCTTCTTCCCACCTCCTGCCATGAAAATCGCCATCGTCGGCCTCGGCTACGTAGGCCTCCCGCTGTCGCTCCAGTTCGCCCGCTCCGGCGTCACCGTCATCGGTCTCGACGTCGACGCCGACAAGGTCGCGGCGCTCTCCCGCGGCGAAAGCTACATCAAGCACATCAGCCCCCGTTCGATCCGGGAGCAGATCGAGAGCGACTCCTTCGATCCCACCACCGATTTTTCCCGGATCCGCGAAGTGGAGGCGGTGATCATCTGCGTGCCGACTCCGCTCAATCGCAACCGCGAGCCGGACATCTCGTTCATTTTGAACACGGGTCGCGCCATCGCGCCGCATCTGCAACGCGGGACGCTCGTCGCGCTGGAGTCCACGACGTATCCAGGAACTACTGACGAAGACCTCCGGGGCGTGCTCGAGCGCGATTCCGGCCTCGTGGCCGGCCGCGACTTCCATCTCGCATTTTCGCCGGAACGGGAGGACCCGGGCAATCCGAGCAGCGTCGTCGCGTCGATCCCGAAGATCGTCGGCGGCTACACGCCCCAATGCCTCGACCGCGCGGTCGCACTCTACTCGCGCGCGATTTCCAAACCCGTGCCCGTCTCGTCCTGCCGCGTCGCCGAGGCAGCCAAGCTCCTGGAGAACACGTTCCGCAGCGTGAACATCGCCCTCGTGAACGAGCTCAAGGTCGTTTACCAGGCGATGGGCATCGACATCTGGGAGGTGATCGGCGCCGCGAAGACAAAGCCGTTCGGCTTCATGCCTTTTTATCCCGGCCCGGGCCTCGGCGGCCACTGCATCCCGATCGACCCGTTTTACCTCACGTGGAAGGCGCGCGAATATGGGCAACACACGAAGTTCATCGAACTCGCCGGCGAGGTGAACACCGCCATGCCCGAGCATGTCGTGCATCGGACCTGCGACGCGCTCAACGACCGCGCCAAGCCCTGCAAGGGCAGCCGGATCCTCATCGTGGGTCTCGCCTACAAGCCGAATGTGGACGACGAGCGCGAATCGCCGAGCTACGTGCTGATGGACCATTTCCACGAGCGCGGCGCCCAAGTCGCCTACCACGATCCCTACGTGCCCGCGATCAAGCTCACCCGCGAGCACCCGCACTGGGCCGGCACGCGTTCCGTGCCGTGGGAGCGGGAGACCATTTCCCGGTTCGACGTCGCCGTGATCGCCACGCATCACGCCGCCGTTAACTACGAGCAGCTCGCGGCATGGTGTGATTGTATTGTGGATACGCGCAACGCCATGGCGGCCGTCGCCACCCGCTCCGGCCAGGTGTGGAAAGCCTGAGGCCGTCATGCCCGCCGTTCCTTCATGCCCGTCCGTCGTTGCGACGGAGAGGCGTCCGCCGCGCCCCCGTCCGCTCCGCTTCTTCGCCCGCCGCCAGCTCTGGTGGCCCACCTGGCTCGGCTGGGGAATGCTGGCCGCGGTGGCGCTCGGCGCCGGCACGGCCTGGTGGTTCGGCGGCGAAGGTTTCCTCGCCCTCACCGACCGCCCCGCGCCGGACATCCTCGTCGTCGAGGGCTGGATCGGCAACGGCGGCGTCAATGCCGCCGCGTCCGAATTCCGCTCCGCCGGCTTTCACTACGTCGTCGCCACCGGCGGACTCACCAGCGACCGCTGGGACACGCGCCAGTGGAGCTACGCCGAGATGGCGCGACGCGACCTGATCGCCGCGGGCGTTCCTCCGGAGCGCGTCGTGCTCGCGTTGCCAGTCGAAACTTCGAGACAGCGAACATATCAGACCGCCCTCGCCTGCCGATCCGCGCTCGCGGCGCGCGGATTGCATCCGCACTCGCTGACCGTGTTCACGTTCGGCGCCCATGCGCGGCGCAGCCGGCTCGTCTTCGAAAAGGTTTTTCCCTCGGACGTGACCGTGGGCGCGATTTCCTGGCGTCCGGCCGCTGATTTCGAGGGGCCATGGTGGCACTCGAGCGATCGGGCGGAAGATCTCCTCAAGGAAACCGTCGGCTGGCTCTACGAGGCGTTACTCGATTCCGGCCGCTCCTGATCATGCCCGCTTTGCTGTAGGGCGTGCGATAGAGCCGAAACGGCGGGGTCGGAAGCCCCGCCCCACAACCAGAAAGCGCCCCCGAACGCGTCGGGCCACCCATCGCCGGCATGCTCAGAATCGAACGGTGGACTCAGCCTCGCCATGAAATCGCTTCAACTCATGCCGCGCGGCGTCGCGGCTTTGCTCGTCGTCGTCACGCCTCTGCTCGCTCAACCGGTCGTGACCTTGTCGCCGTCGGCCGCTCCCGATCGCACCCCCGCCGCCCTCGCGCCGCGGCCGGAGTCGAATCCGAGCCTCGCCGCCCTGCTGCCGCCGCCGCGCGTCGCGCCGTTCCAATCGGGACCGTTTGCGCTGCGGCCTCACGCCTCCTTCAGCTACGTGCACAGCGACGGCCTGCTGGTGCAACCGGGCGAGCAGCTCACCACGTCGATTTACAGCGTCTCCGCCGGCTGCATCGTCGACCTCGGCACTCATTGGTCCTTCGACTACACCGGGCTCAAAAGCTGGTATTCCAACGACGCGTTTCGCAATTCCTTCGACCATACCGCGGCGCTTTCCGGCGGCACCCAATACGAGGACTGGAGCTTCCGGCTCGGCCATGTCTACGCCACGTCCTCGGCGCCGTTGGTGGAGACCGGCCGGCAGACAAAACAGCATACCCACGTCACCTCGCTCTTCGTCGGTCGCGCGCTCGGCAGCCGGGCCGGCGTCGAAGTCACCGCTGAACAGCAGTTGCGCTCGGCCGAGGACGCCCCGTCCTCGCACGAATGGCCGGTGAACGCGTGGTTCAACTATCGCATCGCACCCGACCTCGATGTCGCCGTCGGCCTTGGCGGCGGATTCGCCGACGTCGAGCCCGGCGCCAACCAACTCTACCGTCGCCCGCAGGCGCGGGTGAGCTGGCGGCCGCGCGATACGCTCACCCTCCGCCTCTCGGGCGGGGAAGAGCATCGCACCTTCTACGGCCACACGACGTCGAAGCTTCGTCGTCCGGTTTTTGACGGAGCCATCGAATACCGTCCCACGCGCACGACGCGGCTGACCGCCCACGGCGGCCGCGAAGTTGCGGTCTCCTATTTCACGAGTCAGGTGAGCGAAAACACCCTGCAAGGCTACAGCCTTCAGCAGCGACTGCTCGGACATTTTTTTCTCACCGCCTCGTTCGAGAAGCAGCGCATGCACTACATCGGCGTCGATCCGCTCGGGCGATTGCTGACGGAACTGCGCAACGATTCCCGCCGCACCTCGCGCCTCGAGCTGTCCACCGCGTTTCTCCAGCGCGGCTCCGCCTCCATCTCCTATCAGCACAGCAAGAACGATTCGTCGCTTCCCGGCTACGGTTTCAGCAGCGACCAATTCGCCGTGGAGCTCGGCGTCCGCTACTAGGTAGTCGCACCCCATGACTCCGCTGCTCAAGCGCGCCTGGTTTCGCGCGGCTGTGGTGCTGCTGGCCGCGGGCTTCGTGAGCCCGCTCCTGGCGCTCTGGCGCTTTGCCGCCGGCAGCCAGCTCTACTCCCACCTGCCGCTCATTCCGCTGCTCAGCCTTTATCTCGCGTGGATGCGTCGCCGCACCCGTCCGCCCGCCGAAACCGGCGACGCGCGCCTTGTGCTGCTGTTTCTCACGCTCGCCCTGGCCAGCTGGACCGGCGGGGAGTTCCTCCGCTTCCGCGGCGGCGACCCGACGTCCGTTCTCGCCGCCGGAGCGCTGTCGTTCGTCGCGTTTGTGGCGGCCGGCGTCAGTGCCTTCAGCGGCCGGGCCCGGCTGCGGCACGCCGGAGCACCGCTCGCCTTTCTTGTATTGCTCGCGCCACTACCCGCGCCCTGGCTCGCCGCCGCCGAATCGTTCCTGCAATCCGCCTCCGCACTCGGCGCGGTCGGCTTTTTCCGCCTGAGCGGCACACCGGTCCTCGCCAGCGGTCCGCTGCTCCAGCTCCCGGGACTCTGGCTGCAGGTCGCGCCGGAATGCAGCGGCATCCACTCCACACTGGTGCTGTTGGTGACGTCCCTCTTCGTGGGTTGCCAGCTCTACGCCCGCGCGTGGCCGCGCGTCCTGCTCGCCGCCTGCGTCATTCCGATCGGACTCCTGCGCAACAGCGTCCGGATCTTCGCGATCGGAGAACTTTGTCTTCGCTTCGGACCGCAGATGATCGACTCGCCGCTGCATCGCCAGGGCGGTCCGTTGTTTTTCGTTCTCTCGCTGTTTCCCCTGCTGGGCTGCGCGTTCTGGCTCGCTCGTCATGAGCCCGTCGCGCCGGCCCGCCTCTCCCGATGCGTCCCGTCGTCCCCCTCCTGATTGTGCTCGCGAGCCTCGCCGCTGGCAGCTGCACCCGCGACACGCGCCGGGCGCGCCATCTCGCCGCCGCCGACGCCTATTTCGCGGGCCACCATTATGCTGCGGCGGAGATCGAATATCTCAACGTGCTGCAGCTTGCGCCGGGCAATCCGCACGCGCTCGCGCGTCTCGGCGAAGTGTGCCTGACGGAGGGGCGCCTCGGCCAGGCGCTCCCGTATCTCCTCCGGACGCGCGAGTTCGCGCCGACCGACGTGGATTCGCGCCTGCGGCTCGCGTTCGCGTTGTTCGCCGCGGGCCGCCTCGACGACGCGCAGGCGGAGGTGGACTTCGTTCTGAAACACCGCACCACGGACATGGAAGGCGCGCTGCTGTTGGTGGAAACGAGCACGACGCCAGCCGCCCTCGAAGCGGTCCGCCGGCGGCTGGAGCCGCTGCACACACGCGACCCGCAGAACGCTCCCATTCTGCTCGCCCTCGGCGCTCTCGCCTTTCGCCAGAATCGTCCGGACGACGCCGGCAAGCTTCTCGGGCAAGCCGCGGCGTTGGCGCCGGAACAGCCGGCCGTGCACGCGGCGCTCGGCACTCTGTGCCGGGCACGAGGAGATCTCGCTGGCGCTCGCGCGCATTTCGCGCAGGCCGCCCGGTGCGCACCGCTGCGTTCGCGTTACCGGCTGCAAGAGGTCGAGTTTCACCTCGCGCAGGGCGACCTCACCGCCGCCCGGGACGCACTGGACCGCCTCGCCGCGGCCGCGCCCGACTACATGCCGGCGCTCATCCGCCGCGCGGAGCTGGCGGCCGCGGAACGCGATTACCCGCGCTGCGAAGCGCTGCTCGCCCGCGCGCTGGCGCGCGATCGCGCGCAGCCGGATGCCTTGCTGCTGCAGGCGCGCGTCCAGCTCGCGCAGGGCAATCTCGCCGCGGCGGCGCGTTCGGTCGACACCTTGGCGCGATTGTATCCGCGCGCCGCGGCGGTTCACTACCAGCACGCGCTGGTCGAGATCGCCCGCCACGATCCGGATGCAGCCCAGGCGGCGTTGCAACGGGCGCTTTCGCTCGCGCCCAACTACGCCGACGCGATCCTGCTGCTCGCGGAAATCCGACTTGGACGCGGCGACACCGCCAGTGCGCTCGGTCCGTTGCGTTCCTTCGTGGAACGGCGACCTGAGCTCGCTCGTGCCCGCGTCCTGCTCGTCCGCGCCTGGCGGGCCGCCGGCGACCTCGAATCCGCGCTCGACGCGTGCCGGCAACTCACCGCCGCGTGTCCGAACGACGCGGCCGGGTTCATTTTGACGGGCCTCACACTCGAACAACTGCGTCGGACCACGGAAGCTCGCGCCGCCTTCGAACACGCGCTCGCGCTCGCGCCCGCCGACGCCGCCGCCATCGAACAGCTCGTCGGACTGGACCTCGCCGCGGGCCGGACCGCCGACGCGCGTCAACGCGTCGACGCCGCCCTCGCGCTCGCGCCTCGGAGCGCGGCGCTGCATGTCCTCGCCGCCAAACTGTTGCTTGGCGCGGGTAATCGCGCGGACGCCGAGCGATCTCTCCACACGGCGATCGCGTGCGAACCTCAATCCGCCACCGCTTACCTCCTGCTTGCCCGCCTGTCGCTGCAGGCCAGGCGCCCCGACGAGGCGGTCGCGCAACTGCGCGCCGGCATCGCCCGCGAGCCAAACGACACCGCGTCCGCCATGCTCCTCGCCGTCATCGAGCATGAACGCGGTCACACCGAGGCCGCCCGCGCGTGCTATGAGCAGATTCTCGCCCGCCATCCCCGTTTCACGCCGGCGTTGAACAATCTCGCGTGTCTCTGCGCCGAGAACCCGTCGCAGCTCGATCGCGCCTACGAGCTCGCGCAACGGGCCCGCCAGCTTTCGCCCGGCGATCCCCACCTGGCGGACACGCTCGGCTGGGTGCTGTATCGGCGCGGGCAGTTCGTCTGGGCTCGCGCACTCCTGCGGGAAAGTGCCGCCCGCCTGCCACGCGATCCCGCGGTCCTCTATCACCTGGGTCTCACCCACTACATGCTCGCCGATCCCGCGCCGGCGCGGGAAACGCTGGCGCAGGCGCTCGCGCTCGAGCCCGCGTTTCCGCATCGCACCGACCTCGTCGCCCGGCTTCGTCTCGTGGAACGCTTCCTCGCCTCCGAACCTACCGACGGCGACGAACCCGCGGTTGCGGATGGCGATGAGATCGATCCGATGGCGCTCCGGCTGCACGGGATCCGGCGGGAGAGATCGGGCGACCTCGCGGGCGCGCGTGACGCCTATCGCCGGGCCCTGGCCGCGAGTCAGGGAAGCGTGCCGCTGAGGCTCGACCTCGCCCGGATCGCGACGCTCACGCACGATCGCGAAACAGCGCTCGATTATGCCAGAGCCGCGCGCCGGCTGGCGCCGAACGATTCCGCCACCGCGCATGAACTCGGTCGCATCGCACTCGCGAGCGGCGATCCTCGCTGGGCGGAAAGCCTGCTCGCTGACGCCGCGCGCGACCTGCCGGACGATGCGCAGGTGCAGACCGATTTCGCCGAGGCCGCGTATCGCATCGGGCGCCTTGATGCTGCCCGCGAGGCGATCCGGCGCGGGTTGGCAGCGGAGCCGGCCGGCGCCGCGCGCGAGCATGCCGCGGCCGTTCTTGCGCTGCTCGAACTGGACAACCCGGCCGCCGCCCGTCGGGCAATCGCCCGCATTGAGACAGCGCTGCTCGCGCACCCGGACTGCACCCCGGCGGCGATGGCCCAGGCCATGGCAAGCGAGGCCGGCCCCGATTCTGCGGCGGCAACGCGCGCCTACCGCGCCTTGTTGCAGCGCTATCCGGATCTCGCGCCGGCGAAGCGACGACTGTTTCTCCTCTTGGCGGACGATCCGGCCGCGGACGCATCGCTCGTCGTTCTCGGCCGGCAGGCGCATGCAGCCTTTCCTGACGACGCGCGCCTCACGAAGTCACTGGGAAAACTGCTCTATCGGCGCGGTGAGTTCGCTCGTGCCGCCGAACTCCTGAACGCGAGCGCACGCGTGCTGACGGACGACGCCGAACTGTTCTTTTACCGCGGGATGACCGAAGCGGCGCTGCAACGCTCCGACGACAGCCGCACGTCGCTGCAGCGCGCCCTCGAACTCGATCTGCGCGCCGATCTCGCCGCCGAAGCGCGGCGGGCCATCGCGGAGTTCGGACGGAAAAAACCGACGCCGCTCTAGAAACGTGCACCCGCTCTCCTATCTTCCCTTCGTGGCCGCGGCCGCGGCCGTCGTCGTCGCGCTGATCGCAGCGGTGCGGGCGGGGGGCTCGCGCCTCAAGACGCTTTTTGTCGCCGGTCTGGGCGCGCTCGCCGCCGAGTCGCTGTTCGCAGGCCTGGCCGCGCACGCCGCGACCGCGGGTCGCGCGGAAACCTGGGAAGCGTGGCGTCTGGCCGCGACCGCGCTGCTGCCGGGGTGGTGGATCTGGTTTGCCTGCCGATATGGGCGGGGACCGGCGTCGCTATCGAAACGCGTCAGCGGCGGTTGGGTGGCCGTGGCCGCGATGCCCGTGACGCTCGCGGGGTGGTGGCACGATGCCTTGGTCACCGCGACCCGTTCGAGTGCCGCCGGCTGGCGGTTTCACCTGCACGGCCCCGCCCTCGCGATCCACGCGGCGGCGCTCGTCGCCGCGACGGTGATGTTGTTCGCGCTCGAACAAACCTTCCGGCGCTCTGCGGGCGCGCTGCGCTGGCGCGTGAAGCTGCTGCTTTTCGGCCTCGGTCTGGTTTTTGCCGCCCGGGTCCTTGCGACCACGCCCATGCTGATTTTTCGCGAGACCTCGCCCGTGGAGGCGCTGGTAGAAGCCGGCGCGCTGCTGGCCGCGTTGGTGCTGATGACCGCGGGACTTCGGCGCGAACCGCGTCTCGACGTCGACGTTCAATTTTCGCCCCCGGGCGCACAGGGAGCGCTGATACTCGGCTGGACCGGACTGTATCTGCTCGGCGCCGGTTTCAGCGCGCAGACCGCGAACCGGCTCACCAGCGACACGATGCTCGCAGCCAGCACGCTCATCGCCCTGCTCGCGCTGGTGCTCCTCGGCCTGTTGACCTATTCCGAGCGGACCCGCGTGCGACTGCGGCGTTTTGCGACCCGGCACTTCCGCCGCTCCGCCTACGATTATCCCGCGACCTGGCGTCGCCTCGCGCGCGACTCGGCGCGCTGCTTCGAGGTCAACGACGTCGCGCGCGCGCTCGCCCGCCAGGTCGCGGAGACGCTGCACGCGCTGTCCGTCACCGTCTGGCTCATCGATGCGTCGCAGGGAACCGTGCAGTGCGCCGCCTCGACGGCGGCCGCGGAACCTGCCGGGCGCGAACTGCCGCTCCCGCCTGCCGGCGTGCGCGAGTTGCAGGGCTACTTCATCGCTCATCCGCGCGCCGTTCCCCTGGACGCGGCGTCCACTGGCTGGGCCGCGGCGCTGTGCGCGTGGCCTCCGGCGCAGTTCGCTCGTGGCGCGGACAGGCTAGCGGTGCCGTTGATCGTTCGCGGTCAGGTGCTCGGCCTCGTCACGATCGCGGATCGCGCCGGCGGCGCGCCTTGCGGCGCGGCGGAATACGACCTGCTCGAATGCATCGCCGATCACGCCGCAGCCGCCCTGCTTAACGCCCAACTGGCGCAGCGGCTGCGCGAGTCCACGCAGCTCGAGGCGTTTCAGACGATGGCGGCGTTCTTCGTGCACGACCTCAAGAATGCCGCATCGACGCTGAGCCTGATGGTGCAAAACCTGCAGGTGCACTGCGACGATCCGGCGTTCCGCCAGGACGCGCTCTCCGGCCTCGCCCGCACGATGCAGCACATGAACCGGCTGATCGAACGGCTCGGACGCCTGCGCCGCACTCCCGAGCTCGAGTTGGAGCAACGCGATCTCAACGACGTCGTCCGGCGCGCGCTCGAGCGCACGCCAGCCGTGAACGGCACGATGGTGCGCAGGTTTTCCGATGCGCTCGACGTGCGGGTCGACGCCGAGCAGATGGAGACCGTCGTCACCAATCTCGTGCGCAACGCGTTCGAAGCGGCGGGACCGTCCGGCCAGGTGGGCGTGACCACTACGCCGCGTGAAGGCTGGGCGGTGCTCGAGATTCGCGACAATGGCGCGGGCATGACGCCGGAGTTCATCGCCCATTCCCTTTTTCGTCCGTTCCAAACCACCAAGCGCTGCGGCCTCGGCATCGGCATGTTTCAAAGCCGAAAGATCGTCGAGGCCCACGGCGGACGCATTGTCGTCGCGAGCGAGCCAGGTCACGGCACCCGGGTTGAGGTGCGCCTGCCCGCCGTCCCCTCTTCGGCATGGCCGCAACCGCAGACCCATCCGTCTGCCGCTTCGCATGAAACCGCACCTGCTCATCGTTGACGACGATCCCGAAATCCAGGCGCAGATGCGCTGGGCGCTCGCGCCTCACTACAGCATCGCCACCGCCACGGACCGTCCGTCCGCCCTGGATGCGTTCCGCGCCACCAAACCGCTCGTCGTTCTGCTCGATCTCGGCTTGCCGCCGGCGCCCGGCGCCGCGACCGAAGGCCTCGCCACACTCGCCGACCTCCTCGCGCTCGATCCGTTGTTGAAGATCGTGATCGTGAGCGGCCAGACCGAACGCGAGGCCGCGCGCCACGCCATCGGCTCGGGCGCCTACGACCACATCGGCAAACCGGTCGATCTCGACGAATTGAAACTGGTCCTGCGCCGCTGCTTCCACGTCGCGCGGCTCGAGCGGGAATTCCGCGAGATGCGCACGCGCATGCAGCACGACACGTTCGAGGGCCTCCTCGGCACCTGCCCGGCGATGCAGGCGGTCTTCGAATCGATCCGCAAGGTGGCCACCACGGATGCGCCGGTGTTGATCCTCGGCGAGAGCGGCACCGGCAAGGAGATGACCGCGCGCGCCATTCATCAGCGCAGCCTCCGCGCGGCGGGTCCGTTCATCGCGATCAACTGCAGCGCGATTCCGGAGACGCTGATCGAAAGCGAGCTCTTCGGGCACGAGAAGGGCGCATTCACCGGCGCCCACACCGCCCGCAAGGGCCGGATCGAACTCTCCCACGGCGGCACGCTTTTCCTCGACGAAATCGGCGAGGTGCCGCTCGGCGTCCAGGTGAAGCTGCTGCGCTTCCTCCAGGAGCAGTCGATCGAACGTGTGGGCGGACGCCAGAGTCTCCACGTCGACAGCCGCGTGCTCGCCGCCACGAACATCGATCTCGAGAAGGCGCTCGCCTCGGGCAAATTCCGCGAGGATCTCTTCTATCGCATCGCCGTCGTGCGGATCGTGCTGCCGCCGCTGCGCGAACGCGGCGAGGACGTGGTGCTGCTGGCGAGCTACTTCCTGCTCCGGTTCGCCACCGGCAACAGCAAGCCGGGCCTCGTCTTCAGCTCCGACGCGCTGCAGGCGATCCGGCGCCACACCTGGCCGGGCAATGTCCGCGAGCTGCAGAACCGCATCCGCCGCGGCGTCATCATGTGCGACGGCAAACAACTCACCGCCGCCGACCTCGAGCTCACGCCGGTCGATCCCACGATCACGCTCGAAGGCGGACCGCTCCGCGCCGCGCGCGAACGCGTGGAACGCGAAATGGTCCGGCAGGCGCTCCGACGCAACGCGGGCAACATCACCGCGGCCGCCGCCGAGTTGGGCATCAGCCGCCCGACACTCTACGAGTTGATGGAGAAACTCGGCGTCGCGCGCTTGCCTTAGCGGCATCCTGCGTCGGCGAGCTTGTCGGAAATCCGACACCGCGACGGGAAAGTTTACGCCCCATCGACGGGCTCGGCCGATTCGCCCGGCGCCCGGAAAAAAATTCGCTTTGCTGATCTTTGCGCCCGCGTGAGTTGCACGAGCGCGCCGATCGCCTGCCCGCCGTGGCAACGCCCATGCTTTTGTCGCCCGCCATGAAACGTCGCTCGCTCCAACTGCCTGTTCTGGCCGCGCTCACCGCCATCGCGGCCCACGCGGATCCCCTCCTGCTCGGAACCAACGTCACGATCTCCGACAACAACTACAGCACGGGGTGGTATGGCAATCGGGAGGACAACGAAACCGAGACCAATCCCGAAACCCTCGTCGGCCAGCAATGGGATCTCGAGGGCATGTATTTGCACGGCACGACGCTTTCCCTCGTCGGCGGCTATGATTTCAAGAACGGCGCCTCCGCCTATGGCCACACCTACCTGTCCGGCGATATCTTCGTCGACGTCAACGGCGACGCGCTTTACGGGACGGCCGCCGCCAACACCGGCGCGACCGAGTATGGCATTCCGCAACCGCTGCTGACCACGAATCTGCTCGGTTACGATTATGCCCTGCAGCTCAACTTCGAAGCGATGACCTACAACGTGCTCACGCTCACCCCGGGCACGTCCGTCGTCAGCCGCGTCACGGATGTCGCGGCCGCGAATCCCTACCGCTACGTCAGCGGTGGCACGCCCGTCGCCGGCGCGCAGAATCTCACGCTCAGCTACTTCGGGCCGCTGTCCGCCGCCAACGCCGGCGATCCGTCCCTCCTCGGTTACGGCGGCAACAACCAGCACTATGTGCTCCAGGTCGATACCTCGTTTCTGCCGTCGGGCATCACTGCGACCTTCCACTACACGATGGAATGCGGGAACGACGACCTGATGGGACGTTTCGCCACTCCGGTCGCGGCGGTGGCGAACCCGGTGCCCGACAGCGCCACGTCCACGCTCCTGCTGCTGGTCGGCGCGACCCTCGCCCTTTTCGGTCTCAGGCGGAGATTCGTCTGACTCTCACTCCGCCTCGATTGTTATTGTGTGTTGGCTGACGCGGGCGCCCCGGCGCCCGCGTTTCGTTTTGCTCCTCGTTCGCCCGCCGCCGCGCAGAGTCGCGACGGCCGGTTCAGCTTCGTCCCATGAAACCGGTCTCCCTGCGAATCATTGCCCTCGTTCTCGCCGCCCTCGCCGGCGGCTGCGCCACTCCGCCGCCGCCCGACCTCCCGCAAAGCCTGCAGCGCGAGGCGGAACAGATCCTCCACGCGGGCGACGTCCTGAAAATCGCGTTTCCCGGCGCGCCCAATCTCGACAGCACCCAGCAGATCCGCCGCGACGGCAAACTCAACCTGCCGATGGTCGGCGAGGTCGTCGCCGCCGACCGCACGCCGGCCGATCTGCAGACCGAATTGCGCGGCGCCTACTCGAAACAGCTGCTCTCGGGCGACGTGACCGTGACGGTCGTTTCCTCGCCGTTCACGGTGTTCGTCGCGGGCGCGGTGCTGCGCCCCGGCAAGATCGCACCGGAGCGCGCCATCACGGCCCTCGAAGCCGTGATGGAGGCCGGCGGGTTCGACAACGCCAAGGCCAACCCTCGCGCCGTCGTCGTGATTCGCAACGAGCGCGACACGATCCGGCGCGTCACGCTCGATTTGCAGGCGCTCCTCGACGGCCGGCAGAGCACGCCGTTCTACCTCAAGGCCTACGACATCGTCTACGTCCCGGAAAAGTTCTCGTTCTTCTAAACGCGCGCGGCGAACCGCCGCCTGTCCCCATGTCACATTCGGTGCTCATCATCGACGACCAGCGCGATGTCCGAGAAATCCTCGCGCTGCTCCTCGACAAGCAAGGTTATCGGGCCGCCACCGCCGGTTCCGGCGCGGAGGGCCTCGAACTCGCCGCGTCGCAATCGTTCGACGTGGCGCTGGTCGACTGGCAGATGCCCGACTCCGACGGGGTCGCGGTGTCGCGCGAACTGCTGGCGGCCGCCCAGGCGCGCCACCAATCGCTCGCCGTCTGGCTCATGACCGGCGCCGATGTCAACCTCGTCAACCGGCAGGCGCAGGCCGCCGGCTGTCTGGGTGTATTCGCGAAACCGTTACACGTGCCCGAGCTGCTCGCCGTCCTGCAGGCGTGGTTCGAGCACCGCGCGCCGGCCTGACTCCCGCCGGCTCCGCGCAGCAAAAAGCCCCGAGGCTCACGCCCCGGGGCTTTTTCTTTGGCGCCGTCGCCGGCGCCGGAATCAACCGTTGTCCGGTTACTCGATGAACGGCTCGCCGAAGACGGCGGTGGCCAGTTTCTGCGTGTCGCGGGAGGTGACGGCGAAGCCGATGTAGGCATTCTTCGCCATCGGGATCCACACCTTCTTCACTTCGGTCCAGTGGGTGCCATCCGCGGAGATCGAGGCGATCACCGTGCTGCCGCTCCGCTCGAGGCGCACCCAATACGGCGACAGGTTCGGCGCCGTGATGGCGTTCGTCGCCCCGCCCGCCCACACGCGCGACTGGAGGCGCGCGCCATTCTTCGGCGTCAGGCCCAGGAACACGTTGCGCGCGCCAGGAGCCAGCGACTCGCGAATCATCACGCCGGCCTTGGCCCCACCATGGGAGGCCGCCACCGAGTCGATGCGCGTTTCAACCACGCCGTCGCCCTGCAGCGGACGATAGACGAAGTGGAACGCATCCGCGTTGCCGCCGATTTCGGTGCCCGCACCCTTGACCGTCAGCGTGGCCGTGCGCTCGTCGGACGATTCGGAGCCCGTGAGCCCCACCTTGCCGACGCTGGTTTCGGACCAGACATTCTGCAGCGGAGCGTCGGTGTCGGCGGCGGCGGCGATCGGCGCATTCATGTCCGCCCGGATTTCGCTTTCGGAAAGCGAGCGATTATAAACGCGCACCTCGTCGATGAGGCCCTTGAAGTACTCGCCATACGGGACGTTGCCGCCAATGCGCAGACCGTTGCCGTTCGATTCGATGGCGCCGGTCTGGGCCTGGCTCGCCACCTGGCGGCCGTTGATGAAGAGGCGCACGTTCGCGCCGTCATAGGAGACGGCGAGATGCGTCCACGCGCCGACCGTGAGGGCGGTGGGCGAGGTCGCCCACGCCTTCTTGCCGCCAAACGTGCCACCGGCCGCAGGCTTCATCGCGCTGTTGCTGCTCGCGTGCAGGAAGTAGCTGTCGACCTGCTTCTGTACGATCGTACGCCAGCCGCTCTGCGTCGCGGTCGGCTTCACCCAGGCGGAGAGCGTCATCTTCGCGCCGAGATTCAGCGAAGCCGACGGCTTCACATAGACGAGGCTGCTGCTCCCGTTGAACACGAGCGCGCCGCCGAACTTGCCCGCGGACGACCAGGTCGCGGCCGTGACGGCGCCGGCATTGCCGTTGCCCGATGCGTCACCCGCGGTCGTGCCGGAGGTTTCGTTGAACGCATACGCGGCCACGAGACCGCTGGCCGGCGTCGCCGGAACGCTGACGGTCAGCACGAAGCTCGTGCTGGCTTGCGCAGCACCATCGCTCACCTTGACGGTGATCGTCGCGGTGCCCGACTGGCTGGCGGCGGGCTTGACGGTGACGGTGCGGTTCGCACCGCTGCCGCCAAACGTCACCCCGCTCGTCGGCACGAGCGTCGTGTTGCTCGAGGTCGCGCTCAGCGTGAGACTGCCGGCCGCGGTTTGGGCGTCGCCCACCGTAAAGGCGATGGGACCGACTGCCACTCCGACCTGCGTGCTCTGCGTCGCGATGCTGGAGATCGTCGGCGCGGTGTTCACCGGCGCGGCGGCATTGACCGTCACCGTGAAGCTGGCGCTGGCCGAGGCCGTGCCGTCGCTGACGGTGATCTTGATCGTGGACGTGCCGGTGCGGCCCGAGGCGGGCTTGACCGTGACGGTGCGGTTTGCGCCGCTGCCGCCAAACGTCACCGCGCTCGTCGGCACCAGCGTCGTGTTGCTCGACGTCGCGCTCAGCGTGAGGCTGCCGGCCGAGGTTTGGGCATCACCGATGGTAAAGGACACCGGACCCACCGTGCCGCCGCTGGTGATCGTCTGATTCGCAATCGACGTGATCGTCGGCGCGGTGTTCACCGGCGCGGTCGCGTTGACCGTCACCGTGAAGCTGGCGCTGGCCGAAGCCGAGCCGTCGCTGACGGTGATCTTGATCGTGGATGTGCCGGTCTGACCCGAGGCGGGCTTGACCGTGACGGTGCGGTTCGCACCGCTGCCGCCAAACGTCACCGCGCTCGTCGGCACGAGCGTCGTGTTGCTCGACGTCGCGCTCAGCGTGAGGCTGCCGGCCGAGGTCTGGGCATCACCGATGGTGAAGGACACCGGACCGACCGTGCCGCCGCTGGTGATCGTCTGATTCGTGATCGACGTGATCGTCGGCGGAGTGTTCGCCGGCGCGGTCGCGTTGACCGTCACCGTGAAGCTGGCGCTGGCCGAGGCCGAGCCGTCGCTGACGGTGATCTTGATCGTCGACGTGCCGGTCTGACCCGAGGCGGGCTTGACGGTGACGGTGCGGTTCGCACCGCTGCCGCCAAACGTCACCGCGCTCGTCGGCACGAGCGTCGTGTTGCTCGACGTCGCGCTCAGCGTGAGGCTGCCGGCCGAGGTCTGGGCGTCACCAACGGTGAAGGACACCGGACCGACCGTGCCGCCGCTGGTGATCGTCTGATTCGCAACCGACGTGATCGTCGGCGCGGTGTTCACCGGCGCGCTGGCGGTCACCGTGACGGTGAAGCTCGTGCTGGCCGAGGCCGTGCCGTCGCTGACGGTGACCGTGATCGTGGACGTGCCGCTCTGGCCGGTGGCGGGTTTGACCGTGACCGTCCGATTGGAGCCGCTGCCGCCGAAAGCGATGCCGGAGTTCGGCACGAGCGTCGCGTTGCTGGAGGTCGCGCTCAGCGTGAGGCTGCCGGCGGCCGTCTGGGTATCGGCCACGAGGAACGAGAGCGGACCGACGGTGCCACCCGAGGTCGTGGTCTGGTTGGCGATGCTCGCGATCGTCGGCGGGGTGTTTGCCGGGGCGCCGCTCGAGGGATACTCGTAGGCGCCGATGTCCCAGGCGCCGTCGGCGCCGCGGACGTTGCCGTCGCGATCGGTCGCATACGTCGAGCCGAGGTTAACGCCTTCGTTGCGGGGCTTGTTCGAGGCGATCGTGCTGACGATGTGGTAGTCGTAAGCGGCGGCATTGACGAACGGAGACGCGCCGTTGGCGATGCCGTTCGGCTCGCCCTGGTTCGAGCCCGAGAAGTAATTGTAGTCGTGGGCGGCCGGACCGAAGTTCGCGGAAGTATTGAAGAAGATGTTGTTCCGCACGACGGCACCGGTGTGGGTGCGGCCGTTGTTGAAGCTCACGCCGAACAGCGGCAGGTCGACAAACGTGTTGTTGTAGATGAGAACGTTTTTCGTATCCGCCGAGTTGTCGAATTCGATGCCGCGGCCCGAGTTCTTCGGGGACGAGCCCTGGTAGAACAGATTGCCGTATATATACGCGCCGTCGTTGCCACCGTCGCCGAAGAAGAGACCTTCCACATCGATCTCGCGCATAATATTATGGCGGATCGTGGCGTTCTTCACCGTGGCAAGGTAGATCGTGTTCGGGTGGTAGGTGGCGGCGTTGATCGCGCCGGCGTGATGCAAGTCACAGTATTCGATCACCAGATTCGTGCTCTGCGAGACCTGCATCAGCGTGTCCGAGTGATGCGCCTCGCAGTGCGAGACGGTCAGGTTCGTCAGCATCCCCTGCGTCGTCAGGTCGAAGCCCCGCGTGTCGCCGTTCTGGGTGATCGGGCCGGGGCCCGCCGCCTCAATGTAGCGGAACGTGGTGTTCGTGAAGTTCGCACCGCCGTTCATCTCCACGCCGCTGCCACCGTTCTGATAATTGACCTTGATGCCGGATTTCACCCGCCCGTCGATGGTCAGGTAGGAACCGAGGCCGTTGTCGAGGTAGATGCAGGAGCCGGGATTGTTGATCACGACCTGGGAGTCGAAACTGCTGCTCCATCCGGCCGCGGCAGCGGGCACCGCATCGCTGGCCCGCACGCGCTTGATCGAGATCGGGCTCGAGGCGGTGCCGCTGGCGCCCACCACGAGCGCGGAGGTGTAGGTTCCGCCGGCGATCCAGAGCGTATCGCCGGGACCGAGCCGGCCCGCGCCGTCGCCCCATTTCACGTCGCTGAAGCTGTTCCAGGCGTTGTTCCAGTCGGCTCCAGTGCGACTGCCGGCTGCTCCGGCCCGCACGTAGAGGTCCTCCGCTCGTGCGACCGCAGCCAGCAGGCCGAGACAGACGCCTGCCCTTGTCAGTATTGATATAGGATTCATCGCGCCCGAGGCATTATATATAAGGAAAGCATGTCAAGGCCTCAGGCCGGCCGCGCCGGGATTTACCATGCTTTTCCCCGGGGCTTTATCACATTTTTATAGCGCGTCGGAAAAGCTTACAACGCTATATATAATGTGAATCAATGCGACTCGCCGCGCGCGGATTTGTTTCAAAAAACTTCGGCGCACTCGAGATTCGGCGGGCCGCTCCGCCGCTTCGCGGTCGCGCGTCGCGCCGCCGTCCGATGGAAGGTGTTGACGGGCGGGTTCCCGCGGGCGGTCCCCGGCGGAACTTGTCGCGTCACGAAACCACGATAGCGCGATGAAACAGGAAGCGGAGATTTTGCTGCGGGTCGTCGTCGCGATCGTGCTGACCGGCATTCTCGGGTGGGAGCGCGAGACCGTCGGCAAGGCGGCCGGGCTGCGCACGCACATGCTCGTCGGCGCGGGCGCCGCGATGTTCGTGGGGCTCGGCCAACTCCTCGTCCTCGAGTTCCAATCTTTCGGCGAACTCCTGCGCTTCGACCCGACGCGGCTGGTCGAGGCCGTCGTGGCGGGGGTGAGCTTTCTCGGCGCAGGCTCGATCTTCTTCGCGCGGCGCAACCAGTCGGTGCAGGGGTTGACGACCGCCGCTTCACTGTGGCCGACGGCCGGGGTCGGCATGGCCGCGGGGCTCGGACGCTACGTTCTCGCCGTCGGCTCGACGCTGCTGGTCTTCGTGATCCTTCACGCGTTCGCCTGGCTCGACGCGAAGGCGCGCAAATCGGATTCCGACCGGAAAACGTCCTGAACGGCCGCCGCGCCGGGCGATCGCGGCAGTCTCTGCGATTTCGCCGAAGTGTGCGGGCGGACAATCCTGCATGCCTCGTTGGGCACGCTCCCCATGGCGGGCCTTCGTGCGCAACGTTAAGCTAAAAATCTCCGCACCGTCCTTCTCACCGCTGCGCGCGTGGCGGATATCCCCGTTCCGTTCATGGACACGCCGCCCAAACGCCCTTCTCCGCCTCGTCGTCCGCCGTTCTCGCCGCGAGCGACGACGGTTTTCCGCGTCTCGCTCGTCGCGGGTGGGCTCGGGCTGGCGAGTGCCGGCTATGCAACCTGGCAATATTACCATTCGCCTTACTGGAATCGCATCGGTTTCGCACCCGGCCAGCCGGTGCTGTTCAGCCATCGGCACCATGCCGGCGAGCTGCGCCTCGATTGCCGGAATTGTCACAGCACGGTCGAATCGTCCGCGTTCGCCGGGATGCCGTCGACGCACACCTGCCTTGCCTGCCACTCGCAGATCTTCACCGGCACGGCGATGCTGCAGCCGGTGGTCGCCAGTGGCGCCTCCGACCAGCCGCTGGCGTGGACTCGGGTCACCGCGTTGCCCGACCATGTTTATTTCAACCACAGCATTCATCTCGCGAAAGGCGTCGGCTGCACCACCTGCCATGGCGACGTCGGCAATCTCGCCCTCATGGCCAAGACCCAGCCGCTGACAATGCGCTGGTGCGTCGATTGCCACCGCGACCCGGGACCCCGGCTGCAGCCGCGCGAGGAACTTTTTTCTCCGCACCCGCCGCCTGCGCGGCGCTCGCCGGCAGAGGCCGCCGCACTGCTGGCCACTTACGGCGTTCACCGCGAGCACCTGACGAACTGCTCGACCTGTCATCGCTGATGTCGGTCCCCTCGCCGCTTTCGCCGCCATGACCCCTCCGGCGCCTTCGTTCTCTCCGCGTCCAGCGCGCGACTTGTGGCGCAGCCTCGCCGAATTCGAAGCGCCGTCCAGTGCTGAAGCCTGCAATCGCACCGACGAATTTCCGGAGGGCGCCTCGCTGTGGCCGGCGGATTTCAATCGCCGCGATTTTCTCAAGCTTCTCGGTGGATCGCTGGCCCTCGCCGGGCTCGCCGGCTGCGGACAGCGCGCAACGAAGATCGTCCCTTATGTCCGTCCCCCCGAAACGGCCGCGCCGGAATCGATCTATTTCGCATCGGCCATGCCGCTGGAGGGGTTCGCCCGTGGCGTGCTGGTCGAATCGCACCTCGGACGACCAACCAAGATCGAAGGAAATCCCGACCACCCCGACAGCCTCGGCGCCGCGGATGCGATGACGCAGGCCGCCGTGCTGGGCGTTTACGATCCCGACCGCTCCCGCGCCCTGCGTCGCCATGGGCAGATCCAATCCTGGGAAACCTTTCAGTCCGAATGGCGGCAGCGCCAGCTGCGCCTGGCCGATTCGCACGGGCGCGGTCTGGTCGTGCTCACCGAACCCACCACATCGCCCACCGAACGTCGTGAACTCCACCGGTTGTTGGACACATTTCCGGAGGCGCGCTGGTTTCAACACTCACCTCTTGCGCGCTACGACTTTGCCGGCGTGCAGGCGGATTATGATCTCGCCGAGGCAGACGTCATTCTCTCGCTCGGCAGCGATTTTCTTTACCGGCATCCGGCAGCGCTGCGTTACGCCCGCGCGTTCTCGTCGCGACGGCGCGTGGTCGACGGACGCGTGAACCGTCACCGTTTCTACGCGATCGACGCCGCCCCAAGCGTCACGACGGCGCTCGCCGATTTCCGCCTGCCCGCGTCCCCGGCGCGCCTGCGGGCCGTGTTGAACGCAATCGCTCGGCGCATGAGCGCCGCGACAGAAAGCGATTTCGGCCACGAGGCGCTGCCTACGAACGAAGCGGCGTTTGTCGACGCGATCGTGCGCGATCTGCGCGCACATCCGGGTCGCGGCGTCTGCATTGCGGGTCCGGAGCAGGACGCCGACGTGCAACAATGGGCGTTCGCGATGAATGCCCGGCTTGGCGTCGGGCCGGAGCTCGTTCGTTTTCTGCCGGCGGCTCGCTCCGACGACGATTCGCGGTCGCACGGCGGACTGGCGGAGCTGCAAACGGCTCTCGGCGACGGCACGGTCGACACCCTGCTGATTCTCGGCGTCAATCCCGTCTACACCGCGCCGGCAGACTGCGAGCTCGGCCCACGGTTGCGCGCGGTCCCGTTCACACTGCATCTCGGATCGCATTACGACGAAACGGCGGAGCACTGCGTCTGGCACGTGCCCGAAAGCCATTTTCTCGAAAGCTGGGGCGACCTGCGGTCCTTCGACGGCACCGTCACGATCCAACAACCGCTGATCGAGGCGCTGGCGCCGTCCCGGTCCGTGCTCGAAATCCTGCGGCTCGTGAGCGATCCGCTTGGAGCTCGCAGCTTCGATCTCGTGCGCGCCGCGTGGGCCGAGAGGGCGGGCGAAGGCGACTTCGAGGCACGCTGGTCGGACTGGCTCAATCGCGGAGTCGTGGCCGACAGCGCTCACGCGCCCGTGCCGGCGCCCGAGCTCGAGGTGCCCGTGCTCTCTTCTGCGACCGACGAGTCCATGTCGCTCACGCTCATCCTCCGCCCGGACGCGAAACTGCTCGACGGCCGTTTCGCCAACCACCCGTGGCTGCAGGAGCTGCCCCACGCGATCACGCAGCTCGTGTGGGACAACGCACTGTGGGTCAGCCCCGCCTTCGCCCGCCAGCACGGGGTCAACGATGGAGATCTGGTCGAGCTGGCGATGCCGGGCGACGCCGGTTCGAGCGCCACGGTTGCGATCCAGGTGGTTCCCGCCGTTGCGTCGGACTGCGTCGCGCTCTCGCTCGGCTACGGCCGTCGCCGCGCCGGCGCGCTGGGCAACGCCCGCGGCTTCGATGCCTACCCGCTGCGCCGCCGCGATGCGCTCTGGCAGCGAACCGGCGTCCGTATCCGGAAACTCGATGCACGCTACCCGCTGGTGACCACCCAGCAGCACTTTGCGATGGAGCACCGGAACCTGGTTCGCCAGGTCACGCCAGACGAGTTGGCCACGGCGCGCCGTCCACTGGCGTCGATCTACCCGCCGTGGCCCCGCGGGCGCTACGCCTGGGGCATGTCGATCGATCTCGGCACCTGTCTGGGCTGCAAGGCCTGCGTCGTGGCGTGTCAGGCGGAAAACAACATTCCCTCCGTCGGCAAGGACCAGGTCGCGCGCGGACGCGAGATGCACTGGCTGCGGGTCGATCGCTATTTCTCCGGCGATCCGGCGAACCCGCGGATGCTGCCGCAGCCTGTGCCGTGCATGCACTGCGAGAACGCGCCGTGCGAAGTCGTGTGTCCCGTGGCCGCGACGGTGCACAGCAGCGAAGGCCTGAACGACATGATCTACAACCGCTGCGTCGGCACGCGCTACTGCTCCAACAACTGCCCCTACAAGGTCCGGCGTTTCAACTTTCTCGACTATCGCGCCCCCGCGAAATCGCCGCTCCATCTGCAGGAAAACCCCGAGGTGTCCGTCCGCGAACGCGGAGTGATGGAAAAGTGCACCTATTGCGTGCAGCGCATCAATGCCGGCCGGATCGCCGCCGAAAAGGAGAACCGCCGGATTCGCGACGGCGAAATCAAAACCGCCTGTCAGCAGGCGTGCCCGGTTGACGCGATCGTCTTTGGCGACCTCAACGATCCGGAAAGTCTCGTCAGCCGTCGCAAGCGCGAACCGGTCGACTACAGTTTGCTGGAGGAACAAAACACCCGGCCGCGAACAACCTATCTCGCCAAGGTTCTCGCGGAGGACGATGCGGGCACCGCGGCGTCGGCTTCCGTGCCCGCCCCGACAGCGGAGGGCCGCCCATGAGCCGCGTCGCGCCCCAGCCTCCGACCCGCGAACCGATCGTCGGACCCGACGAAAGTCTCGCGACCATCACGCGGACGGTCAGCGCGATTCCGCTGGAGCATCCTCACGCTAAGTTCTGGTGGCTGGGTTTCGGGGGCGCGTTTCTTCTGGTGATGCTCCTTGTCGCTGCGATCGGCTGGCTGCTGTTGCACGGCGTCGGCATCTGGGGGGTGAACATTCCCGTCGCGTGGGGATTCGCGATCGTGAACTTCGTCTGGTGGATCGGCATCGGTCACGCGGGCACCTTCATTTCCGCGATCCTGCTGTTGCTGCACCAGCATTGGCGGACCTCGATCAATCGCTTCACGGAAGCGATGACGCTCTTTGCGGTCGCCTGCGCGGGACTGTTCCCGCTGCTCCATCTCGGCCGGCCGCAGTTCTTCTACTGGCTGCTGCCTTATCCCGACACAATGGGACTGTGGCCCCAGTTCCGGAGTCCGCTGGTGTGGGACATCTTTGCCGTCACCACCTACGGCACGGTCTCGCTGCTGTTCTGGTATGTCGGCCTCATCCCCGATCTCGCGACCTTGCGCGACCGCGCGCCCACGCTGGCGAAACGGCGGCTCTACGGACTGTTGAGCCTTGGCTGGCGCGGCGACGCCCGCCACTGGATCCATTACGAAAAGCTCTACCTTCTGCTGGCCGGACTCGCGACGCCGCTCGTCGTTTCGGTGCACAGCATCGTCGGCCTCGACTTCGCCATCGCGATCCTGCCCGGCTGGCACTCGACGATCTTCCCGCCCTACTTCGTCGCAGGCGCGATCTTTTCCGGTTTTGCGATGGTCATAACCCTCGTCGTGCCGCTGCGACGCGTGTATGGACTTAAAAACTACATCACCGACCGGCATCTCGAGCTGATGGCGAAGGTGCTGATGGCCACGGGATGGATCGTGCTTTACGGCTATTTCGCCGAATTTTTCGAGGCGTGGCGCAGCGGCGATCTCCTGGAACGCTCCATGGCGGTCAACCGCGCGACGGGGCCCTACGCGCCCTGGTTCTGGCTGCTGCTGGCCTGCAACCTCCTCGCACCACAACTGTTGTGGTGGCGCTCCCTGCGGCGCAGCGCGCTCGTGCTATGGGTGGTTGCCCTGGTGGTGAACGTCGGGATGTGGCTGGAACGCTTCATCATCGTCATCACGAGTCTGCACCGCGATTTCCTGCCGTCGTCGTGGGGCATGTATATCCCGACCTTCTGGGACTGGGCGACCTTCGCCGGCACCCTGGGCCTGTTCGGCGCGCTGCTGTTCCTGTTCGTTCGCTACTTGCCGGCGATCTCAATGACCGAGATGCGCAAGCTCGTGGCCGAGGAAAGGGAGAAGGCTTCATGAGCGGATCGCGGGGAATCGTCGCGTGCTTCGAAGCGCCGGACGCGTTTCTGGCGGCGCTGCGGCGCGCCCGCGTCGCCGGCTACACCCGGATTGAAGCCTTCACGCCCTTTCCGGTCGAAGGGCTCGACGAACTGCTGCCCCGCGCCACAACGCCGATCGGCTGGATCATGCTGATCGCCGGCGGCGCCGGCTCGACGGGAGCTTACGCGCTGCAGTATTGGGCCACGCACGACTATCCGGTGAACGTCGGTGGACGCCCGTTGCACAGCTGGCCGGCCTTCGTGCCGGTGACCTTCGAACTGGGGGTGCTGGCGGCGGCGATCGTCGGCGTGCTGGCGCTGGGCTGGTTGTGCCGGTTGCCGCGGCTGCATCATCCGGTCTTCGAGGTGCCGGGCTTCGAACGCGCGAGCCAGGATCGGCTGTTTCTGCTGATTCGCGACGACGACCCGCGATTCCACCCGGCGCGCACGCATGCGTTTCTCGCCGAGGCGTCGCCTGAATATGTCACGGAGGTGCTCGGATGATTCCGCCTCGCACTCCTTTTCTCCTCGCGGCACTGGCGTCGGTGCTCGCCGGCTGCGACAACATGAAGCGGCAGCCTAATCTTCGTGCTTACGAGGACACCGCCCACTTCGCCAACGGGAGCGCCGCCCAACGGCCACCCGCGCACACGGTCCCGCACGGAGCGCCTCCGGTGGGCGACGTGCTCACGACCGGCGCGCGGGAGGGCCGGCTGGTCTCAGAATTTCCGATACCGTTGACGCCCGAGCTCCTCGCTCGTGGCCACGCCCGCTTCAACGCCTACTGCGCCCCCTGTCACGGCGAAGATGGTTATGGAAAGGGCATCGTCGTTCGCCGCGGCCTTCCAGCGCCGCCCTCGTATCACGAGCCGCGCCTGCGTGACGCCCCGGTCGGACATTTCTTCGACGTCATCACCCACGGCTACGGCGTGATGTATTCGTATGCGGACCGCGTGGCGGTGGCCGATCGCTGGGCCATTGCCGGTTACATCCGGGCCTTGCAGCGCAGCCAATACGCCACCCTCGCCGATCTCCCGGAGGTGGAGCGGCGCAAACTCGCGGAGCCATGAGCGTCGAAATCTCCAGGCGGTTGGCGCGCGTCGAGCGGTTCGCTCTCTGGATCGGCGCGTTCGCACTCGTGGTGGCCGGCGTGCTCGCGTGGCTCGCGCCGTCCCTCCTCGCGGCTGCCTGGCGGCTGGCGGCGTTTGTCTGCCTCGCGCCGGCGCTCGGCTCGCTTCTTTTCCTGCTGATCCACCGGCTTACCGGCGGGCAATGGGGCACCGCGTTGACGCCTTTCTTCAACGCGGGCGTGGCG
Source organism: Opitutus sp. sgz309028 (assembly GCF_059821195.1). NCBI lineage: Bacteria > Pseudomonadati > Verrucomicrobiota > Opitutia > Opitutales > Opitutaceae > Opitutus > Opitutus sp. sgz309028. The sequence continues at coordinate 563,647 of NZ_JCAMRR010000003.1, read as the reverse complement.
CTCCTGCCCTGGATCTGGCTGATCACCCTTCCCCTGCTGCTCTTTCCCGGACGTGCCCTGCCGCAGCCACCGGAGGAACTGCATCTCTACACCAGCGAGGGGTTCTATCTCGTGCGCGCGATCGTTTATGGTTTGGTCTTCTTCGCGCTCGGTGGCTTGGTGCGCTCGGTGCAACGGCGTCGCGCCGCCGGCGATCGGGTTTCGCGGCGGTGGGTCGCTCCCGCGGGATTGCTCGCGTTGTTGTTCCTGCTCCACCTGCTCGCCGACGACTGGCTCAGGGTGCTGGACCCGGAGTGGCATTCGACCGCATTTCCCCTCGTGTGGATGACCGGGGTGGCAGTCGCGGGCCTCGCGCTCGCCATCGTCGGCGCGCTTTTCGCGGGAGCCGTTCCGGGCGCTGCTGGCCACAACGGCCGCGCGCTCGGACTCGACTGGGGCAACCTGCTCCTCGCCGCCGCGATGGTGTGGACCTACGTCGCGTTCGCCCAGTTTCTGATCATCTGGGCGGGCAATCTGCCGCGCGAGATTGGCTGGTATCTGCGACGAACCGAAGGCGGCTGGCTGGGAGTCATCGTTGCGCTCGGCCTGTTCCATTTTGCGCTGCCGTTCCTGTTTCTCCTGTCCCGTCGCTTCAAACGCTGGCCGGCCGGCCTTGGCGGCGCCGCTTTGACGCTGCTGGCGGCGCAATGGCTGTTTCATGCCTGGTTGATCCTGCCCGCGTTTGCGCCCTGGTCGCCGCTCGCTGGCGCGCTCGCGATTGCGCTGAGCCTCGGAGCCGTCGGCCTGTTTCTCAACCGCTACCTGGCGTTGGCCCGCCGGGCGGAGCGCGTCGCATCATGAATCCGGATACGCTGCTGCCCGCTCCCGATTACGAACCGCGCGATGCGTCGTCGCGCCGGCTGCTGCTCGTGGCCGGCGGATTGGGCGCGGGGCTCCTCGGTTGCCTCGCCCTGGCATGGGGCGTTTATCGCTGGCACCATGGCGCCGGACCGCGGGAAAGCGGGCGCCAGACGTCGTTCCGGAACGGTGCAGGCACCACCACGGACATCGCCGCCGACTGGCAGCGCCTCGACGACGAAACGCGACGCCACCTCCAGACCTACGGCTGGATCGATCGGCCCCACGGCGTTGTGCGCATCCCGATCGACATCGCCATGCAGCGGCTCGTCGATGAAGCGGGCCAAACCCAAGGAGGTCGCGATGAAGCGCGCTGACTTTGGGGTCCGGGCAGCCCGGCCGCGGGCCGGCCGGTGGGCGTTCGCAGCGGTGGCACTCGTCGCGATCCTAATCGCTCCGTGGTCGTCAGCGGACGAGCAAACCGGGGCGCCGGGCGTCCGGTTCGAACAACGAATCGGGAAACGTCTGCCGCTGGAGCTCGCGCTGCGCGGCACCGACGGCACCGCCCGCCCATTGGCGGCGTATTTCCGAGAACGGCCGGTTGTGCTCTATTTCGGTTATACCCGTTGCCCACAGCTGTGTTCGGTCGTGTCCGATGCGACGGTCGACGTGCTCCGGCATCTCGAGCCGGGCGTCGGACGCGAGTTCGACGTGATCAATGTCAGCATCGATCCGGCGGAAACGGTTGCCGACGCGCAAACGGCCGAGTCGAGCGCGGTGCGCCTCTACGGCCGGAGCGGTGCCGCGGAGGGCTGGCATTACCTCATCGGTTCCGAACCGGCGATTCGCACGCTGACCGATGCGGTGGGGTTTCATTTCCGCTACGATCCGGTGTCGCGCCAGTATGCGCACGCGAGCGGCTTTCTCATCGCGACGCCGGACGGCACGATTTCGCGCTACTTTCTCGGCGTCGATTTCGCCGCGAGCGACGTCGCGGCCGCGCTCCGCCGCGCCGCGGCCGGCAAAACCGGCGAAAGCGTTTACGATCTGGTGTTGCTCTGCTTTCGAGGCGAGGGAATCAGCGGACGCTATGGCGAGCTGATCTGGCGCGTGCTCGGCGCGAGCGTGGCCCTGACGGTGCTGGGGCTCGGCGGCGGCGTCGGCTGGATGTTGTGGCAGGAACGGCGGGATGGCCCGCGCCGGAGGAAAGCGTCATGAGCGGCGATCGTCTGGCGTTCGCATTGCTGTCCGGCGGCCTGCCCGACGCGAGCACGCTCGCTCCGCGGGTCGACGCGCTGTTCTACGCGTTGCTCGCCACCAGCGCCCTGCTGGTGCTGATCCTCGTCGTCCTCAACCTCACGCTCCTGATTCGTTATCGCCGCGGATCGCCGGCGCCGCGCGGACCGCTGCCGTTCAGCCAGATCAAGCTGGAGATCGGATGGATCGCAGTGACCCTCGCGATCTTCCTCGGCTTCTTTTTCTGGGGCGCCTGGCTTTACCTCGACCAAACGCGACCGCCGGTCGGCGCTTATGAGATTCGCGTCATCGGCCGGCAGTGGATGTGGGACGTTCGCCACCCGAACGGCCGCCGCGAATTCGACGAACTGCACGTGCCGGTCGGCACGCCCGTGCGCGTGCTGCTTTCGTCGGAGGACGTGATCCACAGTTTCTTCGTGCCGGCTTTTCGCGTGAAGCAGGATGCCGTGCCCGGCAAGGTTGTCAGCGCCTGGTTCGAAGCCACCCGGCCGGGCACCTATCACCTTTTCTGCGCGGAGTATTGCGGCACCGAGCACTCCGGGATGACCGGCCAGGTGGTCGCCCTGGCGCCGGAGGACTACGCGGCCTGGCTGGAACGCGGCAATCAGGTCTCCAATCTTCCGATACGTGGCCGCGAGCTTTTCGTCCGCTACGGCTGCGCCGGCTGTCATTCCCCGGGCTCGCAGGTCCACGCGCCGCTGCTCGAGGGGATTTATGGCCGCCTCCAGCCAATGGCGAACGGCGAGTTCGTGCACGTGGACGAGGCCTATCTCCGCGATTCGATCCTGATCCCAGGCCGGCAGATCGTCGCAGGTTATCCCAACCTCATGCCGTCGTTCCAAGGCGTGATTCCGGAGGGCGACTTGCTGGAACTGATCGCGTATCTCAAATCCCTTGGCGCGGCAAATCCACCCGCCTCGCCCGGCCTGGCCCCATGAGCTCCCTCGCATCGCCGCCCGCTCCCTCGTCCGCGCCACGCGGCCCCTCGATGCCCGATTATCTGGCGGCCGGCCACACGGTGCGCTCGTGGCTCGGCACGCTCGATCACAAGCGCATCGGCCTGCTCTACCTGGCCTCGATCACGGCGTTCTTCTGGATCGCCGCCGGCGCGGCCGGGCTGATGCGCTGGGATCTGCTCACGCCGCAGGGAGACGTGGTGACCTCGGATCTCTACAACCGGTTGTTCACGCTGCACGGCGTGCTGATGGTATGGTTTTTCCTGATACCTTCGATCCCCAACGTGCTCGGCAATTTCATCCTGCCGTTGATGATCGGCGCGCGGGATCTCGCGTTTCCCCGGCTTAATCTCGCGAGTTGGTATATCTTCATGGCCGGCGGCGCGCTGGTGCTCTACGCGATCCTCTTCGGCGGCGTCGACACCGGCTGGACCTTCTACACGCCCTACAGCAGCACTTACGCGAACGGTCATGTCATGCTGATGGCGGTCGGCGTATTCGTCACGGGATTCTCCTCCATCGCGACAGGGCTCAATTTCATCGTCACCATCCACAAGCTGCGCGCGCCAGGCCTGACCTGGTTCCGGCTGCCGCTGTTCGTGTGGTCGCTCTACGCCACCAGCCTGATTCTCGTGCTGGCGACGCCGGTGCTCGCGATCACGCTGCTGCTCGTCGCACTGGAGCGCCTGGCCGGCGTCGGCGTGTTCGATCCTAAGCTCGGGGGCGATCCGCTGCTGTTTCAACACCTCTTCTGGTTCTACTCTCACCCGGCGGTCTACATCATGATCCTGCCCGGCATGGGCGTGGTCAGCGAGACGATCGCGGCGTTCGCTCGCCGCCGCGTTTTCGGCTACCGGATCGTCGCGCTCTCCAGCCTGGCGATCGCGGTGCTCGGCTTCCTAGTGTGGGGCCATCACATGTTCGTGAGCAGCCAGTCCGTTTACGCGGGCGTGGTGTTTTCGCTGCTCAGCTTCCTCGTCGCGGTGCCGTCGGCGATCAAGGTGTTCAACTGGACCGCGACGCTTTACCGCGGCTCGATCTCCTTTGAAACGCCGATGCTTTATGCGCTCGGCTTCGGCGGACTGTTCACGGTCGGCGGGCTCACGGGGCTGTTTCTCGCCACGCTGCCGATCGACGTGCACGTGCACGACACGTATTTCGTGATCGCGCATTTCCACTACATCATGGTCGGCGGCATGGTCATGGCCTACATGGGCGGCATCCATTACTGGTGGCCCAAGATCTCCGGCCGCATGTATCACGAATGGACGGCGCGGATCACGGCGTTGATCACGTTCTTCGGTTTCAACCTCACGTTCTTCCCGCAATTCGTGCTCGGCTACCTCGGCATGCCGCGGCGCTATCACGTGTATCCGCCGGAGTTCCAGACACTGAACGTCCTCTCGTCAGCCGGTGCCAGCATCCTCGCCGTCGGTTATATCCTCCCGCTGGTGTATCTCGGCTGGTCGTTCTTTTTCGGCCGCCGCGCGGGGCCGAATCCATGGGGCGCGACGGGACTCGAATGGCGAACGCCGTCACCCGCGCCGCAGCACAACTTCGAGCGCACGCCCGTCGTAACCACCGAGGCATACCACCGCGGCAAACCAACCGATTGATTTTTTCCGACCGTGAGCACCGCCGCCGATTCCGAGCTCTCCCCGTTCCGCGATGCCGAGCAACGCTCCGTCGCGAATCACCTCGGTTTGTGGACGTTCCTCGCCACGGAAATTCTGTTCTTCGGCGGGTTGTTCATGGCGTATTCCGTTTATCGTTACGCCTACCCGGAGGCCTTCGCCGAAGGCAGCCGGCACCTCGACTTCTGGATCGGCACGATCAATACGGCCCTGCTGTTGACGAGCAGTCTGTTCGTGGCGCTGGGCGATCACGCCATCAAAGCCGGCCGCCACGCGACGCTGCGCGGATGCTTGATCGCCGCTTGGCTTCTCGGCGCGTTGTTTCTGGCCCTGAAGTTTCACGAGTATCATTCGAAATACGTCGAGCACCTCGTGCCCGGCCTGAACTTCCGCTACGACGAGCCGACGCACTGGGCGCCGCAGATCCAGTTGTTCATCTTTCTCTACTTCGCCCTGACGGGACTGCACGCGGTGCACATGTTCTTCGGCCTCGGGGCGATCGCCTGGGTGTTGTGGCTCGACCTCCGCGGCCGCGTCACCGCACAGCGTCACGGCGCCGTCGAAATGGTCGGGCTCTATTGGCACTTCGTGGACTGCGTGTGGATTTTTCTCTACCCGCTCCTCTACCTCATCGCTCACCGGTGACACCATGCGCGCGACCCGCTCCACCTTGTTCCGGTCCTACGGCGTGTTGATGCTCCTGCTCGCGCTCACGGCGGCGGCGACGTGGCTGCCGCCGGGGCCGTGGACGTTGTCGGTGTCGCTCGCCATCGCCCTCGCGAAGACGGCGATCGTCTTCCTGTATTTCATGCAACTGCGTTACCAGCGCGGGCTGGTGCGAATTTTCGCACTGGCGGGTTTCGTATGGCTGGGGATCGCCGGGTTGCTCACGTTCGCCGATTACCTCACGCGCGACGGATGAGTGCCGATGGTCACGAGCGGGAGATCGGGCCTGCCGCCGATGCCTTTCATACTGTCGCCCTTGATAAAGGCTTCAATCTGCCGCCCCATGGAACGAGGGAGAGCGGTGAATAGACTTGGTCTCCTATGGCCATCGACAAGGAAAGTTCCGGCGTGCCTGAGGTCGATTTCGGACGTCGCACCACCAAGGTGAACCTCGGGATCGTCATCGGCGTCGCCGTCTTCTACGCGATTGCGTATGGCGCGCTCTGGTGGTTCTCGCGCCGCGGCTGAGCGGCAGAGCGCGGAAAGAAGGCGGCGCGTCGGACGAAACCTGCGAACGAAAACGTCCGACGCGGGTCGACGACGCTGCGCCGGAAGCGTGACGTGACGCGTGGCCGGACGTTGCGCCCATGCTTGTTGTCGTCGCCATCCTTCTGCCGCTCCTGGCCGCGCCCCTGGTTGCCGTCAGCGGCCGCCTCGGCCGCGCCAGCGGCTGGATCGCGCTGGGCACGGCACTCGTTTCCACCGGGCTGATGGGCCTCGCCGCCGCATCCGCGGAGCCGTTTCGTTCTGAGGTCGTGACGTTCGCGTGGGTGCCGTCGCTCGGCGTCGAGGCGTCTTTCCTGGTCGACGGGCTCTCGCTCTTCTTCGGCTTGGTGGTCACGGGAATCGGCGCGTTGGTTTTCTTTTATGCGCTTTACTACTTGGAGGCCACCGGACGGCGGCGCGCGGAATTCTTCGGTTACCTGCTGTTCTTCATGGGCGCGATGCTCGGCACCGTCTTTTCGGAGAATCTGCTGCTGCTGGTGGTCTTCTGGGAACTCACCGGGCTGGCGTCGTTTCTGCTCATCGGCTTCGAACACGCGGACCGCGCTTCGCGCGCCGCCGCCCGCGCGGCCTTGCTCGTCACCGGGGGCACGGGCCTCGCGCTGCTCGCCGGCGTGGCGCTGCTCGCGACCCAGACGGGCACCCTGCGTCTTGCGGAGCTCCTCGTCCTCGACGCCTCGTCCCTTCCAGCCGGGCCAATGAACGCCGCGTTCCTGCTTATCGCGGTCGGGATCTTCGGCAAATCGGCCCAGTTTCCGTTTCATTTCTGGCTGCCGCGCGCCATGGTCGCACCGACGCCGGTCAGCACCTACCTGCACTCGGCGACCATGGTGCAACTCGGCGTGTTTCTCACCGCCCGGCTGTATCCACTTTTCAATTCCCTGGAAACCTGGACGCCGGTGCTCGTCGGCGTCGGCTTCTTCACGATGCTCTTCGGGGCGCTGGCGGCGCTGCTGTCGCACGACCTCAAAGCGCTGCTGGCTTACGCCACGATCAGCCAGCTCGGACTTTTTCTCGGGACCTACGGACTCGAGGACGGAGGTGTTCGCCACGATTTTGCCCACCTGGCCGACCACGTGCTCTACAAGGCCGGACTCTTCATGATTGCCGGCGTGATCGATCATGCGACCGGCATCCGCGATCTGCGCCGGCTCGGCGGACTTTGGCGGCGGTTGCCCTGGCTCGGGATCGCGACGATCGCCACGGCCGGAGCGCTGGCCGGACTTCCCGGCACGATCGGCTGGCCCAGCGTGCTCTCGACCTTCGAGATGGCGTATTCACACTCTGATGACGGCGCGTGGTGGCGCTACGGCCCCCCGATCGCGTTGACCGCGATGACGGCGGTGAACCTCGCGCTCGCCCTCCGCATCGTCTGGTCGGTCTTCTTTGCCTCGCCGCGCGGTCACCTCGCGCAGGCGCCGTTTCATACTCCGGGTCCGGCGCTCCAGGCCCCGGCGCTTCTGCTCGCCCTGGGCTGCGTGATTCTCGGGATCTGGCCGACGGGACTCAGTCTCCTGCTCGATCCGCTGCTCGTGACCGGTCTTCACGCGCCGGATCCGGCGCCGCTGTCGTTCTGGCCCGGGGCTCCGCCCGAGGCGCTGCTGGTCATCGGGGCAACGGCGGCGGGCGGGGCGTTGTTCGCGCTCGGACAGATCTGCCGCTGGCGTTTCAGTATCCCGCGCCGGTTGCGCCTCGAGCGCCATTTCGACCACCTGCTCGACACGCTGCGCGAAGCGGCGCGGCGTTTCACCGCCGCGATCCGCACCGATCAGCCCGGGGCCTACCTCCCGATCACCGCGCTGACGTTCGTGCTCCTGTCCGGCGGCTGGCTGGCCGCAAAATCGGACACGATCGGCTTGAATGCGGAAGCGCTCGCGGGGGCGCCGTGGCCGGGGCTCCTGCGTTCGCTGGTGATCGGCCTGGTGGCCGTCGCGCTTTTCCTGGTGGTGCGGCTCAGACGCTGGAGCGGCCAGCTGATCGCGCTTTCGATCGTCGGCTTTCTCCTCACGTTCTACTATGTGCTGTTCCGCGCGCCGGATCTGGCGATGACCCAGATCCTGATCGACTCCGTGACATTGATCCTCGTCCTGCTCTTGTTGGTGCGATTTTCGCACGCCACGGAACTCGGCGAACGTCAGGATCCGCCGCCGGTGGGGCGGCAAGCCTTCAATATCGCGCTTTCCACCGCCGTCGGGCTGAGCGTAGCCGCCCTCGTTTACGTCACCGCGGCCCGGCCGCATCCCCAACCGGTCGGCGAGTTTTACCTGAGCAACACCGAATCGCTCGCGCATGGACGCAACGCCGTGAACACGATCCTGGTCGACTTTCGCGGTTTCGACACGCTGTTCGAAATCGTCGTGCTGCTGCTGGCGGCGCTCGGCGCGCTCGGCCTTTTCATGCGGTATCGCCGGAGCCGTGAAGAGTATGCGGCCGGCGCGAGCGCCCCGGGCGGACTCGGCATCGATGACGTGGAGAAGGAGGAGGGCCTGTGACGCCGCTGCGTTCGTTTCTCTTCACGCCCGTGGCCGCGCTGCTGTTCTTCGCGGTCAACGTTTTCGCGCTGCATCTGCTGCTGCGCGGTCACAACGCTCCGGGCGGCGGCTTCATCGCCGGTGCCGGCACGGCGCTCACCTTGATTCTGCTCGGACTCGCGGACGGCGTCGAGGCACTGCAGCGCTTCGTCCGCTTCGATCCCATGCGAATCGCGGCCGGCGGCGTGGCGCTCGCCTTCGGGACGGCGACGGTGCCGCTGCTCTTCGGCGAAGCGGTTCTACAGCACCACGAGTTTACGTTCAGTAACCTCCCGCTCGTCGGCGAGATCGCGGTGAGCACGACGCTCGTGTTCGACATCGGCGTCTACCTGCTGGTGGTGGGAACGGTCACCAAGCTGCTCACCGTCCTCGCCCGCTCCGTCGCGCGGCTCGGCGCCTTTTCGCCCGACGAGGTCCGCCACTACGCTGCGAACAAGGAAGAACCGATCGAGTCCGCCCGCCGCTTCCCGCGGCGCAACGGCAAACCCGTCCAACGCTGAACCGATCCGCCATGCCTCTCGAAACCGCTTTGCTCGCCGGCCTTCTGTTCGGCTTCGCCTGCTACCTGTTTCTCCAACGCAGTTTCGTGCGGATCCTGTTCGGGTTCGTCCTCCTTGGGCAGGCAGCCAACATCGCAGTCCTCGCCATGTCGGGGGCGCCGGATGGGAAAGGCTCGCCCATCGTCGGGGGAGCCGGCGGCCCGATGGTCGATCCGCTGCCGCAGGCACTCATCCTGACGGCGATCGTGATCGGGCTCGGCGTCAACAGCTACCTCGTCGTGCTCATGTATCGAATTTTCCTGGACGAGCGCACCACCCGCGTGGACCGGACATTCCGCCCCCGCGGGCCGAAGCCGGAACGGTCATGATGATCGCTGCGATTCCTGTGATGGCGCCGGCGCTGACCGGCATCGCGCTGGTGTTCTGGCGGCGCCCCGGCACCGCGCGCCGGCTCGTCGCCGGCTTCAGCACGCTGCTCCAGCTCGCATTTGCCGTCTGGCTGGTGGGACACATCACCCGCGACGGACCGGTGCTCACGGTGGCGGGAGGCTGGTCGCCGGCTTTCGGCATCGCCCTCGTGGTCGACCCGCTCTCGGCCCTAATGCTGGCGTTGAGCGCCGTCACGACCTGTGCCTGCGTCGTCCTGGGCTTCGCCGAGCAGTCCGTGCGTTTCGAACATCCGCTGCGCCTTCCGCTCCTGCTGCTGCTCGTGGCGGGCACCAACCTGGCGTTCGTCACCGCGGATCTCTTCAATCTTTTCGTCGCGTTCGAGGTCGTGCTCGTCGGCTCGACCGCGCTGCTCACCCTCGAAGCCGACGACTGGGAAGTGAAGCACGCGTTTCCGTATCTCGCGATGAATCAGTTCGGCAGCGCGCTGTTTCTGGTCGCCGCCGCCCTCGCCTACGGACTTTTCGGCACGCTGAATTTTGCGGCGCTGGCGGAGCGCGCGAACTCGCTCGCGGGCGATCCTCGCCTCACGGCGCTCGCGTTGCTGCTGCTCGTCGTGTTCGGGCTGAAGGCGGGACTGTTTCCGTTGCACTACTGGCTGCCGAACAGCTATCCGACGCTGCCATCGCCGCTCGGCGCGTTGTATGCCGCGCTGCTCACCAAGGTCGGCATCTACGCCCTCATCCGCGTGTACGGCACCGTGCTGCCGGCCGATCCGGTCGTGCAGACGGCGCTGCTTTGGATCGCTGGCGCCACCTTGATCGTCGGCGTGCTCGGCGCGCTGGCCCGCGACTACGTGCGCGGCATCCTCGCGCTGCTGCTGACGCAGGTCGGGTTCATCGTGATGGCGGTGGGCTTTGCCGGCACCTACGCCTTCACCGCCGCGATCTACTATCTCATTCATCACGTGCTCGCGATGGCGGCGCTTTTCATGATCAACGGCGCTCTCATCCTGCTCGCGGGCACGGATCGCCTCTCGCGTTGCGCGAACCTCTGGCGCGCGGCGCCCGCTCTGGGCGTTCTGTTTCTGCTCCAGGCGATGTCCCTAGCGGGCATGCCGCCGTTCAGCGGATTCTGGGGGAAATACATGATCCTCGTGCGCGGTCTCGAGCGGGGGGCAACGACGCTCGTGGTCGTCGCGCTGCTGACGTCGCTGCTCACGATGGTCATCGCGATCGATATCTGGAATCGGGCCTTCTGGCGCGAGCGCGCCGACACCGTGCTGCGGCGCGACGATGGACGATGGAAACGAGTCGCTGCCGTTGCCGGCGGTTTCACGCTGCTTTCGCTCTGGGTGGGATTGCAGCCCGAACTTCCGCTTCGACTCGCGACGCAGGCGGCGACGTTCGTCCTCGATCGTTCCGACTACATCGCTTTCGGAAGAAGGGGGGCAACGCCATGAAACCGCTGCTGCTCAATCTCGCGGTCGCGCTCCTTTGGATGTTGCTGGCCGGTTCGCTCAGCACCTCGCGATTTCTCGCCGGCTATCTGATCGGCTTCGGGTTGCTCGCGCTGTTCCAACCGGTGATCGACAGCGGTCCTTACGTGCGGCGCAGTCTGGCGGTGTTGGGTTTTCTCGGCGTGTTGCTGCGCGACTACGCGCGCTCCACCGCGCGCACGCTGCAGCTGTGCCTGTTGACGCCGCGCGATCGGCTGCAACCAAAGCTCCTGGTCTACGACGTCGCGAACCTCACCCGTTTCGAGCGCCTTCTTCTTGCCCACGCGATCACGCTCACGCCGGGATCGGTGGTGATCGACCTCGATCCGCGGGCCGCCGAGTTCACCATTCATTTCCTCGACGGCGCCGATCCCGACGCCTCCCGCGCGTCGCTCGACCACGGGCTCCGCCGCGCCCTCCTCGCTTTCACCCGATGACCTACGCCGCCCTTACCCTCCCTCTGGTGCTGCTGGTGGCCGCGATGCTCCTCGCCCTGGTGCGAGTGGCGCGTGGCCCCACCATCTACGATCGCATCATGGCCTTCGACGCACTGGTGGTCTGCGCCGCCGGCGTCGTGGCGCTGCTCTCGCTCGCGTGGCACACCACCGTGTTCCTGGAGTTGATCCTGATCGTTTCGTCGCTCGGTTTTTTCAGCACGGTCGCTTTCGCCTATTATCTCGATCGCGCCCGGCCACCGGCCTCGGTTCGCCGTCGCCGTCAACGTCAGCCTTCACGAACATGAACGACTCCCTCGCCACCTGGCTTACCACCGCGCTGGCGATCGGCGGCGCGGCGGTGATTCTGCTCTCGCTGATCGGATTTCTCCGAATGCCGGATGTCTACTGCCGTTCGCACGCCCTCGGCGTCGGTTCAACCTGCGGGTTCACGCTGCTCATGCTGGCACTTTGGGGCGACCTCGGGACCGAGGCGGCCGGCTTCAAGGTGATCGCTGCCATTGCCTTTCAGCTCCTCACCATCCCCGTTTCCTCCCACCTGCTGGCCCTCCAGGCTCGCCGCAACCGGCTTCCCGCTTTCGGCGAACCCGGTTTCGAAAAACAAGCGGAGAAACACTCGCACTGACCATTCCATCGCCAGGACCCGGCACAGCGGTTAGGAACGCGCCTCAGCGGAGACGCCCTCGGCCCGATTCGGGTCTTCGCTCACGCCCACGGCCCCATGCATCGGTAGGGCGATCTTTTCGCGACCTCGTCTGCGCGCTCACGGCGTCATGGCTAGATTACGCCGTGGCCCGCGCTGGGGTGCGTCACCTCCGACGCGGCGTGGGCGAAACCGAAAATGAGGAACGATCGATGTCGAAGACGGCCGCTGATGTGATGGTTGAAACCCTGCAACAATGGGGCGTGAAAGTGATCTTCGGCCTACCGGGCGACGGCATCAACGGGATCATTGAAGCGCTGCGCAAAGTCGAACGGCAGCTTCGCTTCATCCAGGTCCGCCATGAGGAGGCCGCTGCGTTCATGGCTTGCGCCTACGCCAAATACACCGGCCAACTTGGCGTGTGTCTCGCGACCTCCGGGCCCGGCGGGCTGCACCTGCTCAACGGCCTCTACGACGCGAAACTCGACGGACAGCCGGTGCTCGCGATCACCGGACATCATTATCACGACCTGATCGACACGCACGCGCAGCAGGACGTGGACCTCGACCGCGTCTACATGGACGTGGCGTATTACAACACGCGCGTCATGGGCGCCGCTCACGTCGCACCGGTGACGAATCTCGCGTGTCGCACCGCGCTCGCGCGCCGCGGTGTCGCGCACATCAATTTCCCCGTCGACCTCCAGTCGCTGCCGCTGAAAAGCGACACGAGTTCCGAGCGAAACCTGCGCGGCCACGCCATGACCGACGTGCGCGCGCAGCGTGCCGGACTCCCGACGGAAAGCGATCTCGCCGCGGCCGCCCGGATCCTCAATCAGGGCCGCAAGGTGGCGATCCTCGCCGGCCAGGGCGCGCTGCACGCGACCGACGAGTTGATCGCGGTCGCGCAGAAGCTCGGCGCGCCGATCGTGAAGGCGCTGCTCGGCAAGGCCGCCGTGCCGGACGACTCGCCCTACACCACCGGCGGTATCGGCCTTTTGGGCACGCGACCGTCGCAGGAGGCGATGGAACAGTGCGACACGCTCCTGATGGTCGGCACGTCGTTTCCCTACATCGAGTTCCTGCCCAAGCCCGGCCGCGCGCGGGTTGTGCAGATCGACCGCGATCCTGCTCGCATCGGCCTGCGATGCCCCGTCGAAGTGGGACTCGCCGGCGATTCGCGGCGAACGCTCCAGGAGCTCCTGCCGCGGCTCGAAACCAAAGGCGACCGCTCCTTCCTCACGCAGGCGCAGCGCGGCATGCGGGACTGGTGGCAGCTCATGAAGAAACGCGGCACCCGCCAGGACCTGCCGATGAAACCACAGGTGGTCGCGTGGGAACTCGGCCAGCGCCTCGATACCGACGCGATCGTCAGCTGCGACAGCGGCACGATCGCGACCTGGTTTGCCCGGCAGATTCCGGTGCGGCGCGGCCAGATGCACTCGCTCTCCGGCACGCTCGCCACGATGGCCAACGGCCTCCCCTACACCATCGCCGCGCAGATCGCGTATCCGGATCGTCAATGCATCGGTTTCGTCGGCGACGGGGGTTTCACGATGCTCATGGGCGAATTCGCCACCGCCGTGAAATACCGGCTGCCGATCAAGATCGTCGTCGTGAAAAACAACTCCCTCGGCCAGATCAAGTGGGAGCAGATGGTGATGCTCGGGAATCCGGAATACGTCTGCGACTTGCATCCCATCGACTTCGCCGCGTTCGCGCACGCGTGCGGCGGCCACGGTTTCACGGTAGACGATCCCGCCCGTTGCGGCGAGATCATCGAGCAAGCGCTCGCAACGCCCGGCCCGGTCCTCATTGAGGCGGTGGTCGATCCGAACGAACCGCCCATGCCGGGCAAGATCAAGGCCCGGCAGGCGCTCCATTTCGCCGAGTCGCTCGCCCGTGGCACCCCCGATCGCGGCCGGATCATGGCCACCGTGGCCGAGGACAAGGTGCGCGAGCTCGTGTAGCGGGCGTCCCACGGCGCGCGTCCGCCATGCCTTCCTCCTCCCTACCGGCCGTCTCCACCCTGCGGATCGACGACCTGCGTGTCGCCGCCTTTCGGATACCGACGGAGTCGCCGGAATCGGACGGAACCTTGGAGTGGACGGCGACAGGGCTGGTCGTGGTGGAACTCGCCGCGGCAGGCGAGCGGGGCTTGGGCTACACCTACGGCGAGGCAGGCATTGGCCGGCTGATCGCGGATGAACTCGAGACGTTGGTCATCGGCCGCGACCCGTTCGACATCGGCGGAATCGGTCGTGACATCGTGGCCCGCTTCCGCAACGCCGGTCGGCAGGGAGCGGTCGCGCAGGCGCTCTCGGCGGTCGACATCGCGTTGTGGGATTTGAAGGCCCGCCTGCTGCAAGTCCCGCTGATCGCGCTGCTCGGGGCCGCGCGCGCATCGCTGCCCGTTTATGGCAGCGGCGGTTTCACCTCCTATGCCGACGCCGAGCTGCAGCGACAGTTCCGCGGCTGGAGCGACGCCGGCATCGCGCGTTTTAAAATGAAGGTCGGTCGCGAGCCGGAGCGCGATCGCGACCGGGTGCGGGCGGCCCGCGCGGCGATCGGCGATCGCGCCGCGCTCTTCGTCGATGCCAACAGCGCCTACACGCGCAACGAGGCGCTGGATCAGGCGCGGATGTTTGTGGACGAGGCCGACGTGCGCTGGCTCGAACAACCGCTGCCTCCGGGCGATCTGGAGGGCTTGCGTTTTCTGCGCGGCCGGGTGCCCGCGGGACTGCGGATCGCCGATGGCGAATACGGTTACGATCTGAATTATTTCCGTCGCTTGCTCGAAGCGCAGGCGGTGGACGTCGTCATGGCCGACGCGACCCGCTGCGGCGGCATCACCGGCTTTCTTGCCGTCGCCGTCCTCTGCGAAACCTGGATGCTTCCGCTCTCCTCCCATTGCGCCCCGGCCTTGCACGTTCATCCCGGCTGCGCGGCGCTGCCGATGATTCACGCGGAATATTTTCACGATCACGCCCGCATCGAGCAGACCTTCTTCGACGGCGCCGCGGAGCCGGCCGACGGAGAACTCCGTCCCGATCGCTCCCGGCCCGGTCACGGGTTGATCTTCAAATGGGCCGATGCTGCTCCGTTTGCGGCGTGAACCTTTTTACCATGGCCACCGAAGTCGCTTCCACCACCTTGCCGCGGACGTCGCCGCACCACCTGCCAACGCATTCGCTCGCCGAGCGGTTGCGCGCGGCCGTGCGCGGCGAAGTGCGTTTCGATGACGGCAGCCGGGCGCTCTACGCGACCGACGGTTCCAACTACCGCCAGCCGCCCATCGGCGTCGTGATCCCACGCGATCGAGCGGACATCGTCGCGACGGTGGCCATTTGCCACGAGCTCGGCGCGCCGCTGCTCTCGCGCGGCGGCGGCACCAGCCTCGCCGGGCAATGCTGCAATCACGCGGTCGTGATGGATCTGTCGAAATACTACCATCACGTCCTTTCGATCGATCCGGTTCGCCGCCTCGCCAAAGTGGAAACGGGCATCGTGCTCGACGAGGTGCAGAAGGCTGCCCGGCCGCACGGACTCATCTTCGGGCCGAATCCCGCGACGCACAGCCGCTGCACCGTGGGCGGGATGCTCGGCAACAACTCATGCGGCATCAATTCGCTCCTCGCGGCGCGACATGGCTTCGGCCTTCGCACCTCCGACAATGTCGCCGAACTCGAGGTGCTGACCTACGACGGCACGATTCTTCGCCTCGGCGAAACCTCCGACGCGGACTTTGCCCGTGCGATCGCCAAAGGCGGACGCCGGGGCGAAATTTACCGCGGACTGCAGCAGTTGCGCGATGAAGCCGGCGACCTGATCCGCGAGCGTTTCCCCAAGATCCCCCGCCGCGTGTCGGGCTACAACCTCGACGATCTTCTGCCCGAGAAACGAACGAACCTCGCTCGCGCGGTCGTTGGTTCCGAGGGCACGTGCGTGGTGATTCTCTCCGCGACGCTGCATCTCGTGCCGCGACCGGAGCACCGCACGTTGCTCGTGCTCGGCTACCCGGACGCGGTGGCGGCGGGTCGTCACGTCACGGACATTCTCCCCGCGCAACCGATCGGGCTCGAAGGCATCGACCGCGCACTCGTCGACATGATGCGCAGCCATCAGATGCACGCGGATGCGCTTGAGCTTCTGCCTGACGGTCACGGCTGGCTGCTCGTCGAATTCGGCGGCGACACCGCTGACGAAAGCCGCGGCCAGGCACAGCACGTGATGGAGCAACTGCGAGGCAAATCCGACGCGCCGACCATGAAGCTTTACGATCAGCCGGAGGCGATCGCGAAAGTCTGGGAGGCCCGTGAAGCCGGACTCGGCGCGACCGCGTTTGTGCCGGGGCAACCGGACACGTGGCCCGGTTGGGAAGATACCGCGGTGGCGCCCGAGAAGGTCGGCGATTATTTGCGCGAGTTGCGCGATCTCTTCGGCCGCCACGGCTATCATCCCGCGCTCTACGGACATTACGGGCAGGGCTGCATTCACTGCCGCGTAAATTTCGATCTCGTGACCGAGGCGGGCCTGCGCAACTACCGCACCTTCCTCGACGAGGCCTCCGATCTCGTGGTGCGCTACGGCGGATCGTTTTCCGGCGAACATGGCGACGGGCAGGCGCGCGGCGAGCTCCTGGAAAAACTCTACGGACCCGAGCTGATGAACGTGTTTCGCCGGTTCAAGGCATTGTGGGATCCGGACTGGAAAATGAATCCCGGCAAGGTCATCGACGCGCGGCCGATCACCTCGGATCTCCGCCTCGGCACCGACTACAATCCCACGCGACCGAAAACGTGGTTCAGCTATGCGGAAGATCACGGCGATTTCAGCCGCTCGGTGTTGCGCTGTGTCGGCGTCGGGCTGTGTCGCCGTCACGAGGGCGGCACGATGTGCCCCAGCTACATGGCGACGCGCGAGGAGAAACACTCCACCCGCGGCCGGGCGCACCTGCTTTTCGAGATGCTGCAGGGGAGCGTCATCACCGATGGTTTCAAGAGCGAAGCCGTGCGCGAGTCGCTCGATCTGTGCCTGTCCTGCAAAGGCTGCAAGGGCGACTGCCCCGTGCACGTCGATCTCGCGACCTACAAGGCCGAGTATCTGGCGCACCACTACGCCGGACGCTGGCGTCCGCGACACATGTATGCCTTCGGTTTGATCGGACGCTGGGCACGCTTCGGCGGTCTGCTGCCCCGCGTGTCCAATTTCGTTCAGCGTGCGCCCGTGTTTTCCGGAATCGTCAAAGCGGCGATCGGCGTGGCGCGGCCGCGCCGGATCCCGCGCTTCGCGCGGGAATCGTTCAAGCACTGGTTCTTCCGTCGCGCGCCGGTGAATCCCGCCGCGTCGCCGGTGATCCTCTGGCCGGATACGTTCAACAACTACTACCATCCGGAGGTCGCGCGCGCGGCCACGGAGTTCCTCGAACGCGCCGGATGGCGCGTGGTGGTGCCGCGCGCGGCGTTGTGCTGCGGCCGTCCGCTCTACGATTATGGCATGCTCGACACCGCGCGCGAGTGGCTGCTGCGGATTCTGGACGAGCTGCGCGCGGAGATTCGCGCGGGGATTCCGATGGTCGGACTCGAGCCGAGCTGCGTGACGACGTTTCGCGACGAGCTGTGCAATATCATCCCGCACGACGAGGATGCCCAACGCCTCGCGTCGCAGACCTATATCCTGAGCGAGTTCATCGACCGCAAGATGCCGGACTATCCGCTGCCGCAGCTGCGGCGGCGCGCGATCGTGCACGGCCACTGCCATCACAAGTCGGTGCTGAAGTTCGACGCGGAGAAGCGCGTGCTCGCGCGGCTGGGCCTCGAGTTTGAAGTGCTCGACTCCGGCTGCTGCGGCATGGCGGGCGCCTTCGGTTTCGAAAAGGAACACTACGATGTTTCGATCGCGTGCGGCGAACGGGTGCTGCTGCCGCGCGTCCGTGAAACGCCGCCGGAAACGCTCGTGCTGACCAACGGATTCAGCTGTCGCGAGCAGATCGAACAGACGACCTCACGCCGGCCGCTGCACCTGGCCGAGCTTCTGGAACTCGCCTGGCGCGAAGGTTCGCCGGCGCCACGTGTTCCCCCACGCCCACCTTCATGAAAACGAAACGACTCAGCGCCACGGCCGGCACCCAAACGCACGTGCTGGTCTTCGAGACCGGCGAGGAGGTGATGCAGGAGCTCACCGCCTACGCCCGGCGCGAAAACCTTCGCGCCGGTCACTTCACGGCGATCGGTGCGTTCCGCGCCTGCGAACTCGCGTATTTCGACTGGGAAACGAAGGCGTATTCAAAAATCCCCGTCACGGAGCAGGTCGAGGTGCTCGTGCTCGCCGGCGACATCGCCTGGAAGGACGACGAACCGGTGGTGCACGCGCACGTCGTGCTCGGCCGCCGCGACGGATCGACGCGCGGCGGTCATCTGTTGTCCGGGCTGGTCCGACCGACGCTGGAAGTGGCCCTGACGGTCGGCGGCTCGCTCGAAAAACGTTTCGATCCCGCCACGGGGCTTTCGTTCATCACCGACCGTTGACCGCCTGACGTCACGCGTCTCGGGGCCCCGCGGCCTCGGCGAGATAATGCGCGGCATTGATCAGCGCCACATGCGAGAACGCCTGCGGAAAATTTCCGACCAGGCGTTTCGCGCCCGCATCGTATTCTTCCGCCAACAGCCCCAAAGGGGTGCGCAACGTCAGCAACTGATCGAATAGCCTGCGCGCTTCACCGCCGCGTCCGATCCGGTCAAGACATTCGACCAGCCAGAACGAACACGGCAGAAACGTCCCCTCGCCCGGCGGCAAACCATCCACATCGGACGATTCGTGCGGGTGGTAGCGATGCACCAAACCGTCCTTCGTCAGGCGATCCCGGATGGCTCGAATCGTCCGCTCCATCCGTGGATCCGACGCCGGCAAGAAACCGACCAGCGGCATCATCAACAGACTGGCGTCGATCCGCTGCGCTCCGAAATACTGGGTGAACACGCCTTGCGCGGCATCGTAGCCGTCACGACAAACCGTCGCGTGAATCTCATCGCGGACCTCCCGCCATCGGCGCAGGTCGCCGTCGAGACCGTGTTTCTCAATGGCTTGCACGCCGCGATCCAGCGCCACCCACGCCATCACCTTGGAGTGCGTGAAATGCCTTCGTCCTCCCCGCACTTCCCAGATGCCTTCGTCCGGCTCCTGCCAATGCGCGGCCACAAACTCGACGAGCTGCCGCTGCAAGCTCCACGCATCCTCCGAGGTATGCAGCCCGAGTTCCCGTTTCAGTTCCGTGGCGTCCAAGATTTCTCCATACACATCGAGCTGGAATTGTTCGGCGGCCGCGTTGCCCACGCGCACGGGGCGGGCACCTTCGTAGCCGGCCAGGTGCGGCAACTCGATCTCGCGCAGGAAACGTTCGCCCGCGGCGCCATACAGCATCTGCAGTTCCGCCGGATCGCCGGCGACCGCCCGCAGCAACCAGTCGCCCCACGCCGCCGCCTCACCGGTGTAGCCGGAGCGCATCATCGCCCGCAAGGTCAGCGTCGCGTCGCGCAACCAGCAGTAGCGATAATCCCAGTTCCGCACGCCTCCGAGCTGCTCCGGCAGGGACGTTGTCGGTGCCGCCACGATTCCGCCCGTCGGATGATACGTGAGCGCCTTCAACACGATGAGCGAACGCACGACCGCGTCGCGATACGGTCCGCGATACGTGCAGCGGCCCGTCCATTCGTGCCAGAAGCGCTCGGTGCGGCGCAGGATTTCCTCCGGTTCGAGCGGCGGTGGCGGCGACTCATGCGCGGGATACCAGCTGAGGTCGAAGCGGCAGCGTTGCCCGGCGGACAACGTGAACTGCCCGCGAATGGTGGCGTCGTCGGACGCGAGCTCGACGTCAGTGCGCAGCGCCAGCGCATCCGGGCCGGCGACCGCGTGGATCTCGCTGTGCGTCCGCCGGATCCACGGTCGCGTGCGGCCATAGCCGAAACGGGGAGTCAGCACCGTCTCCATAACGACGCGGCCGCGCACCCCCTCGATGATGCGGATCACGTCATGACGTCCATCAGCCGGCGGCATGAAATCGATCACGCGCACCTCGCCCTCCCCGGTTTCGAAAACGGTTTCCAGAATCAACGTGTCCGCCCGGTAGGATTGCGTCGCGCGCCGGACCTTTCCCACCGGCGCTATTCGCCAACGGCCGTTGTTTTCGTCGCCCAACAACGCCGCGAAGCATGCGCTCGCATCGAACCGCGGCAGACAGAGCCAGTCGATCGAGCCGTCGCTCCCGATCAGCGCCGTCGTGTGCAAGTCGCCAATCACCCCGTAGTGTTCGAGCTTCACTCGAAATAGGTTCCGGAGCGCGGAAAAGGTTCCTCGCTTCGATCAAGAATGGCTATGGGCAGGACAAGAAAGTCCATTCAGCCGGGGCACGGTTTCGGCTAGGCTGATCATCACGACTTCACCCCATGGTCATCGACGCCCACCAGCATTTTTGGCGCTACACCCGCGAAGACTACGACTGGATCGATGACGCGATGCAGGCGATCCGCCGCGACTTCTTGCCGTCGGATCTGCAACGCGTTCTCGATGTGAACGGGATCGACGGTTCCATCGCCGTGCAGGCGCGGCAGACCGCCGCGGAAACCGAATGGCTGCTCGAACTCGCCGACTCGGCGCCGCGCATTCGGGGCGTCGTCGGCTGGCTGCCGCTCGCCGAACACGGCCGCACGATTGGTGCGCTCCTCGATCGTTTCATGGCGCATCCGCGCTTCAAAGGCGTCCGCCACGTGCTGCAGGCGGAGCCGGATGCGTTTTTCGAGCATGCGGGTTTCAACGCGGCGCTGGCCGAGGTCGCCGGGCGTGGCTTGAGCTACGATCTGCTGATCTTCGCCCGCCAGCTGCCGGCCGCGCTGCGCTGGGTGAAGCGCCATCCCTCGCTGCGCATTGTGCTCGACCATATTGCCAAGCCTGTCGTGCAGGGCAGCCCGCCGGCGACCTGGCGCGATCAACTGCGGGAGCTCGCGCGTCACACGCAGGTCGGCTGCAAGTTTTCCGGTGTGGTCACCGAGGTGCCCGGCTGGCAATGGACGCCCGAGCTGCTGCGGCCGTATTTCGACGTCGCGCTCGAGGCCTTCGGTCCACAGCGCCTGATGTTCGGCTCCGACTGGCCGGTGTGCCTGGTCGCGAGCGATTACGACCGTTGGTTCGAGTTTGTGCGGAGCTGCGTCGCGCCGCTTTCGCGCGAAGAACAGGCGGCGATCCTCGGAGGAAACGCCGCCGCGTTTTATCGGTTGAACGCTTAAGCGCGCTGCCAGCCGCGCGCCGCGAGGCGCGCGCATTCTCAATCGAGCGGACGCCGGTCTGTGTGTTTCAGGCGTCGATCTCGGCGGCGGAAAGCCCGACCGGCAACGCCGGCGGCCGGGCGCATGTGCTGGAAATCTGGATATGCCGGCCGGTGCGCGACGAGGCTTCAAACGCTTCCATCACCTCGAGGACATGCTGCGCGAGTGCGCCGCTCGCGCGCACGGGTCGGCCCGGGCGCTGGATCGAACGCGCGAGATCGGCAACGCCGGAACCGCGGCCGCGGTCGGTCGTGTGCGAGTGCGGCACCTCCTCGTAGGCGTCGACGGCGCCGCGTCGGAGGCGCACCGCGCCGTCGAAACGGTTAGGATCGGGCGCTTCGATCGTGCCCTCCGTGCCGAAGACCAGCAGCGGCGGCAGCGGATACGGCCAGGTGTCGAAACTCGTGACGATGGTCGCCGTTGCACCGCTGGCGAAATCCATGACGCCCGCGACATGCGTCGGCACTTGCACGGGGATCTTCGTGCCGGCGAGCGGCTGACTGGTGATGGTCCGCTCCTGATACGCTGCTTGCGCGGAACCCGACACGCGCACGACCGGGCCGAGGAAATTGATCAGCGCGGTGATGTAGTAAGGCCCCATGTCGAGCATCGGCCCGCCGCCGGGCTCGTAG
Source organism: Opitutus sp. sgz309028 (assembly GCF_059821195.1). Taxonomy (NCBI): domain Bacteria; kingdom Pseudomonadati; phylum Verrucomicrobiota; class Opitutia; order Opitutales; family Opitutaceae; genus Opitutus; species Opitutus sp. sgz309028. The sequence goes on along the minus strand of NZ_JCAMRR010000003.1, from coordinate 541,770 downwards.
TAGAATTGCGGACTCGGATGCCAGCTCTCATGTCCGGGACAGAGCATGAACGCGAGGGCCGACACCGGCCGACCGATGCGTCCGTCATCGATCAGCTTGCGCGCCGTCTGCAAACCGCCGCCAAGAAACGTGTCTGGCGCGCAGCCGACGAGGAGACGCTGGCGGCGCGCCAGCTCGAGCACCGCCGCGCCGTCGGCTGCGTGGAGGGCGAAGGGCTTTTCGGTGTAAACATGTTTGCCGGCGTTGAGCGCGGCGGTGTTCACCGCGGCGTGGGCGCGGGGCACGGTGAGGTTGACGACGAGGTCGATCTCCGGATCCGCGAGCAATTGCTCCACGCTGAGGGCGCGAATCCCATGCTCGGCGGCTTTCGCCTGCGCGCGGGCGAGATCGAGATCGGCGCAGGCGACGACGCGGATGAATTCGTAGCGGGCGCAACCCGCGAAATACTGGTCACTGATCTTTCCGCAGCCGATCAGACCGACACGAATGGGTGGGGGCATGACGCCATGCTTCGGCAACGTCGCGAAACGCGTCAAGGGAGCCCGCCACTATTATTGTTGAACCGCTTGAGTGCCGACGGAGAGATCCGGCAGCGAAACAGGAATTTGGCGTCGGCGGGAAATTCCCGTTGACGCAGCCTCGGCGCAGCCTTTGCTCTGGCCCTTCTCGTTTGGGGCCAGATAGCTCAGTTGGTAGAGCAGAGGACTGAAAATCCTTGTGTCCCCGGTTCAATTCCGGGTCTGGCCACCATCCTCACTCTCCGTCGTTCCTGCATCGAACGGCGGCTGCAGATCCCGACGCGCAGTCCGATTTCGGGCGCGTCGATTCGGGATTACTCCGGAAGAATTGGTGGAAAGTTCGCGCGCGAGCGCGATCACTCGCGAGGCACTGCGTCCATTCCTGCCTGTTTCTCACAGCGCTGGCTCAGGGTTACGGCAGCCGATGCTCTTCCATTCTCCCGGCTCGGTGGCGGCCCCGCAGGTCGCCTCGCCGCCAAGTCTGCTCCCCTTCCCGCTCGGCACCTCGAGGTGCAACCGGCGGACACAAAAAAAGCGAACCCGGTGAAGGATTCGCTTTTTAAAAGAAACCGATCGTTCGCTTAGTTGGCGCTCGCCGGGGCCGCGGCGGCGGCGACCTTCGCGGCGTGAATCTCGGCGGAGCGATCCTTGACCTGCACGGCCACCGCGGCCTTGCCGGTGCGGTTGCGGAGGTAGTAAAGACGCGCGCGCATCGTCTCGGACTCGCGCTCGACCTCGATCTTCACGATGTTCGGCGAGTTGACCGGAAACACGCGCTCGACGCCTTCGCCGTAGCTGATGCGGCGAACGGTGAACGTCTCGTGGATGCCATGACCTTTACGAGCGATCACGATGCCCGCGTAGACCTGCACGCGCTCTTTGTCGCCCTCGCGCACCTTCGTGTGCACGCGCACGCCGTCGCCGACTTTGAACGGCGTGATGTCTTTCTTCACCTGAGCGGAGGTGATCTCTTTAATGATCGGGTTCATGGCAGTTTATGTGAGTAAATCGGGTCTGACCTGACGGGTCTTTTCCAGTTGTCGCGCATGCCGCCATTTTTCGATCTCAGCATGATTTCCGGAAAGCAGAACCTCCGGAACGGACATGCCGCGAAATTCCGCGGGACGCGTGTATTGAGGAAAGTCGAGCAACTTGTTGGTGAACGATTCGTGCGTCAATGACTTTTCCTCTCCGAGCACGCCCGGAATGAAACGCGCGAGCGCATCGATCACGACGGCCGCCGCGAGCGTGCCATTCGTCAGCACATAGTCGCCAATGCTGATCTCCTGATCGATGACACAATCGCGAATGCGTTGATCGATCCCTTCGTAATGCCCGCTCAACAGCACGAGATGCTGCTGCTGCGAAAGTTCGTGAGCCAGCGTTGGCGAGAGCGGCTGACCGTCGGGCGTCAGATAAATCCGCCGGCAGCCCGGCGTCTGCACTTGCTCGATCGCCGCAAACACCGGCTCCGGCTTCATCACCATCCCCGCGCCGCCGCCAAACGGCCGGTCGTCGGCGGTACGATGCTTGTCTGTCGTCCACGCGCGCAAATCATGCACGCTCACCGCCAGATGCCCGGCCGCGATGCCTTTGCCGAGAATGCTTTCGGCAAGAAATCCTTCGAGCATCCGCGGGAAAAGCGTGAGGACGTCGATCTTCAGCGGCATGAACGGTGCGAGAGGTTGAAGCCGGGCGCGGTTAACAAAAAACCCCGGAAACGAGTCCGAGGTTTGAAAGATCCTGGTCGGGGAAACTGGCTCCGCGACCTGCGTTTTCCGCGTCGATCCGCTCAGGCAGCGGGCTCGGTGGCGGCCGCAGCGCGACGCGCCTTCTTGATCATCGCGTGCATCGTGTTCGTGGGCTTCGCGCCCTTGCTCAGCCAATAGTCCACGCGGTCGAGCTTCAGATTGATCGGGTTGCCCTTGGTCTTGGGCGTGTAGGTGCCGAGGTTTTCCACGGCGTCGCCATCGCGACGGGAACGCGCTTCAGCCACGACAACGCGGTAAAGCGGCTGATGCACGGAGCCAACCTTGGTAAGACGGATTTTGAGAGCCATGACGGTGTTTTGCGGAGCGTTCTTGCTTTGAAAAGCTGACGACAAGACCGACCCGCAATCGGCTTGTCAAGCACCTACCTGCCACGCGTCGATCTCGGCGCCGACGCGGCATTTGCCGGTCGCGGCAGATAGCGGCGCATGTCCTCGCCGGCGACCTTCCTGAATGCCTGATAGACGGTCTGGATCGAGGTCTTTTCGCGTGACGTCCGACCGATCCGCTTGAACAGGCGCGGCAAAACGTCGTCGCCGTGTTTCGCGCAGATGTCCGCGATTGCCTTGGTCGCAAACGCGTAGTTGGCCGTGTTCAGGTCTTCGCGGTAATTCGATCCGGGCAAATCTTCCACGGTCGGCCAGCGCTCGAGGTCGACGTTCGCCGCCTGCCCGGAATACTTCTGCAACTCCGCATCGAGATCATAATACCGCGCCGCCTCGTCGCGGCCCACGGTGTTCACGAGCGTGCGCCAGGCCACGTAGTTCGCCACGCCGTCGCAGAACCAGCGGCGATCCTTGCTCGTGATATAGTGCGAAACAATTCCGACTTCGGCGACTTCGTGGAAGACGAGGAAGGCCGACATGCGCTGCGCGCCGGAAAGTCCTTTCAGATAATTCGCGATCTCCTGCACCTGCTTCAACCCCGCGCCAATGTCCGCGACCGGCGTGCCACCCGCTTCCCCGATCGGAATCGGGTATTCCATTTCTTCCATCGCCTGCCGGAAGCGCTCCCCCGCGCCCGCGCGCAGCTCGTCGTCCTTACCCTCAAACGTAAAGCCGATCTCGTAGTGGAGCTCGTTCCCGCCGCTGAGCTTGAAATGGGGAATCGTTTCGCCCGCCTGCAGCCGCGCCAGCAACTCGGCGCGACGCCACAACGCGAACTGCCGCGGACGCATCCCGTCCATTTCTCCCATGGCGCCGAAAATGCCCACGAAATTGTCGTAGCTCTCCGTCATTTTCGCGGTCGGCTCCTTCAATCCCAGGGACGCGGAAATCAGTCGCAGAAACTCCGCTTTCCGCTCCGCGAGATCCGCCATCGTCAGCGCCGACGAAGCCGCCGCCGGTTGCTCCGGTGCGAGCTTCGCCACCTGCAACACCAATTCGTCGACATAAGCTTCGTCGCCCGGCGAATACTGCACGCGGATGCCGTCGGTCTCGCGAAACAGCCTCGGCGGAAAACCGTGCGACGGCGTTTCCGCACCCAGCACCGCTCCAGTCATCGCCAGTATCAACAAACCGCACCACGCTCGCAGGGGCATAAAGCGCATGGGTTGCATGTCATGAGTTTCGACTCTGGACGCAAGCAGCGGCGCGCTCCACGCGCCCCTCGGTCCGGCCTTTTCCGTTGACCACGCCGGGAGCGCGGGCGACGTTGCGCGGCTTATGCTGAAAGCTGGCATCGTCGGTCTGCCCAACGTGGGCAAATCCACCCTCTTCAACGCCCTCACCCGCTCACGCAAGGCGGAGGCCGCGAACTATCCGTTTTGCACGATCGACCCCAACGTGGGCGTGGTCACCGTGCCCGACGAGCGCCTCGGCGTGCTCCAGCGGATCGCGAAAACCGGCGTCGTCATTCCCGCCGCGATCGAGTTCGTCGACATCGCCGGGCTCGTCGCCGGCGCCAGCAAGGGCGAAGGTCTCGGCAACCAGTTTCTCGCCAACATCCGCGAGGTCGATGCGATCGTGCAGGTCGTCCGCTGCTTCGAGGATCCCGACGTCGTGCACACGATGGGCGCCGTCGATCCCGTGCGCGACATCGAGGTGATCACCACCGAGCTCGTGCTGGCGGATCTCGACGCTGTCACGAAGCGCATCGAGAAAACGCAGAAAAAGGCGAAGTCCGGCGACAAGGAAGCGCAGACCGAGATCGCGCTCCTGCAGAAGCTCGAGCCGCATCTCAACTCCGGCAAGACCGCCAACACCCTCGCCGCCACGGACGACGAGAAGGCGTTGATGAAGCTCTTCCAGTTGCTCACCGCGAAACCCGTGCTTTTCGCGTGTAACGTCGCCGAGTCCGACCTCGCCACCGCCGAGCAAAATCCGTTCGTGCAGAAGGTCGCCGAATACGTGCGCACGCACCACGACGCGGCTTACGTGCCGATCAGCGCGAAGATCGAAGCGGAGCTGATCGATCTGCCGCCGGAGGAAGCGAAGGTTTTTCTGAAGGACCTCGGCGTCGACGACTCCGGCGTGTCCGCATTGATCCGCGCCTCCTACGCGCTCCTCGGCCTCCAAACGTATTTCACGGCCGGTGAAAAAGAAGTCCGCGCCTGGACGATCAAGAAAGGCTGGAAGGCGCCGCAGGCCGCCGGCGTGATTCACACGGATTTTGAGAAGGGCTTCATCAAGGCCGAAGTCGTCGCCTACGACGACCTCACCCGGCTCGGCTCCGTCGCCGCCGCCCGCGATGCCGGCAAATACCGGCTCGAAGGCAAGGAATACGTTTTCCAGGACGGCGACGTCGCGCTTTTCCGCTTTAACAACTGATCCGCAGGCGGCGGCGTGGCGTGGTAGTTATATAGTTATATAAATAACCACGAAAAACACGAAATACACGAAAAGGAAGAAGGAGCCCACGGAACACACGGAAGACACGGGAAAATGAGTCGTCCCAAAGGAAGCCCTTCCGGAATAGCGCGATCCCGCCTCAAGTCTCCGACCGCTTCCTTCCGTGTATTCCGTGGGCCAAACCTGTTCGGCATCCGCGCCGCCTTGGGCGCTCCGCGATCAGTTTTCGTGTCTTTCGTGTATTTCGTGGTTATATAATCAAACATATAACCACGAAGCCCGCGAAGCCAAAGACGGGAACCACAGATTGCACGGAATGCACAGAGTCAGGATCCGCTCGATTCTTGGAATGAACTAAAGCGGTTCCAGAAGGCCGGGTCTGTTTTCCGTGTCTTCCGTGTATTCCGTGGGCCAACCGATTGATCCCCGCGCTGCCCATGGGCCAGCGCGGCTCGGTTTTCGTGTATTTCGTGTATTTCGTGGTTATATAATTCGATATATAGCCACGACGCCCGCGAAACCCAAGACAGGAACCACAGATTGCACGGAATACACAGAGTCAGAATCCGCTCGATTCTTGGAATGAACTAGAGCGGTTCCAGAAGGCCGGGTCTGTTTTCCGTGCCTTCCGTGGGCCAACCTGTTTGGTTTCCGCGCTGTCCAGGGGCCAGCGCGGATCGGTTTTCGTGTCTTTCGTGTATTTCGTGGTCCCCTCCACCACTTACGCCAGCGGACGCTGGTCCACGAAAGACTCGCGCAGCGCGAGGCTCATTTTGTCCTGCAGCGCCTGAAGCTTCCGATAACGCGCAACGTTCGCCTTGTCCGGCTGGCAACGGGTCGCTTCATCGACGGCGACCACGCCCGTGGTGAAATCCGACAGCTTCGCCTTCTTCTTTCCCTCGCGCAGCGCGACGCACCACGCTGCCTGCAACGCGCCGCCGAGCGCCGCGCCTTCGTCCTCGACCATCGCGACCACCGGCACGCCAAAGATGTCGGCCATCAATTGCCGCCACACCGGCGACTTCGCGCCGCCGCCGGTCACGCGAATTTCCTTCGCCTTCACGCCGAGATCGGCGAGACGGCGCAGGCCGTAGTTCATGCCCATCGTCACACCCTCCATCGCCGCGCGGGCGAGGTGCGCGGCGTTGAACGTGCGCTGATTCAAACCCAGCAGCACGCCCGATCCCTCGGGCACATTCGGCGTCCGCTCGCCCGCGAGATACGGCAGCATCACGAGTCCGCCCGAACCCGCCGGCGCCGAAGCGATCGCCTTGCCCAGCTGCTCGTGATCCATGCCGAAAAGCGTGCGCACCTGCTCGGTGACGGTTGTCACGTTCATCGTGCAGAGCAGCGGCAGCCAGCCGCCGCTCGAGGAACAAAACGCCGCGATCTCACCCTGCGGATCAACGACGGGCTTGTTCGCAAAAGCGTAGATCGTGCCGCTCGTGCCGAAGCTCGCCGTCACGACGCCGGGGCTGACGTTGCCCGTGCCGATCGCGCCCATCATGTTGTCGCCGCCGCCGGCGCTCACCACCACGTCGGTCGAAAGTCCGTATTTCTCCGCCAGTTCCGGCCGCAGCGTGCCGGCGGCCTCGTGCGATTCGGTCAGCGGCGGCAGGTAGTTCGCGAGCTTGCGGTCGATCGCGTTGATCGCGTCCTTCGACCACGTGCGTTTCCGGACATCCATCAGCGCGGTGCCGGACGCGTCGCCGAACTCCATGAAGTAATTTCCGGTGAGATGGAAATTGAGATAATCGTGCGGCAGCAGCACGTGACGCAGCCGCGCGTAATTCTTCGGTTCGTGACGCTTCAACCACAGGATTTTCGGCGCGGTGAATCCCGGAAGAATCAGGTTTCCCGTCTTGCGGATCGCGGCCTTCGGGCCACCGAGTTTTTTCGTGATGATCGCACATTCGGCGGTCGTGCTGGTGTCGCACCACAACTTCGCCGGGCGGATCACTTCGCCTTTTTCGTCGAGTGGCACGAAACCGTGCTGCTGGCCCGAGATGCCGATGCCGCGCACGCGCGACGCGTCGACCTGGCCGACGACTTCGATGATGACCTTGTCGAGCGCCGCGGTCCAATCCTGCGGGTGCTGCTCCATATGCCCGACAGGCAATCCGTCGATCAGCCGGTGCGGCGCACGCGCCTCGGCGATGACTTTGCGCGCCTCGAGATCGAGGACGACGGCTTTCACACTTTGCGTTCCGGAATCGATGCCGATGAAGAGACTCATGGGGTGAAAATCGCCGTCCATGTCGCCGATTCCGCCCGCGGGGCGCGAGTCTTTTCCGTGAATCCGCCGCGCCCGCGCTTCACTCCATCGCCGGCCGCCGCGACAGCCGCTCGAGCAACGTCACCCCCGTAAATCCCGCCAACGCCCCGACCAGAAACGCCCCCGCTTCCGTCCCCACCACCGCCGCCGGCAAACCAAACGCCCCCACGCCCACCACGCCTGCGACAAACGCGATCAGCGCCACGAGGCCGCCCTCCCCGACGCGACGCACCGTGAGCGAACGCCGCGCGCCTTTGACAAATCGTCGCGCGTATCCACCCAAAGCTCCTCCGAACAGCACCGCGATCAGCGGCGTCGTGGGAAACCGTTGCTCAATCACCGTCTGCGCCTGCAGCCCCGCGGCGGTTGCCGTGATCGTCACCGGTCCCAATCCGGACGAACGCACCCGGAAGTCCGTCCGCGCCGCGCCCGCCGGAATCGAAGGCCCGATCGGTTCCGGTCGCGCGCGCGTATCGCTCTCCAACGCCACCGCGAGCGGCGCGTCGACCGGTTTCGGTGCCCCGTAGGGAAAAACGTGTTCCACCGCGACGTCCACGCTCTCCAAGCCAAACCCCAGCATCTCCCGCTGCAGCGGTCGCAGCTCGAGCCGGTCAAGCGCCGCGAGGGCCACATCGACGTCGGAAAGCGTCGAGCGAATCAGCAGCTTCGGCGCAGGCGCGTTGGGCCGGAAGTGCAGCTCGATCGTTTTCTCATGTTCGAGTCCCGGCTGCTCGATGGTAAACGGCGGCACGGCATCGGCCGTCATGGCTTCGAAAGCGAATTTCACGAGGACCGGTCGCTCAAGTTGGATCGATTCCGGAAGGTCCGGCGGCCGTCGCAAACCGAACGTCAACGCCGTCACGTAGCGTCCGAGCACGCCGTTCCATGTCGCCGGGCTCGGGCTCGTCGCGAGTGTCAGACGAAACCAGCCCGATTTCGCCGGCGTGGATTCGTCCGGCGCCGCTACGAGCGGCACAACGATGCCGCCCGGAAGCACGGTTTTGTCGTTCGAGGGCATCGCGATTGTCGCGATGGTTTTCGGTTTCACGATAAACGGATCCAGCTGCGCCACCGTCACGGTCACGCGGCGTCCGTCGGTTTCCGGTTTCAGCTGCGCGGAAACATCGCGCCCGTCGAAATCGCTCAACTTCAGATTCGAGAGCGGCTCCTTCAATCCTTCGATCGGCACGCGCCGCGGCGCCCGCGTGCGCGAATTCTCCGGTTGCGCCGCCGCCAACGAAAGCGTCAGGAGCGCCAGGAACGCCCGGCGCGAAAACCAGCGAGGGGTGAAGAGAGACATGACTCCAGCGGGGTTGTCCGCGCGCGCTGGAAGACGTTCGGCGTCCGGAGCCTGCAGGACGCGCCAGCCGCACGCAAGGCTGCGTCCGGGGCCGAGCGCGCGCCAATCCGTGCCCGACCGCAAAGCTCGCGGCGCGTTTCGCCTCACGGTTTTGCGCCTCTTCGTGTCATCGCGCGGCGGGTTTTGGCCGGTCGACTTGTCGCCGCCGACAAACTGCATAAAGCTCGACGCGTTCCGCTCACCCGCAACGCCCTTCCCCATGATCGCCACCCAAATCCGCCAGAAAGACGCCCTGTTCTACTTCGCTTCCTACGCGCCCGAAACCCTGCTCTCGCACGTCCGCTTCATCAGCCGCTTCTACGACGAGGAAGGCGGCGGGATTCGGCCCGAGGAAGTGCCCGCCGAGGACGATGTCGCGCAGTTCATCTCGCGCGTGGAGCGCAGCGACAAAGCCTTTCAACGCGAGCTCTCGCGCGCGAAAGTTGCTTCGATTCGCAACTTCTACGAAACGGCGATTTCGCAGCCGCCGATCCCCGGCACCGTCCTCTTGTTCACGCCGGAGAAGCTGCATTTCGAAGCGTGGACCGACGGCAGCGGAATCGGAAAACTGCGCGAGCCGGCAGAGAAATTTCTCATCATCGACGGACAGCACCGGCTCGCCGCGCTGCAGTTTTACCTGCGCACGCATCCCGACGAGGCGAAGAACATCCAGGTGCCGTGCGTGATCTTCGACGGACGCAGCGAGGATTTCGCGACGGAGATGTTCGTGATCATCAACTCGACCCCGACGCGCATCAACAAGAGCCACCTCGTCGATCTCTACGAACGCGTGTCGTGGGCCGAGCCCGACCGCCGTTTCGCCGCGCACATCACCGAGATGCTTTATCGCGAAGGCGACAGCCCGCTGCGCTATCGCATCAACCGGCTCGGCGGACGCAGCAAACAGGAAAAATGGATCCTGCAAGCCGAGCTGTTCAACGAGGTCCACCGTTGGGTGAAAAGCGTCTGGAAAAAGATCGAGTCCGAGGGCACCGACAAACGCAACGCGACGCGCTACTATGAGCGCGCCCGCGATTTCCTCAAGGCCGCCTCGCAGGTCTGGGGCGACGCCTGGGGCGATTCCGGCTACCAGCTCACGAAGCCGGTCGTATTGAAGGCGCTGTTACGCGTCTGCGCCGATCTTTCCGCGCAGGACGCCGAACCCGCCGAGGGCCGCGTCGAACGCTGGCGTGAAAAACTCGCACCCTGGAGCGAGCAGACGCGCGAGTTTCGCAACGACGGTTTCTACGAACGCTTCCCCGCCAAGGGCCAGGTCGAGCGCGTCACGCGCATTCACCGCGAGCTCGCTCGGATGGCCGGCATCGCGCTGCGCTCCAAATCGCGCGATTAACGAAGCACCTCCGACTTCAGCTCGAGAGCCAGAAACAAACCGGGCGGCCTTTCAGCCGCCCGGTTGCTTTTCAAGAAACGGAAATCGCGAACGTCACCGCACCGACTTGTCCTCGGGAATCCCGAGTTGCTTGTAGAGATCGCGGCGCGCGCTCTTGTCGCCTTCGAGGATCTTGTGCGCGTAAGCCGCGACGTGCAGCGCATAAGCGCGCGGAACGCAAATCACGCCGTCGCCGTCCGCGACGATCACGTCGCCCGGCTTCACCAGGACGCCGCCGACGACGACCGGCCGGTTGACGGATTCGATTTCGTTGCGACCGGGCCGGATGCCGCGGCCCATCGCGCGCGTGTAGAGCGGCATTTTCTGCGTCATGATCTCGTCCGTGTCGCGCGCGGTGGCATTCGTCACCACGCCGACGCAGCCTTTGGCTTTCCAAATCATGATGTTCGCCGAGCCGATCGAGCCGACGTCGGCATTGGGCGCGTCCTCGAGCACGAGCGCCGAGCCTTCGCGCAGCAGCGGAATGAACGGCTCGCTCGATTTCTCGTTATACCATTTGCCTGCCCAGGCGTCGTAATCCGTTTCCTTCATGACGCCGGGCGCGGGCTCCTGCGTCGGCACGTAACGCGCGGTCACGGCGATGCCGATGAAGCGGTGCGCGTAATCTTTCGCATCGCGCCAGACCGGACGGATCTCGTGATCCATCATGCCGCGGCCAAACAGGCCGACCGCGTCGAGTCCGTCGGTCACGTCCGACACGCGCAGGCCGTCGAAGGCGGCGAGGATCTTTTTGTCGTCCTCCGGCGAATACGTTTGGGTCGCGATGAAGTTCTCGCCGTCGCGCAAGGCGGCGACGTCGGGTTGGGCAGCGCGGAGGGCGGAAACGGCCGACCACGCCAGGAGCGCGGCCGAGCCTCGGAGCAACAGGGAGTGCATCGGTTTCTCAGGGTTTCAACGTTGGGGAACAGCGCGGTGCGCCGCACCGAATTGGTGCAGCGCACGCACGACTGCGTTCCCTGCCCGACGCAAATTCGCGGCGGAAGTTGCGCGACGGGTAAGCGGTCGCGATGTGCAGATTCGCCGTTGCCGCGATCCGCTCCCGCGGCGCAAGCTGCCGGGTTTGCATGCACTGGATCTTAGCGAGCCTCGTTTCGGCGTTCTTCCTCGGCTGGTATGAGCTGAGCATCAAGCACGCCGTGCGCGACAACGCCGTCCTGCCGGTGCTCTTCTTCGCCAATCTCTGCAGCGCGACGGTGTGGGGCGGGTTGATGTCCGCGGGCGCGTTCCTCCCCGGCATGCCCGCAGAGCTCACAGTGCCGTCGCTCACGCTAGTGCAGCATCTGCAACTGCTCCTGAAATCCACCATCGTGGCGGCATCGTGGACCTGCAGTTATTTCGCGGTGAAACACCTGCCGGTCACCCTCGCCTCGCCCGTTCGCGCCACCGGTCCGGTGTGGACGCTGCTCGGTGCGCTGCTGGTCCTCGGCGAACGTCCGAGCCTCATCGAGGCGCTCGGCGTCGTGATCACGCTCGGATCGTTCTTCGGTTTGTCCGCGGCCGGCGCGCGCGAAGGCATCCACTTCGGCCGCAATCGCTGGATCTGGCTGCTGATCGGCGGCACGCTGCTCAACGCGGTCAGCGCGCTCTACGACAAGTTTCTCCTCGGCCAGCAAGGCTTCGCGGCGTCGACCGTGCAGGCGTGGTTTTCGATCTATCTCGCGCTGCTGTTTCTTCCGCTCGCCGTCGGCTGGAAACTGCGCTGGTGGCCGCGGCACGAGTTTCACTGGCGCGGCAGCATCGTGCTGATGTCGGTTTTCCTGCTGATCGCCGACTTCGTGTATTTCAGCGCGCTGCGCGATCCCGACGCGCTCATCTCGCTCGTCTCGAGTTTCCGTCGCGGCAGCATGCTGGTCGCGTTCGCCGGCGGCGTGCTGCTGCTCGGCGAAAAGAACTGGCGCTCGAAACTGCCCGCCGCGATCGGCGTGCTGATCGGAATCGTGCTCACGATTCTCGGCTGAGCTGCGACGGGGTCGCGACGCACTCAATTATTAGAGGAGGCCGCCGCACGGGCGGGCGTCGTTTTGCTGTATTCCGCCACGCAGTAGGTGCAGAGTTCCGGCGCTTCCCCTCATGAACCTGTTCAAATCGCTTGGTCTCACCCTCGTTCTTTGCGCCGCGCCGCTCTTGAGCTCGGCTGCGTCCACCTGGCCGATGTCGACCGTCAATCCGGCGACCGCCGGCTTCTCGCCCGAACGGCTCGACAAACTTCACGCCGCGCTGCGGACGTTCGTCGACAACGGCAGCTACTCCGGCTACATCGAGTTGCTCGCGCGCGACGGCAAGATCGTCGACTGGCGCGCACACGGCTGGCAGGACATCGCCGCGCAAAAGCCGATGCAGAAAGACTCGATCGTGCGCATCTACTCGATGTCGAAGATCATCACGTCGACGGCGATTCTGATGCTGCTCGAGGAAGGAAAATTGCGGCTCGGCGATCCCGTGGAGAAATTCCTGCCGGCGTTGAAAGATCGCCAGGTTCTCGTCGGCGGCACGGCCGACGCCCCCGTGCTGGCGCCCGCCGAACGCGCGATCACCGTGCGCGACCTGCTCACGCATACCGCGGGCTACTATTACGGCGAATCCTGGTCGGCGGAGCCCGTGCCGATGGAGTTGATGAACCGCGCAAAGATCTGGGACGCCGCCAATCTCGACGAATTCGTCGCGCGCGTCGCCACGCTGCCGCTGAGCGAACAACCCGGCACGCGTTACCGTTACGGCATCAACACCGACCTGCTCGGCGCCATCGTCGAAAAAGTCTCCGGACAGCGCCTCAATGTCTTTTTCGAAGAGCGCATCTTCAAGCCCCTCGCGATGCGCGACACCGGTTTCTGGGTGCCCGCGGAAAAACGCGCTCGGCTCGCCATCGTGTATTCGCGCGGACCCGACGGCAAACTCGTCCCCAACGATTGGGCCAATCGCGAACGCGCCACGCCCGAGGGCGGAATTTTGAGCGGCGGCGGCGGATTGTTTTCCACCGCCGGGGACTATGCGCGTTTCGCGCAGATGCTCCTCAACGGCGGCCAGCTCGATGGCGTGCGCCTGCTCAGCCGCAAGACCGTCGAATTGATGACGCAGAACCATATCGCGCACCTGAAGGTGCCGCATCCGTTCAATATTCCGTCGCAGGGCTTCGGCCTGGGCGTCCGCGTTGTCACCGACCTCGGCGCGAGCACCACGATCGGCACACCGGGCACGTTCGGCTGGGATGGCGCCGCGACGACTGTCGTGCAGATGGATCCGAAGGAACGCACCGTCGCGATCCTGTTGACCCAGCACATGCCGTTCAACCAGGACGACATCCTCGCGACGTTCACGAACTGCTACTACGCCGCGATCGCCAACTGAGTCTCCGCGCCGCCGATCGCCGCGTTCGCATTGTCCGGGCAAAGTCCTTCCTTTGCCTTTGACCGCTTTCGCGGCGATCCCTTACGTCAAACCTTTCATTTCTTACCATGCCCGCGTCCCCGACCATCATCTACACCAAGACCGACGAAGCTCCCGCCCTGGCGACCTACTCCCTGCTTCCGATCGTGCAGGCGTTCACCAAACACGCGGGCATCCAGGTGGAGACGCGCGACATCTCCCTCGCCGGCCGCATCCTCGCCGTGTTTCCCGAGTCGCTCACCGAAGCCCAGCGCATCGGGGACCACCTCGCCGAACTCGGCGCGCTCACGCTCAAACCCGAAGCCAACATCATCAAACTGCCCAACATCTCGGCCTCGATTCCGCAGCTGAAGGAAGCGATCGCCGAACTCCAGGCCCACGGTTACAAGGTCCCCGACTATCCCGAATCGCCAAAGACCGACGCCGAGAAGGACATCAAGACGCGCTACGACAAGGTGAAGGGTTCCGCCGTGAATCCCGTGCTCCGCGAGGGCAACTCCGACCGCCGCGCGCCTAAGGCCGTGAAGGACTACGCCCGCAAGCACCCGCACTCGATGGGCAAGTGGTCGCCCGACTCGAAGACGCGCGTCGCCACCATGGGCCGCGACGATTTCTACTCGAACGAAAAATCCGTCACGATCCCCGCCGCCACGACCGTTAAGATCGAATTCGTCGGCGCCGACGGCGCGACGAAGACGCTGCTGCCGAAGCTCGCGTTGAAGGAAGGCGAAATCCTCGACGGCACGTTCCTGAGCCGCAAGGCCCTCGACAGTTTCCTCGAGGCGCAGGTCGCTCTCGCGAAACAGGACAACGTTCTCTTTTCCGTACACCTGAAGGCCACGATGATGAAGGTCTCCGACCCGATCATCTTCGGCCACGCCGTTCGCGCGTATTTCAAGAGTCTCCTCGCCAAACACGCCGCGACCTTCGCCGAAATCGGCGTCGATCTGAACAACGGCTTCGGCGATCTCGTCGCGAAACTGGAAAAACTTCCCGCCGACAAGAAGGCCGCGATCGAGGCCGACATCCAGGCCACCTACGCCGGCGGCCCCGCGGTCGCGATGGTCAACTCCAACCGCGGCATCACGAATCTCCATGTGCCCAGCGACGTGATCGTCGACGCCTCCATGCCCGCGATGATTCGCGCCGGCGGCAAGATGTATGACGCCCAGGGCAAGCTGCAGGACACGCTCGCGGTGATCCCCGACAGCTCCTACGCCGGCGTCTATCAGGCGACGGTCGAGTTCTGCAAGAAACACGGCGCGTTCGATCCGAAGACGATGGGTTCCGTGCCCAACGTCGGCCTCATGGCGCAAGCCGCCGAGGAATACGGTTCTCACAACAAGACCTTCCAGATTCCTGCCGCCGGTCGCGTGCGCGTCGTCGACGACGCCGGCCGTGTCTATCTCGAACACGCCGTCGCCGAGGGCGACATCTGGCGCGCCTGCCAGACGAAGGACGCCGCCATCCGCGACTGGGTGAAACTCGCCGTCAACCGCGCCCGCCTCTCGCAGACGCCCGCCGTGTTCTGGCTCGACGAGAAACGCGGCCACGACGCGCAGCTCATCGTGAAAGTGAAGGCGTATTTGGCGGAGCATGACACCAACGGCCTCGACCTCCGCATCCTCGCGCCGGCCGCCGCGTGCACCTTCACGCTCGAGCGCCTGAAGGCCGGCCAGGACACGATCAGCGTCACCGGCAACGTCCTCCGCGATTATCTCACCGACCTCTTCCCGATCCTCGAGGTCGGCACCAGCGCGAAGATGCTTTCGATCGTCCCGCTGATGAACGGCGGCGGCCTCTTCGAAACCGGCGCCGGCGGCTCCGCGCCGAAACACGTCGAACAGTTCGTCCAGGAAAACTATCTCCGCTGGGACAGCCTCGGCGAATTCTTCGCGCTCGCGGCGAGTTTTGAACATCTCTCGATCGTCGCGAAACACGCGAAGGCCAAAGTTCTCGCCGACACCCTCGACACCGCGAACGGCAAGTTCCTCGAGAACGACAAGTCCCCCGGTCGCAAACTCGGCACGATCGACAATCGCGGCTCGCATTTTTACCTCGCGCTCTACTGGGCGCAGGCGCTCGCCGCGCAGCAACAGGACGCCGATCTCGCCAAGGCCTTTGCGCCGATCGCCGAGAAGCTCGCGGCCAACGAAAAGCAGATCGTCGAGGAGTTGATCGCCGTCCAAGGCAAACCCGTCGACATCGGCGGCTACTACCAGCCGGACGAAGCCAAGGCCTCCGCCGCGCTTCGCCCGAGCGCGACGCTCAACCAAATCCTCGCCCAGCTCTAGCAGGTGGAGCCCGACGTCCCCGTCGGGCGGTTCGCGATTGGCGTTGGCAGGCCGCAGGCAAATCAGCCGGCGGCCGACTCGGCGGCGTTCAAAAGCAGCACCTTGAAGATTAAAGCTCGCGCGTGACCGTCCGCGGTTTCGAATGAGACCATGGACGGTCTCGTCGAATTCCTTCAGCTCAACCTGCAGCGCGCCGGACTGGCCCCGCACGACGCCAATCTCGGGGCGCGAGTGATCGCCTTCATTGCGCTTATCGGCCTCGCCTGGCTCGTCGATCTGATCGCCAAGCGCGTGATCCTGCGCGCCGTGTCGGGATTGATCCGACGCAGTTCTGCGACGTGGGACGATGCCATGCTCGCGGCGGGCGTGTTCACGCGGCTTTCGCACCTCGCGCCCGCCTTGGTGTTTCACGTTTTCGGCGGCGACATCCTCGGCGAGACGCCGGCCATGCACGCGCTGCTCGATACGTTCGTCACCATTTATCTCGTCGTCATCGGTCTCTCGGTCGGCAGCGCCATTCTCAACGGCGCCCAGGCGATTGCCGCTAAGACGCCGTTCGGCAGCCGGGTCCCGCTCAAGGGTTTCGTGCAGGCGCTGAAGCTCGTCGGCTGCCTTGTCGGCAGCATCTACATCCTCGCCCTGCTGCTCGACAAATCCCCGATCTACATCTTCTCGGGCATGGGCGCGCTCACCGCGGTGCTGCTCCTGATCTTCAAGGACGCGCTGCTCGGCTTCGTCGCCGGCATCCAGATTTCCGTCAACCAGCTCGTCCAGGTCGGCGACTGGATCGAGATGCCAAAGGCCGGTGCCGACGGCTTCGTCATCGATGTCTCGCTCACGACGGTGAAGGTGCAGAACTGGGACAAGACGATCACGACGATTCCGACCTACTCGCTGATTTCCGAGTCGTTCAAGAACTGGCGCGGCATGTTCGAATCCGGCGGACGCCGCATCAAACGCGCGATCAATCTCGACATGCAATCGATCCGGTTCGCCGACGAGGAGATGCTGTCGCATTGGCGCAAGTTCCGCCTCCTGCGCGGCTACCTCGCGGAAAAGATCGCGGAGATCGAGGCCGAGAATCGCAGCCTCGGCGAGGACCTCGGCGTGCTCGGCAACGGCCGCCGCCTGACGAATCTCGGCACGTTCCGCGCCTACTGCCTCGCCTACCTCCGCGCGCATCCGGGGGTGAATCAGGACATGCTCCTGCTCGTCCGCCAGCTCGCGCCCGGCGAACACGGCCTGCCGCTGGAACTGTATTTGTTTACCAAGGACGTCCGCTGGGTCGTGCACGAGTCCGTGCAGGCCGATATCTTCGATCACCTCCTGGCCGTGCTACCGCAGTTCGGCCTCCGCGTCTTCCAACAGCCGGTCGGCCACGATCTGCAAACACTCGCGAGCCGCTTCATTCCAGCGCCCGCCCTGCCCGAACCGATGCCGCCGCCCGCCGTCCCGACCGTCCCGGGGCCGGTCGCGCGCAACTAATCCGCCCCCCGTCGTCGGCTCACAATTTCGGCACGCGCATCGTGCTGATCATCGCGCTGCCGCTCAGCACGTAGATCAGCGAGAGCGGATGCAGCGTCAGCCCGGCGAGGTCCCACGCGCCGAGCCAGAGATCGAGTCCCGTGCGGCCGGCGAAATGAAGGATCGCGAGCAGGACCACGATCAAGACGCTGGAAGGAATCGGCGTGCCTTCGAAATACTTCACCTTGCCGCTTTCGTCGGAAAGCGCATCCGCCGTGGCATTGAAACGCGCCAGACGGCTGATTCCGCAGGCCACGAAATAAAGCAGGATCGCCACGTCGAGCGCCCCGCGCAGTCCAACCGCGAATCCCAGCGCCGCGGGCGCCAGTCCGAAGGAGATCACGTCCGCGAGCGAATCCAGATCCGCGCCCAGTAACGACGATCGCCGCCGCCAACGCGCCACGCGACCGTCGGCGAAATCGAACACCAGCGCGATCGGCAGCAGCGCCATGGCGAGTTCCAGCCAGCCATCCTCACCCGTGACCAGATACTGCATCGCCGCCAGCACCGAACCGCTGCCGCAAAAGCCGTTGCCCAGCGTCAGCACGTCGGCCAGCACGAAGGAGCGGATCATCGAAAACCGGTGCGGACGCGCCGGGGCAGGGTCGATCGGGTGCACGGACATGACGCCAAATTTTGTCAGGCGTGCCGCCGGCCCGTTCCGCGTTTTCCGCTACGCGGCGCGGTGAACCGCGCGCGGAATCGCCCGCCAGCCGTGGATCAGCAGCGCCGCGAACGCCAGCGCGAGCGCCACCACCTGCGTCACCGCGAGGGCGCGCACGCTGCTCCAGACCAGCGGCGCGAGGATTGCGTTCAGCGCTGCACCGGACGTCTGGACAAAGGCCTGACACGACGCCGCCAGCCCGCGTTGCACCGGAAACAGGTCGAGCGCGAGCAGCGTGAGCGTCGGAAACGACAGCGACATCCCGAGGACATACAACGTCAGCGGCGCCACGCTCCACGGCAGCCCCGGCGCGTGCAGGAAATGAAAAGCGAAGTTCCACACCGTCGCCACGCCCATCAAGCCGAAGGCCACGCTCAACGTCCGTCGCGGCGACCATTTTCCCGCCAATCGGCCCGACAGCCACGATCCGATCGCCATCCCGATCGTCGCCGGTCCGAAGAGCCAGAGAAACCCCGTCGCCGACACATGCAAATGCTGCCCGAGAAACACGGGGGCGGACGCCACGTAGATAAAGAAGCCGGTGAAGTTAAGCGTCACGGTCAGACAAAGCGCGACGAAGCGGCGCGAGGTCAGCACGTGAAAATACGATTTCAGCAGAAAGAGCGGATTCAGCGGCTGCCGCCGCTCCGGCGGCAACGTTTCCTCGAGCATGAACCGGCACAGCAACCAGCAGGTGCCCGCGAAGAGCACGAGAAACACGAACACCGCGCGCCACCCGAACAGCACCTCCAGCCAGCCGCCCAACACCGGCGCGATCGCGGGCGCCAGCGCAAACGTCAGCGTGATCTGCGACATTACCCGCTGCGCCTCCGCACCATGAAACCGGTCGCGCACGATCGCGCGTCCCACCACGACGCCCGCGCCCGCCGTCATGCCCTGCAGCGCGCGAAACAGCAGCAGCAAATCGATCGTCGGCGCCAGCGCACACGCGACCGACGCGAGGGCGAACAGCGCCGTGCCCCACAGGATCACGCGACGGCGCCCGAGCGCATCCGAGATCGCGCCATGCCACAGCGTCATCACTGCGAACGGCAGCATGTAGGCCGTGAGCGTCTGCTGCACCGCGAGCGGATCCGCGTGCAATTTCTCCCCGATCTCGCCCATCGACGGCAAATACGCGTCGATGGAAAACGGCCCCACGGCCGACAAGGCCGCAAGGAGCGCGGCGAGTCCCCGATGGTTCTGGGCAGGTGGCGGCCGTGGCGTCATGTAACGAAAAGGGGTGAATCGTGCAGAACTGTCGGACGCGCCGCAAATCCCACCGTGTTCGCATTGTCCGAGTTTTCGAATGGTGGAATCCGCCAATTCTCATCGCCTCGAAGCTCCCGGCCTTTTTCGCTGCGACCATGGTGAACGTCACGAAACCCCTTCTGTTGCTGGCCTTTTGCAGCGCCGCCGTGCTGCCGGGTTTTTCCACCCCTGGCGCGCTCCAAACCGGCGCCGCGGACCGCGCATTTACGCTCGCGACGCTCCAGCGCGTTGCGGGCCCCGTGCTCGCCGCGGCCGCCGAGGGACGGCTCAAGACGAGCCTCCCCGTTCACCCTTGGGAAAAGGATCGGGCGGCGTTCACGCATCTGGAGGCGTTTGCCCGCACGCTGACGGGCGTCGCGCCTTGGCTCGAACTCGGCCCCGACGACTCGGCCGAGGGCCGGCAGCGAGCGGTGTGGATCGAGCGCGCCGTCCATGGCGTGGCCAGCATCACCGATCCGCAGTCGCCGGATTTTCTGAATTTTTCGCAGCAGGGCGGGCAGCCGCTGGTGGACACCGCGTTTCTCGCGCACGCCCTGCTCCGCGCCCCGACGCAAATCTGGGGCCGGCTGACGCCGCCGCAGCGCGCCCGCGTGCTCGACGCCTTGCGCGCGTCACGCGCGATCAAGCCGGGACAAAGCAACTGGCTCCTGTTTTCCGCGATGGTCGAAGCCGCCCTCTGGGAATTCAGCGGCGAGTGCGACTTCGCGCCGATCGAAACCGCCGTCGCCAAACACCTCGAGTGGTATGTCGGCGACGGCACCTACGGCGACGGCCCCGTGTATCATTGGGACTACTACAACAGTTACGTGATCCAGCCGATGCTCGTCGACGTGCTCCGCGTCTGCGGGCGGCGCGGCCATCCGCTCGGCGCGCACCTGCCGGCGGTGCTGGCCCGCGCCCGCCGCTACGCCGTGGTGCAGGAACGCCTGATCTCGCCCGAAGGCACGTTTCCCGTGATCGGTCGCTCGAGCGCGTATCGCTTCGGTGCGCTGCAGCACCTCGCGCAGGTCGCGCTGCAGCACGAATTGCCCGCGGAATTGAAACCGGCCGCCGTGCGTGGCGCGCTCACGGCCGTGATTCGCCGGATGATCGAGGCGCCGGGCACGTTCGATGCCGGCGGCTGGCTGCAAGTTGGCGCGGTAGGACATCAGCCCTCGATTCGCGAAGGCTACATCGCGACAGGCAGTCTCTATCTTTGCACCGCGGGTCTGGTTCATCTCGGGCTGCCGCCGGACGATCCTTTCTGGACGGAACCCGCCGAGGCGTGGACGCAGCAAAAAATCTGGAACGGCACGGACATCGCCGCCGACCACGCCTATTCCGAAAAGAAGAAATAGCGCCCCATCCCGCCGGCGGCATCCTCACACCGACATCTGTTTGGCCAGCTGCCCGAGCAGGCCCACCGCACACTCAATGCGCGGGTTCCAGGCGTGGCCACAGTTGATGCGGACGAAATTTCGAAAGCCACCGTCCGGCGAAAACAGCGGACCGGGTGCGATGCTGATGCCGGCTTGTCGCGCGCGTTGCGACAGCTTCAGCGCGTCGACTTTGTCCGGCAGCTCGCACCAGAGCAAAAAGCTGCCGGCCGGTCGCGAGAGGCGCGTGCCGGCCGGAAAACTTTCCGCGATGGTCTGACGCATCCGCTCCACCTGCTGGCGGTAAGACTGGCGGATCGATCGCAGATAGCGGTCGTAACCGCCGTTGCGGAGGAACTCGGCAATGGCAAGCGTCGGGAGCGTGGCTCCGCCGAGCGTGCTGATGCGCTTCAACGCCAGCGCCCGTTCGTGCCATTTACCCGCTGCGAGGTAGCCGACGCGGTAGCCCGGCGCGAGGGACTTTGAGTAAGAGCCGCAAAGAATCACGCTTCCGTCCGGATCGAAGGCCTTCAGGCAGCGCGGCCGGACGCCCGCGTGTTGCAGGTCGCCATAAACGTCATCCTCGATGATCGCGATGCCGCGCGCTGCGAGCAATTGCACGAGCTGTCGCTTGTGCTCGTCCGGCATGAGAAAGCCGACGGGGTTCTGGAAATTCGGATTCACCACGCACGCCGCGATCCTGGTCCGACGCAGCGCGCGGGTCAGCGCCTCGAGGTCCACGCCGGTCGCGCTGTCGACCGGAAGGGGCAACGCCTTCAGCCGCAGCTCGCGGAGCATGCGCGCGAGCCCGAAATACGTCGGCGACTCCACCGCCACCGTGTCGCCCGGCTCGCATGTCACCCGCAGCGCGAGCGACAGCGCTTCCGTGGCGGCGACCGTCACAATGAGGTCGTCCGCCTGCAACGCGCAGCCCCACTCGAGCGACCGGCGCGCGATGGCGCGGCGCAACGTTTCCGCGCCGGGCGGCATGTCATAGGTGTTTCCCGCCGTCTTCGAGTGGCGCGCGATCGCCGCCATGATCCGCGCCAGTTTCGGCCCCGGCAGCAACTCCGCGCTCGGCACCGCGCCGCCGAGCGGCACGAGGTCCGCCGCGCCGAAATCCGCGAGCAGCGAGGCGAACGGATCCGTGTGGGAAAAATCCGTCACCTTCGCGGCCACGGCCGCCGCCCGCGGCGGGTCGAAATTCGCGAGCCGCGCCCGCACGTAAAAGCCCGACTTCGGCCGCGCTTCGAGGAAGCCGCGCATCTCCAGCGTCGCATACGCCCGCAGGGCCGTCGGCACGCTCACGCGTTGCTGCACGCTGAATTGGCGGACCGACGGCACGCGATCGCCGGGACGCAGCGCGCGCTCGGCGATCATGCGTTCGATGAGATTGGCCAGTCGTTGGTAAATCGGTTCGTTGCCGGGCTGCAGGATCGAGCGCATCGAAACCCGCAGTGTATCCCGGCCGGCGTCGCGGTGCACAGTCACAGCGCGGCGAAAAACGTCCTTATACAGATCGCATCGCCGCAGTGCTGTGCAACCTGCGTTTCGTTTCGGCTGTGTCTCCCCGAGGTCCGCCCGGCCGGCTATGCTGGCGCATGCACCGCTTCCCCCCGCGTCCGCGCCGCCTTTCGTCCGCCCCAATCTGGTCCCAAACCGTTGCCTGCATCGGCTTCGCGGCGCGAAAATTCGCGGCGCTGCTGGCCGACTACTACCGGCTGTGCGGCACGGTTTCGTGGCTGAACGAACCCCCTTGCCTGCGCACGATCTGGTTGCGACGCGATGAGTTGCTGCGCTTTACGGCCCGTTCCGGCGTCTGCCGATTGGAAGTGCGGCAGGGCTCGGTGTGGCTGACCGAAACGCCAGCCGAGACCGATATCCTGCTCGAACGCGGCAGCCAATTTGCGCTGAGCAAGGATCGCTGGCCGGTGATCGTGCAGGCCACCGAGGACGCCGAGTTGACGGTGCGGCGTCAGCGCTGATCGGCTTCCCCGCATCGCGCCGACGAGGGCAGCGAGGCGACCGTTTTTCGGATCGCCTCCCGCCGGCGACTCGCCGTTACTCGTCGCAACCACGAAGGCCGCCGCATCCAACGGCGGCGCCACGCGTCTTTCATCAGACCACGCTTACCTCATGTCAGACTATACTACCCTCAATCGTCGCGACTTCATCAAATTCTCGGCCGTCGTGGCCGCGATTCTCGGGCTGCCCGGATGCGTCAGCCTGCAACAAAATCCCCGCCGTCCCCGTCCCATCGCGCCGGGCGCGAAAATCCGCATCGCCCAGATCGGCTGCGGTGGCAAGGGCTTCAGCGATATCATGGCGCACCGCGACGAAGAGGTCGTGGCGCTGTGCGACATCGATCTGAAGGGCTGGCCCCAGACCCAATGGGTCAATGGCGTGAAGCAGGAGCAGCCTTCGGCGATGACGCAGCTGAAAGCCACTTTCCCGAACGCCAGGCTCTACACCGACTTTCGGAAGATGCTGATGGAAATGGACGATCAGATCGATGCCGTCGGCATCGCGACGCCCGATCACATGCACTTCCTGCCCGCCTACATGGCGATCATGATGGGCAAACACGTTTACGTGCAAAAGCCGCTCACGCAGACAGTCGGCGAAGCCCGCGAGCTCCTGCGGCTCGCGCGCCTCAACGGCGTCTGCACCCAGATGGGCAACCAGGGCCACGCGGGCGAAGGCGTGCGACTCGTCACGGAATGGTTCAACGCCGGCGTCATTGGCGACGTCCGGCAGGTGGAGATCTGGACCAATCGTCCGGTCTGGCCGCAAGGCATGGCCGAGTGGCCCAAGCCCGAGCCGACGCCCGCCGGGCTCGACTGGGATTCGTTCCTCGGCCGCACTCCGCAGCGCCCGTTCAGCAGCGAGATCCATCCGTTCAAGTGGCGCGGTTTCAAGGAATACGGCTGCGGCGCGCTTGGCGACATGGCGTGCCACATCATGGACGCCGCCAACACGGCACTGCGTCTCGGCCCGCCGGCCAGCGTCGAGCCGAAGCAGGTCAACGGCGCCACCGCGATCGCGTTTCCCAATTCCGCGATGGTGGAGTTCAACTTCCCCGCGCGCGGCGATCTCCCGCCCGTCAAACTCACTTGGTATGAAGGCGGCCTGAAGCCGGAGAAGCCCGCCTCGATGGAGCCGAACCGCGAGCTCGCCCACGGCGGTCAGCTCATCATCGGCAGCAAGGCGGTCGTGTATGACGCCAACGACTACTGCAACAGCCCGCGCATCGTGCCCGAAACGCTGCACCGCCAGCTCGCGCCGACCTTCCCGCCGCGCACGATCCCGCGCGTGCCCGAGGCCAATCCGCACAAGGAATGGACAACCGCGATCCGCGCAGGCGACCCGCACGGCGCCGGTTCCAACTTCGAATATTCGGTGCCGTTCACCGAGACGGTTTGCCTCGGCACGCTCGCGATCCTCGTCGGCAAGAAATTCTCGTGGAACGCGGAGCGCATGACGACTGGTCTGCCCGAAGCCGACAAGCTGCTCTACCCGACCTATCGCCGCGGCTGGTCGCCGAGCGAGATCCTCTGAGCAACCCTTGCTCTTCCTGAAAACGCAGCACCGGCATCGCGCCGGCGCTGCGTTTTTTTTTAGCGGATGATTTTCAGCGCGACGATCTTGTCGCCGTCCA
Organism: Opitutus sp. sgz309028; assembly: GCF_059821195.1. Classification (NCBI taxonomy): domain Bacteria; kingdom Pseudomonadati; phylum Verrucomicrobiota; class Opitutia; order Opitutales; family Opitutaceae; genus Opitutus; species Opitutus sp. sgz309028. The sequence goes on along the minus strand of NZ_JCAMRR010000003.1, from coordinate 517,518 downwards.
CGCCCAACCAGTAGCGAACGGTCGAGCGCTCCGCCACGTCTTCGATCAGCCGGCCGGTCAGCATCGGTTCGCCATCAAGCGACGACAATTCGTGAACCTCGAGCACCGGCTGTCGAAGCCGGCTGAATTGCTCGAACCACGATCGGATCGCGGCGGGACCGAAATAGACGCCGCCGTCGGCGCGCACGATCGCATCCTCGGCGAAACAGGCGAGAAACGCATCGACATCATGTTCATTGTGCGCCGCCACCATGGCGGCAAGGAGCGGAGGAAGGGAAAGCGTGGTCATGCGCCGCAAGTCTAGCAGCGGCTCCTGACAGCCCTATGTCACCAGGAATTGTCGAATTCTTCCGTCCGTTTTCCTGAAAAAAAAAGAGCCGGCCCGCGGACCGGCTCTCGAAGTCAACCGAGCAAACGGCGTTGAGCCCGGATTATTCCGCGGCCGAATAACCGGAATCGCGATCGGCGATGCTCTTGATCTGATCCTGCGTCACATCGAGGCGGAAGTTGTCGCGATCCGTCGAATCGCGCCGGAGCTGCGAGGCCGGAACGGCCACGAGATCGTCACCCATGCCGAGGAATCCGCCCACGGAAATATAAACCTTGGCCTCGCCCTGCGACGCATCCATCGACGAACCCGTCGATGCCGACGTGCCCGAGGTGCGAGGGGCGGTCGAGCTGCCCGACATGGCCATGCGGTTCGTCGCATCTTGCAACGACGCCGGCAGCACCGACGCGAGGCCGATATCCTTGATCGTGCCGATCTTGTTGCCGTCGCGATCCACCACCTCCTTGCCGATCACCGACTCTGCCGTCAGGCGATTCTCAAGGTCATCCTGTTTCACGCGCTGGATCGAAGCGACGCCGCCGGCGACGCTCGAATGATCCCATTGCGACGCGCTGCCGGAGTTCATCGCGGAGCCCGTCGACGCGCGATCGCGCTTGCCGGAGTTGTAGTTGTTATTGTTGGACATCGAACCGCTGGAGCTGGTGGTGCCGGTGGAGCTGGCGTTGTTCTGGCGCTGCCAATCGCTGTTCGAGGTCGAGCCGGAGCTTTGGGTCGCGGACGAACCGCTGTTCGAGCTGCGTCCGCTGCTCCCGGTCGAACCGGAAGTCTGGCTCCACGCCGCGATCGGCAGGAGTGAACTGATGGCGATCAGGGAGGTGATTTTTTTCTGGTTCATGGTAGTTGGGGATTGGCGGCGGGGCCGCCGTTGCGATTTCCACATGTCGACCCGCATCCTTAAGCGCGGCCTCATGAGCGGCACGTGGGTGCGTGCCTGTGAACGCTTCCCCCTTTCGCATTCGGCGTGCCAACGCCGTTTTCCCCGGAGAGCCGGCGCAAGCCGCCCCGCAACCGGTGCACGATGCAACGCCCGTGCGTTGTTCGTGGGCACCCTGCACGCGGAGAGAGTTCGCCCCATGGTTTCTGGATACGGGCGCCCCACTTCCCCGCTCGTCGGCCCGGCGCGGGGTCCAAGGTCGCACCTGACAAACGCTTTGCGGTTGCCGGAGCGTTGCGGCAATTTCCCGGCGAATGAAATTCGCCCCGCTCTTCTTTCTCGCGGTCGCCATCCCTGCCCTGGTCCACGCCGGCGTCGCCGCTCCCTCCTCGCCCCTTCGCGTCGCGCTCGTCTTCGACGATGGCCCCGTGCCCGGGGCCTCGACGCAGTTCCTCGAGCTGCTCGCACGGGAGCAGGTCCATGTGACCTTCTCCCACGAAGGCCGCTACGTCGCCGCCCATCCCGAGCTCTGCCGCGCCGCCGTCGCCGCCGGCCACGAGATCGCGAATCACTCCTACACGCATCCGCATTTCAAGGAGTTGGATGCCGCCGCCATCCGACGTGAGATCCTGGATACGCAAGCCGCGGTGAAGACCGCGACCGGGCGCGAGCCGCGGTGGCTCTGGACGCCGTTTCTCGAATGGGACGACCGGATCGCCGCCGCCGTGCAGCCCACGGGCTTGAAACACCTGCCCCTTTCGCACCTGCAGCTGGTGTCGTCGGACGACTGGAACCGCGCGACCGATGCCGCGGGCATCCTGCGTAACGCCACCACCGGCATCCGGGACCGCACCGTCATCCTCTGCCATGAATGGCGCGAGGAGACCCTCGCCCAGCTGCCGGCCATTCTCGCGGAGCTCCGCCGCCAGGGTTGCGAGTTCCTCACCTTCAGCCAGCTTGCCGATACGCTTACGCCCGAACAACGCGCCGTCCTCCGCTGACCGTCATGAAAATCCTCCTGCTCCTTGCCGTCGGCGCACTTTGCCTCGGCCTGTCGCGTCCCGCCCGCGCCGGCGAAACCGCCGGCGAATCCGGCTGGGTCTCCCTGTTCAACGGCCGCGATCTCGACGGCTGGATCGTGAAAGTCGCCAAACATCCGCTCGGCGAGAACTTCGCGAATACGTTTCGCGTCGAGGACGGCGTCATCAAGGTGAGCTACGATGGCTACGACCGCTTCGACGAGCAGTTCGCCCACTTGTATTCAACAATCCCCTACTCACGCTACATCCTGCGGCTGGAGTATCGCTTCACCGGTCGCGCGATGCCGGACGCGCCCCGCTGGGCCCACCTGAACAGCGGCGTGATGATCCACTCGCAGTCGCCCCTCAGCATGAGCCGCGACCAGCTCTGGCCGGCCAGTCTCGAGTTCCAGTTTCTCGCCGAAGGCACCTCCGCCGGCCGGCAGACGGGCAATGTCTGCACGCCCGGCACCAATCTCGAGCGCAAAGGCCAGCTCGTCACCGATCACATCATCGACGCCACCGGCAGCACGCTGTCGCCGCTCGACACCTGGATCGCCGTCGAGATCGAAGTGCACGGCAACGACGAGGTGATCCACCGCGTGAACGGTCGCGAGGTGCTACGTTACCAACACCCGCAACTCGACCCGCAAAGCTCCGAAGCGCAGCCGCTCCTCGCCCGCGGCGCGCCGTTGCAGCTCAGCTGCGGCCACATCGCGCTGCAGGCGGAGTCGCAACCGGTCTGGTTCCGCAACATCCGCCTGCGCCCGCTCGATCGCTAGGGCATCCGCGGGAACAGATATTCGCCTTTCTGGCGGACCATCGGACCGAGAATCGTCGTCTCGATCCGCTGCACCGTCACCTGCAACAACTGCCGCGACGCGACGGGTTCGAACGTGAACAGAACCTCCTCGTTGGCCGGCGACTCCCGCCGAAAACGCAGGACGACACTGCTGCCCCGCTGCACATAACCCGTGCGCTCGCCCCACTGGCCGCGCCAGCTCACCTCGCCGTCGCGGTCGATGATCTGGATCTCCAGCGAGCCCGGCACGTGCTTGATGCGGATGCGCGCAGTCTGATCGTGGTAAATCGCAGCGAGCTTCGAGTCGAACTCCAGCCGCACCAACGCCGACAGGAAAGGCTCCTGCGCCATCTCGTCCGAGGTGGCGGACACCACCGAACCGCTGTCCTCGTAGTCGCCCGTCAGGTCGACCGTTTTTAACTGCATCTCCGCCGCGGAGGCGGTGGACGCCAGCAGCGCCGCCACCAGCCAGCAGCCGAAGGATGAAACCAGGAGTGAGGCACGCATGGGGTGAATGGGTTTGTCCGGAGCAGGTTCCCGGTTTGCGCCGGAAATTCTTCTCCGCACCGTTGAATGATCTCCTCAGGCCCCGGCTTCAGCGCCTTCGCACGCCGGAGCCATCCGCAAAGATAGGCCGATCTTGCCGGGAAAAAAGCGGTTTTTTCTTCGCGTTTTTTGGTGCGCGTTTATTGGCCGGCTTCGGCGCCGATGACCTGCAAGCGGGGCGGAAATCGCAAGGTCGGCTTTGAGTCCTGCGGCCTTCGCGTTCACTGTTTCCGCAACTTCCTCGCTCCGATGCCTTCCCTGCTCGTGACGGGTTTGCTCCGCGCCGCTTTCGCCGGCCTGCTGCTGGCTGGCGCCGCGCTGACCACGGGTATCGCCGCGCCCCGGGTGGAAACCCTCGACACGTGCGAGAAGATCACGACGGCCTTTCGCGCGTTCCGCCGCGATGCCTTTCCGCGCGAACAGTGGACCTGCGAAAACGGGGAGTTGCACAGCATCAAGGGCCGCAAGGTCGACCTGATCACGCGCGAGCGCTACACCGACTTCGAGCTCGAGCTGGAATGGAAAGTCGCGCCCGGCGCCAACAGCGGGATCATGTATGGCGTCACCGAAGCGGGCACGGAGACGTTTTGGTCCGGGCCGGAGATGCAAATCAACGATGACCCGCACCATCCCGACGGGCTCCAGCCGAAAACCTCCGCCGGCGGTCTCTACGATCTCATCGCGCCGTCGCGCCGCGATCTCCTGAATCCAACCGGTGAATACAACCGCGTGCGGATCGTCAGCCGTGACGGCCACGTCGAACACTGGCTGAACGGCGTTAGTGTCGTGGCCTACGACTGGGACAGCCCCGAGCTGCGCGCCCTCATCCGCGGCACCAAGTTTGCCCAGGCGCCGCTCTTCATGAAGAACCGCCACGGCCACATCGCCCTGCAAAGCGAGGGCGACGAAGTGTGGTTCCGTCACATCCAGATCACCCGTCTCGACCCGGAAAATCCCCATGACCATGCCCCACCCGCACCCTGATTCCGGCACCACCCGCCGGCGTTTCGTCGGCTCCGCCGCCACCGCAGCCGCCGCCTTCATGATCCTCCCGCGTCGCGTGCTCGGCGGCAACGGCACTCCCGGCGCGAACGACCGTCTGAACATCGCCGCCGTCGGCCTCGGCGGTCAGGGCAATGCCGACCTCCGGCCGCACGTGAACGACAACATCGTCGCACTCTGCGATGTGGATGACGTCAACGCCGCGGCCACGTTTGCCGAGTATCCGCAGGCGAAACGCTACCAGGACTTTCGCGTGATGTTCGACCGCGAGAAGAGCATCGACGCCGTGATCGTGGCCACGCCCGATCACCTGCACGCCGTGGTCACGATGACAGCGCTCAAGCTGGGAAAACACGTTTACTGCGAAAAGCCGCTCACGCGCACCGTCTTCGAAGCGCGCACCATCGCCACCGCCGCGCGTGAGGCGAAGGTGGCGACGCAAATGGGAAACCAAGGCATGACCTTTGCCGGCAACCGCCAGCTGGACCAGTGGATCCGCGATGGTGCCATCGGACCGGTGCGGGAAGTCCACGTCTGGTCCGATCGCCCCACGCAGCGCGGGAAGGTCCCGCTATGGTGGCCGCAGGGCGTCGAAGGCCCGACCGAGACGCCGCCGGTGCCGCCGACGCTCAACTGGGATCTGTGGCTGGGGCCGGCGCCGTTTCGTCCCTATCATCCGGACTATGCTCCGTTCCGCTGGCGCGGGTGGTGGGATTTCGGCTCGGGCGGACTCGGCGACATGGGCATTCATAATCTCGCGCCCGTTTTTTCCTGCCTGCAACTCGACGCCCCCGAGAGCGTCTCCGCCAGTTCAACTCCGCAGGTCGGCGACAGCGTGCCGCTCGCGTCGGTCGTTCATTATCGTTTTCCCGCCCGTCACGGCCGGCCGCCCGTCGCGCTGCACTGGTATGACGGCGGACTCCTGCCGGAGCGCCCCGCCGAGCTCGAAACGGGCAGCGATCTCGATCCGGAGGACGGCATCCTGCTGGTCGGCGACAACGGCAAAATTCTCGTCGAAGGTTGGGGCGGCGAACATCCGCGGATTCTCACCGGCGGAAAGGAAAAATACCGGCGGCCGCCGTCCGACCAAACCGCGCTCGAGCGGCATCACGCCGAATGGGTTGCCGCGTGCAAAACCGGTTCGCCCACGCGGTCGAATTTCGGTTTCGCCGGACCGTTGACCGAAACCGTTCTTCTCGGCGCCGCTTGCGTGCGCCACGGCGGCCGCCCTCTGCAATGGGATCGCGACCGCTTCGCGTTCACCAACGACGAACGTGCGAACCAGCTCCTCCACTACAGCTATCGGCCCGGCTGGGCGCTTTGAGCCGGCAGCGGACTGCCCGAGTTGGCCACGCATGCGGTGCCGCGGCCGACCGGGCGGCGGATCGCGGCGGCGTTCGCCGCGCCGCGATCGGGCAAGGCGCCGATGTTGCACTTCAATTTCGCCGCGGAAAACCCGTGATTGCCGCGGCGGGTCTGCGGCGTAAACAGCGGACATGGAGAATTCCGCCCGTTCATCGTCATCGCCGGAAGATTCGTCCCCGGCGTCGCGTGACGCGGCGGACTACGACCGGTTGTTCAACCTTTCGCTCGACCTCCTGTGCATCGCCGGACTCGACGGCTATTTCAAACGCGTCAACCCGTCCTGGACGCGCGTCATGGGCTGGTCGGAGGCGGAGTTGCTGGCGCATCCGGTCGAATATTTCATGCACCCGGAGGATCGCGCCCGCACCCTCGCGGCGCGCGCGTCGCTCGCGGAGGGCAAGCCTGTGCGCGGCCTCGAGAACCGCTACCTTTGCAAGGACGGCTCGTATCGCTGGCTCTCGTGGCAATCCGTGGTGGAACCCGGGGCGACCACCGTGTTCGCGATCGCGCGGGACATCACCGAGCGGCGGTTGCTCGAGGATGAGCGGCTCGTGTTGAGCAAACTCGAGTCGACCGGGATCCTCGCCGGCGGCATCGCACACGATTTCAACAACCTCCTCGCCACGCTGCTGCTCAACGTCGAGATGATCGGCCTCTGCGAAGCGACCACTGCCCAGCAGGAGTTTCACATCCAGCAGGCGAAACAGACGATCGACGCCGCGCGAGCGCTCACGCAGCAGTTCATCGCGTTCGCCGATGGCGGCATTCCCAGTCGTCGCATCAGCGATGTGCGAGCGCCGGTGCGCGAGGCGTTCGGGATCGCGTTGAGCGGCTCCGCCCTGCGCGGAGAATGCGAGATTGCCTCCGATCTCTGGCCAGTCGAGGTCGACGAGACACAGTTCGGCCAGCTGATCCGCAGCCTCGCCTTGAACGCCCGCGAGGCCAGCGCACCCGGTTCGCGGGTCCGTCTCTTCGCGCGGAATTTCATCGCGGACGAAAAGAGCGTGCCCGATCTGCCCGCCGGCGATTACGTGCGCTTTCAGATCGTCGACGAGGGGGCGGGCATCCCGGGTTCGATCCTGCCGAAGATCTTCGATCCGTATTTTTCCACGAAACAGCGGGGCAATCAGAAAGGCATGGGCCTCGGCCTCAGCATCTGCCGCACGATCGTGCAGAAACATCACGGTCGCATCGCCGTCGAATCGCTGCCGGGCCATGGCACCATCGTGACCTTTTATCTGCCGGCCAGCTCGCGGACCTCAGCCGGGCACCACCCCGAAAGCCCGGCTCGCGTATCCAAAGCCCGGATTCTCGTGATGGACGACGAGCAACTGTTCCGGGATGCGCTGGAAATGGCGCTTCGGCAGCTCGGCTATGACGTCCAAGCCGTCGCTGACGGAGCGCAGGCGGTCGCGGTTTACCGCGAGGCCGCGGCCGCCGGCCGGCCGTTCGACGCGCTGATGCTGGATTTGACGGTGCGGGGCGGACTCGGCGGCGCGGATGCGCTGCGGCAGCTGCGCGCCGGCGACGCGTCGGTCCGCGCGATCCTGATGTCCGGCTACACTCAGGAAAGTGCGTTCCGCGACTACCGCTCGCTCGGCTTCAGCGGTGCGCTCGCAAAACCGTTCTCGGCGGACGCGCTTCAGCAGGCGCTGACGGCCATGCTTCCCTCCCGCTGACGCGCCGCGGATCGCGGTCGATTTCTCGCCGCGCCAATCGACTCTCTCCGAACCACCCTTCTTCGATGCAATACGCGATGCTCGTTTATCACCACGAAGCCGACTTCCATTCGCTGCCCCCCGAGGAGCAGAACCGGCTGCGCAACGCATGCGCCGACTGGTATTCACAACTCGAGGCGACCGGCCGGGCCAGCGGCGCGATGCGACTGCAGCCGACCGTCACGGCGACCACGTTGCGCGAACAAAACGGGAAACTCGTGCTCTCCGACGGGCCGTTTGCCGAAACGAAGGAAATTCTCGCCGGCCTCGTCGTGCTCGAGTGCCAGGACCTCGACGAGGCGATCGCCCAGGCCCGCCGTTTCCCCTCGCTTCCGGCCGGTTTCTCGCTCGAGCTTCGCCCGATCATACCGGACGGCGTGCGGCGCTCCGATCAACCGTGAATCTCGGCGAGCTGTATCGTCGCGATTACGGGCGCATTCTCGCCAGCGTCATCCGCGTCGCCCGCGACATCAGTCTGGCGGAGGATGCGGTTCAGGATGCGTTCGCCGCCGCGCAAGCTCAATGGCCCGTGCACGGATTTCCGGCGAATCCCGCCGCCTGGCTCTACACCGCCGCCCGCAACAAAGCCATCGACCAGATTCGCCGGCGCACGCTGGCCGAGGAAAAACACCGTCAGATGATCACGCTCGCCGCCCCTGAGGAGCACGCGCCCATTCCCGAGGACACCCTGCGCCTCATCTTCACCTGCTGTCATCCCGCGCTCGCGGTCGAGGCGCAGGTCGCGCTCACGCTGCGCACCGTCTGCGGCCTCACCACCGAGGAGATCGCCCGCGCATTCCTGCTGCCGGTCCCAACCCTGGCCCAGCGGATCGTCCGCGCCAAAGCCAAGATCAAACTCGCCGGCATTCCCTACGAGGTGCCCGACGAGGACGCGCTCGACGAACGCCTGCCCTCCGTGCTCGCGGTGATTTATCTGGTCTTCAACGAAGGCTACAGCGCGAGCGCCGGCCCGACTCTCGTGCGCGCTCACCTTTGCGAGGAATCCATCCGGCTCTGCCGCGAGCTGGCTACGTTGCTCCCGCGCGAACGCGAAGCGCACGCACTGCTGGCGCTTTTGCTCCTCACCGATGCGCGGCGCCACACGCGCACGGACGCGGACGGCTCGCTCGTGCGACTTGAAGACCAGGATCGCTCGCAATGGAACCGCCCGCAGATCGCGGAAGGCGCCGCGATCGTCGAGACGGTTTTGCGCGAAGGCCCGGCCGGGCCGTATGCGTTGCAGGCCGCGGTCGCCGCGCTTCACGCCCAGGCGCCGACGTTTGCGCAAACCGACTGGTCGCAGATCGCCGCGCTTTACACGCAACTGGCGCGGCGCCAGCCCTCGGCGGTGATTGAGCTCAACCGCGCGGTCGCGATCGCGATGGTCGAAGGTCCCGCCCGCGGTCTGGAGTTGATGGAGCAGATCGATCTTCCGGGTTATCATCTCCTGCCCGCCGCACGAGCGGACTTGTTGCGGCAGCTCGGCCGCCGCGAGGAGGCCGCCACCGCGTATCGTGCCGCGCTCCGCCTCGTGCAATCGGAGCCGGAACGCCACTTTCTCGAGCGCCGGCTGCAGGAGATTTCGCACTGATGGCGGGCGATATTTTCGGCGGGCGTCGAAACGCCACGAGGCCGTTCGACTGATCGGTGGTCATGAACACATCCTCATCCCTCCCCCGCATCGTCTCTCCCTCCGAATGGCTCGACGCGCGTCGTCAACTGCTCGCCCGGGAAAAGGAGCTCACCCGTCTGCAGGACGCCGTCGCGGCCGAACGCCGTCAGCTTCCCCGGGTGAAGATCGAGAAAAACTACCGGTTCGAAGGCGAGCACGGCCCCGCCACGCTCGCGGAACTTTTCGGGCCGCACCACCAGCTGATCGTCTATCACTTTATGCTGGGTCCCGGTTGGCAGGAAGGTTGCCGTAGCTGCTCGTTCGCGATGGATCACACCGACGGCGCGCTGCCGCACCTGCACGCGCGCGACACCGAGTTTGCCGCGATTTCCCGCGCGCCCTATGCGGAGATCGCGCCGTTTCGCCGCCGCATGGGCTGGGCGTTCAACTGGGTTTCGTCGCACGGGTCGGATTTCAATCGCGACTTCAACGTCTCGTTCTCGCGCGAGGACATGGAGGCCGGACGCGTCACGTATAATTTTCAAACCTTCCCCGCCGGACCGCTGCCGGTCGAGGAGTTGCCCGGCATCAGTGTCTTCGCCCGCGACGACGCCGGAAATGTGTTTCACACCTACTCCGCTTATTCCCGCGGCTGCGAGCCCGCCATCGGCACGTATCGCTGGCTCGACCTCACGCCGAAAGGCCGCGACGAAGACGCCTACGCCTTCAGCATGGCCTGGGTGCGTTATCACGATCGGTATCACGAAAACGAACCCGTCGACACGACCGTGGGCTACACGCCGCCCCGAGGTTCGTTTTGCCGCGCCTGCGATTGAACCTCGATCCCTTCGAGCCCGCAGAAGCGCGGTCGCTCCACCTGTGGCTCACCCCGCGCTTTTCGGCTCGAGACGAAAAGCGCGCAGCGCCAGGAGCGCCGCGAGGAACACCATCAGCGCGCCCTCGAAAAACGGCAGTCCCGCCCACGCTGGATGATCCGCGATCCCGACCGCCCACCCGAAACTCCAGGTGCCGATCAGCGGCCCGGGTATTCCCGCGAGGCTCGACAGCCCGCTGAAAACGCCCTGCACACCGCCTTGTTCGTCCGGCGGCACGTGTTTCGTCAGATACGATTGGAGCGACGGCGCGGTGATGCCGCCGAGCGCGCCGAGCGGGATGATGGCGTAGATCATCCACCCCCGACTCGCGAGGCCGTAACCGATCAGGGCCACAATGGTGAGACTGAAGCCGAGAATCGCCGCGCGTTTGTCGCCGATCTTGGGCACGATCCGGCGCACGAAGAAGGCCTGCACCAGCGCCGACATGACGCCCGCGAGTCCCAGCGAGAGTCCCACCTGGCCGGAACTCCAACCGTAGCGATACCCCATGTAGAGCACCCACGTCGAATACAGCAGCGTCTGCGACAACATCAGGATGAAATACGAGTCGGCGAGACTGCGCACGGTGGGAAAGCGTCCGAGCGCCTTCAGCGCGCCGATCGGATTGGCCCGGCGCCAGTCGAAGGCACGGCGGTTCTCCGCTTTCAACGATTCCGGCAGCACGAAGTAGCCGTAGAGCCAGTTGAGCGCGGCGCAGCCCGCCGCAAACCAGAACGGCAGTCGCAGATTGATCGAGCCGAGCAAGCCGCCCAGCAACGGCCCGAGAATAAAACCGATTCCAAATGCCGCACCCAGCAGACCGAAACCTTGCGCCCGCTTTTCCGGCGGCGTCACGTCGGCAACATAAGCATTGGCCGTCGCCAACACACCGGCCGTGAAGCCGGAAACGATCCGCCCGACGAACAGCCACGTCAGGTTGGGCGCGTTGGCCATGATCAGGTAGTCGATGCTCGTCGCGATCAGCGAAATCAGAATCACGCGACGACGCCCGTATCGATCCGACAACGCCCCCAGCACTGGCGAACCGATGAACTGCAGCAACGCGAACGTGCCGACCAGGAAACCATACGCGTGCGAACCCGCCTCGTAACTGCCACCCTGAAACTCCTTCACGAGATCCGGCAGCACCGGAATCAACAGTCCGAATCCGAGGACGGACAGGACCATCGTGACGAAGATGAAGCCGATCGCGGGCTGACGCGGTGAAGTCATGACCGGGGCATTACACGCATCGCGCGGCCGGCGAGAGCGGGTGGAATCGCGTTTGGCAGGATCAAGCCCTCGGCGGACGGCCCGGCACTCCGTCGAGCACCGGACTGACGTCCGCCACCGGCCGGACCTCGACCGTCAACCCGAGCGGCAAGCCCGGACACTGCTGCGCAATCCGCGTCGCTTCGTCGAGGTCCGCGACCGTGAGAAAAAAATAGCCACCGACGACCTCCTTCGCCTCCGCATAAGGGCCGTCCATCACGCGTTCGCCCCGCGGTCCCGAGACCACGCGTCCATTTAACGCGAGCGGCCGCGCGTGCTGGACTTTTCCCTGCGCGGCCAGCCCTTCGAACCAGTCGTTCCAGCGTTTCGCGAGTTGCACCCGCTCGGCTTCGGTGAGATGCGCGTGCGTTTCCGGACCGGCGTTGCGAAACAGCAAAAGGAAAGCGGCGGGATTCGTCACCGATGCGGACATGGACCGCGTTGATGAGGATTTCGGGACAGCGCGTCAATCGCCGCCGTCGCCCTGCCGGAACCCGAACTCACGATCAGGTTTCACCGGAAGTCCGCGGACTCGACACCTCCGGCGCTGTTCACGATCATCCGACCATGGATGCGTCCGCCCTCACGGTCCGTGGTGACCGGAACAATGCCGGCGCCACGCAGCCGTTCCCATGCTCATGAAAACTCCATCCCCCCGATCCCTGCTCCCGCTTCTCGCCGCCGGTCTGTTCGCCGTGGCGCTGCCGCTGCACGCCGACGACGTCACCGACTCGATCGACGAGGCGTTGAAAGCCTACAAGGACAGCGACTATGCCACCGCCGCCCAGTCGCTCGACGCTGCCGCGCAACTCGTGCGACAGAAGCGCGCCGAGCTGTTCAAGGAACTGCTGCCCGACGCCCCCGCCGGCTGGACCGCTGAGGAGGCCACCGCGCAATCCGCGGCCGCGGCGATGTTCGGCGGCGGCGTCACCGCCGAACGCCACTACACGAAGGGCGACGCCAGCATGACGGTGAAACTCATCACCGATTCGCCGCTCCTCCAAGGCGTGATGATGATGATGGGCAATCCGATGTTCGCGAATGCGGACGGCGGCAAACTGGAGCGCATCAAGGGCCAGAAGGCCGTGATCAAAAACAAGGACGGCAGCGGCTCCGTGAACGTCGTCGTCAACGGCACTTTGCTCGTCCAGATCGAGGGCACCGATGTCAGCGACGCCGACCTGCGGACGTTCGCGCAGGCGGTCGATTACGGCAAGATCGCCGGAAAACTCTGATCCGTTACACCCGCCGGCGGCCGACCGCGGCGCCGGCGGGCTGACACGCGTTGCTGGACCCAGCCATATGACCAGGCCAGCAACATGAGCGCGCACGACGCTTCGAGGATCGCGTAGGCGTAGCTGTGCATGAACGCCTCCGGCAGATGCAGCCCCTCGCGGGAGAGCGTATCGAAAAACCAATACAGCAGCTGGTGGGTCGGAAAAATGAAGATCGTCGCCCCAGACAATCGGCGGCTGAGCTTGCTGGCGGGAACTGCCGACGCGGCGATAAGAAGACCGAGCAGCGTTGGCCAGGCCGCGAGATGAAAGAGCACGGGATCGTTCAAAATCGAGAGCCGGAAATCCACGCGTCCATTCAACATCGCCAGCATCCAGCCGAGTGCGAGCAGCAGCGGCGCCCAAAACCGTGGCAGCGCGAAAACGCGGGCCTGCCATGCCGCACTCCGGCGGAACAGCTGGCCGGCGACAATATACGGCACTGCGGTGAGGGCCGACTCGAGTTCCCAGGGCAGCACGAGGTTCCTCCACGACCACGAAAGCAGCAGACTCCCCCCGATCAGGAACGGCACGACGCCGGCCGGTGCCCGCAAGATCCAGAACGCCAGCCCGAGCGCGACGATGATCGCAGGGAAAAACCACAAGGCGACCGGATACAGCTGGAGGGCATTTTCATTGGGAAAGGTGCCACTGGCGTAAACTACCGATTGCAGTTTCACCATGACCGTGGCCGGGAGCGGGCTCCGCTCGACGCCGGCCTGCGACATCAGCACGTAGTGAAACGCGCCGATGAATCCAAAAATCACATACGCCGCGACGAGCCGCAGCATCTTCCCCCGGAAATACACTCCGGGCGGCGCCGAAAAGCTCTCGGGTGAAATCAGGTAGCCCGCCAGGAAGAGGAAGAGCGGAATCACGAAAGAATGAACCCAGTATTCGACTGGCAGCGAGATGCGCACATGGCCGAATGCGACGATCACAATGCCGAACGCCTTCAAGTGATCCACCCAGGCAAGTCTGTTCATGACAGAGACGGCAAAGACGGTTGAGTTAGCGAGACCGACGCAAGGATAGCACGAAGACAGCGCGCGAAACAATCCCGCGAATACCAAGGTCACCTTTGGGCCCGGTTACGCCGCGGAGCGCAGTGACAGCGCGCTTGATTCGAATCGCCGCGTCGGGCGAGCGGGCGACGAATCGACGCGCCTCGGTCCGCCCCACCCGCGCCCGATTCGCCGCGCCCCTTCCAAGCCCCGCCTGCCAAACCTCCCACGCTCACAAACACAGTGTCATACATTATATGACACTCTGTCTGGGGCTCGCTCGACGCGGCGTGGAGGTTGGGAAGAGCGTGGAAGTTTTTTGATCTGTCGGGCGGGGTCGGGCGCGGGCGGGGGTTTTCGATTGAATCCCCCCTCCGAGCCGCCGCAGGCTCCGTCCTCACCCCTATGAAAATCTCGCTTGTTTCCGGATGGTTCCTCGCTTTCGCCGCCTCGCGCCTGTTCGCCGCGCCCGATCCCGCGTGGCTGGGCCACGACCGCCTTCGCCCGCTTCCTCCCGTCGTCCAACCCGGCACCGCGAGCACGAACGAGAAACCGGGCGAACCGCCGTCGGATGCGGTCGTGCTCTTCGCCGGTAGCGACACCTCCGCCTGGGTCGCGATGGACGGCAGCCCCACGAAATGGGTGGCGCGCGAGGGCGCGCTCGAATGCGTGCCCGGCAGCGGCTACGTCCGCTCTCTACAGTCGTTCGGCGACTGCCAGCTTCACGTCGAATGGGCCGCGCCGGTCCCGGCCAAGGGCGACAGCCAGGGCCGCGGCAACAGCGGCGTCTTCTTCGGAGCCGGCCGTTACGAGGTCCAGGTGCTCGATTCGTATCAGAACAAAACCTACGCCGACGGCTCCGCCGCGTCGCTTTACGGCCAGTATCCTCCGCTCGTGAACGCCTCGCGCCCGCCCGGCCAGTGGCAGACCTACGACATCCTCTGGACCGCGCCGCGCTTCGACGACGAGGGCCGGCTTCTCGCGAAAGCATCCGTCACCGTCCTGCACAACGGCGTGCTCGTGCAGCACAACGCCGAGCTCACCGGCCCCACCGGCTGGATCGGCCGTCTGCCCTACCAGGCCCACCCCGAACGCCTTCCGATCGCCTTTCAGGACCACGGCAATCCCGTGCGCTATCGCAACGTCTGGGTGCGCGAACTCGGCAATTACCGCCAGAAGGAATTCATGCTGCCCGACGCCCTGCTCGAGTCATACGTCGGTGAATACGGCCAAAACGGGCGCAGTCGCGCGCGGATCAGTCGCCTCAGTGACGGACTGCTGTCGCTCGAATTCTCCGGCAGCAACCTCGTTCTCCATGCCTCGTCGCAGACGAAGTTTTATGCCCTCACCACGGACGTGCAGTGTGAGTTCAGCGACGGGGGCAAAAAGCTGGCCATTACTGTCGGCGAGGACTCGGCGCATCCTATGACGTTCGAGCGCCTCGCGCGCTGATCTGTCATCATCGGAGGCGGCGTGATACTCGGCCGCCTCAGCGACCGCCTGAGGTGTGGGCCGGCGGCCTCCCTGATGGGACCCCGGGCGCCAACCGGCTAGAATGAGCGGATGTTCTCCGCTCTGCCACGCATCACGCTTTCCGCCGGCTCCCTGCTGTTGGGCCTGCTTGCCGCTACGCCCACCGTTAACGCGGCTGCGGCGGCGAACTCGCCGTCAGCCGCCGCGACCCCAACCACGGTCAAGCCTCTCGTTTGGCGCGATCTCGTCAATCGGCCCGAGCGCTGGCCCGCCGAGACACGATTGACCACCGAACAGCGCTTCCGCGGCGAGGCACCTCTCCGCGCCGGCACGGTGGTACAGATCAACGCGGTGAAGCCGAACGAGGTGGAGCTCATCGCGCCCGCCGGCTTTCTTTTTGCGGCCGCACCAGGCGACTGTGACCTGCTGGCGGCGGCAAACGCGCAATGGGCGCGCTTCACCCCCGAGCAGCGCGCGCTGACGGTGTCCGATCTGCAGCGGGACATGTCGCTCTGGCCCGGACGCGCCACGCTCACGGTCGACCAATCGTTCGGCTCGTTCGCGCTGAAGGCCGGCGAGACCTATCGCGTGATGCGCGTCTCCGGCGGCGACGTCGCCCTGTGGGTTCCCGGCCGCGACGGGCAGCAGGTGGTGCCATTGACCGCGACCGACGTCTTCGTTCGCGCGCGCGAGCGCGTCGCGCTGCCCCGCGACCAGCGCCCGGGGCGCATGGCCGAGATCCTGGACGGTTTGCTGGTCGACGCCGCTGGAAATCCCACGCCGATCGGGGCCGCCGACGTTTACGTGCAATACCTGTCGGCGAGCACCTGCCCCCGGTGCGCGGTCTTCACGCCCAAGTTCGTCGAACACTACAACGCGGTGCTCGCCGGGCGCGACCGCGTGGCCTTCTTCGGCTCGTCGACCGATGCCACCATGCCGCCCTACTTCGCCTACGTTAAGTCGACCGGCATGCCCTGGCCGACCCTGCCGCACCAAAACAAAAACGTGATGATCGCCCTCGGGAATCTGGGCGTGCTCGAGATTCCGGGCATCGTTGTATTCGATAAATTTGGACAGGTGTTGCTGTCGACCAATCGAATCGGAGGCGCGCCGCTCGCCGCCGCCGAGTCGGCGCTCGCCCAGCTCGACCAGAAGCTTCCCGCCGGTTCCGCCATGGCCCGCTCGCAGTGAGCGGTCACCGCGGTCGCCGGCCATCAACCGGCGACCCGTTGCTCGAGCTGATCGGTGCAGCGCCCCCAGCCTTCGTGGAAACCCATTTTTTCGTGCGCCTCGCGATCAGCCACCGACCAGTGGCGCACGCGGGCCGTGTAGTTGGTTTTTCCATTCACATCCTCAAACGTGAGCTCGATCGTCATGAAAGGTTTCGCCGAAGGCTGCCAGGCCTCGGTGTAGGCGTCGGTCGCGACGATCTTCTCGTTCGGAACGACCTCGAGATACACGCCGCGATTCGGAAACTCGGAACCGTCGGGCCCGCGCATCACGATCAAACTCGAGCCGCCGGGCCGCACATCGAGCTCGGCCCGCGGAGTGGTCCACGGCTTCGGCGCGAACCATTGTTTCAGCAACTCAGGCTGGGTCCACGCAGCGAAGACTTTCTCGCGCGGCGCGTTGATCAGCCGGTTCAGCACCAGTTCGCGGTCAGACGTCGGTCGAGCCGCGGAATTTTCAGGGGGCGGGGATTTTTCGGTATTCATGGCAGATGAGTTTTCGTCGCAGAATGTCGGATTTCCTTACGCCATTTCAACGAGCCACCGTGTTTCCAGCGGACAGGATTACTGAAATTTTCGCGCTGCTTTTCGGTGGTTGAGCGGTTGTTTCGAACAACTGGACCGGTGTATCATGGGCCAGCGCGGCAGACCGCCGCTGCATGAATTACGGTTCCCCACGACTGCTGGCCGTCGGCTTTGCGGCGGCAGGACTGGCCGTCGTCCTGACGGCTGGCGTGAGTCTCCGCGACCTTTCCGATCAGCGCGCCAATGCCCGCAGCACCGCGCGATCCGAAGAGGTGATCGCGCAGCTGGACCAACTGGTCATTGGCGCGACTCGCGCTCAAGCCGCGATGCGGGCCTTCGCCCTGACCGGTTCCGACGCGCATCTGCGACAGCAGATCGCAGCGTCCGCGGGAATCACCACGATCCTCAACCGGCTTCGCCGCGATCTCGAACCAGCCGTTCCGCTCGCATCGCTCGCCAAGCTGTCGCAACGGGCGAAGGAACTGGACGCCTGGCACGAGCAGGTCGTCCGCGCCGTTCGGACCGACGGCGTTTCGGCCGCCCGCGACCTCATCGATAGCGGGCGCGGCACGAGCCTCCTCGAAGAATTGGGCACCGCGGCCGGAGAACTGATCGCGGAGCAGCAGCGCCAGGCGCGCGTTCGCGCAGGTCTCAGCGACGCGCAGGCTGTCCGCTGGCACAGTATGACGCTCATCCTGTCCGCGACCGTGCTCGGCTTGCTCGGCGGCTCCTATGCGCTGATGCGCCGGCTTTTCGCCGCGCGCGCCGGGATCGTGGCCACCCTGCAACAATCCGCCGCTTCGCTCGAAGGTCGGATCCGCGAGCGCATGGCAGAGCTGGGACGCACCCAGGCGGAGCTGAAGCACGCGATCGAGGAGCAGGCTCGGCGCGACACGGCGCTCCGGGAAACGGAGGCGCGTTTCCATACGCTGCTCGATCAGGTCACGGATATCATGATCGTCCACGACGGCGCGGGACACATCGTCGAAGTCAACGAGCGCGCCTGCGCGGCGTTGAGCCGCAGTCGGGAGGAACTCCTCGCCATGAGCATTTTCGACGTGGTCGCCGCGCCGTCTGCGTCTGCGCAGGACTGGACGTCGATTCCGCCCGGCGCTCCCGCGATAAAACAGGCCGAGCACCGTCGCAAGGACGGCACGGTTTATCCGGTCGAGGTTCGCATCGCCTCGCACGACTTCGGCGCGCAGCGGCTGTTTATCCAGATCGCCACCGACATCACGCAACGCCGCGCCGCGGAGCGCATCGCCGCGATGTCCAACGCCATCATCAACTCATCGAACGATGCGATCATCACCGTGACGCTGGAACGCACGATCGCGACGTGGAATCCGGCGGCCGAGCGCCTGCTCGGCTACCGGGCAGCGGAGATCGTGGGCCGTTCGCTGCTGACGCTGGTCCCCTCGGAGCATGAGCCGGAAGCCCGGTTGTCCCTCGAGCGGTTGACCCAGGGAAAACTCACCGGCCCATACGAAACCCTGCACCGCCACAAGGACGGCCGGCTGATTCCGGTCGCCGTGACCACCTCTGCGCTGGTCGATCCGCGAGGTGCTTTGCTCGGCGGCATGGGCATCGTACGCGACATCAGCGAGCGCAAGCAGCTCGAGGCGGAAGTGCTTCGGGTCAGCGATCGCGAACAACAGCGGATCGGCCACGAGCTTCATGACAACGTCGGCCAGCAACTGACCGCCATCGAGATCATGCTTCACCAGCTCACTGGCATGCGCGTCGATCCGCCCGTGCGCGACCGGCAAACCGAACGGATCGCGCAACACGTGCGCACCGTGATGCGCGACGTGCGTGGACTCGCACGCGGACTCACTCCGCACCTCCTCGACGCCAGCGAACTGCCGACGGCGCTCGCCGGGTTGCTCGATCTCACGGCCGGCGCGGTCACCCACCGCCTCTCCTGCCCGCATCCGCTTTCCGGAATCAACAACGACACCGCCACCCACCTGTATCGCATCGCGCAGGAGGCGATCAACAATGCCCTCAAACACTCCGGCGCGACGCTCATCGACGTGACACTGCTGCAGGAGGCCGGGGCATTGCACCTGACGATTGCCGACAACGGCCGCGGCTTCGATGCGCGCGCGGGCGAGGCGCGCGGCGTCGGGCTGCATATCATGCAATATCGCGCCACCCTCATCGGCGGCCGGCTCACCTTCGACTCCCGCCCGGGCCGGGGGCTCACCGTGCAATGCGTCCTGCCGCTGGCATCATGAAACCGCATCGCTCTCACGCGCACCCGCCCGCCGTTCCGCGGCGTGTTATGGTGATCGACGATCACCCAATGATGCGCGCCGGCCTCGTGCAGCTCATCAACAGCCAGCCCCATCTCGAGGCGTGCGCGGAAGCCGGGACGCCCGCCGAGGCCTTGAGCGAACTCGCGCGCACGAAGCCCGACCTCGTGATCGCCGACCTTTCGATGCCCGGACGCAGCGGGATCGACTTGATCAAGGACCTGCATGCGCTGAGCCCCGAATCGCCCATTCTCGTCATTTCGATGCAGGACGAGTTGCTCTACGCGGAGCGCGCCCTCCGCGCGGGCGCCCGCGGCTACATCATGAAGGAGGCGGGCGCGAAGCTCCTGCTCGAAGCGATGCAGAGCGTACTGACCGGCGGATCCTACGTCAGCCCCGCGGTCGCCTCGCGTATCCTTCTTGGAATTACGGGCGATGCCGCCCGCCGTTCGAAATCGCCGATCGAGCAGCTGACCGACCGTGAATTCGAAATCTACCAGCTGATCGGCCAGGGCAAGGACAGCGTCGACATCGCGCACCTGCTCCGGCTCAGCCGCAAAACGGTCGACGTGCACCGTGGCAGTATCAAGCGCAAGCTCGGTCTGCCCAGCGGAGCCGCGCTGATCCACCACGCCGTCCACGCGCAGGAGCTGGGCCGCAACCCTTCGGCTCCCGGCAACGCCCCCACTCCGCCTAAAGATAGTTCTTAAACAACCGGTACCGACTCACCAATAGGCTCGGCTCTCACGGTGCGGTAGGATCAGCGGCACATGACCGCAATTACTGCTTCTCCCACCCGCACCCACTCGTTCGCGTCGCAGCTCGCGCCGTTTTCACCGGTCGAACCGGTGCGGCACGAAATTGATTACGCTCCTTCAGTCGCGAACGCCGCTCCGCGGATTCTCGTCATCGAAAGCGATCCGCAAATCCGCGCGAAGCAGCAGCGGATGTTTTCGCGGGCAGGCTACGTGCCGGAATTCGCCGGCGATGCCGAGGCGGCCTGGCAGTTGCTCTGCCGCAAGCAATTTCATCTCCTGATTCTCAATCACCGGATGGCCCGGCTCAGCGAAGCCGCGCTTTTGGCGGGGTTGGAGGTGCTTGGCGTCACCACGCCGGTGATCGTGACCCTCGGCCTCGAGGTCATCGGAGTGTTGAGCCCCTCGTCCGACCCGCCGCGCTGGTTTGACACCTTCCTCAGCAAGCGGAACCGCCCGACGCGGCTCCTCGCCGTCGCTCACTACATCGTCATGGCGAGCGCACAACCCGAGGCGATCGAGCAACCCACTTCGTTCGGCCGCGTCGCCTGAAGGCGCGTCTGAGGTATCCGCCGCGAACGCTTCGCTGCTTCCATTTTCCTCCGATCCTTTCATCGTCACGGCCAACCATGGCCGCCCCCGTCACCGTCTACTCCTACGCCAAATGCAGCACCTGCCGCGACGCCGCGAAATGGCTCGCCGCGCATCGCGTGCCGTTTGTCGAGAAA
Source organism: Opitutus sp. sgz309028 (assembly GCF_059821195.1). Classification (NCBI taxonomy): domain Bacteria; kingdom Pseudomonadati; phylum Verrucomicrobiota; class Opitutia; order Opitutales; family Opitutaceae; genus Opitutus; species Opitutus sp. sgz309028. The sequence continues at coordinate 496,838 of NZ_JCAMRR010000003.1, read as the reverse complement.
CCGATTTACGAAACCCCGCCCACCCCCGCCGAACTGCGGCGCATGCTCGCACTCCAGGGCGGAGCGCTCCGGCGGCTCTTCAACACCTCCGGCATCCAGTATCGCGAGCGCGGCCTGGCGGCGAAACTGCCCACGATGACCGAAGCCGAGGCGCTCAAACTCCTCTCGAGCGACGGTCGTCTGGTAAAACGTCCGTTTGTGCTCGCCGCCGATTTCGGTCTCGTGGGTTTCGACCCCGACGCGTGGGCCAAGGCGTTCAAGCTTCGGCCTGCGAAATAAACCCGCCGGATCGCGCGGCACCTCTCCGTGCGTATCCAAATAGTGGATCGAGGCGTCGTGCCGCCTAGCGCGGCGCCGTCGGGTTCACCGCGATCAGCTCGACTTCAAAGATCAGCCCGGAGTTCGGCGGCACGTTTCCGACCTTCACGTGCCGGTAGCCCAGCAGCGGCGGGATGAAAAATTCAGCCCGGCCGCCCGCCTTCAGCGCCGGCATCGCCGCCGCCCAGCCGGGAATCAACCGGTTCACAACGAAATCTTCGGGCTGCCCGCGCTCGCGGGAGCTGTCGAAGACGGTTCCGTCCTTCAACGTGCCCACATAATGCACGCGCACCGTATCGGTCATCGCGGGCGCCGCGCCGTCACCTTCTTTCACAATACGAATCCCCAGTCCGCTGGAGCGCCAGACGATCTCCGGTGCCGCCGCTCGCGGGCCAAACAGCTCCACCCGCCGCGCCGCGGCGGCGTCCGCCACCGCGGCTTCCGTCACCTCCGGTGGTTTCGGCCCGCAACCGACGCCGACGAACGCTCCGGCCATGCTCAACGAGATCCAGATCAAGCAGCGTTTCATGGCAGGGATTTGACTTCTTCGTTCCGAAGCGGGCCAGCCCAAAGCGGACGGCCGCAACCGCACTTGCGCCAACCCGGAAACCGGCGATCTTTCGTGAAGCCGATGAGCACCCGGATTCCTTTCAACGAAGATGCCGTCTGCAGCGCCTGCGGCTGTTTCGGCGCTTACCAGTTCGACGGCCGCGTGCTGTGCGCGGAGTGCTATGCAGGTTGCGGCGCGTGTTGCGCCGAGTTCGCAGGTTTCGATTTGACGGCGAGCGCCGACGAAGCGGCGTCCGAGGCGCCCGAGGGCGGCCGTCGAGACGTGCCGCCGGAAACGCCCGCCGAGCTGCGCTTGTAAGCGTTTTTATTTCGCGGCGCGAACCGTCTGCCTTCCCGCGGCGAGTCCGAGCAACGATCCCGAGAGGAAGCCCGTCACGTGCGCCAGCACATCCACGTGCTGACCGCCCGCACCGAACAATCCCAGCACCACCGCGCCCGTCGCCGCCGGAACGAAAAACGCGCGACCTCGTCCCCGTCGCGAATCCGTTGATGCGATCAGCACCGCCCGCGCCGTCAGCAATCCGAGCGCGGCAAAGACGGCGGTGGAGGCGCCGATGGACCGGTAATCGCCTGAAACATGCGCGGCGGCGACGGCAAGATTGCCGAGCAGGCTGGAAGCGAGGATCAGCAGCCAGCCTCGTCCGCGACCGAACTCCGCCAGCACCGCCGCGAACACGAAGACGCCGCTCACCGCGTTGGCGACCAGATGCGCGATGTCGGCGTGCAGAAACAACGCCGTCAGCGGCCGCCAGGCTTCACCCCGGCGGAACAGCGCGACGGGATCCAGCGCGCCGAGCGCGATCCAGCGCGGATGGATCGTCTCGAGCCAGAAACAGCCGGCGATCGCGAGCACCCAGCAAAACGGAGTAGCGAACTCGAATTGCCGGAGTGGCGGAGCCGCCGTCTGGGACGATCGCGCACTTTCGCGTTCGAAGCAGTCGAGTTCCACCCGCACCCGCGCCGCCGCATGACTTTCCACCAGCAGCCGGTAGCCGCCCGCGTCGTCCACCAACCAATAAGCCTCGCCGATCGCCAGGACGACCAATCCCCGCTCCGCACCTTCGCTGGCCGTGGCATAGACGCCCACCTCCACCCAGCCCTCCGGCACGGCGAAGGCCGCCGTCGGGACCGTGGCGTTGGAATCGGACATCATCCGCGCAGCCTATGAGGCCGCGACGAAAACGCCACCCCCGGCGCGGCACGAGCAGAAGCCAACGTCGCTAGATGAAAAATTGCTCCGAAATGACTTTGCCGTCCTTCACGTGATACACGCAAAGCTCGCCGACATTCATCCGGCCCTGACCTTTCATCGTCACGTCCATCTGCATCGTGCAGGCGAACACGTTGCCCGCGATCAGCGGATCGGATACGTTGAGTTGGTGCATCTGCTCGACGGTCGCGACGAACTTGCGGCCTTTTTCGACGATGGCGGGCAAACCCCGCGTTTCTTTCGGCACGTCGTCCGTCGCATACGGTTCGAGGCTGATCGCATCGTCCGCGTAAAGCTCGCGCTGAGCGGCTTCCCATTTCTGCTCGCGGCTCAACGCCACGAGTCGTTTCGCAATGGCTTCAGTGTTCATAGGGGAAAACGAATTGGGTTGGCAGCGGGCGATTGTCTGACCGGAGCGCGGGACCGAGGTTCGCGAAATCGATCCGATCCCGCGCCGGTTCGGCGAACACCCCTGCCGTTCGTTGCAACCGGCCGCGATTTCGCGACGGCTCACCCGCCGCAACCGCGCTCGACCGCCTTCGCGAGCTCGTCTGGCGAGACGTCGCGAATATGCGTCGCGATCGACCAGCGATGACCAAACGGATCTTCGACGATCCCATAGCGATCGCCCCAGAACGTATCTGAAAGCGGCATCGTGACTTTCGCCCCGGCCTTCACCGCGCGCGCCACGACGGCGTCGGCATCCTCGACATAATGATGAATCGTCACGGGAGAACCCTTCAGCGCGTGCGGCCCGAACGAGCCCCACTCCGGAAACTCCTCGACGAGAAAGACGGACGAATCGCCGAATCGGAGATGCGCATGCATCAGCTTTCCGTCCGGGCCGGGCACTCGCAGCACCTCCTCCGCGCCGAACGCCTCCCGATAAAAATCGATGGCTTTCGCCGCTTGGGCACAAACGAGATGCGGCGTGATCGCGCGCATCCCGGCGGGGATCGGAGGAACGGACGGAGCGGATGAAACGGAAGATGTAGTGCTCATGTGGATAACAGGGTTGAAGATTAAGGTCCGACGCCGGAATGGCGCCGTTCCCTGTTCCAACGAACGAGCGCCTCGATTTCGGACGTCGACCCGCTGGCGGGCCCGGCGGCGAGACACAAAACGTTGCGCTGCCGCGGAAGCCTTGTCCTTTTTGCTCCGCGTCGTCCGTTGAGATATCGGAATCCATTCCTTCCCATGGAAACACATCCCGCCGCCCTTCCCTTCCTGCTCCTGTTCCGCAACTCCGGCCCCGAGACCCACCAGCATCTCTCGCCCGAACAGCGGCAGCAATTGATGGTTCGCTGGAACGCCTGGTATGATCGCCTCGCCGCCGCCGGCAAGGCGGTGGAAGGCCAGCCGTTGGAACTCGAGCGCCGCGTCGTCTCCGGTCCGCGCGGCGAGCGCGTCACCGACGGCCCGTTCGCCGAAACCAAGGAGGCGATCGGCGGCTATGTGAAGCTCATGGTCAGCGGTATCGAGGAAGCGACGGAGATCGCTCAGCAGCACCCCGGCCTTCCCTATGGCTTGAGCATCGAGATTCGAGAAATGGCGTTCAGCTGCCATCTCGGCGTCACGGCCGGACACGGCGCCCCCGCGGAGCGCGCCACGTCGCCCTGATCCGCGGCCACGTCTCATCCGGTTTTATTTCCGTGGCCGCCGACAACGTTTCTCCGCCTCCGCCCGACACGCCTGCGGCGCCCGCGTCGCAACCGACGCAGCTGGTGGAGCATTTCTTCCGCCACGAAACCGGGCGGCTGCACGGCGCGCTGGTTCGCCTGCTGGGGGTTCACAACCTTTCGCTCGCCGAGGACATCGCGCAGGAGGCGATGCTTCGTGCGCTGCGCACCTGGTCGATGGGCGGCGTGCCGCCCAATCCGTCCGCGTGGATCACGCGCGTCGCCATGAATCTCGCCAAGGACATGCTGCGGCATCAGCGGATGTCCGGCACGAAACAGCCGGCGTTGATCACCCATTTCGAGCAGATCCTGCCGCAATCGCCCGCGGCCTCGATCAACGAATGGGAGATTCGCGACGACGCGCTGCGGCTGATGTTTGTCTGTTGTCATCCCGCCATCGCGCCCGACGCGCAGGTCGTGCTCGCGTTGAAAGTGATGGGCGGCTTCAGCACCGGCGAGATCGCGCGCGCGTTCCTCACCAGCGAGGCCGCGATCGAAAAACAACTGACGCGCACCAAGCAGCGGATCAAGGAAGCGGGCATCGGCTTCGATCTGCCCGAGGGCGAAGATCTCGCCGTGCGCGTCGACGGGGTGCTCGCAGCGCTCTATTTGTTGTTCAACGAAGGCTACAAGGCCTCCGCGGGCGACCGCCTGTTGCGCGAGGAATTGTGCGCGGAAGCCATCCGGCTCGCCTCCTTGCTCGTCGAACACCCCGTCGGACGCACGCCCCGGGGCAACGCGCTGCTCGCGTTGATGCTGTTCACGGCCGCGCGATTTCCGTCGCGCGTCGACGAGCAGGGCGATCTCCTCCGACTCGACGACCAGGACCGTTCCAAATGGAACCGCACGATGATCGACCGGGGCCTCGTTCATCTTTTTCAAGCCGCGCAAGGCACCGAGGTGAGCGAGTATCATCTGCAGGCCGGCATCGCCGCGTGTCACTGTCTCGCCCCCGATCACGCATCCACCGATTGGGCGCGCATCCTTCGGCACTACGACGAACTCTATCGCCTCAAGCCCAGTCCGATTGTCGCGCTGAACCGGGCCGTCGCCGTCGCCTATCTGCAAGGCCCGGAGGCGGGGCTTCGCGCGGTCGACGAGATCCCGCAACGCGACCGCCTCGATTCACACTACCTGCTTCACGCGGTGGTCGGCGAACTCCGCTGGCGGGCGAAGGACCACCGCGGCGCCGCTGAGAGCTTTCGTCGCGCTCTGCAACTCGCGAAGGTCGGGCCCGAACAGCTCTACATCACACGGATGCTCGAGCGCGCGGTAGATCAGGGCAACGACGTCGGTTGAACGCAGCGGCATCGAGCTGCGATTGTCCGCTCTGGTCAGATGTCCGGAACGGCCGCGGCGACTCGTTGAAGGAAGCGAAACTCATCACTCCTTCCCACCATGTTCCTGAAAATCCTCATCGCCCTTTCGGTCGTCGTTCTTCTTTTCGTCGCGATCGTGGCTGTCCAGCCGTCGCAGTTCCGCACCGAACGGTCGCTTGCGATTGCCGCCCCGCCCTCCGAGGTGTTTCGCCGCGTCGACCACCTGCGCGAGTTTCAGCGCTGGAACCCATGGAACAAGGTCGACCCGAAGATGCGCACGAGTTACTCGGGGCCGGACGCAGGCGTCGGCGCCGCGTATGAATGGGAGGGCAACCACCAGATCGGGTCGGGACGCATGACGATCACCGAGAGCCGTCCCGTCGAGCGCGTCGAAATGCGGCTGGATTTCCTCAAGCCCTTCCCGTCCGTCTGCACGGCGGAGTTCACGTTTCAGCCGCAGGGCGGGAGCACCGTCGTGACCTGGAGCATGTCCGGCGAACGTTCGTTCATCCCAAAGGCTTTCGCTCTGTTCATCGACATGGACAAAATGATCGGCTCGCAATTCGAAGCCGGCCTGCGCGACCTGAAGACGATCGCCGAAAACGCGCAGCGCTGAGGCGGGCAGCCTTTCGAGCGCGCAAAAAAGCCGCGGCAATTTGCCGCGGCTTTTTGTTCAAAATGACGCAAAGCGCGCGCTCACTGCTTCAGCGTGGCGCAGAAACGCGCGAGCCGCTCGACGCCCTTCTTGATGATTTCGTCGGACGTCGCGTAGCTGAGGCGCAGATAACCTTCAGCGCCGAACGAGCTGCCGGGGACCGCGGCGACCTTTTCCTTTTCGAGCAGGCGCGTGCAAAAATCGGCATCCTTCAAACCGAAACTCGAGATGTTCGGGAAAAGATAAAACGCGCCTTGGGCGAGCAGGCAGGTCACGCCCGGGATCTTGTTGAGTTCGGCGTGCAGGAGCTTCCGGCGGCGGTCGAACGCCGTCATCATCGTCTTCAACGCGGCGGCGGTCTTTTCCTTTTCCTTCAGCGCCGCGAGCGCGCCGTATTGGCCAAACGTCGTCACATTCGACGACATCTGGCTTTGCAATTCCGAGATCGCTTTCGCGATCGGCAGCGGCGCCACGGTGGTGCCGATGCGCCAGCCGGTCATCGCGTAGGTTTTCGAAAAACCGGCGACGATGATCGTGCGCGCCTCGGCCTCCTTGCTGAGCGTCGCGACGCAGGTGGGCTTCGCGCCGTCGTAAACGAGATGCTCATACATCTCGTCGGACAGGATGTAGAGATTGTGCTTCACCGCGACGGCCACGATCGCCTCGAGCTCGGCGCGGCTGTAGACGGCACCCGTCGGATTCGACGGGGAATTCAGGATGACCAGCTTCGTCTTCGGCGTGATCGCCGCCTCGAGCATTGCGGGCGTGAGCCGGAAGCCGGTCTTGTCGTCGGCCAGCACGAACTTCGGCACGGCGCCGGCGAGCTTCACCATTTCGGGATAGCTGACCCAATACGGCGCGGGCACGATCACCTCGTCGCCCGGCGAGCAGGTCGCGAGCACGCCGAGGTAACAGTTGAACTTGCCGCCCGGTGAAACGACCACCTGTTCCGGCGCGACGGTGAGCGAATATTCGGCGCCGTAGCGTTCCGCGACGGCCTTGCGCAGCTCGGGAATGCCGGGCGTGGGCGCATACTTCGTCTTGCCGGCCTTGAGCGCCGCGATGGCGGCCTCCTTGATGTGTTCCGGCGTGTCGAAGTCCGGTTCGCCGGCGGCGAAGCCGCAGACGTCCTCGCCCGCGGCCTGGAGCGCTTTCGCCTTCGCGTCGATCGCGAGCGTCGGCGACGGCGAGACATTACGAGCCCAAGTGGAGAGCGGGAGCGGTGAGGTGGACATGCGAGGAAAGGCGTCCACTAAAACGAAACGCGCCGGGCAAAAGCAAGCCCGGCGCTCGTGAAGGAATCCGGCGGCCGCTCGCCGCCTGGTTTCCGTTTACTTCTTTTTCTTCGCCGGTTTTTCCGGCAGGTCCTCGAGCGCGAGGCGAAGAAGTTCGCCGACGCTCGCATCCTTCTTTTTCGCGTAGCGTTTCAGCATGCCGCGCTGATCGGTGGAGATGCGAACCGAAATCTGGCGATGCGGGACCGAGACCGGCTTGCAGCGATCGAAGTCAAACCGGTCCATCGCCAGCCGCACCACTTCACTGGCGGACTCGAGGCCATAACCGGAACGAAGTGTATCGATTTTCTTGATAAGATCGACGGGGAGGTCGAACGTCAGCGGGGCGGAGCTTTTCTTTGTGCGAGTGGCCATAGGAGAAAGCAGGAGTTTGGGAGAATCGGCGCAGGCCTTCAGGACACACGGACTTGCGCAGCGAGCAATGTTATTTTTTTCGAGGGCACGAGACCCGGAGGATGTAGTGCTTCCGGCACGTCGTTTCAGACCGCCAGGAGCTCATTTCGTAGCACAGCATAGGCCTCCGCCGGCGCGGATACAACCTTCCATGCTTTCATCCGCACCTTTTCGGGTGGGACGCGTTCGTGCGTGATCAGCAGGGTGCGCACGCCGAGCGCGGCGCCCGCCAGCACATCCACGTCCGCGTCGCCCACGAAGACCGCGTCGGCAATATTGACGCCCAGATGATCCAGCGCCGCCTGCAAGCCGGCGGGATCGGGCTTGTGGGACGCCAGGTCGTCGCCGCAGACACAGGTTTGCACCCAGTCGGCGAAACCATGTTCCTTCAGTAACCACGCGGTGGATTCACGTTCGCGGCCGGTCCATAGCCCGACGGCAATCGCGGCGGCCCGCAGCTCCGTGAGCAAAGGCAACGCTCCCACGAAGGGCCGGATCGCGTCGCGATGCTCCGCCAGGTAGTCCTGCAAGCGACGTAAGGCCTCCGCCGCCACCGCAGGATCCGGGATCAGGTCGTTGAAATACCGTTCCGGCGGGCCGCCCAAGCCGTCGAGGATTTCCTCGGGTGTCAGGCTCGGATGGGAAGGCGCCAGCGCGTGCGCGTAGGATCGCAGGACCAGCCGCATGCTGTCGATCAGCGTGCCGTCCAAATCGAAAATCACGCCCCTTGAAGTGCTCATGGCTCGATCGGAAGGATGTCGGTGGCGGACGGCGGCGGGATATCGTCCGCCAGGCGCGCGGGCTCGAACAGCCGGGATGAAAAGTCCAGCCCGAGCGCCGCGCCGGTCACGCTGAATCGCGTCTTGTTTCGCGTCGCTTCGTCGCGGACGTCGATCGTCTTCACGATCCATTGCTCGCCCACCTTCTTCAGGTCCACCACGGAAAGGGTTTTGCTGACGCGTCCATCCGCGCCAAGCAGCTCGGTCTGCACCAGCGCGTTGAACTGCGTATCGAGGTGCACCCGCACGCCGGAGAGTTGCGGATACCGCGCGGCGAAATCCGCCGGCGGCCGCATCACGAGCACGTGCGCCGGACGCCCGCGAAAACGCACGATGCCCTGATACGCGAAATCGTTCCAGTAGAGGAACGGCATCTGCAGGTCGAACGCTGTGAGCTCGGCTTCCGGCACAAGCGGCTCGAACAACGCGGAGACATTCAACATCGCGACGCCCGCGCCTTCATCCCAGCGCCACGCCGCCGAGCGAACTCCATTTTGAATCAGCAGCCGGCGGCGGAGCGCGTCCGCTCCGTTGCCCGTGCCGGGCAGCGCGAGGCTGACGCGGTTGACGAGACCGGTCTCGTTGCGCGTGCCCCAGAGCTGGCCGGGAATCGTGCGCTCGGGACCGCGTCGCGGCATGATCCGCAGTTGGAATTGCAGGAAGTAATCCCCTGCGATGCCGAGACGCCGCATCTGCTCGAGTGCGGTGCGCGCTTCCGCGGGATCGGCCTTGCCGGTTTGCAACAAAGGCGGCGGCGGCTGTCCGCGCTGGGCCAGCGCAACCGGCAACGCGCCGCTCACGACAGCCAAAAAGCAAAGCGCCCGCCAAATGAGGGCGGGCGCGGTTCTAAAAGGATTTCCAGCCATCGAACTACTTCTTGGTCTCCGCCGGCGTGGTGTCGGTCGCCGGGACCGTGGCCGGAGTCGGGCTGGCCGGCGCGGCAATCGTGGGCAAGGCGCTGCCGGACGCGGCGGTCGCCTGCGTGCGCTGGTGGATGCGGCCGAGATAAAGCAGGAAGGCGAGAACGAAAAAGGCGATCGAGAGATTGATCGTGGCCTTGCTCAACACGTTGCTCGTGTCGGCGCCAAACGTCGCCTCGGCCATGCCACCGCCCATCGCCGCACCCATGCCGCCGTCGTTTTTCGCGCGCTGCATCAGGACGATCATCACCAGCAGGATGGAGATGACGATCAGGACAAACGTGAGTATGCCGAGGAGAATGCTCATGTGAAAGGGGTCAGAACATCAGGCGCACCCTCGCTTTGTCAATGCGGGGCTGCGGAGCTGGCGGAAGAAGTGACGTCAGGAATGCCTCAAGCCTCCACGCCCAGTTTTTCCAACAGGCGCTGCAGGTCCTCGTTGCCCCGGTATTCGATCACGATGCGTCCCTTTTTCGGCGTGTGCAGCAGTGCCACCCGGGCTCCCAGATGGGACGTGAGCTTCTTCTCGATTCCGGCCACGGCCTCGGCGTCTTTCGCGGGCAGGTTGCGAGCCTTGGCCGGACGCGCCGGCGGGTTTCCGGCCACCGCCTTGCGGTCGAGCACGAGTTTCTCGGTGGCCCGGACGCTCAAGCCTTCCTCGATGATGCGGCGTGCGAGCACCGTGCGCTGCGCCGGATCCTGCACGCCCAAGAGCACCTTCGCGTGACCGACGCTGAGGAGATTGCGGGCGATGAAGCCCTGAATCTCCGCGTCGAGCGCGAGCAGACGGAGGGCGTTGGCCACCGTGGCGCGGCCTTTGCCCACGCGATCGGCCGCGGTCTCCTGCGTCAGATCGAAATCGCGAATCAGGCTCGCGAAACCGTGCGCTTCCTCGATCGGATTCAGCCCTTCGCGCTGCAAGTTCTCGATCAAGCCCAGCGCGGCGGAGGAGGCGTCGCTCGCCTCCACGACCCGAGCCGGGATGGCCTTGATTTTCAGGTGCTGGAAGGCACGCCAGCGGCGCTCGCCCGCGATCAGCTGAAACTTCTCGCCCACCTTGCGCACGACGACGGGCTGCAACAGCCCTTCCGAGCGAATGCTCTCCGCCAACTCGTGCAGCTGCTCCGCGGTGATCTCGCGTCGCGCCTGATACGGGCTCGGCTCGATCGCGTGCACGTTGACCTCCTGGTATCCGGGCGCTCCGGCCGGCTGGGCCGGCGCCGGCGCGGGCGTCGCCGCCGCCGCCGTGGGCGCGGGAGTCTGGGTCTTCGGGGCGGCCGGCACAGCGCTGGCGATCAAACCGCCGAGTCCGCGGCCGAGGCGGGATTTGGGTGCTGCGGACATGAAATTATTTTCCTCCTGGAATGAAGAGCGTCTGCCCCACGTTGATGCGCGAGGGATCGGAAAGCTTGTTGGCGTTGACGATATCCTGAACCTTCGAGCCGGTCTTCTTTGCGATTTCCGCGAGGGTGTCGCCTTTCTGCACGGTGTAACTGATGCCGTCTTTCGGATAGTCCTCCGAAAAACTCGTCTGCACCGGCGCCCGCGTCGCCATGCCGCGGGCGAGCGAATCGATCGCGGCATTCGTCTGCTTCGCCAGCCGCTCCATCTGCGCGCTCACCTGCTGCAGCGTCTCATTCTTCGTCGCCGCGGCGCTGGACCGGATGCCTTGATTGAGCGTCGTCACCGCCTCGTTCAGCTGCTGCAAGGTCACGTAAGAGCGTTCGGCGTTGCCGGCGCGGCTGCGCAATTCGGCGTTTTCGCGCTCGAGCTGCTCGACGCGCAACGTGAGCTCACCCACGCGCAGCGAAAGTCCGCGCACGTCCTCGCGCAGGTTGGCGATTTCGATCTGCGCAAACGTGGACGGAGTGCTCGCGCCGGCAGCCAACACAAAGATCCACCACACTCGTTTCAACATGCGGCGCAGAATTGGAGAATCTCCGCGCGAAAACAAGCATGACTAGGCCGCCGGCGGCGGGGTCTTTTTTTTGAACGGTTCGCGCGCGACCAGTTCGGTCGAAGGCATCGAGGGCAGGAGCGTTCCGGGCGGAATCGGAAAACCGCGAAGAAACTCCGGCGCGGGCAGCATCTTGCCGCCGGGCCGCTGCAGCTTCCGCACCCGCAACACGCCCGCGCCGCACGCAATCAGCAGTCCCTCGGCATCCGCGCCGAGCACGGTGCCGGCGGCTTTCGTCGTGTCCGCTGACACCGGGGTGTCTCCGGTCCCGGTGACATCGGCCAGCCCGAATTTCACGAGGGTCCCGCTAAATTCCACGCTACACGCCGGCCACGGAAAAAGGCCGTTGATCCGCGCTGCGAGCGTCGATGCCGGCACGTGGAAATCCAGCGCGCCATCTTCCTTTTCCAGCTTCCGACAAAACGTCGCCGCCGCGTCGTCCTGCGGCGCAAACACCAGCGTGCCGTCGCGCACGCCTGGCAGCGTGCGCTGCAACAACGGCACGCAGGCCGCCGCGAGTTTTCCTTCCACATCGAGCGCGGTGTCGAGCGGCGCGATCGGAACGCGTTCGACGTCCGCCACCGGACCGGCATCGAGTCGACGGACCATCCGCATGAACGCCACGCCCGTCTCGCGTTCGCCGTTGGCGATTGCGGTTTGGATCGGTGACGCGCCACGATAACGCGGCAGAATCGAGGCGTGCAGGTTGAAGGTCCCGAGCCGCGGCGTCTCGATGAAGTTTTCCTTCAAGATGTGACCGTAAGCCACCACCAGGGCCACGTCGGCGCCGAGCATCGCATAGTGCACGCGCACGTCGTCGGTCAGCTTGTCCGGCTGGTAAACGGGAATGTGCCGCTCGAGGGCCCAGGCCTTGATGGCGTTGGGCGTCACCTTCTGACCGCGCCCCGTGGCGCGATCGGGCTGCGTGAACACCGCGATCACTTCCGCGAGCGCCCGCCCCTCGCCCGCCAGCCAGTCCAGCAGCGGCCGGGCGATCGGATCGGAGCCGAGAAATACCAGTCGAAGCGGCGTCACGCGAACTGTCAGCGTTTCTTCAGCCAGCTCTGCACGGCCGTCGCGAGCTTCGCGAACGCCGCGTCGGTCGACGGCTTCGGAAGCCCGTCGATCACCGTCCAGAATTCGACGTGCGAAACCGTCGCGCCGGGAGCCAGCGGCCCGAACGCGCCGAGCGTCTCGAGTTCGATCATCTCGCCGTTCGTGAACGTCTCGAACGCGCAACCAAAATCCGGATACGTCGCGCCGGCGAGCACCGGCGCGTATTTCACGAAGGTCGCGCCTTCGTTCCAATACGCCGACCAGCCCGGATAGTTCGTGATGCCGAGCTTCTGCGGTTTTTTCGCCGCCGGCACGTCGATGCCGATGAAATCCCGGTGGAGATCCCACGCCGGCAATGACAGATCCGTGTAGGTCCACGGCACGAGTGAGTAGCCCGGCAGCAGGTCGCCCGCCGCATGATCGCCCTTCGGCAACAACGGCAGCACGCCGTAGCCGCCGGCACGCAGCATCGTGAGCGCCCACGGCGCACACTCAACCGCCCACAATCCGCGATTGGTGAGCCGGTGCGTGACCTTGACGGTGCGGTCGTTGACGAACTCGAGAGCCATCGCCTTCACGAGTCCGGTTTTCTCCTCGACCGGCTGGGTCAGCGAAACGCCCTTCGGCAGCGGACGCACCGCGAGCGGCGCGTCGTCGGTCTGGTAGGTCCGCACGCCGTGCTCCGGCGAATGCCAGAGGCGGTGACCGCCGCGCAGCGCGTAGCCGTTGAGCCGCAGGTCCTCCGGCAGCTCGAGGAAGAGATTGCGTTTGCGACCGGCGGTCGAGCGCAGCGATACGACGCGCGGCCCCACGGACGTGGTGACAATCAGCTCCAGCGCGCGCGTGGCGAGCTTCAGCGCATCGTCGCCGCGGTAATCAGTCTTCGAGGGTTTCATGCGATTCTTTCTCCTCCGCGTCCTCGCGGGTGCGCCACTTCGGCGTCACCGCGACGCCGCGCGCCGCCTTGCCCGAATACGGTGTGCCGGGCTCGTGCTTCTCCTTGCCGACGAGATCGAAATAGATCGGACAGCCCTTCAAATCGAACTCCTCGACCAGTCCCGCCTCGAGATAGCGGCGATACTGCTCCGTCAGCTTCTCCTCGCGGTTGCAGAACAGCTTGATCCGGAACGGACGGTTGCCGGTCTGCGTCGCGTAATAAACCCGGAAGCGTTTCCCGCCGACCGCCGGTGGCGGCGTGCGCTCCGTCAAGTATCCGAGAATCTGATTCAGCTTCGCCGTCGGCAGCTTGGCGTCGAGCTGGCGGTTCAGTTTCACGGCGGCGTTCAGCATGCGGTCGACTTCGTAACCGCTCACCGCGGAGACGAACACCACCGGCGAACCGGGCGTGAAGTACAGGCGGTCGAAAAGCGCAGCCTCGTATTTCTCGCGGTAGTCGCGCTCGCTCTTGTAAGGCTCGAAGCCGCCCTTCGCCTTGAAGGCCTTCTTCACGAGGTCCCACTTGTTCACGACCACCACGATCGGCTTGTGCTCCTTCACCGCTTCGCCGGCGATCGCCTTGTCCTGCTGGGTGACGCCGTCCATCGCGTCGAGCACGAGGAAAACGACGTCCGTCTGCTTGATCGCGTCGAGCGAGCGCAGCCGCGAAAAATATTCGACCGGCGAGGCCAGCTTCGTCGCGGCCTTGATGCCCGCCGTGTCGATCAGGCGGAACGGGTACATCTTTCCGTCGCGGCCGCGAAACTCGAACGGCAGCTCGATCGCGTCGCGCGTGGTTCCGGGCACATCGCTGACGATCAGGCGATCGCTCTGCAGCAGCCGGTTGCTGAGCGAGGACTTGCCGACGTTCGGCCGGCCGATGAAGCAGATGCAGAGCGGATCGGCGGCGGTCTTCGCCGGAGCCGGCTCCTCCGCCTCGGCCGGACCCAGCGCCGCGAGGATCGCGTCGCGCAGCTCCTGTTCGCCGCGTCCATGTTCGGCGGATACACGCAACGGCTCCCCGAGGCCGAGCCGATACGCGTCGGCCAGCTCGATCTTGTCGTCGCTGAAGTCCGCCTTGTTGATGACGAGCCGCACTGGCTTGCCGCTCCGGCGCAGCATCGCCGCGATTTTCTCGTCGAGCGCGGTGACGTTTTCCAGGCCGTCGATGATGAAGAGGATCAACCCGGCCGCTACGATGGCGAAATCGACCTGGGTTTCCGAGGCCTTGACCAGCATCGATGGCGTGTCGCCGCCTTTCAGGCCGAGGCCGCCGGTATCGAGAAGCGTGTAGCCGCCGTCCGCGATCTCGGTCGAGATCACGTCGCGCGTGACGCCCGGCTGGTCATGGACGATCGAGATGCGCTTCCGCGCCAGCCGGTTGAAAAGGCGGCTCTTGCCGACGTTGGGTCGGCCGACGATGGCGACGGTGCGATTCATGAGTGATATTTAAGACGAAAGTTTAGGCTTAAGTCGCGCTCCGCGACGCGAGGCCGCGATCTTAAACCTAAACTTCAAACATCGACTAACGTTTTGTCGCCTTTGCGACAAAACGTTCAACCCGGTCGCAGGCGTCGATGATCTGCTCGTAGCTCGTGGCGAAGCACGCGCGGACGTGGCCGGTGCCGTTCTCGCCGAACGCCGTGCCGGGCACGACCGCGACCTTGTGCTCCTGCAACAGGCCAACGGCGAATTCCTTCTCCGTGAGCCCGGTGGCCGCGATGTTCGGAAACGCGTAGAAGCTGCCGCGCGGCGAATGACACGTGAGGCCGATCTCGTTGAAACGGCGGACGATCAAATCGCGGCGCCGGTGATATTGCTCGCGCATCTTGAGGACGCTGTCCCACCCGCGCTGCAGCGCCTCGAGCGCCGCCTCCTGCGCGATGATCGAGGCGCACAGCATCGAATACTGGTGCACTTTCATCATGGCATCGATGAGCGGCGCAGGGCCGCACGCGTAGCCGATGCGCCAGCCGGTCATCGCAAACGCCTTCGAAAAGCCGTGCAGGAAAACCGTGCGATCCGCCATGCCGGGCAGGCTCGCGATGCTGGTGTGCGTGCCGTCGAAGGTCAGCTCCGAGTAGATTTCGTCGGTCAGGACGAGGAGATCCTTCTCGATGCAGAACTTCGCGATCTTCTCGAGCTGCTCGCGGGTGCAGGTGCCGCCGGTCGGATTGCACGGCAGGTTCAGCATCAGCATCTTCGCGCCGGGCTGCCACGCCGCGCGCAGCGCCTCGGCCGTGAGCGCGAAATTGTCCTTCGCGTAGGTCGGCACCGCGATCCCCTGCCCGTGCGTCAACGCCACGCTCGGGTGGTAGCTGACGTAACAGGGTTGGTGATACAGCACCTTCTCGCCGGGATTGATGAACGCGCGGCAGGCCAGGTCGAGCGCCTCGCTCACGCCCACCGTGACGATGATCTGGTCGTCCGGCCGGTAGCTCACCTGGAAATGCTCCTCGACATACGTCGCGATCGCGCGGCGCAGCTCGATCATGCCGAGGTTCGACGTGTAATACGTCTTGCCCCGCTCGAGCGCGAACATGGCGGCCTCGCGGATGTGCCACGGCGTGACGAAATCGGGTTCGCCGACGCCCAGCGAGATCACGTCCTGGCCCTTCATCTTGGCCACCAGTTCGAAGAAATCGCGAATACCGCTCTTCGGCAGCGCGGACACGTGTCCCGCCACCCAACGTTTCGGGTCGTTGCTCATGGGAAATGGCCGGCCGCTCAGGGCGCGACGTTGAGGCGGGAGCTCTGCGCTTCGCCGCTGTCGAGCAGATAGCCCTGCTCCTTGTAGCAGCGCAGCATGAAATGCGTCGACGTCGAGAGCACGCCCTCGATGGTCGACAGCTTCTCCGAGACGAAGCCCGCCACCTTTTGCAGCGACGAGCCTTTGACGAACACGAGCAAATCGTAGCCGCCCGACATCAGGTAGCACGATTCGACCTCGTCGAATCGCGCGATGCGGTCCGCGAAACGATTGAACCCTCCGCCCCGCTCGGGCGTGATCTTGACCTCGATGACCGCGCGCACGGCGGCGGCGGCGGCGGCTTCGCGCGAAAGATCGAGCACCGGACGCCAGCCGAGGAAGATTTTATCTTTTTTCAGCTGTTCCAGGTGCTGTTGAACTTCGGCTTCAGTCAGACCCGCGACGGTGGCCATCTGGCCGGTCGTGAGGCTGCCGCCTTCGATCAAGAGCTGTAGAACAGGGTTCATAGGCGCGGCGGTTATCCGGAACTCCCCCGCGTTTGGCCAGCGTGAAATCGTTTTGCCCGGAAACGTTTAACTTCGCGCCCGCCCGTGCCGATGCAGGAACGCCGCTTCCAGCTCTGATGAAAATTCTTGTCGCCGACGACGATGAGCCCTGCCTGCAGCTCATCCGGGAAATGTTCGCCACCGACCCGCGCGTGGAACTGACCATCACGCACGATGGCGCCGAAGCCTGGTGGAAACTCACCGATCCCGCGCAGCGTTTCGACCTGGCGATTCTGGATCTGAAGATGCCGACCGTCGACGGCCTGCAACTGATCGAACGCGTCCGCCGCACCGATACGCTTCGCACGCTTCCGATCATCCTCTGCACCGGCATCAACGACCGCGACACCGTCGGCCGTGCCGCCCGGCTCGCCATCAATCACTACGTTGTGAAACCCTACCGTCCCGAAGGCCTTCGCGAGAAAATCGCAGCCCTCGCACCAAGCCGCAGCGGCTTCGGCCGCTAAGCGGAAACGCTGCGCTCGGCAGCGTCAGGATGCAGGAGATGTAGAGGCGGGGTCTCCTTGGCGCGCGTTTCGGGGTCAGCGACCCCGCCCTACATTTCTCCCATGCCGCGCTCGCAGTTCGCACGCTCGGCGCATGGTCGGGCTGGAAATTTGGGTGCATTCGTGTCCATTGCTGGTTCACTCCTCCTTTTCCATGTTCGAATCGCTCACCGAAAAACTCGGCAACGCGCTCCGCAATCTGCGCGGCGTCGGCACCCTCACCGAAGACAACATGGCGGACGCCCTCAAGGAGGTGCGCACCGCGCTCTTGTCCGCCGACGTCCATTTCAAAGTCGCCCGCGAGTTCGTCGAACGCGTGCAGCAACAGTGTGTTGGCCAGCAGGTCACCAAGGGCGTCGCGCCCGGCCAGCAGGTCGTCAAAATCATTCACGACGAACTCGTCCGCCTGCTCGGCGAAGGCGAAAACGCCCTCTCCGGCGCGCGTCCGCTGAAGATCCTCATGGTCGGTCTGCACGGCTCCGGCAAAACCACCTCGAGCGCGAAACTCGGCAAGCTGCTCAAGAAGCGCGGCTATCGTCCGCTCGTCGCGGCCTGCGATGTCTACCGCCCCGCCGCCATCGACCAGCTCGAGATTCTCGCGAAACAGGAAGAGCTCGGTTTCTTCGCCGACCGCGCATCGCAGGATGTGCCGAAGATCGGCACCGCCGCGCTCGAAGCCGCGCGCAACGCCACCGCGGACTGCATCATCTTCGACACCGCCGGCCGCCTGCAGATCGATCACGACCTCATCGAGGAAGTGAAACAACTCCGCGCCCGCGTGCAGCCCGACGAGGTTCTGCTCGTTGCGGACGGAGCGCTCGGTCAGGAAGCGGTCAACGTCGCGAAGGCGTTTCACGACGCCCTCCAGCTCACCGGTTTGGTCCTCACCAAGATGGACGGCGATGCGCGCGGCGGCGCGGCGCTTTCCATCAAGTCGATCACCGGTGTCCCGATCAAATTCGTCGGCACCGGCGAAAAGACCGCGGACTTCGAGCCGTTCTACCCGGACCGTCTCGCCTCCCGCATCCTCGGCATGGGCGACGTCGTGTCGCTCGTCGAAAAGGCGCAGGAGACCATCGACCAGAAGGACGCCGAGAAGATGGCGGAGAAGCTCCGCAAGGCCGACTTCAACCTCGAGGACTTCCTCGCGCAGATGCAGCAGGTGAAAAAGATGGGCTCGATGCAGAGTATCCTCGGCATGATTCCGGGCATGAGCGGCATGCAGCTGCCCGACGGCGCCGATCAACAGATGGCGCGCACCGAAGCCATCATCAAATCGATGACGGTGCAGGAGCGCCGCAAGCCCGAGATCCTCAACGGCAGCCGCCGCAAGCGCATCGCCGACGGTTCCGGCACGAAGATCGTCGAGGTCAATCAGCTTCTGAAGCAGTTCTCCGAAATGCAGAAGATGATGAAGATGTTCAAAGGCGGCGGCGGCAAAAAGATGATGCGCCAATTCGAAGCCATGCGCGGCAAGGGCGGCTTCCCCGGGATGTGATCCGGCCGTCGCGGCGCGTCACGCGAGCGGTTTCAAACCGCTCTCGATTTCCGCGCGTCGCGGCTCGAGAAATGGCGGCAGCGCGAGCCGCTCGCCCAAAGTCTCCACCGCTTCGTCCACCGCGAAACCCGGCTCGTCCGTGGCGATCTCGAACAAGATTCCGTTCGGCTCCCGAAAGTAGAGACTCTTGAAATAGTAACGGTCGACCGGCCCGCTCGAGGGCACGCCCAGTCCTTCGAGCCGCTGCGCCCATTTCTCGTAGTCGGCCATCGTGGTGCGAAACGCCACATGATGCACCCCGCCCGCGCCGGGACGCGCGATCGGCAGATTCGGCTGCACCGCGACGTGCAACTCCGCCGCCGGCCCGCCCGCGCCCATCGCGAACACATGCACCAGCACGCCGTTCCAATCGTAGCTGCGCGCCTTCGTCATGCTCATCAATCCGGTCAGAACACCTTCCGTCGGCTCCAACCGCGGCACGCTGATCACGATCGGGCCGAGACCGAGAATCTGATGCTCCGCCGGGACCGGACTCTTCGTCCAAGGCTGGCTTTCCGCTTTGCCTTCAACATCGACGACGAAGCTCAAGCGCTGTCCTTCAAAATCCTCAAAGTCCAGCGTCAGCCGGCCGTCCCGTCGCTCGATCGGCGTCTGCGTCACCGCCTCCGCCGCGAACCGCGCCGCCCACCAGCGCAAACTTGCCTCGTCCCGCAGCCGCAGTCCCGTGCGCACGATGCTGTGCGTGCCGCGTCGCTCGCGGGCCGCCGGCCAGTCGAAAAACGTGAGATCGGTTCCCGGCGAACCCACGCCGTCCGCGTAGAACAAATGATACGCGGACACGTCGTCCTGATTCACCGATTTCTTCACCAACCGCAGGCCGAGCGTCTGCGTGTAAAACGCGTGGTTCCGCGACGCCTGCGCCGTCACCGCCGTCAGGTGATGAATCCCATGAAGTTGCATCCGCGCAAGGTGCACGCGAGTCCGGTTTCGTCCAGAGCCGAACCGTATCGCCACCGCGCAACGTTTACCTCGCAGACCGTCGGCGCAAAACGTCCGCCCGTTTGAGCCCCTTCCCGACTCGTGTTATCGAGCACCATGCCAACACGACTTACTCTTTTGCTGCTGTCCGTCCTTCTCATTGCCCACGCGAGCGCCGCCGACGGTCCGCGGCTCGAGGATGTTCGTTATCCGTATCCGCCGCAGATCTTCCGTTTCCAAAGTCAGCAGCAGGAACTCGAGATGGCTTACATGAATGTGCCCGCGAAAGGCGCCGATCGTCGGGGCACCGTCGTTCTGTTTCACGGGAAAAACTTCAGCGGGGCCTACTGGCGCGAGACCGCCGCCGCGCTGAGCGAGCGCGGTTTCCGCGTGCTCATCCCGGACCAGATCGGCTTCGGCAAATCGTCCAAGCCGGAGCACTACCAGTTCAGTTTCCATCAACTCGCCACCAACACGCACGCCTTGCTCGAGAAAGTGAAGGCCGGTCGCGTTCACCTCGTGGGCCATTCGATGGGCGGCATGGTCGCCACGCGCTACGCGCTGATGTTTCCCGCCGACGTCCTCACGCTCACGCTCGCCAACCCGATCGGACTCGAGGACTGGAAGGCGAAGGGCGTGCCCTACCAGTCGCTCGACGCCGCGCTCGCGGAGCAGTTCACGCTCACGACCGACAAGCTCCGCGCGTATGAACGAAAGCACTACTACGGCGGCGACTGGCGTCCGGACTACGACGAGTGGGTCGAGTTGATCGGCCACTTCCTTCGCAGCCCCGATTATCCGCGCATGGCCTGGAACCAGGCCCTCACCTCCGACATGCTTTACACGCAACCAGTCGTCTATGAGTTCCCGCAGCTCAAGATGCCCGTGCTCCTGATCATCGGCCAGCGCGACCGCACCGCGCCCGGAGCCGATCGCGCACCGGCGAATATCCGCGACTCGCTCGGCAACTATCCCGAACTCGGCCGCGCCGCGGCCCGCGCCATCCCGCAGGCGAAGCTCGTCGAGCTCGTCGGTCTCGGGCACCTGCCGCACATCGAGGATTTTCCGCGCTTCATCGCGCCGCTCCAGGATTTTCTCTCCGCCCACTCCGCGGCCAACTAAAGCCTTCAGCCGATCAGCGGCAGCGCCGAGTAGTCGCGGCCGAGCACGGAGGCCGCCGGACACTCGAGCCAGCGGTCGAGTAGCGACGCATACACCTGCCGGAAGTCCGTGCTGAACGTGAGATCCTGCTGCCGCCCCAGCTGCAGCGACGGCGCCGTGCCGTGCAGTCCGCCCTGCACGCGCGAACCGAGCACGAAGAGCGGCGCCGCGGTGCCGTGATCCGTGCCCTGGCTTTCGTTTTCGCCCGGCCGCCGCCCGAACTCGGAGAACGTCATCGTCGTTACCTGGCGGTCCAATCCGTGCGTCCGCAGGTCCTGCTGAAACGCCGCGAGCCCGCCGGAGAGCGTGCGCAGGAGATTGGCGTGCTGGCGGAGCTGGTTGCTGTGCGTGTCGAAACCGCTCAGCGAAACGAAATACACGCGCGTCGACATCCCGGCGGCGATCAGCGCCGCCACGCTTTGCAGCGAATGCGCGAATGCAGTTTCCGGATACGGCGCGCCCGCCTTGTAGCCGCGCAGCACCTGCTGGACTTTCCGTTCGGTCACCAGCGCATTCATCATCGTGTGTTGCAGGAAGCCGGCGTTCTCATGCGGGTCCGCCGCATCCGCCTGCATCATTCGTTCGAGCAGCCGCAGGCTTTCACCGCCGCGCCGGCCCTGGGTGTCGGGGTTGAGGCCGAACGTCGCATGCTCCTGCGCGGAGAGAAACGACTGCGGATTCTCCCGCGTGATGTGCACTGCCGGCGGCGCTCCGTCCGCCGGCGCGCCCGCGCAGGCGTTGTCCATGAACCGGCCCAGCCAACCGGTGGGCAAAAACTCGCCGCTGTCGCTCGCCGTCTCCCATATCTCCGTGGAACGAAAATGACTGCGGTTCGGATTCGGGTAGCCGACGTTCTGCACCACCGCGAGCTGGCCTTCCTGGAACAGCGCGTGCAGCTCCGCACACGCCGGATGCAATCCCATCGTGTCGTTCAACCGCAAGATGTCGCGCTCCGGCAACGCGAGCGTCGGACGCAGCCGGCGATAACCGTCATCGGCAAACGGCACCACTGTATTCAGACCGTCGTTACCGCCCGCGAGCTGGACGAGCACGAGGATCGTGCGGTCCTTTTCCGGCGCCGGTGTCGCCGCCAGCGTGGATTCGACCAGGAACGACGGCGCAAAACGGCTGAACGCCAGCAATCCGATCCCACGGGTCGTCGTGCGCAGAAATTCGCGCCGCGTGGAGGGCAGCCAGGAGGAGGTCGCGTTGTTCATCGTTCAGCAGAGTTGGTATTCGGGGAGTTGCAGCAGCACGGCGACGGCATCGCGCCGCGCGGTGCCGGTTCGCCGGCGTTCCAGAAAATCGACGAGCACCTGCGACGCGTGCGGCGGAAGCGGTGCGGCGAGAAATCGCTGCGCCAGTCCGCCGACCGTCTCGTCCGCCGGTTGATCCGACCAGCGCTCGAACCAGTCGTCTCCGACGGTAAAACGCTCGCGCCCCACTTTGCGCGCCTCGGCCAGCGCGCGGACATCGTCGGCGTTCAGCGTGTCCTCGCGCAGCGGTGCGAACAACTGCTGCACGAGATTCCTGCGCGCCGCGAACGTGGTGGAGTTGATCCAGCTGCGGCCGCCGACCCAGCCGCGCACGTTCGGCGGTTGGAACAACTGCTGCCCCATCTGCCGCAGCGGGTTCAGGGTGAAACGCGTGAGGGGAATCACCTCGAGATCGAGGTCCTGCAGCGCGCCGAGATAAAACTGCACCGGGCTCTTGATGAAGTTGCCACGATACTCCGGCGCGAAAAACGCGCGGCTGCGGAAAAATGTCAGCGCCAGCGCCCGCAATTCAAAGCGCTGCTCGCGCCATCGTTCGCCCAGCGCCGGCAGCATCTCCGCCGGCAACGGCCGATCCGAAAGATAGAAACGCGCCAGCTCACCCGGCAGGAACGTCGTCGCCGCCGGCTGCGCGTAAGCGAGATCGATCACGTCGTCGCCGCTGAAGCGACCTGTGCGGCCGAAAATCGTTTTTCTGCCGGCGTCCTGACGCTGCCGCACGAGGCGAAACTCACCGGTGGCCGCCTGCACGCGATAGCCCGTGAAGGCCCGCGCCGCTTCCTTGATGTCCGCCTCCGCGTAATGGCCTTCACCCAGCACGAAAAGCTCGAACAGCTCCCGCGCAAAGTTCTCGTTCGGCGCCTCCGCCACGCTGCGGTCCAGATCCAGGTAACGCACCATCGCCGGCGACCGCGACACGGCTTTCGTCAGCACCGGCGCGGGCCCGAGCGCATGGCGAGCGAGGATTTCGTGATGCCGCCAGAGGAGGTCGGGACTGCGTACCTTCTCCGCGCTGACCACGTAAACGTCGCTGAGAAAGAGCGTCCATTTCGCGAACGCCGCCTGCGTCGAGTCCGCGGCCCGCTGCAGCCATTTGAGGCGAAAGTCCTGCAACGCCGCCTGCGCGCGCTCGCGCATTTCGCGTCGCGCCTCCCTCATCGCCGGCCCGCGCGCGGTGCGAATTTTTCCCAGCAGGTCCGGCAGATCCGCCTCGAAGCGCGCGATCATTTCCGTCTTCGGCAACGGCGCCGGCTCCGACGGGAAACAGCGCTCCAGCGTCGCGTCGATGCCTTCGTCGCACGCGCGTTCGACCTCTTCCAGCCGCGCCGTCCACCCCACCCGCCGGAGCAGATGCCGCGCCGCGTCACGATTCCATTCCGAGGCGGCGAGCGGTTCCCACGCCTGCGCGGACGAAGCGGCGAAATTCATGTCGCCTGATGACGGCATTGTCCGCCAACGGTTTCAATCCGCGCGAAAACCTGCGGGCTGCATTTTCGTTGAAGCGCCGTCCGGCTCGGCAAACCTGTGTCGCCGCCGCCCGTGACCATGAAACGTTTCCCCTGCTCCGCCGCTTTCTCGCTGCTCGCCCTCGGCACGCTCCCGCTCCTCCCCATGAACTCCCCTGCCGCCTCCGCCGCGCCCGAACGCATCGGTTCCGCGGTGTTCGATTTTGCGTCGCTCGCGGTGAAACCCACCGCCAGCGGCAGCCGCCGCGACGTGGTCGATGCGCGCACCACCACGCTCGAGCGTTTCGAGGCGCATATCAGCACCGTCCGGCCGGGCGCCAACACCCACGCACCACATCGGCACGCGCGCGAGGAACTGTTCATCGTGCTCGAAGGTTCGGTCGACGTGCACCTGAACGGTCGCGACACCCGCGTGGGTCCGGGTTCACTGGTGTTCGCTGCCTCCAACGACCTGCATGGCGTCCGCAATGCCGGCGACACGCCGGCGACGTATTATGTTTTCAACTTCGTCACCGCCGCGACCGCGCGCGTCGACGCTCGCCCGGCGATCGACTATGCCGGCCCCGATCTCCTCGCGTCGCACGCGTTCGACTGGGCGGACCTCGCCGTCAAACCGACGAAGGTTGGCGAGCGGCGCGACGTATTCGATTCCCGCACGCTCACGTGCACGCAGTTCGAATGTCACATCACCACGATCAATCCCGGCGAGGCGCCGCACGCGCCGCACCGGCATCCCGACGAGGAAATGATCCTGGTGAAGGAAGGCACGGTCGAGGTCACGATCAACGGCGCGTCGCAGCGGATCGGTGCGGGCTCGCTCGTGTTTCTCGGCTCCAACGACGAACACGGCCTGCGCAACGTCGGCGACGGGCGCGCGACCTATTACGTGCTTCGTTTTTCCACCGAGGCGACGCCGAAAGTCGCGGCGAACTGACCGCATGGCGCGCGAAACCTGCTACCGCTGCTTCTGGCCGAAGCCGCTCTGCTGGTGTGGCTCCATCGTGCCGATGGAGACGCGCACGCGTTTCGTGTTTCTCATGCATCCGAAGGAGTTCAAGCAGGAGAAAGCCGCGACCGGACGGCTCACGCACCTGTGTCTGCCCAACAGCGAGATCCTGATGGGCGTCGGCTTCGACGACCGCGAACGCGTCGCCACGCTGATCGACGATCCGGCGAACTTCCCCGTCCTGCTTTATCCGGGCGAAACCGCGCGCAACCTTTCCCGAGGTGAACTCGCGCCCGCGGAATTGGGCGACCGCCAACTCGTGATTTTCCTGCTGGATGCGACGTGGAGCTGCGCGCGCAAAATGCTCCGGTTGAGTCCGCGTCTGCAGACGCTGCCGCGGATCATGTTCACGCCCTCGGCGCCGAGCCGGTACTTGATCAAGCAGCAACCGCAGGACGGCTGTCTTTCCACGCTCGAAGCGGTGCATGAGACGCTGCTCGCGCTCGCGCGCTCGCAACTTGACCACTACGCGCAGCCCGAGCAGTTGCTCGGACTTTTCCAGCGCATGCAGGAGTATCAACTGCAGTGCGCCCGCGATCCCAACCGCGCCGGGTATCGACGCCGGCCCTACAAGGCGCCGGCCGAACGGGAGCCGGCGCGCAACGCCCGCCGCAGCCGCTTTCTGCGCGCGCCGGTCGAAGGCTGAGCGGCCTCAGGCGCCGTCGTTGCCGATCGAACTGGTGGCGCATTCGGACATCGCCTTTTCGACCAGTTCGATCTCTTCTGCGGTCGCGGGTTGTTTGCGCAAAAACGACATGCCGCTGTCGTCATCGCGGCCGAAGAAATCCGGCGCAACGACGCGACACTGGTCGCAATCGATGCAGGAGCCGTCCACGTAAAACGGGCCGGCGGCATTGGTGGGAAGTCGATCGCTCAGAGAAGCCATGACGGAGTATTGGGTTCGCGCGCACTCTACGCCCGCGGCCCCACACCGTCGCTGCGTCGATTGACGAGCCCTGCGCAAATTTTGCCCGAAAGCCTCCGCACTTTTTGCCCGTTCGGTCGGCGCTGTCGCCAACGACTGGCGCAAGCCCTTCCTGACGCCAGGCCCGAACTCAGTTTCCGCGCAAGGCCTCGATCGGCGCCACCTGCGCGGCACGACGCGATGGCAACAAGCAGGCGAGCAAGGCAACAACGCTCAGAACCGCGACCGTTCCGCCGAGGACGAACAGGTTCGCCGGCTGCACGCCGAACAGCAGCCCTTCCATCGCCCGTCCCGCGAACCACGCACCGAGAATGCCGATCGGCAGACCGACCAACAGCAGTCGCGCGCCGAGGCCGAGAAACTGCAGCAGGATCTGCTCGGCCTGCGCCCCGAGTGCCATGCGCACGCCGATCTCCCGCTGACGCTGCGCGACCGCATACGCGAGCACGCCATAGATCCCGACCGCGGCGAGCACGAGCGCCACGCCCGCGAAGATCCCCGCCAGCAGCAGCGGCACGCGGCGATTCGCCACGCTGTCCTCGATCCGCGCTTCCATCGTTTTCAAATCGTGCAGCGGCAGCTCGGGATCCGTCCGCAACACCGCCGCGCGCAACGCCGGCCCGGCCAACTCCGGTGCCTGCTGCGTGCGCACCGCCACCGTGAAGTGCAGCGCCGCATAATGCCGATACGGAAAATAAATCGCGCCGTTCGCCTTGCGGTCGGCGAGGTCGTTTTGTTTCACCGCTCCGACCACGCCGACGATCGTGAAAAGCGTCTGGTCGTCGCCCGGCGGCCCGTTGGCGAGCCGGTGTCCGAGCGCGCTCTCCTTCGGCCAGTAACGCCGCGCCACATCCTCGTCCACCACGCACACCGGCGACTCGGCGTGCGAATCCGCCGTCGTGATGAAGCGGCCTTCGCGCAGCGGGACGCCGATGGACGTGAAATAGTCGCCCGCCACTCCCCGCGTGTAGTGCGCCTGGATCGCCTCGCCCGGTGCCGGCGCGTAGCCTTCCACCCAGATCGCGTTGTTGTCGTTGGAACCGCTGAACGGCGCCGACGAATCGAAACCGACGGCCGTCACGCCCGGCACCGCCTGCAACTCCAGCGTGAGTTTTTCGACGAGGGCCAACCGCTGCTTCTCCTCCTTGTAAGTCAGCCACGGCAACGCCAGCCGGCCGGTCAGCACGTGATCGGGACGAAATCCCGGATTCACCGCGAGCACACGGCTGAAACTCAGGCCAAGCAGGCCCGTGCCGGCGAGCAGCACGAACGCGAGCGCGATCTGCGCCACGATCAAACCGTGCCGCAACCGGTGCACCGCGCGCGTGGTCGTGCCGCCGCGCGATTCCACCGACAGGGCGTCCGTCAAATTTCCGTGCAGCGTGTGCCACACGACGGGAATCGCCAGCGCGAGTCCGAGGATCAGGGAGCCCGCGAGCGCCGCCACGATCACCGCAAAACCAATCCCGCCCTCGATCGGCAGCGACAGATCCGAGACCATCAGCTCGATTCCGCGCAGGCCCGCCGCGCCGAGCGCGAGCCCGAGCGCGCCGCCGGCCAGCGCCAGCAACACCGTTTCCGTGATCAAGGAGCGCGCGAGCTGCCCACGGCCGGCGCCGAGCGCCTGGCGCACGCAGTATTCCTTCGCGCGTCCCGTCGCGCGCACCAGCATCAGATTCGTCAGATTCACCAATCCGATCAGCATCAGGAAAAGCACGCCCGCCTGCAGCAGCAGCAGGACCGGCCGCAACTCCCGGACGTGATCCTGCGCTAGGCTGAACACCTGCGCGTGAAAACCCGCGTCTTTCACGAGTTTTCCGAACGGATCGGATTCCATCGCGCGCGCGTTCAACGCGTCCACCTGGGCCTGCGCACTCGCCACCGTTTCGCCCGGCCACAGCCGCGCGATCATGCTCATGTTGTTCGCATGGCGGCGCTCCGGTTTGCGGTCATCGTCGCTGAAACACAGCGGCGTCCACACGGCCGCTTTCTCCGACAGAAAACGAAACCCCGGCGCCATCACCCCGACGATCGTGAAGTCCTCGGAATTCACGCGCATCTTGCGGCCGATCACCTCGGGATCGGCGTTGAAGCGCTGTCGCCAGAGTCCGTCGCTGATGAGCGCCACCTGGTGTTTGCCGTAAAATCCTTCCTCGTCAGTAAACGTGCGGCCGAGCGCGGCGTTCACTCCCAGCACGCGGAAGAACGACGGCGTCGCCGAGATCGAATCGACGCGCTCCGGCGAACCCGCTTCGCCAATCGTCACGCCTGACCCGCGATACGCGCCGGATTCCGCCAACGCACCGACGCCCTCTTTTCGCTCTATATAATGCGGCACCGACGTCCCCGCGCGTTCGACGCCCGCCTTCGGGTAGGCGTTCGCCACCAGGACGAGTTGCTCCGGATCGCGAAACGGCAGCGGCTTCAACAGCACGCCGTAAACCACCGCGAAGATCGCGATGTTGGCCCCGAGACACAGGGCGATGATCAACAACACCGTCGCACTGAACTTTCTTTCGCGAGCCAGACTGCGCAGCGACAAACGAATATCACGCCCCAGGGTATCGAGAAGCATGCGGGTAGAACTCCGCTCGGTCGCGAAAGTTTCACCGATTTTCCGTTCGCGCTCATTTTCCCGACTCGACTTGATTGCAGCGGGCCGATGCGGGCCGTCATCTCGCCGCATCGATACCCCCGCTCACCCCGTTTCTTATGCGACCACCCCTGCTGATTTTCGTTCTCGGTCTCATTGCTCTCGCGGCGCGCGCCGACACCGCACCGCTTCAACCCCACGCCCGCGCGGGCCTCGATCTCAATGGCACGTGGCACGTCATCGTCGATCCCTACGAAAACGGTTACTACGATTACCGTCACCAGCCCTACGACGCGCGCGAAAACCCCACCGGCGGCTACTTCCTCGATCGCAAGCCGCGCGACAAAGCCGACCTCGTGGAATACGACTTCGACACGAGCCCGACGCTCACCGTCCCGGGCGACTGGAATTCGCAGGATGACCAGCTGCTTTATTACGAGGGCTCGGTCTGGTATCGGCGAAAGTTCGACTACACGTCCTCAGCGGCCGACGGGCGTCTCTTCCTGTATTTCGGCGCCGCGAATTATCGCGCGGATGTTTATCTCAACGGCCGAAAACTCGGCACGCACCTCGGCGGGTTCACGCCGTTCGCTTACGAGGTCACCGGCCAGGTCAAACCGACCGACAACTCCCTCGTCGTCCGCGTCGATAACACCCGTCATCTCGACGCCGTCCCGACGGTGAACACCGATTGGTGGAACTACGGCGGACTCACGCGCGACGTCCGGCTCGTCGAAACACCCTCAACCTTCATCCGCGATTATCACATTCAGCTCGCGAAGGATTCGCGCGATCGCATCGAAGCTGTCGTGCGCCTCGACGCCGCCGCGACGGGCCCGGCACCCACCGCGGTCGAAATCGCGATTCCCGAACTTCAACTCACCGCGACCGCCCGCGTCGGCTCCGACGGACTCGCGCGCGCGTCGCTGACGGCTCCGCAGCTTTCGCTCTGGTCGCCCGAGAACCCGAAACTTTACGCGGTCGAAATCCGCGCCGGCGCCGATCGCCTCGCGGAGCGCATCGGCTTTCGCACGATCGCCACGCGCGGCGTCGACATCCTGTTGAACGGCGAATCCGTGTTTCTGCGCGGCATCTGCCTGCATGAGGAAAACCCGTTGCGGGGCGGCCGCGCCACGACCGAAGGCGAAGCCCGCATGCTGCTCGGCTGGGCGAAAGAACTCGGCTGCAATTTCGTCCGCCTCGCGCATTACCCGCACAACGAATGGATGGCGCGCGTCGCCGACGAACTCGGCCTGATGCTGTGGGAGGAGATTCCCGTTTATTGGACGATTCAGTGGGAAAATGCCGCCACGCTCGCCAACGCTCAGGCACAACTCACTGACCTCATCGTGCGCGATCGCAACCGCGCCAGCGTCATCGTCTGGTCCGTCGCCAACGAAACGCCCGTCAGCGACGCCCGGACGCGTTTCCTGTCGACGCTGGTCGACACCGCGCGCGCGCTCGATCCGGCGCGACTCGTCTCCGCCGCGATGGAAGTGCACACCGATCCCGCCGATCCGATGCACAAGATCGTCGACGATCCTTTCGGCGCGAAAACCGATCTGCTCAGCTTCAATCAATATGTCGGCTGGTATGACGGCTCGATCGAGAAGCTCGGCCGCCTACGCTGGAGTTTCGGCTACGAAAAGCCGGTGATGATCAGCGAATTTGGCGCGGATGCGCTGCAGGGTTATCACGCCGACAACGCCACGCGTTTCAGCGAGGAATATCAGGCCAAGCTGTTTGCGCAGACGATCGCGATGTTGAAGAAGATCCCGCAATGGCGCGGCGCCACGCCGTGGATCCTGTGCGACTTCCGCTCTCCGCGCCGCCCGCTCCCGCACATCCAGGATGGCTGGAATCGCAAAGGCCTCATTGGTCAAAACGGCATCAAGAAGCAGGCGTTCCACGTCCTGAAAGCCTTCTACGACGAAAAAGCTACCGCCCGCTGATCGCCCCACCACAAAGCCGATCCGGCCCACGGAAAACACGGAACACTCAGAAAGAAGCCATTCCGCGCGCCGCCGCCACGTGAGCTGACCCATCATCATTCCGTGTCGTCTGTGTATTCCGTGGGCCTTCTTTTCGTGTATTTCGTGGTTCGCCGCCCTCACCGCCATTCGTGACGCGGGTAGCGCCGCGAGAGTTCGGCTTTGATTTTTGGATACTGCTCGCGCCAGAAGTTCGTCAGATCATCCGTGACCTGGATCGGCCGCTGGTTCGGCGCGAGGATTTCGAACTTCACCGGCACGCGTCCGTGCCCGATTGTGAACCGACCGTCGATGCCGTAGAGCTCCTGGATGCGCGCCGAAAGAACCGGCGGCCCTTCCTTTTCGTAGCGCAGCTTCGAGCGCCGGCCATTTCCCATTGTCAGCCGCTCCGGCAAATAATCGTCCAGCACCGCGAGCTGTTCCGCCGTGAGCCAGTCGCGCAGCACGGGCATCACCGGTTTGTCCTTCACCGCGCGCGCGCCCAGTTCGCCGTAGCAGACTTGCTCGATGAGCGTCGCGCGATCGGCGTCCGTCAACGGACTCACCTCCAACTCCGGAAACCACTCCGCGAGCCGGTTCACGCGCACGATCCACTGCTCCACCGAGTCGTCCCACGCCTCGAGCTTGATGCGTCCCGCGAGCACTTCGCGCGTCAGCAACGCCGCCGCTTCGTTCAGCGGCGCTTCCTCGCTGCTCGCTTTCGCTTCCAGCACAAGATCGCGGAAACGTCGCTCGCGACGCGACACCACCCGCTTCGCCTGCTCGTCGTAAACCACGCCTTTCGTTTCGCGATAGTCGTCCGGGAAAATCTCCTTCAACCATGCCTCCTCGATCGCCGTCGCCAGCGTAAGCAGCACGTTCACCTCGCCGCCGCGACCTTCGATCTCGCTGATCTCCGCCGCGACCAGCAGCGGCGCTTTCTGAATCACGCTCTCGCGCGCCAGCAATCCGCGCCGCTGATGCACCAGTTCGCACCGCAGCGTGCCCGCATCGAGACGCTTCGCGAGTTGATCGGAAAAACCGGCAAGCACGCATTTCCTCACGTCCGCGCCCTCCACGCGGCGTTCGGAAACGTCGAGTCCTTCCTTTTCCGCGATATCGAGAAACTGCTCGAACAGCGGTCCCACCTGGCGCGCGCCCTGCGCGTGAATCCCCAATCGCCGGCACGCGTCCACCGCAAAGTTCGCCTGCTGCGCAAAACGCCACGCGCGCATCAGCAGGAAGAAATCGCTTTCGTGTTCCTCGCCGAGCACATCCTCGCGCGCCTGCTCGATGTCGCGTGAGACGCCGCGCAGCAGGAAATTCCGCCCCTGCGTCAACGCCGCCATCATCGCCACCGGTCGCACGCAACCGCGTTCCTGCGCCGCCAGCAACATCCGCGCATAACGCGGGTGAACGGGAAACCGCAGCATCTTCCGCCCGATCTCCGTGATACGAAGGGCGGGTCTTTGACCCGCCTGCTCCGAGGACGAATCTGAGCCACTCCCAATCGCCCCCAAGTCCGCGAGCAAGGTCTCCGCGCGTTCGAGCGCCCGCGGATCGGGTTTCTCAAGCCAGCCGAAATTGGCCACGTCGTCGACGCCGCTCGCCTTCAACGTCAATACGACTTCCGCGAGATCGAGCCGGCGGATCTCCGGCAATTCCTGCGGCGCCCGCTGGCCGTGTTCGCGCTCCGTCCACAGTCGCACGCACACGCCGGGCGCCGTTCGGCCCGCACGACCCGCGCGCTGATCTGCGCTCGCCGCCGAAATCTTTTCGATCAGCAACGTGTTGATTCCGCGGTGCGGATCGAACCGCGCGATCCGCGCGAGGCCGCTGTCGATCACCGCCGTCACGCCTTCAATCGTGAGCGACGTCTCCGCGACGTTCGTCGAAACGATGATCTTGCGCGCGTCGTAGCGCGCGACGGCGCGATCCTGCTGCTCCGGCGGCAGCTCGCCGTGCAGCGGAAAACAGACGAAATCCCTCAGTCCGCGCGCGCCCTGCACCGCCTGGACCGTGCGGCCGATTTCATACGCACCGGGCATGAACACCAGCATGTCGCCGGTCGTGTCGCGCGCGATCCGTTCGCACTCCCGCGCCGCCACCTCCCACACCGGATCCTGTTCGAAGTTGACCGTTTTCGGCAGATACTCGATCCGCACCGGAAAGCTGCGGCCCTGCGACGCCAGCACGTCACACGGCGCGAGATAATCCTTCAGCACCGCCGCATCGAGCGTCGCGGACATCACCACGATCTTCAGATCCGGCCGCGTCGTGCGCTGAATCTGCAACGCCCGCGCCAGCGAGATGTCGCCGTAAAGATGCCGTTCGTGAAACTCGTCGAACACGACTGCGCTCACGCCGGACAGCGCCGCGTCGAACGACATCTGCCGCAGCAGAATTCCCTCCGTCACGAATCGGATCCGCGTGCGCGCGCTCACCCGCGACTCGAGGCGTATTTGATATCCCACGACATCGCCGAGGTTGGAACCGACTTCTTCCGCGACGCGCTTCGCCAGCATGCGCGCGGCAATGCGGCGCGGTTGCAAGACGACGACTTCGCCCTTTTCGCCCGCCAGCCCGTGCTGCAGGAGCATCTGGGGGATTTGCGTCGATTTGCCCGAACCCGTCGGCGCCTGGACGATCAGACGGCCTTGTGCGCGCAGCGACGCCACGACGGCGGACTCAAGTTCGTAGATGGGCAGATCGCGCGGAGCAGGCATGAGAAACGGTGCAAAGAAGAAACCTCAAATTGGAAACGGGCCGATCCGCAAGCATCGCCGCGCGCACTACGCCGCTTCAGTTCCGCTGATTCCCGCACGTGTTTCGCCGGCGCCCGTTGACCCCGCTCGCCCCGCGCGCCATGGTAGATCGTTTTCTCCACCCGGTCGTTCGAGTGGAAAATCGCCGCCATGAGCCGCTCCTTTCTCGCCGCGATCGCCCTCGGAGCCTGTCTCGCGAGTCTCTTGTTCCTGCTCGGCGCCTGCGGCAAACCGCCGCCCGCGACCTCGGCCGCGCCGACCGTCGCAGTCGTCACGGTGAGCCCGCGCGAGGTCGCCGACGAGTTGTCCGCGTCCGGCACGATCGAAGCCGTCGACCAGGCGCAACTCGGTTTCATGGTCGCCGGCCGCGTCCGCAGTTTCGAAGTCGAGGACGGCGCGTCCGTATCCGCCGGACAACTTCTCGCGCGACTCGACGACACCGATTACCGCCAGGAAGTCGCGATCGCGGAGGCGCGGCTGGCGGAGACGAGCGCCCGTGCCGCCCGGCTGCGGCAGATGCACGAACTGGGCAGCCTCACCGCGACCGATTTCGACAAGATCAACGCCGGCCTCGCCGAGGCCGAGTCCGCCGCGACCCTTGCCCGCCAGCGACTCGCCTACACCGAACTGCGCGCGCCGTTCGCCGGACGCGTGACCCGCCACGCCGTTGCGGTCGGCACCGTCGTCGCGCCCGGTGTTCCAGTTTGCCGGGTGCTGGCGACCGCGCCGGTCTGGGCGACGTTGAGCGTGCCTGAAGCGACCGCCGTGCGGCTGAAACCCGGACAAAGCGCGCGCGTGCGGCTCGCGGCGAACGAAAGCGTGGCAGCCACCGCGCCCATCGAAACCATCCTGCCGCAGGCCGACGCGATCACGCGCACGTTTCCCGTAAAAATCCGGCTCGCCAACCCCGACCATGCGTTTCGGCCCGGCAACGTCGTCGTCGCGTCCATCGCGGTCGGCTCGCAGCAATCCGTGATCACGCTGCCGCCCGCCGCCGTGCAGCGTTTTCCGGACGGCGCGCTCTACGTGTGGATCGTGGATCCGCAACGTCACACGGTCACGCGCCGCATCGTGAGCGTTGGCCGCCCGCGCGGCGTCGAAGTGGAAATCGTCTCCGGCCTGCAGCCCGGCGAGCAGGTCGTCACCGCGTCCGCCTCACCGCTTTTCGACGGCATGGCGATCGCGACGGGACAGCCATGAAGCTGCTCGTCTGGCCGCTCCGCCATCGCGAGGTGGTGTTTGTGTTGAGCGTCATCGTGCTCGGCCTGGGCCTGCACGCGCTCCTCACGATGCCGCGGCAGGACACGCCGACCATCGCCATCAACAAGTCGCTCGTCATCGCGCTCTCGCCCGGCGCCACCGCGGCGCAGGTCGAGCAGCAGATCACGCGGCCGATCGAGTCATATCTGTTCACGTTCACCGAAATCAACGCGGTGAAAACCTCGTCCGTCACGCGCGACGGCCAGGTCGTCGTCACGGTCGAGCTTCACGAATGGGTCAAGGACAAGGACGCGTTCTGGTCCCGCCTGCGGCTCGGACTCGCGGAGTTGAAACAGCGCGAACTGCCGGCCGGAACCCTCGGGCCGCTCGTGAACTCCGATTTCGGCCAGTCGGTCGCGCTGCTGATCGGCGTCTCGTCGCCGCGGCACAGTTATGCGGAACTCCGCCGCTTCCTCGAGCAGATCGAGGACGCGATCCGCACCGTGCCCGGTGCCGGCCGCATCAAGCGCTTCGGCGAACGCCACGAGACGATTTACGTCGAAGCCGATTCACAGCGGCTTTCCCGCTACGGGCTCGGCCTCGCCCCCGTCGTCACCGCGTTGAAACTGCAAAACGCGACGCCCTACACCGGCTCGATCAAAGTCGACGACGTGCACGTGCCGCTGCACACGCGCGGTCGCTTCACCTCCGTCGAAGAGGTGCGCGAGCAGGTGGTGTTCACCGATCCGGTGACCGGAAGCATTGCCCGCATCGGAGACGTCGCACACGTCGAGCGACGGCTCGCGGACGCCGACTCGTTCCTCCGCATCGATGGCCGCGAGGATCCGGTCCTGCTTCTGTCGGTCGAGATGCAGCCGGGGCACAACATCGTCGCGTTCGGACGCGCGTTGCGGGCCATGCTCGATCGCACCCGCGCGCTGCTGCCCGGCGAGATCGCGCTGACGGTGATCAACGACCAGCCCGCAGTCGTCGCCGAATCGGTCACGCATTTCATCCGCGAATTTTTCATCGCGGTCGGCGCGGTGGTGCTGGTGACGATGCTGCTCCTGCCGTTCCGCGTCGCGTCGATCGCCGCGATGGCGATTCCTGTGACGATCGCGATCACGTTTCAGGTTCTCGCCTGGCTGCACATCGAGTTGCACGAGGTCTCACTCGCCTCGCTCATCGTGGTGCTCGGCATCGTGGTCGACGACGCGATCGTGATTGCCGACAACTATGTCGAGAAACTCGACCACGGCCTGCCGCAGTGGGACGCGGCCTGGCGCGCGGCGAGCGACCTCGCGGTGCCGGTGTTCACCGCGACGCTCGCCATCGTCCTCGCCTTCGCCCCGCTCGGCTTCTTTCTGACCGGATCGGTCGGGGAATTCATCGTCGCGCTGCCGATCACCGTGGCGATTGCGCTGACGGTTTCGTTTCTCGTCGCGATGTTTCTCACGCCGGTCCTGTGTTACACGTTCATCCGGCAAGGGCTGAAGGAACAACCGCGCAACCTCAGCGCGCGCGTGCTCGCCGCCGTGCAATCGCGCTACACGCGCCTCCTGCATCCGTTGGTGCGCCATCCGATCCTGACGCTGATCGCGGGTGTGCTTTCGCTGCCAGCCGCGCTGCTCCTCCTGCCGCTGATCCAACAAAAATTCTTTCCCGCCGCGGAGCGCGCGCAGTTCGTGATCGAAGTCGATCTGCCGCTCGGCACGCGGCTCGAAGCCACGGATCGCGTCGTGCGCCGCATCGAGGAAACGCTCCGCGGTGACCCTCGGATTGCGACTTATGCGGGGTTCGTCGGCACGGCGGCACCGCGTGTCTATTACTCGTTCGCGCCCGAATTTCCCCGTCCGAGTTACGGCATGTTGCTCGTCAGCACGCACAGTGTCGCGGAAGCCGACGCCGCGGTGCGCGATTACGCGGCGAAGCTGCGCGACCTCGCGCCCGGCGCCCGCATCAATGTGGCGAATTTTCAACAAGGCATTCCCGTGGAAGCGCCGGTCGAGGTGCGAATTGTCGGGCCGGATCTCGCCGTGCTGCGCACGCTCGGTGACCAGGTGCGAGCGATCTTCCGTCGCGCGCCGGGAGCGACCCAGGTGCGCGACGATTTCCTCGAAGGCTTTTCGCTCGACCTGCGCGTCAACAGCGAGGTCGCCAACCGCCTCGGGCTCACGACGAGCGTGATCGCGAGCCAGGTGATGACCGGATTCGAAGGTTATGCCGCGACGGAGCTGTGGGAACACGATGCGCCGGTGCCGATCGTGTTGCGGCTGAGCGAAGCGCATCGCAGCGCGTTCGACGATCTCGATCGTTTCATGCTGCGCGCGCCGCTCACGCAGGGAAGCGTGCCGTTGCAACAGGTCGCTGCCGTCGAGCCGGTCTGGAGCCCGGCGCAGATCGCTCACCGCAGCGGCGTGCGCACGCTGACCGTGCGCGCCCAAACGGCGACGAACGTCCTGCCCTCGCAGGTGCTCGGCGCGATCCGACGCGAGTTACCGCAGCTCGAGCTGCCGCCCGGCTACCGCGTCGAAATTGGCGGCGAGCACGAGGGCCAGCAGGAAACCTTCGGGAAAATGGCGGGCGCGCTCCTGGCGAGCGTCGTGTTCATCTATCTTGTTCTCCTGTTCCAATTCAGAAGCAGCCGCGAAACCCTACTCGTGATGCTCGCGATCCCGCTCACGGTTTTCGGGGCGATGGCCGGCCTGGTCATCACGCGCAATCCGCTCGGATTCACCGCCGCGGTCGGCTTGATCAGCCTCGTCGGGATCGTGATTCGCAACGCGATCATCCTCGTCGATCACGCCGACGAACTGCGTCGCGCAGAACCGATCGACGCCCCGACCGCCGCGATCCGCGCCGGCGAACGTCGGATGCGGCCGATCTTTCTCACCTCGATGGCGGCCGCGGCTGGCGTGCTGCCCATGATCCTCTCGCGCTCGCCACTCTGGGCTCCGCTCGCGAGCGTGTTCTCCATCGGCATTCTGTGGTCGATGGCGATGGCCCTGCTGGTCGTGCCCGCCGCCTATGGACTGACGATGAAGCAACCGCCGCCGAACGCCAAACTTGTCCCGCCCGGAGGTGCCGCATGAACACCCGCGCGCTTCTGCTGATCATGGTGATTCCGCTCGCGTTGACCGCGGCGGCGCCGCTCACGGTGGACGAAGCGACGCGGCTCGCGTGGCGCCACAGCAAGGGCGCGCAGCTCACGCGGCTGAAAGCGGACGCCGCTCGCCTCGAGGCCGACGCGGCGCGTCAGCAGCGTTATCCGCGCCTCACCGCCTTCGGCCTCGGCGCCTACGCGTTTCGGCCGGTCGATCTCACGCTGCGCGAAGGCTCGCTCACACCGACGCTCGACGCGCTCGGCGTCGATCTCGGGCTCGGGCCGCTCTCGCCGACGGTCGGACCGTTTCCCGCGCGCGACCTCACGCTGCTGCGTGGCGAACATTTCCTGCGCTTCGGGGGCCTCACGATTCTCCAGCCGCTGACCCAACAATGGCGGATCGCGAGCGGCGTGCGCGCCGCCGATTCCGCGCGTCTCGCGGCCGATCGTGAAACCGCGCGCACGCTCGCCGAGATCCAAGTCTCCGTCGAAGAGCTTTTCGCGGGCATCTTGCTGGAGGACCAACGTCAGGCTCAATACGCGGCGCGGCTCGCCTTCGAAGAACGGCGCTTGCGCGACGCGGAAAACGCTCGCGCGACCGGCGAGGCGCTCGACGACGCCGTGCTCGGCAGCCAGGCGCGGCGCGTGCAGGCCGAGGCCGAGTTGCTGCGCAGCCGTCAGCAGCGCGAACGCCTGGGGTTGCAACTCGCCGAACTGATCGGCCGTCCGGACACGATCGACCTTATACTCGACCCTGTGTTGCCCGAACGCCCGGCGCAGGCGCTCGATTACTGGCTGGCGAAAGCGGTGCAGAATCCCGATGCCCGGATCGCCGCCGCGGTCGTCGAGCGCGCCCGGGCCGGCGTGAGCGCGGCGCGGCAGGCGCGGATCCCGGAGGTGTCCGCCTTCGCCACCGGCTTCGTGCAAGGCGGCCTGCCGCTGGCGCCAAGCACCGGCGGCACGGTCGGCGTCGCTCTGACCTGGGATGTATTCGATTTTGGGAGACGCGACTCGGAGATCGCGCGCGGCTTGAACCGTCAGCGCTCGGCCGAACTTGATCGCGAGCGCCGGGAGGAGGAAGCCGTCCGGTTGATTCGCGTGACGTTTCAGGATTTCACGCACGCCGGAGAACTCGTGGCGCTCGCCGAGCAGGCGCGCGCTTATCGGCGGCGCGCGCTGGAGCTGGCGCAGCAGTCAGTGAAAGCCGGGCTGGCGCTTCCCGCCGTGGCCTTGGAGGCCGAGATGAATTGGCGCGAAGCCGAAGCCGATCTGACCGGAGCGCGGTTGCAGCGGCACGTCGCGGGGTTGCGTCTGCATTTTCTCACCGGCGAGCTCGCGAGCGGGCCGGTGAACAACCGGTGAGTGAGTTTGCTCCCAAGTTATTCACCGGTTTCGGCGGTGCATCGTTTGTGAAGAACAAAGGCTTCTGTTTCTCGCGACGGCCCGCAGTCTCGACCTCGTTCCTTGATAGAACAGTCGCAGCGCGGCGGCCTGAAAAACCCGCCGAAGGCACGACTGGGATAATCCCGGGCGACCGGGGAAAGGCGAGCGGCAGCTGGTGCCGCCCTCCCCTCCGAAACCGCGCATGCGGCGATCGGCAGGCATATATCACCAGCTCCTCTGATCCGGAGTCGTGTCCGGTCAGTTACACGAATCAGGAGCTGTGCGGCCAGGCGCGATCAGAAACCGCGTCCGAGCCGAGTCAGGCCCATGGGACGTTTCGACCCGTGCGCCGACGCAGTTACCCAGAGGGTTCCGGTTGCTACTGCGCAGACCAGAACGCAGTCGCGTTTTTCGGCGGGACGACCCCGCCAGAAGGCCCCGCCTGCTCGCACAGGCCGGGCGCGCAAGGAAGACGCGATTGCGGGGAGCGAGCGAGCCTGGCAAAGCCCGCCAACCTCCTCCACGAGGCGGTCCCGTAAAGCGGGATCACCCCACTGCAAACCCCAACGCAACCTGAGAGGTAAGAGGTCAGACCCGTAACGCGGGGCCAACGTCCGGCCACAAGCCGGAGCCGTCCCCGCGGCCACGGTGCCGACGCGAGATCCGATTGCAGGCGTGTCTGCACCACGTCCGGCGCGTAACTTCCGGCAGGAAGCGACCGAACCGGGCGAAAAGACCTCACTCGATAAATTCCGAACGGAAACGATCGGAACGGTCCCGCCATGAGACCGATACATCCGCATGCCGCGGACAGTGGCGTCGGGGAGCACACGGCCCGCGAAAGCGAGCGCGCCCAACAGTGTGCCGCCGGGAAAGAGCGCGTGGCGAACGCCCACCCCCACATAAGGCCCGGGAACCGGAAGGTTCCCGGGCCTTATTGCTTTCCGGAACCCGTCGCCAAGCA
Organism: Opitutus sp. sgz309028; assembly: GCF_059821195.1. Taxonomy (NCBI): domain Bacteria; kingdom Pseudomonadati; phylum Verrucomicrobiota; class Opitutia; order Opitutales; family Opitutaceae; genus Opitutus; species Opitutus sp. sgz309028. Next base: position 457,704 of record NZ_JCAMRR010000003.1, on the reverse strand, counting down.
CGGGCTTTCGCGGCCCGTCGGGGGTGTTGACAAAGTTTGCTCCGCCTTTGCACCGCTTTGGCTTCCTTCTTGCGTTCATTTTGGGGGTCCCGCACGTTCTTCCCCTTTTTCAAAGCCAGAAGGGCCCCCGCCAATGAACCAGAACATCCGCAATATCGCCATCATCGCCCACGTCGACCACGGCAAAACCACCTTGGTCGACAAGCTCCTGAAGGAAGGAGGCGTATTCCGCGCCAACCAGCAGGTCGAGGAGCGCGCCATGGACTCCATGGACCTCGAACGCGAAAAGGGCATCACGATCAAGGCCAAGAACACCTCCGTTCACTGGCACGACAAGATCATCAACATCGTCGACACGCCGGGTCACGCCGACTTCGGCGGCGAGGTCGAACGCGCGCTCCGCATGGTGGACGGCGTGCTGCTGGTCGTGGATGCCTACGACGGCCCGCAGGCCCAAACACGTTTCGTGCTGCGCAAAGCGCTCGCGCACGGCCTCAAGGTCGTGATCGTCATTAACAAGATCGACCGCGACAACGCCGAGCCGGCCAAGATGTATGACAAGGTCCTCGAGCTCCTGATGGAGCTCAACGCGACCGAGGAGCAGTTCGACGCTCCCGTCGTCTACGGTTCGGGCCGCGATGGCTACATGATGCGCCACCTCGGCGACGAGCGGAAGGACATGACGCCGCTCTTCGAGACCATCCTCGACCACATTCCGCCGCCGTTCGCCAAACCCGACGAGCCGTTTCACATGCTCGTCTCCAACATCGACTGGAGCGACTACGTCGGCCGTATCGCCATCGGCAAGATCCTCGGCGGCACGATCAAGGTCGGCGATCCCGTCTTCATCATCCGCCACGCCGACGGCGGCAAGAAGGTCCGCGCCAAGGTGTCGAAGGTCTTCGAATACTCCGGCCTCAACACCAACGAGTCCAACACCGCCGCCGTCGCCGGCAACATCGTGGGCCTCTCCGGCTTCGAGGACATCGACATCGGCGACACGCTCACCGCCGACGAAAACGGCCACGCCCTGCCCTTCACGCAAATCGATCCGCCGACCCTCGAGATGCAGATCTGCGTCAACGACGGCCCGCTCGTCGGCCAGGAGGGCAAGCTCGTCACCTCGCGCCAGATTCGCGAACGCCTGTTCCGCGAGCTGAAGACCAACGTCTCGATCAGCGTCGACGACACCGACAAGGCCGGTGTATTCAATATCAAAGCACGCGGCGCGATGCAGATCGCCGTCCTCGTCGAAACGATGCGCCGCGAGGGTTACGAACTCCTCGTGTCGCGCCCGACCGTGATCGAGAAGATCGTCGACGGGCAGCGCCTGGAGCCTTACGAGACCGTCTGGATCGAGGTGCCCGACGAGTGCGTCGGCGCCATCATGCAGAACCTCGCCAACCGCAAGGGCCAGCTCACCAACATGGAGAAGCTGCCGCACTCGACCATGATGGAAGCCGCGATCACCACCCGCGGCCTGATCGGTCTCGAGATCGACGTCGTCAACGCCACCAGCGGTCGCGGCGTGATGAGCCATCTGTTCAAGGAGTACGGCCCGCACGCGGGCGAGGTGCTGACGCGCACCACCGGCACGCTGATTTCGACCGAGGCCGGCGAGACGACCACCTACGCGCTCCTCCTCGTGCAGGAACGCGGCAAGCTTTTCGTCGGTCCGGGCGAGCAGGTTTATGAAGGCATGATCGTCGGCGAAAATCCGCGCAACGAGGACATCGTCGTCAACGCCGTCCGCGAAAAGAAGCTCACCAACTTCCGCTCGCAAGGCGAAGGCGTCGCCGCCGGTCTCACGCCCGCCACGAAGCTCTCGCTCGAACGCTCGATCGAATACATCGCGGCCGACGAGTTCGTGGAGGTCACGCCGAAGAACCTCCGTCTGCGCAAGCGCATCCTCAGCCAGACCGAACGCCGCAAGGCCGAACGCGCCAGCAAGGACTGAGCGACGCCCGCCACGCTCTCACCGCGCAAGGCCGTCGCATGCGACGGCCTTGTTGCTTTTTGCGGCACGTTTCGCCTCCGCCGCTTGTCTCAAGGGACGGTCGCGCCGACGCTTCCTCGCTTCAATGGTCACGCCGAGTCTTTTCACCACTGCGGTTCCTCGCCTCGAGATCCGCCCCGGCGTGTGGCTCGATGGACGCCGCGCGCTTTATTTTTCCGCCACCGGCGTGCTCGCCGTGGCGGACCTGCATTGGGGCTACGCGGAAAGTCACCGCGTCCACGGCAATCTTTTGCCGGCCTGGGGCGATGCCGAAATTGCGCGCACGCTGGATGCGCTCGTCGCCGATTACCGGCCGCGTGAACTGCTCTGGCTCGGCGATTCGCTTCACACGCTCGCCGGACGCACCGCCGCCGAAAATTATCTGCGCCGCGCGGCCACCACGGTCGCGATCGTCTCCGGCAACCATGACGGGAAGTGGCCACTCGCCGCGGATCGTCCCTTTCTCGCGCGCGACGGGTTTCTTTTTCACCACGGCGATCGCGCCCCGGCGTGCCCGCCGGATGTAGTCGAGGTCGTTGGTCATCATCATCCCGCGTTCGTCTGGAGCGATGGGGCCGGCGCGCGCCTGAAGCTGCCCGCGCTGGTCGTTTCGTCGCGACGCCTCGTGCTGCCGGCGTTCTCGCCTTGGGCGGCGGGCACGCCGTGGCTGCCTGCCGGCGACGAAAAGGTTTACGCGATCGGCGCGAAACGAATCTTTACAGCGCCGCCCGCCGTTCCTCAGAAAGGCTCTCCCACCGAATGAAGCTGTTCCGTCTGCTCTGCCTGGCTCATGCCTGCGTCGCGCTCGCCGCCGCCGCCGACTCCAGCCTGCCGCTGCGCGACGGCGAGCAACTGAAGTATCGCGTCGCCTGGGGCATCTTCGGCCACGCCGGCGAAATCAACATCAACGCCGCCGCCGAGATCGACGACGGCGTGCCGCATCTGGCCGTCACGACCACGACCATGACGCGCGGTGTCCTGTCGCGGCTGTTTCCCTTCGAAGCCCGCGGCCAGTCCATTTTCAATCAGAACACCGGCCGCCTGATGCTCCTCACCGAAGCGAGTGAAAGCGGGAAGAAACGCACCAACACCGCGATGGAATTCGACTATCAGAAGTCCGTCGCGCAGTTCAGCGATTTCCTCAACTCGTCGCGCGATCGCTCGATCGACCTTCCGCCCGGCGGCGATCCGATGGACCTGATCATGAGTCTGGTGCAAACGCGCACGTGGGAGCTCAAGCCCGGCGATGCCCGCGACATCAACGTCGTCTTCGAAAAGGAAATTTACCAGCTCACCGTGCACGCGCTCGGCTACGAAATGGTCGAAACGCGCCTCGGTCGTTTCAAGACCCTCATGCTCGAACCGCGCATGGAAAAGACTCCGCCCAAAGGCATGTTCAAGCGCGGCTCGCGCGTGCACGTCTGGATCGCGCAGGACGATCCGCGGCGCCTGCCGGTGAAGTTCGAGGTCGAGTTCAAGTTCGGCGCGGGCGTGGCGACGTTGATCGACTACGATCCGCCCGCGGCGGACGCGGCCGCGCTGGCGCAAGCGGAGTGACGTTCGGCCGTTGAACCCCGGGCGGCGTCACGACAAACCGCCACGGCTTTTTCGCCCAGACTTCGCCGGCGAAATCGACCCCGATGCGCGGCGTCGCGATCACCTGCATCGGCGGCACCGCGAGTCCGCGATCCTCCAGCCACAATCCGCTGGCCGGTGCGGCGGAGGCGCCGTTCAACGAGCGATCGATCGCGAGCTGTTTGGTGACGCGGCCGGGCCCGACGATGCCTTCCACGCCGCGAATCAGAATCGCCGCCGGTGCGTCCTCGGGACCGACCACCAGGTTCAGCATCTCGTGAATGCCGTAACAAAGATAAACATACCAAACACCGCCCGCGCGGTAGAGCACCTCAGTCCGGCGCGTGCGGCCCGCCCGCGCGTGGCAGGCCAGGTCATGTTCGCCATCGTAGGCCTCGACTTCGGTGATCATTCTTGCGAGTTCCCGCCCGTCAGGCATCCGCCGCATGAGCACTTTTCCAATTAACTCCCGCGCCAGCGCGACCGTGTCGCGCGTGCGCAATTCGTCTGCAACGATGAGCCGGGCCATAGCGGTCCCGTGAGTGCAGGCAAAATGTCCTCGAACGCAACCGCCCTCTCCCTCCGGTCGCACCGGGCCGACCTGCGCCGCAGCCTGAATCTCTGCATTGCCGACGGTTTCGCCGCGATGCCGATCGTCACGATGTCGCTGCCGGTAAACGTGTTCATCACCGCACTCGTGACGAAAACGTGGGTGTTGCCCAAACCGAGCATCGGGCTGCTCACGGCGATGCCGTTTCTCGCCAACTTTTTTCAGGTGTTTCTCGTCCCGGCACTCTCGCGCTGGCAGCCGCCCAAAGTCCTGACGGTGATCAACGCGTCGCTGAACCTGCTCTGCTGGCTGGTGCTCGCCGTGCTGCTGGAGTTCATCCCGCGCGACGATCCGCACCTCGCGGCGCGCTGGTTCATCGGCTGGTTTTTCGTCTCGAGCATCTTCGGCGCGCTCGCCGGCGTCACGTGGAACGCCTGGATCCAGGAATGGGTGCCCGCCCGGCTCCGCGGAAAATATTTCGGCCGGCGCAACCGCATCCTCCAAATCTCGCTGCTCGCGTTTCTGCTCGGCACCGGCTGGGTGCTCGCCCGCTGGGATTACGCGGTGCGCGCCTGCCAGGCGGTGATCCTCGGCGCGGCGCTGCTGCGCGCGTTTTCCATTTACTGGCAATGGATCAGTCCCACCCGTCCGCACCGGCCGGTCGTGCCGTCACGGCTCTCGCTGACCGAGCAAATCGGCGTGCTGCGACGCTCGACGTCGCTGCTGTGGTTCATCGCGTTTGGCGCGGTGTGGTCCTTCGCGGCAAACTGCTTCGGACCGTTTTACCACGTGTTCTTGTTCGAGCAGATGCAGTTCTCGGCGTGGGACGTCGGCATCCTGTCAACGGTGTCCGCGCTCGGCGGGGCGCTCGCCCTGCCCGGCTGGGGTCGCCTGCTGGACCGTTTCGGCAACCGCCCTGTGATGGTGTGCTCGTTGCTCGCGTGGCAGGTGTCCAATTTACTCTGGTGCCTGCTCACGCCGCACAATCATCCGATCATCTATCTCATTTGGGCGCTCGGCGGCATGACGAGCATGGGCGCGATCGCGAGCTCCGGTTTCGTGCTCGGCCAGTTCACGATCCTGCTGCGGCTGATTCCGCTCGAAGCCAAGAGTCTCGCGATCGGTTTGAATCTCGCCGTCACCTCGCTCGCCGCCGCCATCGCGCCGATCGTCGGCGGCTACGCGCTGCGCTGGGGCCTGCAGCGTTGGAGCGATCCGATCGACGTCTACCACGTCTGCTTCCTGCTGCAGCCGTTGCTCGCCGTTGCCGGCTGCACGCTGCTGCTGCGGGTGCACGAACCGCAGGCGAGCCCGCTGACGATGGTGTTCGGTGCGATGCGCAACATCCGCACGCTCTCCGGCGTGCTCGGCCTCGACTTCCTCGTTAACTACGTGTTTTACCGGCCGCCGAAGCGATGAGTGCCGCACCCCACCTCTTCACGTTCACCGGCAACCTGCTCGCGGAACGGACGCTCGAGTTCGCCACCTGGAGCGCAGGCAAAACCCAGCGCGCCGTGGCCGAGTCGTTTCAGGTCGGCGGCAAGGGCATCAACGTGTCGAAGATGCTCAACCGTCTCCGCGTCGCGAATACAGCGCTCTGCTTCACCGGTGGCGCCGCCGGCGCCGAATGCGAGACCTGGCTGAGGGCGCGCGGCTTCTTCTTCCATGCTTTCGCCTCGGACCGCCCGACGCGCGCGGGCGTCGTTGTCCGCGCTGCCGGGCAGCCCGAGACGACCTTTCTCGGGCCCGATGTCGCGCCTTCGCGCGAGGCGGTCGCGCGCTGCGCGCAATTTCTCGATGCGCAACCCGACGGTCAGCTGCTCGCGATCTGCGGCAGCATCCCGGGCTGGGACGATGCGGCGTTCGATCCGTTGCGCGCGGCGCTCGAGCGCTGGCTGCGGCGCGGTCACCTCGTGGCGGATACCTACGGTCGACCGCTGCAATGGCTCGCCGCGCGCCCGCTCGCGCTGGTGAAAATCAACGCGACGGAATTTCGCACCTTGGGCATCGACGGCGACGCGTTTCCCGCCGCGCTCGAAGCCGCTCGACGCACGCTGCCGGTGCGCGCCTGGATCGTGACCGACGGCCCGGGGCCAATCTGGTTTGCGGATACCGACCACACGCCAGCCAAACTCGAACCGCCGCGCATCCGCGAAGTCTCCGCGACCGGCTCCGGCGACGTGCTCTTTGCGTGCGTGCTGCACCAGCGTTTCGTTCTCCAGGCCAGCCTTCGCGCATCCCTGCTCGCGGCGCTGCCCGCCGCCGCGGCCAATGCCGCGCATCCCGGCATCGCGGAATTTCCCTGAGCGACCGCGCCGCGGTTTCTCCGGAGCGAGCCGAACCCCGCCGCCGCCCCGGTGTCTTCCGAAAGCCGGATGAAAACCGCCGTTCTCCTCATCGTCCTTCTTCTGGCCGGAGCGGCAATTGCCTCGACCTACCACGCTTACCGGCAGCGCACGCGCGACGAACTGGCCGCGCGCCGCGCGCAGCTCGCCACCCAGGAAACGGAGCGGCAGCGGCGCGAGGCCGCCGAAAAAGAGGCTCACCGGCTGACCACGCTTCAGGCGGAACAGACCGCCGCCCTGGCCGCGCAGGCCGCCGCCGAAGAACAGGCCGCCCGTGAAGCAGCGGAACGCCGCCACGCAGAAAACGAAGCCGAAAGGCAACGCCTTGACGCCCAACTCGCGCAACTTCGACGCGAAAGCGATGCGATGATCGCGGAAGTCAAACGCCTGTCGGAAACGCGGCCCGACAATCGCGCCGAACTGGAGCGGGCGCAGGCCGACGCGCTCGAAAAGCTCCGCGCGCTGGAAACCGAAAAGCACGCGGTCGAGACACGGCAGGCGGTGCTCTCCGCCGAGCTTGCGACCGAGCCGCGACTCGAGCGAAAACGGTTGGAGGGAACGCCGGATCCCACCGCGAATTCCGACCCGTAGCGGGCGACGGGATTTGTTCTACCGCAGAGGCTCCCAAACCTTCGCGGGCACCCAAAATATCCTTGCTTTCACAAATCCAAAACCGCTTTATCCGCGGTTTATTTTTATGAAAGCCACCATCAAGACCCAAGGACAGCAGTTCACTGTCTCCGAGGGCGATATTCTTATCGTTAACCGCTATCCGAATACGGAAGCTGGCGCCGTTGTGCAAATTAACGAAGTGCTCGCCACGGGTGAGGGCGAAAATTTCAAGGTCGGCACGCCGACCCTTCCCGGTGCTTCCGTGTCGGCGAAGATCCTCGAAAACAAACGCGGTGAAAAGGTCATCGTGTTCAAGAAGAAGAAGCGCAAAGGCATGGAGCGCAAACGCGGCCATCGCCAGGAGCTTTCCGTCATCAAGATCGAATCCATCACCGCTTAAAGGAGACTACCCGTCATGGCGCATAAAACAGGTCAGGGATCATCGTCCAACGGTCGCGAGAGCAAGTCGAAGCGTCTCGGCGTGAAACGTTTCGGCGGCCAGTCCGTGCTCGCCGGCACGATCATCATCCGCCAGCGCGGCACGCGCTTGCACGCCGGCAAGAACGTCGGCACCGGCCGCGATTGGACGCTCTTCGCGTTGAAGGACGGCGTGGTGAAGTTCGACAAGGTCCACCGCCGCGTCGAAGTCGTCGCCGCCGCCAGCTAACGCTCGCAGCCAGATCATTTTTCAGCGCCGCCCGGCTTCCGCCGGGCGGCGCTTTTCGTTTTGCCAGCCACGATCACGCCCGCGAACGTCACGGCGTGTCCCACGATCGACTCGCCGAGCTCCAGCGTCAGCGCGAACTCGTCCGGGCGCATCTCGCGTGGCTCGACCAGGAAATTGCGGCGGCACTCGGTCGGCCCGCACCCAATCCGCCCCTTCCGCCCACCGCGCCGCCGCCGATCGAAGCCGTGCACGTCACCGACGTGGAACCCTCTCCCGATCCGCTGAGCGCGGCCGCCGACGCGAAGCGAGGGTGTTTCCTCGCCGCCATGACGGTCGCGGCGATCGGGCTGCTCGCGCTGGTGGCGATCTATTTTCTTTGGTATCGCGACCGTCCGCTCCTCTGACGGCGCCGCGATTCGGCGAGATTTGGGCGGGCGGCGTCGCGCGCGAAATTTTGAACCATCCCGCGCTCGCCCGGTCTAGCGGTGATCTTGAACAGCGCAGAGCTGCCGATCAGCGAGAGTTTCACAAAACCAACTTGGGACGAGGTGCGCCGGATTTATCGGCGCATCGGTGTGTTGCGCGCGACCGGTCGAAACGAAGAAGCCGCGGACTTGGAACACGGCGAACTGCCGCGCGCCCTCACCGCCGCCCGCATTCAATCCTCCGCGCCGGATCAGGAGGAAGCCGCGGTCTTCGCGGAGGAAGCGGAACGCCTGGCCAACGCCACGGTGACCGCAGAAATCCTCGCGTCGCTTCTGGCGGAACGCCTGCGGCTGCCCGCAGTCGAACCTCGCGCCGAAAGTCCTCGACCCGCGGCGACCGCCGCCACGCCCCGCGCCAACGAATTTCCACCTGCGCATCCGCGCCCTGTTCCGGCCACGTCCCCGACGATCACCGATCTGCTCGACGGCATGCTGTCGCAGGAGACGGCCGCCGCCCGCACCAAGCCCCGCCCCTGAATTTTTTCATTTTCCCGCTTCGACGAAAGGTCCCGACACAACCCAACCCTGATTGAAATCCTCCATGTCTACCACTTCCGTCGACAAACCTCTCCCCGCTGCCGCCGTCCCGGCGAACGCCCCCAACGTCACCGTTTCGCGTCCTGCGAGCACGCCCGCGAGCACCCCGACGAAAACCAAGACCGTCCTCGTGGGCTTCGATTTCGGCACCAACAAATCCTGCGTGCTCGCCGGTCCGCCCGCCGGCCACGACATCTCCGTCAGCAAGGTCATTCCGACCGTCGTGGGTTACGTGAAGGATGGCATCGTCGACGGCATCGTCGCGGGGAATCGCTCCATCTTGTTCGGTGACGATGCGCTGCAGAACATGCTCCACGTGCGCCTCGAACAGCCGATGACGCACGGCATCATCTCGCATCCGGAGGCGGCGCGCGATTTTCTGAAGCACATCCGCTCGCTCGCCGATCCGACGGGGACGGCCGAGATTCGCGCGGTGGTCGGCGTGCCCGCTAATGCGACCGAGCAGGTGCGCGAAGACATCCGCCGCACCGCGTTTGGCATCTTCGATCGCATCCTGCTGATTCCCGAGCCATTTCTGGCCGCGCTCGGCTACCGCGAGGATTCGCGCTTGGGACAGGCGAACTACATCGATCCGGTGGTCAACTCGCTGTTCGTCGACATCGGCGGCGGCACGAGCGATCTCTGTTTGGTGCAGGGCTATTTTCCCGTCGCCGACGATCAGATCAGCCTTCCGTTCGCGGGCGACGCGATCGATGAACTGCTGCAGGAAGATCTGAATCGGATTTATCCGAACAACGGTCTTTCCCGCCACAAGGTCCGCGAGCTCAAGGAGACCCACGGCTATGTCGGCCCCAGCCGGTCGCCCGTCGAGGTGAAGGTCGTGATCGGCGGAAAGGCCCATACGCTCGAGCTCGGCAACGCCCTCGCCCGTGCGTGCAACGCGCTCATCGATCGGATTTATCCGGCCCTCACGACGTTGATCCAGCGCGCCTCGTCCGACTCGGTGGTCACGCTGCTCCAGAACATCATCATCACCGGCGGCGGTTCGCAGCTCAAAGGCATCGACACCTTGCTGCAGAAGAAACTCATCGAGGACGGCTATGAGTCGCCGAAGGTCAAAATCGCCGGCCAGGATTACAAGCGCTACGTCGCGATCGGCGCGCTGAAAGCCGCCCGCGCCGCGCGCGACAACCAGTGGCAGGTTCTGCTCGGCTAGACGGGCAAACCCGGTTTTGAGTTTTGGGTTTTGAGTTCAGGGTTTCCCAACCCGGAACTCTGAACCCGGAACCCGGAACTCTGAACCGGCGCGGGCGCAGCCCGGCGCGCGTCAGCTCGCCGACGCCGGGTAGCTGCCGAGCCATTTCACGACCGGGCAGAATTTCTTCAGCTCGGCCAGCGCGGCCTTCATGTTCGGATCCTCGTAGTGCCCCGTCACGTCGAGGAAGAAGTAATAATCCCACGGCCGCTTCTTGCTCGGGCGCGATTCGATCTTCGTCAGATTGATGCCACGCTCCGCAAGCGGCATGAGCATTTTCAACAGCGCTCCGGAATGCGACGCGGCTTCGTCGCCAAGCGACACCAGCAGGCTCGAAAGATCCTTGCCGCCACCGACGGACCCCGACGGTTTCCGGCCCAGCACGAAAAAGCGCGTGGTGTTGTCCGCCTTGTCCTGGATGTTGCGCTCGACGACCGGCACGCCGTAGTGCTCGGCCGCGAGATCGCCGGCGATCGCCGCCGCGCCCGGTTCGCCTTTCGCGATCTGCACCGCCCGCGACGTGCTGGGCGCGTCGATCAGCTGCGCATGCGGCAGGTGCCGCTGCAACCAGTGCCGGCACTGGGCGAGCGCCTGGTCTTTCGAATAGACCCGCTCGATATCCTCGAGTCGCGAGTTGGAAATCAGCGCGTGGCTGATCTCGAGATAGATCTGCGCGACGATCTTCAGGTCGCTCTCGACAAAACTGTCGAGCGCCTCGCGCACGGAGCCCTCGGTCGAGTTCTCGATCGGAATCACCGCGTAATCGGTTTCGCCTTTTTCGACCGCGGTGAAGATGTCGCTCACCGTCGCCATCGCGTGATAGTCGACGCTGGCGCCGAACTTCTTCAACGCTGCCGCATGCGTGTTGCTCGCCTCCGGGCCGAGATACGCGATCACCAGCGGCTTCTCGAGCGCGATCGCCGCGGACATGATTTCGCGGTAGATGGCGACGAGTGCCTCGTTCTTGATCGGACCTTCATTGCGGCCGGTGACCTTGCGAAGCACCGCGTCCTCGCGCTCGGCCACGTAAATCTGCCCGCCCTGGCTGCGCTTCAGTTTGCCGATCTCGGCGGCGAGCGTCAGACGCTCGTTGAGGATCTCGACGAGGCGGCGGTCGAGTTGGTCGATTTTCTCGCGAATGGCGGCAAGGTCCATCGTTCAGGAATTGGCGGGCGTTTCGTTTTCGTCGGCAGCGGCGGCGGGCTGGGATTCTTCCGTCGCAGACGCGGGCCCGGGGGCTGCATTCGCGTCGAGCGGCAACTGCTCGTCCGGCAAGCCCATGTCGCGGTCGCCGATCGGCGCCGGATTCGTCGCGGTCTTCAACCACTCGTCGATCTGGCGCGAGCTGAGGACGTCCGACGCCGGCAGTTCATCGAGCGACTTCACGCCGACGAATTCGAGAAACTTGTCCGTCGTGCCATACTGGATCGGCCGGCCCGGCAGGTCCGCGCGGCCGACCACGTAGACGAGTTCGCGCTCGAGCAGCTTGTTGATGCCGGCTTCGGCGGACACACCGCGGATCGTCTCGATCTCGCCGCGCGTGACCGGCTGCCGATACGCCACGATCGCGAGCGTTTCGATGGCCGACTGGCTCAATTTCATCGGCGGCGGCTCCGAACGCAGGATCCGCACCCAGCGCGCAAAACGCGGATGCGTGACGAGCCGGTAACCGTTGTTGCCCTCGATCAGCAGCAGGCCGTCGTCGGCCGCGCGCAGTTCCGCCGCGATCCGATCCATCGCCTCGCGGATCTGCGTGCCCGTGATCAGCGAAGGCACGTCGGAATAAAGTTCGGGGTCGTCCACGGTTTCGAGCGCCAACTCCGTCAGCTCGCCCGCGGGAACATCGCTCCCGGCTTCGACCGCCGGTTCGCTGGCGACGGGCGCCGCCGCTTCCGCATTCTCCGCCGCCGCAGCCTCGGGCAACGACTCGCTGGCGGCCGGCTCCGGCGCCGCTTCGCCGTCCTTCGCCGCTTCGTCGCTCTCCGCACTTGTTTCCACACTCTCGTGGAAACGCGTGAACGCGGCCTGGATGTCTTTGATCGAGAGGGGTTGGCTGGAGGAAAACAGCAGTGCCTTGAGCACCTTTTTCAAATTGAAGGCCATGCGGGAAATTCCGACCAGTGAATGCGGCGCCTCACCGCACAGGCAACCACGAAAGTTGTGCGGCGCTGCCGGCAAACGCGCTTGCCGGAACCGAACCCGTTTGGTGTCCTGCAACCTTCTTTTCCCATGAGCAACCAGCCCAAAAGCGAACTGCCGCGTCCTCACTCCTCCGTGGTGGTCGACGGCAACGACCGTGCCCCTGCCCGCTCGATGTTGCGCGCCGTCGGCTTCACCGACGACGACTTCCGCAAGCCGCAGATCGCCGTCGCGTCCTCCGCGAGCGACATGACGCCGTGCAACGTCCATCTGGGCGAGCTCAGCGATCACGCGCGCAAGGGCGTCGCCGACGCCGGCGGCAAAGCGGTTTATTTCAACACCATCACCGTCACCGACGGCATCAGCATGGGCACGCAGGGCATGCGCTACAGCCTCGTGTCCCGCGAGGTGATCGCCGACTCGATCGAGACCGCCGTCGCGGCCGAGGGGTTTGACGGCCTCGTCGCCATCGGCGGCTGCGACAAGAACATGCCCGGGGCGATGATCGCGATTGCGCGCCTGAACCGCCCGGCGGTTTTCGTCTACGGCGGCACCATTCTCCCCGGCTTCTTGCCCGGCGACTGCGATCACCAGAAGCCGCTCGACATCGTCTCCGTCTTCGAAGCCGTCGGCAAACACGCCAAGGGCGAACTCGACGACGCCGGCCTGAAACAAGTTGAGTCGAGCGCGATTCCCGGTCCCGGCTCCTGCGGCGGCATGTATACCGCCAACACCATGGCGAGCGCGATCGAAGTGCTCGGCATGAGCCTGCCCAACAGCAGCGCCCAACTCGCGATCGGCGAAGCCAAGCGTCAGGATTGCGAACGCGCCGGCGCCGCCGTCGTCAACCTCCTGAAAAAAGGCATCAAGCCGCGCGACATCATGACGCGAAAGGCGTTCGAGAACGCCATCACCGTCTGCACCGCGCTCGGCGGCTCCACCAATCTCATCCTCCATCTGCTCGCGATCGCCCATGCCGCGCACGTGCCGCTCACGCTCGACGATTTCAAGACGATCGGCGAACGCGTCCCGCTCCTCGCCGACCTGAAGCCGTTCGGCAAATACAACATGAGCCATCTCATCCGCATCGGCGGCATCCGCCCGATGATGAAGATGCTCCTCGACCGCGGCCTGCTCCACGGCGACTGCCTCACCGTCACCGGCGAAACCATCGCCGAAACGCTGAAGGACGTGCCAGCCTACGGCGCGTATCCGAACGAGCAGGACATCATTCGCCCGTGGGAGAACCCCATCAAAAAGGAAACCCACCTGCGCGTCCTCCGCGGCAACCTCGCCCCCGGCGGCGCCGTCGGCAAGATCACCGGCAAGGAAGGTCTCTATTTCAAAGGCACCGCCAAGGTTTACGAGGGCGAGGAGGACGCGTTGAAGGGCATCCTCCGCGGCGACGTCGTGAAGGGCGATGTGGTTGTCATCCGCAACGAAGGACCCGTCGGCGGTCCCGGCATGCGCGAGATGCTTTCGCCCACCAGCGCCGTCGCCGGTCGCGGCTTGATCAAGGATGTCGCGCTCATCACCGACGGCCGTTTTTCCGGCGGCAGCCACGGTTTCGACGTCGGCCACATCACGCCCGAAGCGGCGTGCGGCGGCCCGATCGGCATCGTGCGCACCGGCGATCTCATCGAAATCGACGCGGTGAAGAACACGATCAGCGTCCTGATCCCGGAGGCCGATTACGCCGCTCGCATGGCCGCCAACAAGCCGCGTCCGCCTCGCGAGACCCGCGGCGTCCTGGCGAAATACGCCAAGCTCGTCGCCACCGCCTCCGAAGGCGCCGTCACCGACAAATATCTCTGACCACTAAACCGGGAACCACGAAAAACACGAAACACACGAAATTCCTGGATCCGGATCGAGATCCCTTTCGTGTATTTCGTGTGTTTCGTGGTTCTCCCTCTTCTATTCGCGCCATGTCCTGGACCCGTTTCAAAACCCACTTTTACCACAACGCCGACCTCGGCGTTTCGCTCGATATCAGCCGCATTCCGTTTCCGGACGACTTCCTCACGTCGATGGAGTCGCGCATGCAGGACGCGTTCAAGGCCATGGCCGAGCTCGAGGCCGGCGCGATCGCCAATCCCGACGAGAACCGCATGGTCGGCCATTACTGGCTGCGCGCGCCCCAGCTCGCGCCGAAGCCGGAGCTCACCGAGGAAATCACCTCCACCCTCGCCGCGATCAAGGATTTCGCCGCCAAGGTCCACGCCGGCGAAATCGCCGGCCCGAAGGGCAAATTCAAACACCTCCTCGTCGTCGGCATCGGCGGCTCCGCGCTCGGTCCGCAACTCGTCAGCCACGCGCTCGGCCGTCCGCGCAAGGACAAGCTCGCCATCCATTTCTTCGACAACACTGATCCCGACGGCATCGATTACGTCCTCGACGAGCTGCGCAACCAGCTCGCCAAAACGCTCGTCGTCGTCATCTCGAAATCCGGCGGCACGGTCGAAACCCGCAACGGCATGCTCGAGGCCATCGCCGCGTTCAAGGCTGCCGGACTCGATTACGCGAAGCAGTTCGTCGCCGTCACCGGCGCCGGTTCGAAACTCGATCAGACCGCGGTCAACGAAGGCTGGCTCGCGCGTTTCGCGATGTGGGACTGGGTCGGCGGCCGCACCAGCGAGTTGAGCGCCGTCGGTCTTTTGCCCGCCGCGCTGCAGGGCATCGACATTCAGGCAATGCTCGATGGCGCCGCCGCGATGGACGCCGTTACGCGCCAGCCCGTCACCGCGGAAAACCCCGCCGCGCTCCTCGCGCTCATGTGGTTTTTCGCGACCGACGGCCGCGGCGCGAAGGACATGGTCGTGCTGCCCTACAAGGACCGGCTGCTGCTTTTCTCACGTTACCTGCAACAGCTCGTGATGGAATCGCTCGGCAAGGAATTCGATTTGCAGGGCAACGTCGTGAACCAGGGCATCGCCGTCTACGGCAACAAGGGCTCCACCGACCAGCACGCCTACGTCCAGCAGCTCCGCGAGGGCGTGAACAACTTTTTCGTGACGTTCCTCGAGGTGCTGAAGGATCGCGACGCGAAGACTGCGCTCGAAGTCGAACCCGGCATCACGTCCGGCGATTACCTGCAGGGCTTCTATCTCGGCACGCGCGACGCCCTCAGCGAGAAGAACCGCTCGTCGATCACGTTGACGGTGCCCGACGTCTCGCCGCGCACCATCGGCCTGCTGATCGCCCTCTACGAGCGCGTCGTCGGACTTTACGCCTCGTTGATCGGCATCAACGCCTACCACCAGCCCGGCGTCGAGGCCGGCAAGAAAGCCGCCGGCGGCGTCATCGCGCTCAAGCAGCGCATCGCCGCCGCGCTCAGCGCCGCGCCCGACCAATCCTACACCGCCGAGGAACTCGCGGCGCAACTCGGCGCCGACGTTTCGACCGAGCTCGTGTTCAAGATCCTCGAGCACCTCGCCGCCAACCGCCGGCTCACCGGCGTGAAAAAACGCGCGAAAACGCCGTGGCATCTGTCGCGCTACGGGTTGTGACCTGAGGCGCGTTACCTGAGGCCCGCAAAATCGTCATCAGGGCCTTGCCAGTAACGCGCTTCTGCGCTTTTAACCAACGCATTCATGATCTCCCCCAGAAAATCCATCATCAGCGCCGTCCTGATCGCACTGCTCGCCTCGCTGGCGGGCTGCATGTCGGCGCCGAGGGATACGTCGATTCCGTGGAGTCGTCCGGCCGATTGGGAAGGCCAGATTCCGGGCATGGGCGGCGGCTTCGGCCGCTAAATCAGCTCCCGACTTCTCTGAATCCGGCTTCGGCCGGATTCTTTTTTTGTTCGGACCCGCGCGTCCGCCTGCCCACGCTCCCGCCGCCATGGCCGAAAACCTCCCCGCCAATTCGTCCCTCGTCGCGCAACCCGGACACCTTTACGTCGTCGCCACGCCGATCGGAAACCTGGCCGACCTCTCCGACCGCGCCCGAGCGATTCTTGGCGGCGTCGATTTCGTCGCCTGCGAGGACACCCGCACGACCGGCCTGCTGCTCAACCGCCTCGGCCTGCGGAAGGAGCTCGTCCCTTACCACGAACACAACGAAACCGACGCTGCCGAACGCCTCGCCTCTGCGCTCGCCGCCGGCAAATCGGTCGCGATCGTCAGCGACGCCGGCACGCCCGCGCTGAGCGATCCGGGTTTTCGCCTGGTCCGGGCCTGCCGCCGTCGCGGACTGCCCGTTATTCCTGTTCCGGGCGCCAGCGCCCTCACCGCGGTACTCAGCGCGAGCGGCCTGCCGACGAACGGTTTTTTGTTTGTCGGTTTTCTTCCTCCGAAATCGGCCGCGCGGATCTCGTTTTTTGAGAAGTATCGGGAATTCGATTACACACTCGCGCTCTACGAAAGCTGCCACCGGATCGACAAGGCCGTGAGCGAGATCGTAACTACGCTCGGCGGCGAACGCGTGATCTGCGTCGCCAAGGAGGTCACCAAGCTCCACGAAGCGTTCCTCGTCGGCCCCGTCGCCGACGTGCAGGCCCGCCTCGCCAAAACGAGCCTGAAAGGCGAATTCGTCCTTCTGATCGCGCCGAATGGTTTCGTTTTGTAGAACCACGAAAAATACGAAAACCGAAGATTTTCTTCTTTTCGTGTGTTTCGTGTGTTTCGTGGTTCCATGCCTTCCGTCGCCGTCATCGACATCGGTAGCAATTCCATCAAGGCGCTCGTCGCCGAGCGGGCGTCGGACGGCTCCGTTGGCGCCTTGGGCGTCAAAACACTCGACGCGCGAATCAGCGCCGGGATCAGCCGCGAGACTCCCAAATTGAGCGACGAAGGCATCGCCCGCGGGATTGGCGCGATTCGCGAACTCCTCGATTTCATCGCGCCTTTTGCACCGACTCGCATCGCGCTCGTCGCCACCAGCGCGGTGCGCGACGCCCAGAACGGCTCCTCGTTCCGCGCGCAGGTGCAGGCCGCCACCGGCCACGAAATCCGGATCCTGTCCGGCTTCGAAGAAGCGAATCTCATCGGCCGCGGACTCACCTGCGATCCGGCGCTGCTCGGCTTGGAGAATTTCTATGTCTTCGATCTCGGCGGCGGCAGCCTCGAGTGTCTCTCGTTTCGCCAGCGCAAGATCGAGCAGGCGGTGAGCCTGCAGCTGGGCTGCGTGCGGCTGACGGAAACCTTCGTGCGCGATCAGACCGCGCCGATTCCTTTCGGACTGCTCGCCGCGATCCGCACGCTTTCCTCCGCCACCGTCCGAGCCAACTTCCTCTTCACGCTGCCGGACGCCACGGCGGTGGCGACTGGCGGCACGATGACAACCGCCCGCGCCATTCTCGGCGCCCGGCGCGGTCTCGCGCTCGAAGCCACGCCGGCGCGGATCGAGATCGCCGAACTGGTGGTGCTGTGTGACGAACTCGCCGCCATGCCGCTGGCCGAGCGGCAGGCCGTCCCGGGTCTTCCCGCCGCCCGCGCGGACGTGTTTCCCACCGCGTTATCCACGCTGCTCGCCGTCGCCGAAACCGGCGGCTTCACCGCGTATCAGCATTCTCTCTACAACCTTCGCTTCGGCCTCGCCGCCGAGCTGCTCGAACGGTGAGGACGTTTGGCAGGGACGGCTCTCCGAGGCGTCCGAACGGGAGCGCTAAGTTGTCCGGGCGTTCGCTGCCAGCCGCTTGGCGGCCGTTTTCAGCCCCTTCATCATCTTCACGAAATCCTTCGGCAGCGGGGCGCGCAAATCGAGGACCTTGCCGCTGATCGGATGCGCGATGACGAGGTGCTCCGCGTGCAACATGATCCGCTGCGGTTGCTCATCGAGGCGCAGATCCGGTTTCCAGCCATACAGCGAGTCGCCGAGAATCGGATGGCCGAGCGATTTCAGGTGCACGCGGATCTGATGCGTGCGGCCGGTGAAAATCCGGCAGCGGATCAGCGCCGCGAGCGGGCCGAACGTTTCTCCGCGCTCCCAATCCGTGCGCGCGGGCTTGCCGCCTTCGCCGATCGTCATCCGATGGCGATGCACCGGATGCCGGCTGATCGCGCGATCGATCGTGCCGCTCAGCAACTGCGGCACTCCGCTCACGAGCGCCACGTATTCCTTCGTCAGCGTCCGGCTTGCAAACTGATCCGCGAGCGCGCGATGCGCCTTGTCGCTCTTGGCGACAACGATCACACCGGTGGTTTCCTTGTCGAGCCGGTGCACGATGCCGGGTCGCTCCACGCCACCGATGCCGCTCAACGATCCGGCACAGTGCGCGAGCAGGGCGTGCACGAGCGTGTCATCCTCGGTCGCCGCACCCGGATGGACGACCATGCCCGCGACCTTGTTGACCGCGAGCATGTGTTTGTCCTCGAAGAGCACGTCGAGCGGGATGTCGACGGCCTTGATCTCCGCGGGCTTCGTATCGGGAAACGAAAACACGATCTCGTCGCCCTCGTTCACGGTCGCGTCTCGTCCGAGAACTTCGTTTCTCCGGGAAATCAGACCCGCATCGAACGCGCGTTGGAAGGCCACGCGGCTGTGCTCGGTGAAGGCCGCCGCGAGGATTTTATCGGCCCGCGCGCGACGGATCCCGGGAGGAACGATGTAGGTGAGCGGCATGGAGGAGTCTGCTTGCAGGCGGCGGAGCCTCGCGGCTCCCGCGGACGTCTGCAAGCCGGCTCCTCGATGGACCGCGGTGCTCAGGCGTCAGCCCGGCGAACATTCGCGCCCAGGTGGGGCGTGAGCCGGGCCAGCGTCAGCGCACCGGCTAACGCGATCACGATGTCGCGGACGGCGATATCCAGGAATTGACCCGCGGCGATCAATTGCAGCGCGATCGCGAGCAGCCAGCCCATCACCACGAAACCGCCGAGCCGCGGACGCACGAAGACCAGCACGCCGGCCACGATCTCGATCACTCCTACCAGGTGCATGAACGTATTCGCCGAGACGGGCACGATGCGGAGCACCAGCGGATTCAAATAGGTGTCCCATTGCGCAAGAAAGTGGGTGAACTTGTCCGCGCCGGCGACGATCGGCACGGCGGTGAAGATGTAAGTGAGCAGCGTGTGGATCGAACGGACGACCTGGTTATCGGTCTGGAGCGAGGACGCGGCAGCGCCCGAGGGAACGGAATAGGTGGTAGCCATGGAGGATTGAATTTCGCGGTCCGCGGGAGTGCGGTGCCGTTTCCTCATTCGATGCAGCGGGGCGTTGAAGGTTACAGGTGATCGATTCGCCCGTCTTTCCTTTCGCAATTACCCGACCGGTGTAACGTTCGCTGCCGTTCGGCATCAAATCTGACATGAACTCTCCCGCCCGCTCGTTCGCCGCCGCGTCGGAGCCACTGCCGGCTCCCTTCGAAGTCGCGGACATCGAGGCGGTGAACGCCGTGTTGCGCGGTAATCGCGAGATGTTCGAGGTGATCGTGCGACGGCACAACGCCCAGCTTTATCGCGCGGGCATGGCCTATCTGCAGGATCATGGGCAGACCGAGGATGCGATGCAGAACGCCTATCTGAAAGCATTTCTCCACCTGGACCGCTTTCACGGCCGTTCCTCGTTCGGCACCTGGCTCACCCGCATCATGATCAACGAGTGCCTCATGATGCTGCGTGCCAAAAAGCGTTTCGTTCTGGAAACTCTCGCGGAGAACGGCTCCCGCCCCGCGGACGAGCCCTCCGTGCCGGCCGCGGCCGAGCCTTTGCTCAACGCCGAGGAAAAGAAATCCGTATTGGAAGAAGCCATACAAACACTGCCGCGCAACCACCGCGCGGTCTATCTGCTCCGCGAAGTGCAGCGCCTCTCCACCGAGGAAACGGCGCACTGCCTGGGGATCTCCCGCGACAACGTGAAAGTGCTGCTCCACCGCGCGCGCGAGGGATTGAAACGGCAGCTGCTCCAGAATGCCGCCGCGCTCGAGCTTTTCGACTATGTCGCGTGCTACTGCGATCCGATGACGGCCCGGGTCATGGCCGCGATCCGCGCGCTGCCCGATCGTTTTCCCCCGGCCTCCTGAGCGCGCACCGGTGCGTCATCCGGCGCTGAGCCGGTCGATTTCCGCGAGGGAGTGTTGCCTGACTTCCGAGGGCACGTCGGCCACGCTCCAGCCGTTGCGCGCGACCTGCGCCAGCTCCGCGCGCGTGAACTTCAGCTCCGTCGCGAGCGCCGCGTATTCGTCGTTCACCGTGTTCGCAAAGTTGAGCGGATCGTCGGTGCTGACCGTGCAGCGCACGCCTGCCTGCAGCAGCCGCCGGATCGGATGCTCGCGCAGCGACGGCACGACCTGCAGCCGGACGTTGCTGATCGGACAAACGTCAAACGTGACGCCGCGCTCCGCCGCGAGCCGCACGACCGCCGGATCCTCGATCGCGCGCACACCATGTTGCACGCGCGTGACGCCGAGAACTTCGATCGCCTCGCGCACGCGCTCCGCGCCGCCGAATTCGCCGGCGTGGCACTTGGTGACTTTGCCCGCCGCGCGCACCCTCGCCCAGATCGCAGCCGTCTCCGGCTCCGTGCGCATCGCTTCGAAACCGTGCAGGTCCACGCCCGACAGATTCTCCCAGGTGTGCAGCGCGTCGATCGTCGGGCGGAGTTCGCCGACGATGTCGGTGCGAAGCATGCCCGTGAAAACACGCACCTCGAGTCCCGGCGGCGCCGCCGAGAGGATCGCCGCGACGATTTCCGGCCCGGGCACGCCGATGAACTGGGTGACCGGCAGGTGGAAACTGGTTTCGACGTAGCGGACGTTCTGCGCGACGTGCTTTGCGAAGATCGCCTTCGCCGCCTCGTGGTAGCGTTCGGCGCTCGTGAACCACGGCAGCGCGTGCGCCAGCAAGATGGCGTCGAAGTCGGGAAAACTTGGATACCGATAATCCGGGCGACGGAACTCCGGATCGGCCGGATAATCCTCCGGTTTCCACGCGCGCAGCAACTCATAGGGCAGCGCGCCCTCGATGTGCAGGTGCGTCTCCGTCTTCGGCAACGCCTGAATGAAATCGATCAGCGATTGATCCGACATGTTCTCAGCAACCACGAAAAACACGAAACACACGAAATCCGAAATCAGGGGCCTGCATTTTCGTGTATTTCGTGTGTTTCGTGGTTTCCCTCCGAGCCTATTTCTTCCCGAGCAAATACTCCGGGTTCAGCTTCTGCAGCGCCTTCGGCACGAACAGGCCGTCCTTGCGGATCAGTTTGCCGTCGAACCGGATTTCCCCACCGCCGTATTCTGGTCGCTGGATGCAGACCATGTCCCAGTGCACCTGCGATTTGTTGCCGTTACCACATTCTTCATACGCCTGGCCCGGCGTGAAGTGGAACGAGCCCGCAATCTTTTCATCGAACAGGATGTCCCGCATCGGCTGCAGGATGTGCGGATTGAAACCGAGCGCGAACTCGCCGATGTAGCGCGCGCCCGCGTCGCTATCCAGAATCTCGTTCAACCGCTTCGTGTTCGTCGACGTGGCCTCGACGATCTTGCCGCGCTTGAAGACGAGCCGGATGTTGTCGAACGACGTGCCGAGATAAACCGTCGGCGCGTTGTATTGGATCACGCCCTCAACCGAATCGCGCACCGGGCAGGAAAACACCTCGCCATCGGGGATGTTGCGCAACCCGCCGCACGGCACCGCGCCGATGCCCTTGATCGAGAAACTCAGATCCGTGCCGGGGCCTTTGATCTCCACCCGATCGGTGCGCTCCATCAGCTCCTTCAGGGCCGTCATGCCCGGCGTCATCCGCCGGTAATCGAGCGTGCAGACGCGAAAGAAAAAGTCCTCGAACGCCTCCGTGCTCATGCCCGCCTGCTGCGCCATCGCCGAGGTCGGCCAGCGCAGCACGACCCACTTCGTTTTGCCGACGCGATAATCGAGCACCGGCTTCATCAACCGCGACACGAGCTGCACTTTCTCCGGGGGAACGTCCGAGGTCTCGAAGATGTTCTCCGACCCGCGCAGCGCGATATAGGCGTGCACGCTCTGCATCCGCGCGAGCTCCACTTCGGCGAGTGGTTCATAGACACCGGCCTCGGCACCGCGCGTGAGCTCGCGCGTCACGCGCGCGCGATGGAGCTGCACCATCGGTTGCGCTCCGCGCGCCCGCACCGCGCGAATCAGTGCGATCACGATCGCGTCCGGCACATCAAACGCGTCGATCAACACGCGCTCGCCCTTCTTGAGCGACGTGGAGAATCCGGTGAGGCCCTCGGCGAGTTCGTGGTAGCGCGGATCGATGATCATGATCCGCAACTAACGTCGTCCCCGCCCGCGCCCGCAAGGTGGAAGTGGCGCCCGCCACTCCTCTGTCCACGGGTCGAATCCGCCGGCCCGCGACGCCGGGCTCAAGCCGCCTTGCCGCGTCCGCTCTGGGGAAAACAGATCCGCCCCACCGCTTCGTCGAAATCCGCCGCGCCGCGGATGATGTCGATCTCGAGCCGCAAGTAGTAGAGCGGCAGCGGGCACGCGTAAGTTTCCGGGATGCGCACGGCGTCCTTCTCCGTGGTCACCAGGCACTCGGCGCCTTGTTCGCGCGCGATCCGGAACAGGGCCTCGAAATCTTCGTCGACGTAGCGATAGTGATCCAGGAAGCGCTCACGCGCTACGATCAACGCGCCGAGATCGCGCAGAAATTTCTCGAAACTCTCCGGCGTGGCGATGCCGCTGAACGCCATCACGCGCCGTCCCTTCAAAAAGCTCAACGGCTCGCGCGCGCCCGGCGTCTCCGCGGGCAACCCGAAGCGCTGAAGATACTGCGGACGGTGCGCGCACTCGATGATGTCGACGTCGGGGTTGTGCTGCTTGATCAACGACTCGAGTTCCTCGTCGCGATGACCGTTCGACTTGGTCAGAAAAACGTAGCTCGCACGTTTCAGGTGCTTGATCGGTTCCCGCAGGATTCCGCGTGGCAACAGGTGGCCGTTGCCGAACGGATTTGTTTTGTCGACGAGCAGCAGGTTGAGCCGTCCCTTGAGCGGCAGGTATTGGAAACCGTCGTCGAGCACGAGCGTGTCGCAGCCGAATTTCTTGATCGCGAACGCCCCGGATTTCACGCGGTTCTTGTCGACCAGCACGATCACGCCCGGAAGGTTGCGCGCGAGCATGAACGGCTCGTCGCCGGCCTCCTCGGAATCGAGCAGCACCCGCTCGCCGTCGCTCACGATCTTCGGCGGCGGCTCCGCGGTGTGGGTGATGCCGTGCCACCATTTTTTCCAGAACGGCGCCGACTTGCTTTTGTAGCCGCGGCTGAGGATCGCCACTTTGCGGCCACGGTCCCGCAAGGCTTTCGCAAATTTCTCCACGACGGGAGTCTTGCCCGTCCCGCCCACGGTGAGATTACCGACCACGACCACGAGACAGCCGAGCGGCTGGTCGTGCAGGATGCGATGGTGATAAAGCCAGAGTCGCGCCTGCGCGATGGCGTTGAACAACCATGACAGCACCTGCAAAAAAGCGCCATAGACTGCCGCCCCCGTGTCCGCACGGCGGCCGAGAATCACGTCGACCGTATAGAGTTCGAGCGCGTTGACCTTTTTCTTCAGCCAGGACTGCGACATGAGTTTGTGCGAATGAAGGTTGACCCGGCGCGGGGCGTAAACTGTTTTCCGTAGCGCCTACGGGCACGAACTCATGAGCTACAAACTCTTCATCCCTGGCCCCATTGCGGTCTCCGAAAAAACCCTGCGCGCGATGGCGCAGCCGATGATTGGCCACCGCAGCACGGACTTCGTCGCGCTCTACCAGGCGATCCAGCCTGAGCTGCAGGCGCTCTTCTACACGAAGGATCCCGTTTACCTGTCCACCAGCAGCGCCTGGGGCGTGATGGAAGGCTCCGTCCGCAACGTCACCGCGAAGAAGGTGCTCAATTGCATGAACGGCGCGTTCTCCGACAAGTGGAACGACGTCGCCCAGCGCTGCGGCTTCCAGGCCGGCGCGCTCAAGTTCGACTGGGGCCAGCCCGTCGATCCCGAGGCCGTCCGCCGTGAGCTCGCCACCGGCGCCTACGACGCCATCACGATCATCCACAACGAGACGTCCTGCGGCTGCATGAGCGACATCGCCGCGATCATGAAGGTTGTGCGCGAGTTTCCCGACGTCATCTCGATCGTCGACACCGTCAGCTCGTTCAGCGCGATGCCGATCAAGAAGGACGAACTCGGTATCGACGTTTTCATTACGGGCTCGCAGAAGGCCCTCGCCCTGCCGCCCGGCCTCGCCCTCCTCTCGGTTTCCAAGCGCGCGCTCGATCGCGCCGCGAAACAACCCGGCCGCGGCTACTATTTCGATTTCCTCGAATTCCAGAAGAACCACGAGGCCGGCATGACGCCGAGCACGCCGGTGATTCCGCTCATCTACGCGCTCAAGTCGAAGCTCGAGGACATCAAGACTGAGGGCATCGAGAACCGCTACGCGCGTCACGCCCGCCTGAACCAGACGGTGCGCGACCACCTCTTTGCGAAGGGCTTCAAGCTATTCCCGAAGGAAGGTTTCGGCTCCGTCAGCCTGAACTGCTTCGCTAACACGCTGAACATCGACCTCGCCGCGTTGAACAAGACGCTCAAGTCGAAGCACAAGCTCGTGATCGACGGCGGCTACGGCAAACTCAAGGGCAAGACCTTCCGCATTTCCAACATGGGCGACGAGACCGACGCCACCATCGCGGAAATGCTCAAGGCGTTCGACTCCGCCCTCGCCGAAACGCCGAAGCTCGCCAGCTGACGCGTCCGCGTTCGAATCTCTATAGCTCACCAGGCCCGCTGCAACGCGGGCCTTTTTTCAGTAGGTAGGGACGTCTCTCCGAGACGTCCGGAGGCACCAACAATGCTTCCCAGCTCCGACGCCACGCGCGCGATCACCGGCTCCCAGTCTCCCGCACGCTCCTGCCGCCATAAACGCATCGTCGGATACCACGGCGTATCGTCGCGTGTTTCCATCCATCGCCAGTCGGCGGTCACCGGCAGCAGCGTCCACACCGGCACGCCCAGCGCGCCTGCCAGATGCGCCGGGAGGCTGTCGACGCTGATCACCAGATCCATCGCCGCGATCGCCGCCGCGAGTTGCGCCACCGGCGATGGACACCAGCGCACCGCCGTGTCGTTTGGCCATTCGGCCGCGGCCGACGCTTCCTGCAGCAGATAAAGTTTCACGCCTGCCACTTTCGCCAGACGCGCCATCACCCTCGCGGGCACGGAGCGGCTCACGTCCCAATCACCCGAGCGCCACACCACGCCAACCGCCAGCTCGCCGTTCTCCGGTGCTTGCGGCCACGACGACGGCGCGACATGCAGATACGGAACGTGGCGCGGAATCGTTTCCAGCGTGGTGCGGAACACATGCGGCAGCTCCATCAGTTCGACGTCCGCGTCGAACGCGACGTCCGGCACGCCATCGTGCAACGGCAGCAGCCGGTCGATGCCGCTCGCCGTCGCGAGCAAGGGCAGCAGCGCCGGCTGCGCCCACACGATCGTTTCGGCCGCGGCCTCTTTCAGCTGCGGGAGAAATCGGATGAACTGCACGGTATCGCCCAAGCCATGATAGCAGCGCACGAGCACGCGCCGACCCGCCAGTGATCGCCCATCCCAGATATATTGAAGGTGACGCGGCCAGCCCCAACACGGCACTCCGGCCCGTTCGTGCAGCGCGACATCGCTCAACCGCCACGCGGCGGCAAACTCGCCGCGCCGCATCAACTCCGTCCACGAGGGCTGCGAACCGGACCCGCTCATACGTTTTCGGCCGCAACGTCGTTGAGCCGGCGAATCGTCGCGCCATCGTCGTGCAGCGCCACGACGCTCACCGACGCGAGGTCCACCTCGAGCCGCAGGCAGAGATCGATCGGCGTCCCGAGAAAATACGCCAGCGCCAGCCGGATCGGATCCGCGTGACTGACGAGCGCCACTCCGCCGCCGGGTCGCGCAGCGCGGAGTCGCAGCATTTCGGATACAAAACGCGCTTGCACCGCGAGCGCGCTCTCGCCGCCCGGGATGGGCGTGCCGCTGCGAAACGTGTTGAATCGTCGCCAGCGCTCCTGGGGCGCCACCGCGGAGAACGACGCGCCCGTCCACTCGCCGAATTCCACTTCCGTGATCGGGTCGCAGAGTTCGACGCCGAGGCCGCGATCGCGTGCGATGGCGGCCGCGGTTTCCTGCGCGCGCTGGATCGGGCTGCTGAACACCGCGTCGATCCGCTCGCCGCGCAAATGCCGGGCCAGCGCCTCCGCTTGGCGAAGCCCGCGTGCGCTCAGCGCAATGCCGGGCGTTCGCCCCGCGAGCACGCCTTCCACGGCGTCTTTCTCCGCGTGCCGGATCAGATAGAACGTGGTCACAGGATCGCTTCGTGGCGGAAAGCGTGAGCTTTTCACATCGATCGCACCCGGCCAGCAGCGAAAAGCTCACGCTTTCCGCTACGGGTCACACGGGCATCACGCGTGTGATGCGCTCAGCGTTTCCTCGCGCGTGGCGGGAGTGTCCGGGCAACGATTCTCCCGGATGAACGCCTCCGTTTGTTCGCGCGCCTCGTGATCCGTGAACTGCTGCGGCGGCGATTTCATGAAGTAGCTCGCCGGTCCGATCAGCGGGCCCGCGAGACCGTGGTCGAGTGCGAGCTTGATGCAGCGCACCGCATCGATCACGACGCCGGCAGAATTCGGCGAATCCCAGACCTCGAGCTTCACTTCGCATTTCAGCGGCACGTTTCCGAAGGTCGTTCCGTGCATGTGGATGTAGCACCATTTCTGGTCGCTGAGCCATGGCACGAAGTCGCTCGGCCCCACGTGCACGTTCTCCGCCGGCATCGGCTCGCCGAGCTGACTGGTGACAGCGTTCGTCTTCGAAATCTTTTTCGAGTCGAGCCGCTCGCGTTCCAGCATGTTGAGGAAATCGGTGTTACCGCCGAAATTCAGTTGATACGTGCGATCGAGCCTCACGCCCCGTTCGCGAAACAGGTTCACCAGCACGCGATGCGTGATCGTCGCGCCGACCTGCGATTTGATGTCGTCGCCAATGATCGGCAGACCGCGTTCCGCGAATCGCTGCTGCCAATACGGCTGCGACGCAATGAACACCGGGATGCAGTTCACGAAACCGCAGCCGGCCTCGAGCACCTGCTCGACATACCATTTCGTCGCCATCTCGGAGCCGACCGGCAGATAGGAGACGACGACGTCGGTGCCGGTTTCGCGCAGGATGCGCACGATATCGTCGGTGCGCCCCGGCGCCTTTTCGATGCGCTCGGAAAGGTATTTGCCCAAGCCGTCGTGCGTCATGCCACGGTGCACCGGCACGTTCAGCGCCGGCACGTCGGAGAACTTGTAGGTGTTGTTCTGCCCGGTGAAAATCGCCTCCGACAAATCACGGCCGACCTTCTCACGATCGATGTCGAAAGCGGCGGAAAACTCGATGTCGCGGATATGATAACCGCCGAGATTCACGTGCATGAGTCCGGGCACGCGCTCGTCCTCCGCGGCGTCGCGATAGAACTGCACGCCTTGCACGAGCGAGGACGCGCAGTTGCCGACGCCGATGATCGCGACGCGGACCTTGCGGCGGTGTCCGGGCGTTCCGGCGCGGGCTCTGGATTTCGGTGCGATCATAAAGTGTCCTTTCTTCGAGGGTGAGAGTTCGCCGGCGACGAAGGCCGCGGCATTTGGCTAAAGGGTGATCGCCGGTTCGACGACGGCGGCCGATGGCGTGACGTGCACGTTGGGCGATGTCGCATAGCGACGGACCATGCGCGCGCAGAAGTCGGCATACTCGTCGATCGCCTGCGGTGGGCTCGTGTGATGCGGCTGCACGCCGCGATGTTCCGGCGTGAAACAAAAGGTCAGTGTGACGTCGAATTCCTCGAGCGCCGCCATCTGCCGGTCGAACCACGCTTCGGCGTTGGGTCGAAAACTGTCGGCCCAGCTCAAGCCCGTGCGCAGGTAACGCACGCCGAGCATCCGCAACCACTCCACGGCCGAGTCGAGCCGGTGATCTTCGAAATGAAACCACTGGCAAATTCCCATCGCCGGCGCATGCCGGCGAAACTCATCGGCGGCCGGCTTCGGCGTGCCGTCCTCGCGCAACAGCCCCATGTAGAAATGCCGGTAATACGACGAGCCCTCCGCCTCCTTGTGCCGCGTCGTCGCCGGCCAGGCGCGCGGCAGATCGTACAGGCTATACCAGTGGATGCGCGGCACGCGTCCGACCAGCAGCTCGGCCGTGCGATTCAACCCGAACACCTGGACCTCTTCCGCACCGAAGGTCGACACGCCCACTTCCGAGACCCAAATCGGCAGGGTCGTGACGGCCTGGATCTCCTGGATTTTCGCGGGCCACTCGTTGATCTGCCAGTGATTCCAATCGAGCGGGAAACCGTGCACCGCGACGACATCGAGTTTATCGAGCACACCGCGCCGCATCATGTTTTGCGTGAACGCAGCATCGATCGGCGACATCCCGCCGAGCACACGCAGCAGCCGCGGATTCTCGGCCGCGACCGCATCGGCGGCGTGCTTCACCATCTCGGCGAAGATCGCCCACTCCGGATCGATTTCGAAAGCCCAGTGCGACTTGTTGTTGGGCTCGTTCCAGAACATCACAGCTTCGACCATGGCGGAAAATATCGGTTGGTAGATTAAAGTGCGCGCGCGTTGACCGGGCCGCTGTTGCCGCCGACGACGGCCCGCGCCGGCGTGAACGCCTGCCAGCCGTCGGTCAGCGGCGCCGGCGTGTCCACGCGTTCGCCGAGAAGACGAATCGCCTCGCGGTAGCCATGCAGCGTGCCGACGTCCACATACGCTTCGCCGGCGCGCACGCCACGCGCGCGCCCGCCGCGCGCGAGATACGCGTTGACCAGCGTGCCGAAATACTCGTCGCCGCGGCCGGGCTCGCGCCAGAGCGCGTGCAATTCGTGCAGGAGCGCGCCAGGCAGTTTGATCGCGCCCCAGATCCACTTCGAACGCGGTCGTCGCTGCTTCACCTCGATCTCCAGCACGCCGCCGTCGGCGTCCGTGACCACCGCATCGAAAAACTGCGGCTGCTCGACGGGAAAAAGCAGAAATGAAAGCACATCATCCGGCAGGTGCGCGAACCCGTCGGACGGAAACCAGATCGTGTCGGGCAGACCGATCAGCACCGGCTCGTCGCGCGGAATCAGCGGCAGCGCCCGGAAGATCGCATCGCACAATCCCGCCGGGCGCGGCTGCACGACATAGGCGAGATCCGCCGCTCCGACCCGCCCGCCGTAATACTCCAGAATGTCCGACTTCCCCGGCGAGATCACGAAGCAGACTTTGGTCGCCCCGCCGGCCACCATGCGATCGATGAGATATTCGCTGACGGCGCGCGGATGCTCCACCGCGCCTTCATGACGGCTGCCGACCGGCAGCAGCTCCTTGGAAAACGCCAGCGGTTGAATTCGACTGCCCGCTCCCGCCGCAGGAATGATGCCCCACATTCTTCAAGCCTCCACGAGCGGTTCGCTGGGTTGCACGGATTCCAGCAGCCGCTCGCTGGCTGCGTTGGCCGTGTTCTCGAGAATGATCTCGAGGTGGCGCGCCCGATGCGCCGCCGTGTGTTCGTCAAGCACGCGTTCGCGCGCGCGCCGCGCGATCTCCGCTAGCTCCGTGTCGCCGAGCGCCATCGCCGCGAGCGCCTCGTCGTGGTTATGCGCGACGATGATCTCCGATCCGGGCTCGAGAAAGAGTCCCAACCCCGCCCATTCGTCGCTCAAGATCGGCGTTCCGCACGCCGCCGCTTCGAACAACCGGCCCGACGGACAGAACCCCATTTCCTTCATCGCGCGCCGTGTAACATTCAGCGTGATACGCGCCGACGAATAGAATGCGGGATGCTGCGGCGGATCGACGTGCCGCACAAACGAGATGTTGTCCGTCCACGGAAACTCCGCGGGATATTGCGCGCCACCGATCAAAAAGCGCTTTTCCGGCGCGCGCCGTGCCGGCGTGATGAACAACTCCTGCAACGTCGCCTGCCGGTCCTCGGCGTAGGTGCCGAGATACGAGAGATCCGCTGCGAAACACGGCTCCAGCGCCACGCGATGATGCGCGTCGGGATCGACGCTGCCGTAGAGCGCCGCGACGCGTCGCGCTCCGAGCCGCTGCTGCAATTCATCGAGCGCCCGCCCGCCCGTGTAACTCAGGACCAGTTCGAAATCCACCAGCCGCCGCGGCCCGATGTAGTCCACCGGCCGCCCCGCCTGCATGCCGTCGAGCGTGACCGGCGTATCGAGATCGTAGAACACCTTCATCGCGCGCGACGACAACACGAGATCGGTCGCGAGCCGCGCATCCGGACAATACGAGGTCACCATCGCGACGTCGGCGTCCGCAAGATGGCGCCGCGCCTGATAAAGCGCTTTCTCGAAACTCGAGTAGAGCATCAGCTCGCCGTCCGCCCACGCGTGCAGATCGCGGTGCACGGCGTAATACGGCACGTCGCGCTCAAAGAAGACGATCTTGTGTCCGCGTTGCGCAAGTGCCCGGGTCAGTCCCCGCCAAAGGGTCGCGTGCCCGTTGCCCCAGGAGGAACTGATCGTAAGTCCGAAGATGACGAATTTCATGCAGAGCCGCTGCACGCGCGTGTCGCCGCACAACGTCCGGAAAGTAGCTGATGCGCCGAACGCGCGACAGGGGGCCGAATTCCGCCTGCAACCTCGGGAAATCGCCGGGCCGTCACGTGCCAAAACCCGGGGAGAATTCGCGTCGTGCCCGCGACCGTTTCGCGCGCGGAAGCGTTCTCAGAAATAGCCGTCGCGGCAGCGTCCTTCGCGGCGTCGTGCAAAAACAAAACCTTGAAATCGCTCGCACGGGTGCCTAACGCCTCGCCGCTTCATGAAGTCACTTGTCATTGCCGAGAAACCGTCCGTCGCCGCGGACCTTGCGCGCGCACTCGGCAAAATCCCGAAGAAGGGCGATCACTACGAAAACGACGAATTCGTGATCTCCTACGCGCTCGGCCATCTGGTCGAGCTCGAGATGCCCGAGGATATCGACAAGAAGAAATACGGCTTCTGGCGACTCGAGACGCTCCCGATCATCCCGGAAAAATTCGGCCTGAAGCCGATCGAGGATTCGAAGGAGCGCTTTAATGCCCTCAAAAAACTCCTCGCCCGAAAGGACATCGACCAGGTCATCAACGCCTGCGACGCCGGGCGCGAGGGCGAGCTCATCTTCACTTATATCTACCAGCTCACGAAATGTAAGCTGCCCGTGAAACGCGCGTGGATGCAGACGATGACCGCCGAGGGCATCCGTCAGGCGTTTCAATCGCTGCGCGACGGCGAGCAGATGACCGGCCTGGCCGACGCAGCGCGCTGCCGCAGCGAGAGCGACTGGCTCATCGGCATCAACGGCACCCGCGCGCTCACCAAGCGCATGTTCGGTTCCCGCGCCGGCAACGTCGCCTCGGTCGGCCGCGTGCAGACGCCCACCCTCGCGATCGTCTACGCCCGCGAGCTCGAGATCCGCAATTTCAAGCCGCGCGATTACTGGCGCGTCACGGCCACCTTCGAAGTCGCGAAGGGCCGCTACGAAGGCGTTTACCAGCGGCCGAATTTCAAGAAGGCGGAAAACGACGAGCACGACCGGATCGATCGCATCTGGGAGCAAGCCGTTGCCGAGGCCGTTCTCGCCGCCTGTCAGGGCCAGCCGCTCGCCGCCGTCACGGAAGAAAAGAAAGGCAGCACGCAGGCTGCGCCGCGGCTTTACGATCTGACGACGCTGCAGCGCGAGGCCAACAACCGCTACGGTCTCTCCGCCCGCCGCACGCTCCAGATCGCCCAGGCGCTCTACGAGCGGCACAAGATGATCACCTATCCCCGCACGGACTCGCGCGCGCTGCCGGAGGATTACATGCCGATGGTCCGCGAAACGCTGCAGGCGCTCGGCGGTTCGCTCGCGCCGCACGCGCAGAAGGTGCTCGCCGAAGGCTGGGTCCGGCCGAACAAACGCATTTTCAACAACGCCCAGATTTCGGATCACTTCGCCATCATCCCGACGGCGCACGAGGCCAAGAACCTCGAGGAGATGGAAGCGAAGGTGTTCGACATGATCGCACGGCGTTTCGTCGCGGCGTTTCATCCGGCCGCCGAATTCGACATCACGACGCGCATCAGCACGGTCGCGCCGGGTCACGATTTCAAAACTGAGGGTAAGGTCCTGACGTTCCCCGGCTGGCTCGCCGTTTACGGCAAGACGACCGTCGACGAGGACTCGCCGGATTCGAAGGCAATGCCGGCGATCTCCGCCGAGGATGGCAAGCCGCCGCAGGCGAAAACCCTCGATCCCGTCCTGCATGCCGAACAGACGAAACCGCCACCGCGCTACACGGAAGCCACGCTGCTCTCCGCGATGGAAGGCGCCGGCAAGCTGGTCGACGACGACGAGCTCGCCGAAGCGATGAAGGAGCGCGGCCTCGGCACGCCGGCGACGCGCGCCGACACGATCGACGGCCTGATCAACCAGAAGTATATGGAGCGCGGTCAGCGCGAGCTGATCCCGACCGCCAAGGCCGAGCAGCTGCTGCAATTTCTCAGCGCCGTCCATACGGATGCGTTGACCAGCCCCGCCATGACCGGCGAGTGGGAGTTCAAGCTTCGCCAGATGGAGCACGGGAAGTTTTCCCGCGACGCCTTCATGCGCGAAGTCATCGAGCAGACGAAGGGTATCGTGGAACGCGTGAAAGGGTTCGAGGAGGACGACTCCGCCGCGCGCGAAACCGACATCCCCTCGCCGACCGACGGCAAACCGCTGCGCGAAACTCTCCGCGGCTACAAATCGCAGGACGGCGAGTTCATGATCTACAAGGTCATCGGCGGCCGGAAAATGGAGGAGCCGGAGATCCGCGAGCTCGTCACCACCGGCAAAGTCGGCCCGCTCGACGGTTTCATTTCCGCGAAAACCCGCGCCCGCTTTTCCGCCGTGCTTCGCCTCGTGAAAGACGAGGAGAAAAACAAGTGGAAGACGGAATACGATTTCGGCGACAAGCAGGACATCGGCGAGCTCGAGCCTTTCTGGACCGACCCGAACACCGGCGCGCAACTCGTCGAAGCGGGCAACAGCTACGTCCTCCGCGAGAAGACCGACGACGGCTGGAAACCCGCGTTCCGCATCGGCCGGCTGCTATGCCAGAAACCGATCGAGCGCGAGCAGGCGATCAAGTTGGTCAGCGAAGGAAAGACCGACGTGATCAAAGGCTTCATCTCGAAGAAAGGCCGGCCGTTCGATGCGTTCTTCGAACGCGCCGGCGAAAAGGCCGAATGGAAATTCCCGCCGCGCGCGCCGAAGCTCGACAAGGACGGCAATCCGATCGTCCGCAAAGCCAAGGCGCCGCCGGATCTCTCGAAGGCGAAGGTCATCGGCCAAAGCAAGACGTTCAACGGCGAGATCCTCGAAACGGCCGACACGTATTATGTGCGACGTCCGGATCAGGAAAACCGGATCGTGTTTCAGATGAAGAAACACGTTTGCGCGAAGGAGATTCCGCCTGGCGAGCTGCACAACCTGCTCGAGAACGGTCGCACGAATCTCATCGAAGGCTTCATGTCGAAACGCATGACGCCGTTCAGCGCGTATCTCGTGTTGTCGAAGAATCGCGCGAAGGCCGACTTTGAGTTTCCGCCGCGTTGATCCGGCATCGCCCGTCGCTCGCACCGCGACGGGCTTGAGTAACTTCGGCCTCATGCCAGCGTCCCATGGCCGTGCGCTCGCCGAAGAACTTCGTCATTCTGCTTCTGGGCTTCGCCTTCACCGCCTGTGCCATGCTGGCGTGGCGGCAGCATCAAGAGCTTCTTGCGCTCCGCGCCGTCAATTCCGCCGACCGCGCCCCCACGCCCTCGCACGTCGCGCAGACGGAGCGGCCGCCCGCGGACACGCCTGCGGCCGTGCCGGTCAATGCGGATGAAGAGGACGATCACGCGCCGGAGCCGGGTGCGGCGCAATCGGCACCGAATCGGACGTGGTCGCGCAGCGCAGACCGGCGGCGGTTCGCGGCCGTGATGGAGAATCCCGAGATCCAGCGGCTCATGACGCTCCAGCACAAGGCGGCGCTCGATGGACGCTACGCCGCATTGTTTCGGGCGCTCAAGCTCACGCCGGAGCAGTTGGAGAAATTCAAAAACCTCCTCGTCGAGCGCAGCTCTGCCGTGGTGGACGTCGCCGCCGCCGCGCGCGAGCAAGGCATTACCCGCCGCTCCGATCGCGAAGCCTTCGACAAGCTCGTCACGGACGCGCAGGCCGAGATCGATGCAAACATCCGCGCCACGATCGGCGAAACCGGTTTCTCGGACTACAAGAAATACGAGCAGACGATGCCGCAGCGCTCCGTGGTGAATCAGCTCGAGCAGCGGCTGAGTTATTCGTCGACGCCGCTGACACCGCAACAGGCCGCGCAGGTCGTCGACATCCTCGCCGCCACCGCTCCCCGAAGCGATGGCGGAACCAACATCGCCTTCGGGAGCGGCCCCGGCGGCGGCCCGGTGAGCCGGGTGCCGATCACCGACGCGGCGATCCAGCAATCGTTCGGTGTGCTCGCCGCGCCGCAGATCGAGGCGCTGCGGCAGTTGCAGCAGGAACAGCAGGCCCAGGCCGCACTCGGCGCCGCCATGCGCCAGCAGTTTCAGGAACGACGCGCCAGCGGCACGCCCGGCGATTAGCTGGCGCACGGCTAATGGCGCGCGACGCGAAACTCCGCCGGTTCCGCGAACACCGCGGGATTTTTGTCGCCGCACTTTCCTGCTGAAGCAAAAGGGGAAACGAAATTGCGCGCCCGTTCCGGTTTGCCGGCGCCGGCCTGTGCGTATTTTGCGGGAGCCATGACACGAGACGCGCAGAAAATTCCCTTGTCGCTCCCCTGAGCCGCTGCCTTCGTGTTTACTGCAGTTAACTCCGCACCTCTATGATCGTCACCACCGCGCAGCTCTTCAAACACGCCTACGGCAAATACGCCATTGGCGCTTACAACATCAACAACGCCGAGCAGGCGATGGGGCTCTTCCGGGGCTGCATCCAGTCCCAGGCTCCGTTCATCATCCAGATTTCCAAGGGAGCGCGCAAATACACCGACAAGAAGATGCTCGAAGCGATCATCCGCTCGGCCGCCGACATCTTCCCGGAAGCGATCTTCGCGGTGCACCTCGATCACGGCGACGAGGAAACCTGCTACGACTGCATCAACTCGGGCTTCTATTCGTCCGTGATGATCGACGCCTCGCACGATCCGTTCGACAAGAACGTGGAGATCACGAAGCGCGTCGTCGATGCCGCCCACAAGAAGGGCATCTCCGTCGAGGCTGAGCTCGGCATGCTCGGTGGCGTCGAGGAGGACATCAAGGTTGAGGAAGGTCACGCCATGCTGACGAACCCGGCCGAAGCCGAGGATTTCGTGAAGAAGACCGGCTGCGACTCCCTCGCCTGCGCGATCGGCACCTCCCACGGCGCGTTCAAGTTCAAGGGCAAACAGTCGCTGCACTTCGACGTGCTCGAAAAGATCAAGAGCCGCCTGCCGAACTTCCCGCTCGTCATGCACGGCAGCTCCTCGGTGCCGAAGGACGAAGTCGACCGCATCAACAAGGCCGGCGGCACCATCAAGGATTCGATGGGCGTCGACCCGAACGAATATCTTCCCGCCGCCAAGCTCGGCGTGACGAAGATCAACATCGACACCGACGGCCGCCTCGTCTGGACGCGCGTTCACCGCGAGTTCTTCCGCGACAAGCCCGCCGAGTTCGACTTCCGCCCGCCGGGGAAGATCTTCATGGAGGAATACGCGAAGTTCATCGCGAGCCGGAACAAGTTCCTCGGTTCCGAAGGCCAGCTGCCCGACCTCCGCAAGAGCCTCGGCAAGTAAGCCCGGAGTTTCCCTCTCCTTCTCGTGGCGCGCGGTGAAAACCGCGCGCTTTTTGTTTTCCGCCCCGTCCGCGCCTCGCCTCGCAGGCTCAATTTCCGGACAACGGTTCTCAACGCCGGCGCCGATTTCTAGCTGGCGTCGCACGCGTCACCTTGTTGGCTCGCCGTGCCCCGATCGCGTCTTCCAGTCCATCCGATCGAACCCCAAATGAGTTCCGAGAAACTGCCCCTTCGCGAGAAACTAGCCTATGGCTGCGGCGATTTCGCCTCCTGCCTTTATTGGCGGACGTTCATGGTGTATCTGCCGATCTTCTACACCGACATCTTCGGCATCACGGCGGCGGCCGTCGGCACGATGCTCCTGATCAGCCGCATCTGGGACGGCGTCAACGATCCGATGATCGGCATGCTCGCGGACCGCACCGAGACGCGCTGGGGCAAGTTCCGTCCGTATATCATCTACGGCTGCGTGCCGTTCGCGCTCTTTGGCGTGCTCACCTTCACGACTCCAGATTTCGAATACACCGGCAAGCTCATCTGGGCCTACCTCGCCTACAACGGCCTGATGATGCTCTATACCACGGTGAACATCCCCTACACGGCGATGCTCGGCGTGATGACCACGAGCGCCGCCGAGCGCACGCAGCTCTCGTCGGTGAAGTTTGTCTTCGCCTTCTCCGCCGGTATCGTCGTCTCCGCCACGCTGCTGCCGCTGGTGGACCTGCTCGGCGCCGGCAACGCCCAGCGCGGCTGGCAACTCGCGTTCATCGTCTACGGCCTGGTGGCGATCGGCTTTTTCCTCATCACCGGCTTCGGGATCCGCGAACGCATCAAGCCGGCCAAGACCGAAAACGTCTCCGTCGCCAGCGATCTCCGTTTCCTTTTCGCCAACAAGGCCTGGGTGCTGCTCACCGCCACGACGCTCACCTGGATTCTCTTCGTCGGCCTGCGCAGCTCCGTCTCGGCGCATTATTTCAAATACTATATTTATAACGGCTCGCCGGATACGCCGCTGCCGTTTCTCGGTTACGACTTCACGCTCACCGGACTGTTGTCGGCGTTCAACACCGTCGGCCAGAGTGCGTCGGTCGCGGGCGTGCTGATGACGAGTTTCCTCGCGAGCCGTTTCGCGAAGCGCCCGCTGTTCTTCACCCTCTTCACGATCTCGATCCTCTGCACCGCGTCGTATTATTTCCTGCCGCCGGGGGAACTGGGGGCGATCTTCGGCATCGAGGTGCTGGGCAATCTTTCCGGCGCGCCGCTGCCCGTGCTGCTCTGGGCCATGTATGCCGACACGGCGGATTACGGCGAGTGGCGCAGCGGCCGGCGCACCACCGGCCTCGTCTTCTCCGCCTCGACGATGAGCCAGAAAGTCGGCTGGGCCCTGGCCGCGTTCATCGCGCTCCACCTCATGTCGTTCGCGGGCTTCCAGGCCAACGTGATTCCCACGCCAGAAGTGAAGGACAGCATCGTGAAACTGATGAGCATTTTCCCCGCCGCGGTCGGCGTGCTCTCGCTCGTCATCTACCACTTCTATCCGCTGACCGACCGGCGCGTGAACGAGATCAACGAAGAGCTGAAGGAGCGCCGTCTGAAAGCCGGCACCGTTCCCGCCTAAGCCAAAAATCGCGCGTTTAGCAGAGTCCGTTGGTGGAGCCCGGCGACCGCGCCGGGCTCGATTTGCGCCAACTCCGATCTCCCAGCTCCGGCGCAGCCGCGCAGCGGCGCGCCGGCGCTCACGGCAACCAGGGAAACTTCCGCGCGTCGGGGGCGCGTTTCTCCCGCTGCGCCGAGTGAAACTCCTTCGCCTCCTCGCTCATGTAATAGAGCAGCGTGGCATTGCCCGCGAGTTCCTGGATGCCCGCCTGGCCGTCGAGCTCGGCATTGAAACCGCTCTTCAGCAGCCGGATCGCTAGCGGACTCTTCTGCAGGATTTCGTTCGCCCACTGCACCCCTTCCGTTTCGAGCTGGGTTACTGGCACGACCTTGTTCACGAGGCCCATGTCGAGCGCTTCCTGCGCGCTGTATTGCCGGCAGAGAAACCAGATTTCGCGCGCCTTTTTCTGTCCGACCACGCGCGCCAGATAACTCGAGCCGAAACCGCCGTCGAAACTGCCCATCTTCGGCCCCACCTGGCCGAAGATCGCATTGTCCGCCGCGAGACTGAGGTCGCAGACGACATGCAGCACATGGCCGCCGCCGATCGCATAACCCGCGACGAGCGCGATCACGACTTTCGGCATCGAGCGAATCAGTTTTTGCAGATCGAGGACGTTGAGCCGCGGGACGCCGTCCTCGCCGATGTAGCCGGCATGTCCCCGCACGCTTTGATCGCCGCCCGCGCAAAACGCGTATTTGCCATCCGTGTGCGGGCCCGCACCGGTGAGCAACACGACCCCGATCGAGGAGTCGTCCCGGGCATCGCTGAACGCATCATACATTTCGGAAACCGTCAGCGGACGAAACGCATTGCGCTTCTCCGGACGGTTGATGGTGACCTTGGCGATGCCGCCGGCCTTGTGGTAAAGAATGTCCGTGTAAGTCTTTGCGACTTTCCATTCAGGAATCATGGCGCGTAAGCGTTGTGCGATTTCGCCGGGTTGTCCATCGGTAGCTTGCAAATCGGCCCGGGGCGATTCGCCTGCCATTCTGAAAACGGCTTGGCGCAACCGGATCGGCTGCTGAGACTTCCTCCCCCACATGACGACGACCGCCACCCAACGGCTCCCGGCCAAAGCACGCATCGGCCTCG
The DNA here is from genome assembly GCF_059821195.1 of Opitutus sp. sgz309028. Taxonomy (NCBI): domain Bacteria; kingdom Pseudomonadati; phylum Verrucomicrobiota; class Opitutia; order Opitutales; family Opitutaceae; genus Opitutus; species Opitutus sp. sgz309028. Next base: position 419,040 of record NZ_JCAMRR010000003.1, on the reverse strand, counting down.
GGATCGGCGCCTTGGGCGTGGTGTTCGGCGATATCGGCACGAGTCCGCTCTACACGATGCGCGAGTGCCTGCATGCATTGCCGCCGGCCGAGCACTCGGTGGCGGTGCTGGGCGTGCTGTCGCTCGTGCTCTGGTCGTTGATCCTGGTGGTCAGCATCAAATACACGGTGTTCGTCCTCCGCGCCGACAACCGCGGCGAGGGCGGTATTTTCGCGCTGCTGTCCTTGGGCCGACTCGATCCCGGCTCGCGGCGGCGAATCGGCATCGGGGCAATCATCGTGCTGGTCGGCGCGGCGATGCTGTGCGGCGAAGCGGTGATCACGCCGGCGATGACGGTGCTAAGCGCGGTCGAAGGCGTGAAGGTGGTCTGGCCGGGAGTCGAACATCTGGTCGTGCCCGCGGCGTGCGTGATTCTCGCGGGCCTGTTCGCGTTTCAATTTCGCGGCACGAAGTTCGTCGGCTCGATTTTCGGCCCGGTGATGCTGCTGTGGTTCACGACTCTCGGGGCGCTGGGTTTGTGGCGGGTTGTCGAAACCCCCGTCGTGTTGCAGGCGCTCAATCCGCTGCTGGGCATACAGCTCCTGCTCGATCATGGCGTCCACGACGTGGCGGTGCTGCTGGGGTCGGTCGTGCTGGCGTTCACCGGTGTCGAAGCGCTCTACGCCGACATGGGACATTTCGGGCGCCGCGTCATCGTGCTGGCGTGGTATGGCGTCGTGCTGCCTGGCCTGACGTTGAATTACTTCGGCCAGGGCGCGTATTTTCTGTCGGGGCGCAGCTCGCCGGAAAATCCGTTCCTCGCGATCGCCCCGGAGGGACCGATCCGTTATGCTTTGCTCGGCCTGTCGGTGTTCGCGGCGGTCATCGCGAGCCAGGCGCTGATCTCGGGGGCCTACTCGCTCGTGCGCCAGGCGATCCAGCTCGGTTATTTTCCCCGCCTGACCGTGCGCCACACGAATGCGCTGCAGCGCGGCCAGATCTACCTGCCGCTCGTCAACACCGCGCTCGCACTCGGCTCGATCGCCACCGTGCTGGGTTTCAAATCCAGTTCCGCGCTCGCCGCCGCCTACGGCATCGCCGTCACCGGCACGATGATCATCACGACCGTCGCCTTGTTCTTCGTGATGTGCCGCGCATGGAATTGGCCGCGGTGGCGTTCTGCGGCGCTCTGTTTCTTTTTCCTCGTGATCGACGTCAGCTTTTTCAGCGCGAACCTGCATAAATTCGCGGACGGCGGGTGGCTGCCGCTCGGCATCGCGGTCGGCGTGCTCTCGATCATGATCACTTGGAAAATGGGAAAGCAGGAGATTTTCCGCCGGGTCTATGCCAACGAAATCACCGAGGCGGAGTTGAAGGACATCGCGTCGAGCGGTCACATCAAACGCGTCCGCGGCACCGGCGTGTTCATGGCGGGCAATCCGACCGGCACCCCGCTGGTTTTGCTGCACCACGTGAAGGCCAACAAGGTCCTCCACGAAACCGTCGTGCTCCTCAGCATCATCACGGAGGAGGTGCCTTATGTCCGCGACGAGGAGCGGCTCGAGGTCCGCGAGATCGGCGAAGGCGTCTGGCGCGCCATCGCCCGCTACGGCTACATGGAATCGCCCGACGTCGCGGAATTGATCGGCGACATCCGCGATCGCGGCGTCCCGCTGAAGCCGTCGGAGGCGACCTATTATTTCAACCGCGAAATGATCATCACGGGCGGCGACGCCCGGATGTGGGAGTGGCAAAAACACTTTTACGGCTTTCTCAGCCGCAACGCGCGCCAGGCCCGCGATTATTATCGTCTGCCGCCGATGCAGATCATCGAGGTCGGGCTTCCGATTCAGTTGTAGGCGCACGAAGGCGCCTTGTTGGCCGCGAGCGGCCGCGGGTCGCCGGCCAGGATCGCTGGCGCAGCGTTTTGCCGGCTCGGTTTGAGATGAGCGTGAGGGGGCGCACAGTGTTCGAGTTCGGCTGCCTGCTCGAATTCCTCGTCATGAATCCCCCCTCCTCATCGAAGCCACCTCCGCCGCAGTTCCGTCCTCCATCCGGGAAATTTCAACTGCCGCCGCGTCGCTCCTGGCTCTGGTTCGCGCTGATCCTGCTACTGAACTATCTGCTCATGCGGAGCTTGTTTCCCAACCCGGACAGCCCGGTGACCGTGCCCTACACGATGTTTCGCGAGGAGGTCATGAAGGGCAATGTGGAGTCCATCTACAGCCGCGGCGAAAGTCTGATCGGCCGCTTCGCCAAGCCGGTCACGTTTCCCCGTCCAAAGGAGAACGCGCCTGAAACCCGCAGCGGCCCGGCCCCCAAGCCGCGCGACGTCCGCAATTTCGCGACCACGCTGCCGGCGTTCGTCGATCCGGGCTTCGAGGGCTTGCTGATCAGCCACAATGTTGAGATCAGTGCGGAACCGATCGACCAAGGCCGCGGCGTGCTCGGCACGCTCCTCTTCGGTTTCGGACCGGCGCTGCTGCTGATTCTGTTTTACGTGTGGCTCTATCGTCGGGCGGCCCAGCAGGGCGGCGGCGGCATGGGCGGACTCATGGGCATCGGTCGCAGCCGCGCCCGCCGCTACGATCAGGAGCAGGGCAAAATCACCTTCGCCGACGTCGCCGGCATCGACGAAGCGGAGAACGAGCTCGTCGAGATCGTCGACTTTCTCCGCGATCCGAAAAAATACTCGCGCCTCGGCGGCGCCGCACCGAAGGGCGTCCTCCTGATCGGCGCGCCCGGCACCGGCAAGACCCTCCTCGCGCGCGCGGTCGCCGGCGAGGCGGGCGTGCCGTTCTATTCGATGAGCGCGTCGGAGTTCGTCGAGATGATCGTCGGCGTCGGCGCCGCCCGCGTGCGCGATCTTTTCAAGCAGGCCCGCGAGAATGCGCCTGCGATCATCTTCATCGACGAACTCGACTCCATCGGCCGGGCCCGCGGGATGACCGCGATCGGCGGCGCGAGCGAGCAGGAGCAGACGCTCAATCAGATCCTCACCGAAATGGACGGCTTTTCCGGACGCGAGGGCATCATCGTCCTCGCCGCCACGAATCAACCCGACGTGCTGGACAAGGCCCTGCTGCGGCCGGGCCGCTTTGATCGCCGCGTCGTGGTGAACCTGCCGGACCGCGTCGGCCGCGAGGCCATTCTCAAGGTGCATACCCGGAAGGTCCCGCTCGCGGAGGACGTGCAGCTGTCCGAGCTCGCCTCGGCCACTCCCGGCCTCTCCGGCGCCGATCTGCGCAATCTGGTCAACGAGGCCGCGCTGCTCGCCGCCCGCCGCGAGCGACAGGCCGTCCGGCAGAAGGACTTTATGGACGCGCTCGAAAAGATCGTCCTCGGCCCCGAACGGGCGCTGCTGCTCAGCCCGCAGGATCGGGAGCGCGTTGCGTATCACGAAAGTGGACACGCCGTGCTGGGGCTCCTCGTCCCCGGTTCCGATCCCGTGCATCGCGTCACCATCGTGCCCCGCGGGCAGGCGCTGGGCGTCACCTACCAGCGCCCCGAAAGCGACCGCTACAACTATCCCGAAGCCTACCTCCGCGCCAAGATCGTCGGCATGCTCGGCGGACGCGTGGCCGAGGAGATCGTTTACGGCACGAAGACCACCGGCGCGGAAAGCGACATCGAACAGGCAACGCAGCTCGCCCGCCGCATGGTCACGCGCTGGGGAATGAGCGAGCGGCTCGGCATGGTGCAACTCGCTCCCCGCGAAAACCCCTACCTCGCCAACGCCGGTCTCATGGAGGCGCGGAAGCCTTTCAGCGAGGAGACCGCCCGGCTGATCGACAGCGAAGTGCTGCGAATCATTCGCGAAAGCCAGGAGGAAGCCCACCGCTTGCTGATCGCGCACCGCACCGCGCTGGATGCCCTCGCGCAGGCGTTGCTGCAGCGCGAAACCCTCGACGAGCAGGACATTCTCGACGCCACCGGGCTCCCTCCCGCCCCTCCGCTCGAAACCAAAAAAAGGATCGAGCCCGCCGCCGAAAGCGGTACTGCCTGACGCGCCGGTCGAGCGATGATCCCGAGCGAGGAGGTTGACGGCACCGGTTGTTCCGCCGCGGAGAGCGGACTATAGTGAGCCATGCAACTCAACAAGACATCCCTCCGCATTCAGAAACAACAGGCTCCGCTCTCCACGCCGACGGATTTGAAACCCGCCGCCACGACGGACATCACCGCCGCGCTCAACAGCCTGCTCGCCGATGTTTTCGCCCTGTATCTCAAGACGAAGAATTTTCACTGGCACATGAGCGGTCCGCATTTCCGCGATTACCACCTGATGTTGGACGAGCAGGCCTCCGAGCTGCTGGCCCTCACCGATCCGATCGCGGAACGCGCGCGCAAGATCGGAGGCACGACCCTGCGCTCGATCGGACACATCGCTCGCGAACAGCGCCTCGCCGACAACGACGCCGCTTACGTGGAGCCGCTCGACATGTTGGCGGAGCTGCGCGAGGACAACCAGACCCTCGCCCGTCGGATGCGGGAAACCCACAATGTCTGCTCCGAGCATCGTGACGTGGCCACCACCAGCCTGCTCGAGGTTTGGATCGACGAAGCCGAACGTCGCGCCTGGTTTTTGTTTGAGACCACACGGGCCGGCACCCCGCGACATTAACCGGCCAACCGCGGAGTGTGGGGACGACGCGGAGGCGAACGCCGCCGCGATCGTGATGTAAGTTTGGATACACGTCGGCGCGCGGCGCGCGCCGCTTCGGCCGCGCGTTGCAAACCACCGGCGGCGCCGCCCGCGAGGGAACGAATTTGCGCGCGTCACGGTTGCTCTAGCCTTGCGTAACTGGAGCTTATTCTCATGTGAGAGTGACCGTTGGCGCGCAATTCCGTTCGTCCCGTCAAATCTGCCGCTCGCCCCTTCAAACCGTAGCGTGATCGTGAATTTTCTGCGACCCGCCTCCTTTACCCCCGCAGCAGAAACGTTCTTTGCCCCGCCCAGGTGCAGGCGATAGCCGTGCGCCCGTGTCCGCCGGGCCGTTGCTTTTTTGTTAGTGCCAGAAACCAACCCCATGCATACAGCCAAAGACCAAACACTGCCTAGATACGCAGTAGCGCTCTCCGCGTTGCTGCTCGCCGGAACCTCGTGGGCGCAGACCGACACCCGCTCGTCGGAGGAGAACGAAGACATCGTTGTGCTTTCGCCCTTCGAAGTCTCTGCCACTGAGGAAACCGGCTACGCGGCCGCGACCACGCTCGCGGGCAACCGTCTGAACACCCAGTTGCGCGACATCGGCAACGCGGTCTCGGTCGTCACGTCGCAGTTCCTGAAGGACATCGGCGCGACCAACAACGAGACCCTGCTCCAATACACCACGGGCACCGAAGTCGGTAACATCTACGGTAACTTCGCCGGCACGGGCGACGGCTCGTTCCTCGACGAATCGACGAAGTTCACCCAGCCCAACAACAACACGCGTGTCCGCGGTCTCACCGCCGCCGACAACACCCGCGACTACTTCATGACCGACATCCCGTGGGACGGCTATTCCGTCGACGGCGTCGATCTGCAGCGCGGTCCGAACTCGATTCTGTTCGGTCAGGGCAGCCCGGCGGGTATCATCAATATCCGCACTAAGCAGGCCTCGTTCCGCAACTCGAACGAAGTCACCGCCCGCGTCGGCAGCTTCGGCAGCAAGCGCAGCACGCTCGACGTGAACCGCGTGCTCCTGAAGGACGAACTCGCGATCCGCCTCGCCGCCGTGTATAATGACGAGGAATACAAGCAGGATCCGGCCTACGAGACGCAAAAGCGCATTTTCGGCGCCTTGCGTTACGAGCCCAAGTTCCTGAAACGAGGCAACGCCCGCACCATCATCAAGGGCACGTTCGAGGCCGGCCGGGTCGACAGCAATCGCCCGCGTTCGCTCCCGCCGATCGACTTGATCACCCCGTGGTTCAAGAGCGGCACCTACCAGGGCTTCTACACGAGCAACGGCACCGACATTACGGGCGAGGCCGTCAAGGCCGGTGATAAGCGCACGTTCAACTACCTGAACCGGGAAACGTTCATCCCGTCGCAGCTGCAGGACGACAACACCGGCCTGCCGAATCACGGTCAGATGCGTCCGTTTATTAACGGCGGCCCCACTGGCGGTCGTTTCAGTCCCTACTACAATCCATGGCTGGGCAACTTCGGCAACCAGTTCGGTGGTCCGCTTGTGTTCTTCAACGACAACTCGCCGACCTCCACCGGCGCCTGGGTCGCGGAACCGAAGACGGTTTATGGCATCGGGCCCAACGGCCAGATCGATAACGGCCTCGCCCTTCCCTTCCAGCGTCCGACCGGTATCGCCACCATGGCCTCGTTCGCCAAGAACGCCGGCCTGCCGTACTCGAAGTTCGGTATCTACAAGGACGTTTCGATCACTGACCCGTCGATCTTCGACTTCTATAATCAGCTCCTCGACGGCCCGAACAAGGGCGAGTGGCAGCGGTTCCGCACCTACAACCTGAACCTCGCCCAGACCTTCCTGGACGATCAACTCGGTTTCGAGCTCGTCTATAACAACGAATGGTCGAAGCGCGGTCAGCTCTCCCTCCTCTCGGGCGAGCGCCAGGCGATCTACATCGACATCAATCGCGTCTATGGCGACGGCACGCCCAAGGGCAAGGATGGCGAGCCCTACGCCGACGGCACCCCGAATCCGAACCTCGGCCGCGCGTTCGTCAGCGACAACGGCCTCTACGGCAACAGCGAAACCGTCACCGAACGCGAAGCGTCCCGCGCGACCGTGTTCGCCGCCCATGACTTCACACGCGACGGCAGCGGCGTCCTTCGCCGCATCCTCGGCCGCCATGTCATCACCGGTCTCGCCGCGCGCGACGAGGTTAAAGCCGACAACCGTGCCTGGGGCCGCTACGGCATCCGCGATGATGCTTACGAACGCCTGCTCAACAGTGGCGCCACGCCGCTGAACATCAACTCCAACGAGCTCGTTCCCAATACCGTCATCTACCTCGGACCCTCGCTCCTGAGCCGCAGCTCGGCTTCCGGCGCGAACCTCCCCGCACCTTCCGCGGTCCACGTGGTGACTAGCGGCAACGTGAAGACCTTTGACTCGCACTGGAACGCCCCGAACGTCGATCCCGCCGCCCTTTGGAACAACGAATACTATCCGGCCGAGTATCCGAACCACGAACCCGTGACGGCCTACACCTCCACTCAGTCCGAAAATCCGGCCAACTACGTCGGCTGGCGGAATGTGCCCGTGCAGATCACTGACTCCGAGGCCGCTCCCGGCAATCGCGATCTCCTCACCCGTGAGGCTCGCCTCACCCGGTCGCTGGTCACCTCGACCGCCGCGGTGTGGCAAGGTCACTTCTGGGACAACTCGATCGTCGGCACCTGGGGAGTTCGCAAGGACATCTCCAAATCATGGACGGTTTCAAAGACAACCAATAGCCCGGATAGTGTTCGCGGCATCGTGAATCTGGCGAACGGATACGAGCTGCCCGCGGACTACAACAACCGCATCCAGGTCACGTCGCATGCGTGGACGGCCGTCGCTCACTTGAACGACCTCCCGTTCCTTGCCAAATGGGGGAAGGATCTGCCGATCCAGGTCAGCTTGTTCTACAACAAGTCGACCAACTTCGCGCCTGAGGCGCAGCGCGTCGACCTCTACGGGGATCCGATCGCGGCGCCCGCCGGCGAGACGACCGACCAGGGCATCCTGCTTGAGACCAGCGACGGCAAATATTCGCTCAAGATCAACAAGTACAAGACCAAGGCGGTCAACGCCAACAGCGGCGCGCTCGGCGGTGCCTGGTTCCTCGGCTCCTCGCAGGCTTGGGCCGCCAACTGGGTGAACCGCTTCGAGTTCAACTGGACTCAGGACAGCAACGCCGGCGCCGTCGCGGTTCCCGATCCGACAAACTCGCAATACAACTACGGCCAGGCTAATGGCGAGTCCCTCGAACAGGCTCAGGCCCGCGAAGCGGCGGTCATCTCCGCCTGGCGCGCCTGGCAGAAGAGCGTGAACCCGAAGTTCTACGAAGCCTGGAAGATCAACCTGAACGATCCGACAAAGGGCGTGACTGCCAGCGTTCCGGCCGGCTTCGCCGTAACCGAAGACAGCGTCTCGAAGGGCTATGAAATCGAGTTCAACGCCCAGCCGATCCGCAACTGGCGCCTGACGTTCAACGCCGCGAAGACCGAAGCCATCCGCAATAACATCGGGGGCAAGGCCATCAGCGAGTTCATCGACGCCTACCAGACCGCCCTCGCGGGCGGCGCCCCGGGCTCCGTCGGCGACCTCCGCATCTGGTGGGGCGGCGCCGGCAACGAGACCGTGCTCATGCAGTGGTACGCGAACATCGGTTCCGAGTATGCCCAGCGCAAACTCCAGGAAGGCACCAACGTTCCCGAACTGCGCGAGTGGCGCTTCAACGCGATCACGAACTACGACTTCGACCAAGGCTTCCTCAAGGGGGTCAACGTCGGCGCCGGCGTGCGCTACGAGTCGGATGTCGTCATCGGCTACAAGCCGGTCGGCGAACCGTACGGGGATGCGATCTCCTTCGACATCGCCAACCCCTACAAGGGACCGGCGCAAACGAACTATGACTTCTGGATCGGCTACAATCGAAAGCTATCCACGAAGATCGATTGGAGCATTCAGCTCAACATCCGCAACGTGGGTGTAGGGGACGAGCTGATACCGATCACCACTCAACCCGACGGGACACCGGCGAGCTACCGCATCAGGCCGCCGCAAACCTGGACGGTTACCAATACCTTCCGGTTCTAGGCTCCGGTTGGTTTGCTTGGACGACGCCCCCGGCTTCACGGCCGGGGGCGTTTTTTTTGCGTGTTGCGTGCCGACGCGATGAGCGACCGCGCGCCACCGCCCTCGTCGCTTACAAGTGCTGCAGGATCTCCCGGCAATGAGCCGCCGTCGTCCGGTTCCCCTGCCGCTCCGCCAGCTCCGCGCCCGCCACGAGCACGCGTTTCGCCTCGGCGGTGCGTCCCACCGCCGCATAAGCCTGCCCCAAAAACAGCGCGGCCTGCGGATCCTCGGGACGCTCCCCGCGAAGCGCTTCCAGCGGCGCAATCGCGTCCGTGAAACGTCCCTGCACCAGCAGCAAGGTGCCAAGACTCGCCTGCAGCTGTGGACTGGCCGCGTCGAGCGCGAGCCCATCCCGATAATGCTGCTCTGCGCGCGGCACCGCACCCGATTTCTCCGCGGCCTGCCCCGATTGAAAATGCCAGTAAGCCATCAGCTGACGGGCTTGCGGCTGCGTCGGATTCGCCTCAAGGAGGCGTCGCAGATACGACTCCGCGGCGGCAAGATCGCCCACCTCCATCTCGATCTGCCCCAGCAGCGCCAAGGCCGGCGCGAAGCGCGGCTGCAACACCAGCGAACGCCGCATCGCCTGCACCGCTTCCGCCGTGCGGCCCAGCGCCAGCAACGACGCTCCGAGATTGAAGTTCGCTTCGGTGTCGTTCGCATTGAGCGCGATGGCTTCGCGAAACGCCACGATCGCATCGTCGTGTCGTTGCAGGTCCGCCAGCGCCGCTCCTTTCGCGTTCCACAATTCCGGCGCTGATCCGGACCGCTGCAATCCGCGCTCCGCGGCCTCAAGCGCCCGGCCGGGATCCTTTGAATCGCGATACGACTGGCTGAGTAGCACGAAGACGACCGGCGGCGGCCGGCCCGCGACCGGCAGTTGCAGGCAGCGCTCGAGCGTCTCCGCTGCGGCCTGCGGCTGTCCCAGTTTCAAATACAGATCGCCGAGCATCTCGTAGCCCGCCGGGTCCTCCGGCGCGAGTTCCAGGGCCCGCCGAAAATATCCCAATCCCCGATCTCCGCGCCCGAGCTGATACTCCATCGTGCCGAGCACGAACAATCGCTTCGGGTCATAACACCACGCGTTCAACTCGGACAACCAGGGGTCGTCGGCCTCGCGAAAGCGCCCCGCCGCCCGGCCGAGTTCGCGCTCCCGACGCGCGCCCGCCTCGTCGCCTTCCGCCGCGAGCATCTCCGCGAGCAGATTGTGACTCGAAGGAAAATCCGGCACGTCGCGCACGATATCCTCGATCGTTCGTCGCGCCTCGGGGCGTCGACCGGCCTGCAACGCCAATCGCGCCAACCCCAGCCGCGCATACGGATCTCCCGGCACGAGCTCGAGGCGCCGACGATAGTCCCGCTCCGCCAAGTCCGCGTTCCCGGTTTTGAACGCCTGCTCCGCGCGCTGCAGCCACGCCGGAGCGTAGTCGGGTGCGAGCGTCAACGTCGTCTCGAGCAGCTTCTCGACCTCGCCGTAGTCGCTCGCCGTCCGACGCAGGTCCGCGAGATAATACGGCCACCGCGGCTCGCCCGGCTCCAGTCCCCGCAGCAGGCGCCAGCACGCCTCGGCTTCCGCGCGGTAACCATTCGCGTGATACAAACGCCCGAGTTGGGCTAATCCCTCGCGCAGCGTGGACCGCCCGCGCACCAGCGCGTTCGCTTCGTCCAGCGCCCTCGCCAGCTGTTCGGGCCGCCCGCTCAGCGACGGCCGCGCCGGCATCGCCGCGACGATCCGCTCCAGCCGGCGGCCTTCGCGCCAATGCCACGCGCCGGCCCCCAACGCAGCCGCGGCGGCGAGCAGCGCGAGCGCAAACAGATACTTGCGACGCGCGTCGCGCGGATCCGCCTCGCTCGGTCGCCCACCCGCTTCGCTCTTTATTTTTTTCGCCACAGGGTGATGTTGCTCAGATTGTCCGGTGTCGGAAATGCCCGACAGCCTCCCGTCACGATCTCGGGCACGCCGTCGCCGTCGAGGTCACCCACCGCCGCCGTGATCAGTTGCGTCGGCACGTGAGCGATCACCACCGGAGTGAAGTTCATCTTTCCGTCGTTGAGCCAGGCCATGATCGAGATCGCCTCGGGATCGCTCCAATCCGCAAAACCACTCACCGCCACGAGATCGAGCGACCCGTCGCCGTCGAGATCGGCCGCACACGGCGCATACGCGCCCGGCATGTCGCCCACCCGATGAAAGCGAAAGCTTCGGCCGTCCACATTCTCGAGCCACTGGATCCCATGCCATGGCCGCGGTCCGCGCATCGAATAATCGAAACCGTCGCCGTTCGTATAAATCAGATCCGGACGTCCGTCGCGATTGAGGTCGACCACGTCGAGCCCGCTGCTGCCGTAGTCTTCGTTCGTCGAGCCCCAGACGACGGCGTCCCTGAACCTCCCGTCGCCTTCGCCCCAAAACAGGTGCACCTCCTCCCATTCCTGCGAGATCAGGTTCGCAAAATCGACGTGCCCGTCGCCATCGAAATCCGCCACGGGCGTGTGAATCGAGCCGGACTGGGTGTTCAACGTCACGCTTTCGAACTGCCAGCCGCCAAGATTTTTCATCCAACGGGTCTCGCCTTGGTCATAGCCGAATTGCCCGACGATCAGGTCAAGACGTCCGTCGCGATGCCCCGACACATTCGCGGCGCGCACGTCCGTCACGCGCATCACCTGATCGATCAACACGTGTTTCCGGAAACGAACGTTGTCCACGTTCTCCAGCACCACCACCGCACCGATGCGGGCGTTGTTCGGCATGATCTGCCCCATGCTCGCGACCAGCACGTCCAGCCGGCCGGTGCCATTCACATCCGCCGCCGCCACATGCGCGGGGCCCGCGATGTCCTCGCCGATGATGTGCTCCGTAAACACGCCGCGCGGCGCCTGGCGGATCCAGCGGACGGAATTCTTCTGCGCCTCGCAATAAACGACATCCGCCAGACCGTCGCGGTCGAGATCCACGATCTGCAGGTGCGTCACCATCGGCCGGCCGAAGTCGGCGACCGGCGCCCCGATCGCGGACGGCTCATAGGCGAGACGCGGCCGCGTTTTCTCCCCCTGAACCGTCGCTGGCTGCACGGCCGCGGTCGGCCGCCCGCCGTCGCTCCATTCCGAATACACCACGCCGAGCGTTCCCGCGAGCGCCAGCACGAAGATATAGGCCGCCACCGAGGTGGCTCCGGGCATTTTCATCTCAAAGTCCCTCCCTCATGTCGGGCGGCAACAGCTGCCGCGCCAGTTCGCGTATCCGCGAATCGGGTATGCCTTCGCCGAGCACGCGAACGAGAAGCTGCCAGCGGTAGAGTGTCACCATGCTGAGCGAGCGCACCTTCGCCTCGTCGACTTCGGCCAGGCCTCGTCGCACCTGCTCCCGCGCCGCGTCGAACCGCCGGCCTTCCGCGAGCAGCACCGCCAGTTCCACCCGGCGATCCCATGGCAGCGCCCCGCCCGCACCGTCCACCACCTGCTGGTCGACCACCTTCACCAGCCCATCGAACTCCGCTCGTTCGCCGCAGGCCATCGCGACCTGCGCCCGCGCCACCAACGCGTCCATTTCGTCCGGGAACGAACTCGCCAGCGCGCGCCCCGCGGCCGCCGCCAGATCGAGTTGACCCGTTTCCGCAAAATACGCCGCTAACCGGCACAGGGCCGTGGCATCGCTCTGCAACTCCGTGACCTCAAACACCGCTACTGACTGGTGCTCGAACCCGGGGATTTGCGGGAGCTGGTAGGCGACCGGCCGCAACCATCGCGGCGGCAGCCAGCGGTGCAGCAGCGCCACCAGGGTGTGACTTTCGTCGTCGGATCCGAGCCGCGCATACTCGTCCATGAAGGCGTCCCACGAGGGCAGGACGATGTGGGTGACGCCGCGTCTTTCCGCCAGCGCCCGCGCTTCATCCGGCGTCGTGGCGCTGCAGATCCGCACCGCGGCCGCAAAACCGTCTCGATTTTCTCGATACGGCGTGCCGAGTCCTTGCAGCCCGCCGTGGAAGTAGAACGATGTTGTCAGATGAGGCGGCGCCAGCACCACCGCGCCCGCAGCCCCGGTGCGCTTCGCGAGCCAGTGGGCGAGGTCGCGGCCAACCAGCGCCTCGATGTCCCGGGCATCGACCTCGTCCGAGGCGCTGCGGCGGTCCGGGACCATTGCCGCGAGACCGCCGACGACGGACGCCAGGCCCAGCAGCGCCCCCGTCGGCGCGAGCCAGCGTCTCGTCGCCGCGAAAGCCGGCGTGGTCGCGACCCACCCCACCGCCACGGCGATTGCCGCCAGATCGAACGCCGCCCACAGGCGAACCTGCCATCCGGCCGCCACGGCCAGCACCCATGCGGCGGCCGTGGCCCAGATAAGCGCCGCCGGCGCCTGTCCGCGGGACGCCCGCTGTCCCACGTCGACCGTGACCAGTGCCACAAACCCGAGCGGCAGCAGGGTCGCGATCAGCACCCCCGCGATGCCCTCGCTGGCGATCAGCTCGAAAATGTTTCCCGCCCCGACTCCTCCGCGTAACGGCGAGAGCTGTTCGGCGAATTCCGGTTTCATGAGCGCGCCGCCGTCCGCCCAGATCGCAGTCGTCGGCACCGCCAGCAGCGCCACCGCCGCCAACCCGGCGAGGATGATCGCCTTCCCCCGGCTCGCGCGCACGTCTTTCGCCGCGCCGCTCCACCGATGCAACCATTCCGCCGCCCCCAGGCAGGACACGCCCCACAGCGGATGCACTGCGGCCAACCGCAGCGTTCCCCACCGATCCGGGTAATATTCCAACCAATACGCCACCAGCACCACGGCGGCTGCTCCCAGGCCCCACCAGCGCCACCCGTCATCCAACTCCGGTTCGTCGGCGCGGCGCGCCCGCTTCGCCCAAGCCACCGCGCCCCCGCCCGCGAAGGTCGCCACCAGGAGTGGCCATGCATCGGCGGGATCGAACCACAACGACAAACCCGCGAGCAGCCCCGCTGCCGTAAGCCACCGGCGCGGGTTTCTCGCGCGTGCCGAAGATCCCCGCGGTGGCAGCAGGCCGGCCACGAGCAGCAAAAAACTCCCCAATCCCGCCGCCAACATCAGCCCGTGGTCGTCGACCCTGCCGCCGCTGTAGATGCTCGTCAGCGGGAACAGGCTCGCCACCCCGAGCGCTGCCACGCCTCCCGCCAGAATCCCCAACCGCCACGCCATTGCCGCCGCCACCGCGACAAACAGCAATCCGCGCAGCAGGGGATTTGCCCGTATCGACATTTCCTCGACAAGAGTTCCCAGCGCCCGCCCCGAGGTCGCGTGCTCCACGCGCGCGAGAAATGCCAGCCACCAGCGATACGGTGAAGCGGTCCAGACCTCCCGCCCCGCCGGCGCATTATCATAAGTCGTGTGCCGCACACGCCACCCTTCCGCTGCGAGCATCTGCTGCGTCTGCGCCATCCACTCATAGTCGTGGCCGCTTCGCTCCGGCAAAACGATCCGGCGCACGCCTCCGGCAAAACCCGTCGATGACGCCGCGTCCGGCGTCAAGGCGTCGCCGCCCGCGAGCCGCGAAAACGTTTCCACCCGTTCGATGCGGACATGATCCGTCCAGAGCACGAAGCCCAGCGCAACAAGAGGAACAATGATCCCGACGCAATAACCCAGCCGGCGGAGTAAGCTCATGCGGTCGGCATCGACTGAAGCTTTCGCGCGCCATGCTGGCAAGCGCGGTCCGGCGCGCGCTTGACTGCCGCAGGCGCACCCCGATTCTCGTCCGCGCTCCGGTTTCACCCCACCGCGCGTTCCCCGTCGACGCGGTTTCCCGTTCCAATCGCCGGACGTCCATGCCCCGCTTCGCTTCCCTTCGTCGCACGCTGCTCGTTCTCCTCCTCGCTTCCGGATCGCCGCGCCTGGCGGCCAGCGCGATCTCCGCGACGCCATTCGCGGCGCATTCCGGCCCCCGCGGGGCGACGCTGTTCACCGTTCTTCCTCCCGCCCACATCGGAATCGTCACCGAAAATCGCTACGCCGATTCGCGCATGTGGGGCGACCTCTTCCCGGAATTCACACTGGGCTCGATCGGCACGGGCGTCGCCATCGGCGACTACGACAACGACGGCCGGCCCGACCTCTTCGTCGTCGCCAAGACCGAAAACGGACGACTCTTCCGCAATCTCGGGAACTGGAAATTCGAAGACACCACCGAACGCGCCGGCCTTCCCGTCGATCCGGAAAGCGCCGCCGTGTGGAAACAGGGGGCGACGTTTGCCGACATCAACAACGACGGATTGCTCGATCTCTACCTCTGCCGTTTCGGCGCGCCTAATCTGCTCTACGTTAACCGCGGCGACGGCACCTTCTCGGAGGAAGCCGCCGTGCGCGGGCTGGCCGTCACCGACGCGTCCGCGATGGCTGCGTTCTGCGACTTCGACCGCGACGGGTGGCTCGACGTCTACGTGCAAACCAATGTCCTCGATTCCAGCCAGCACCCCGCCGGACAGCGCGACTACCTTTTTCGCAATCGCGGCGACGGCTCCTTCGCCAACGTCACCGACCGTGCCGGCATCGCTGGCGAAACCCTCGGCCATTCGGCCACCTGGTGGGATTATGACCGGGACGGCTGGCCCGACCTCTATGTGGCAAACGACTTCTCGCGGCCCGACAGCTTGTATCGGAATAATCGTGACGGCACGTTCACCAATGTCCTCGGTGAGGTCGTGCCCCACACGCCGCACTCCTCCATGGGGGCGGATCTCGGCGACATTGATAACGACGGCTGGGAGGATCTGCTGGTGGCGGATATGGCCGCCACCACTCCCGTGAAGGACCAGCGCGGCATGGCCGAGTCGCGTCTGCTCAACAAGGAAACCGCCGAGGACACCACGCCGACCGCGCAATACATGCGCAACGCCCTCTACCTCAACACCGGCACCGGCCGCTGCCTCGAAATCGCGGCGCTCGCCGGCGTCGCGGCTTCGGACTGGACCTGGTCGGTCCGTTTCGAGGACCTCGACAACGACGGACGCGTCGACCTCCATTTCTGCAACGGGATGGTGCGTGAGCTGCACAACCTCGACCTCATGGCCCGTGTCATGCGAGCGGAGAGTTCCGACGAGCGCATTCGCGTCATGCAACGCAGTCCGGTGCTGCGCGAGCGGAATCTCGCGTATCGGAATCTTGGCGACATGCAGTTCGCCGAGGTGGGCCGCGAGTGGGGTCTCGATCAGGACGGCGTCAGCTTCGGGGCGGCGCTCGCCGACTTCGACGGCGACGGCGATCTGGATCTGGTTCAGGCGAACTACGAATCGGGCGTGACGGTCCTGCGTAACGACTCCGATTCCGGGCACCGCCTGGTCGTCGCGCTCCGCGGCGTTCGCTCCAATCGCTTCGGCATCGGCGCCCGCGTGGAAATCGAAACCTCCTCCGGCATCCAGACCCGCACCCTCGTGCTCGCGCGCGGTTATCTGTCCAGCAGCGAACCCGTCCTGCATTTCGGACTCGGCGAGGAGGCAAGCGTGCGCCGCCTCACCGTTTTCTGGCCCAGCGGCAGCGTGCAAACCTTCGAGAATATCGCCGCCGATCAGCGCCTGCTCGTCACCGAGCCCGCGACACCCACGCCGCCTGCCACCAGCGCCGAAATTGCCCCGCCGCAATTCACCGACGTCACCCGCACGACGCAGCTCGGACTCGATGCACGCGAGCGCACGCTCAACGAAACGGCGCAACAACCGCTGCTGCCGTTTCGACAGAATCGGCGCGGTCCCGCTGCCGCGGTCGGTGACCTCAACCGTGATGGGCGCGACGACATCGTCTTCGGCGGCACCCCGGCGAGCCCGGCCCGACTGCTCTTGGCAGTGGATGGCGGCACCTTCACGGCGATCGACGCCGCCGCGCTGACGGCCGCGTCCGCCGCCAACGACGGGCCGGCTCTGGTGTTTGACTGGGATTCTCACGGCACGGTCGGCGTGCTCGTCACCCGTTCCGGTTCGGCGCTACCCGCCCACGCACCGGGATATCAACCGCGTCTGCTCCTGCTCTCGCCGGATGGCACGTTGAGCGCCGCGCCGCCCGACACGCTGCCTGCCCTGCCCCTCAGTGTCGGTGCGGCGGCCGCCGTCGATTTCGACCGCGACGGCCTTCTCGATCTCTTTCTCGGTGGACGCGTCGTCCCCCGCGAGTATCCGCTCCCGGCCCGCTCGGCCCTGCTCCTCAATCGCGGAGGCCGTTTCGAGGATGTCACGGCCACGCTCGCGTCGGACTTGCTCCAGCCGGGCCTGGTCACCTCCGCGATCTGGTCGGACATCGACGGCGATGGCTGGCCCGACCTGGTCCTCGCCTTCGAATGGGGCCTCGTGCGCTGCTGGCGCAACGATCGAGGCCGGCGGCTCGTCGAGATGAGCGATACCGCCGGGTTTGCCTCGGCGGGCTCCGGTTGGTGGACGTCGCTCGCCAGCGCCGATTTCAACGCCGACGGGCGGCCCGACTTCGTCGTCGGTAATGTCGGTCTGAATACGCCTTATCGCGCAGACCCCGCGCATCCCGCCCTGCTGCTTCACGGCGATTTCCGCGGCAACGGCACTCCGATTGCGATCGAGGCGCTCTTCGACGGAGAGCGCCTGCGGCCGCGCCGCACGCGTTCCGAACTGGGCGCGGCGTTGCCCGCCGTGACGAAACGTTTTCCGCGCAACGACGCCTACGCCTCCGCGTCACTCAACGACATCCTGGGCGACGGGCCGCTCGCGCAGGCCCGGCGTTTCTCCGCCACCGAGCTCCGCAGCGGCGTTTTCCTCAGTCAGCCCGACGGCACCTATCGTTTCGCTCCCCTGCCGAACGTCGCGCAGGTTGCGCCCATCCAGGGCCTCGCGGCGGCCGATTTCGACGGCGACGGGTTCGCGGACATCTACGCTTTGCACAACTCGTATTCGCCGGTGCCCTCCATGGGTCGTTTCGATGGCGGATTGAGTGTGCTCCTGCGCGGCGACGGTCGCGGCCATTTCACCCCGGCGCCCGCGAGCGAAAGTGGTCTGGTGGTGCCCGGCGACGCCAAGGCCCTGGCGGTGCTGGACTGGAACCAAGATGGCTGGCCCGACTTCTTTATCACTCGCAACCGCCTCCCGTCGCTGGCCATGGAGAATCGCGGCCGCCCCGCTCGCCATCCTCTCGCGGTCCGCCTGCGCGGCGCGCCCGGAAACGCTGCCGCAATCGGCGCGCGAGTGGAGCTCGAAACCACGGACGGCCGCCGGCAATCCGCCGAGGTTTTTGCCGGCAGCGGCTATTTTTCCCAGTCCAGCGCCACCTGCTTCTTCGGCTGGACCGACGACGCCGCGCCGCGGCGTGTCCATGTGCGCTGGCCGCACGGTCATGAAACAACCGCGGACGTTCCCGCCGGCGTCGCCCGATTCGAAATCGCGCTTCCGACCACGCCCTGAGCGCACGCCCCGCGCCTCTAGCCGGCGACCTTGACTCGACCTTCGACCCTGCGGGACGCTTGCCCGTCGCCATGTTTTTTTTCCCCCGCCCCGCCCGCCGTCTCCTGTCGCTAGCCCTCCTTGCCGTAAGCATGAGACCGGTCGTCGCCGCCGACGGCGGCGACGGCGTGGCAACACGACCGTTCGCTCCTCGTTCAGGCCCGCGCGGAGCCACCCTCTTCGCCGAGATGCCTGCGGCCCGCACCGGCGTGGTGACCCAGAACAACTACGCCGATCCGCGGATGTGGACCGACCGGTATCAGGAACTTGCCTACGGCGCGATCGGCACGGGCGTGGCGGTCGGGGATTACGACGGCGACGGACGGCCGGACCTTTTCGTCGTCAGCAAGACCGAACAGAGCCGCCTCTTCCGCAATCTCGGCGACTGGAAGTTCGAGGACGTCACCGAGCGTTCCGGTATCGCCACTATCGACGCCACCGCGAAGGTGCTCTCCTGGCTCAAGGATAGAACCGGCAGCGAAGCCGCGACCGTCGACGCCGAACATTGGCGGCAGGGCGCGACCTTCGCCGACATCAACAACGACGGTCGGCTCGATCTTTACGTCTGCCGCTTCGGGGCGCCCAACCTCCTCTATGTCAACCAGGGGGATGGCACGTTCAAGGAAGAGGCCGCCGCCCGCGGCCTCGCGATCGTCGACGCCTCCGTGGTCGGCGCATTCTGCGATTACGACCGGGACGGCTGGCTGGATGTTTACCTGCTCACGAGCATGCTCGACGCCACCAAGGGACCGAAGGGACAACCCGACCGCCTGCTGCGCAACAACGGTGACGGCACCTTCACCGACGTCACCGCTCAGGCGGGCATTTCCCGGGAAGATGCGGCGGGCCACTCGGCCACCTGGTGGGATTTCGATGCGGATGGCTGGCCCGATCTCTACGTGGCCAACGACTACGCCGCACCCGATCGTCTGTATCGAAATAATCGTGACGGCACCTTTGTGGACGTCCTCGACCGCGCCGTGCCGCACTCGCCCTACTATTCGATGGGCGCGGATTTCGGCGACATCGACAACGACGGCCGACTCGACTTCCTCGCCGCCGATATGGCCGCCTCGAATCACGAGAAGGATCAGCGCGGCATGGCCGGTTCCCGCGCGCGCGCGCAGCTCGAGCCGGCGGGACCGGCGGCGGCGCAATACATGCGCAACGCCCTTTATCTTAATACCGGCACCGGGCATTTCCGCGAAGCGGCCTTTCTGGCCGGGGTCGCCGCCACCGACTGGACCTGGTCGCCACGATTCGAGGACTTGGACAACGACGGCCGCGTGGACCTGCACGTCACGAACGGCATGACCCGCGAGTATCACAATGCCGACCTGCTCCAGCGGCTGATGGCGGTCGAGAATCCGCTCGAATCGCGTCGCGTCGTGCGCACGAGTCCCTTGCTCAACGAAACCAATTTCGCCTTCCGCAATCTCGGCGATCTCGCCTTTGAGGACGTCAGCGCCGCCTGGGGGCTCGCGCAGCGCGGCGTCAGTTTCGGCTCGGCGTTTGCCGACTTCGACGGCGACGGCGACCTCGATCTTGTTTTTGGCAACTACCAGCGCGGGGCCACCCTGCTGCGCAATGACAGCGATCACGGCAATCGCGTGGTGATCGCGTTGCGCGGCACACGCTCCAACCGCTTTGGCATTGGCGCGACGATCCGCCTCGAAACGGACGCCGGACTTCAGGTGCGGCAGTTGTCCGTCTCACGTGGATACTGCTCCAGCAGCGAACCGGTCGCCCATTTCGGGCTCGGCGAGAGCGATCGCATCCGGCGCATCACGATCGAATGGCCCAGCGGCGCCATCCAGATCGCGAACGAACTCCCGGCGAATCGGCACCTGACGTTCACCGAGCCCTCCTCGCCGGCAACTGCTCCCGCGGAGGAAGCGCTTCCGCCGCCGTCTTTCGTTGCCGTCGAACAATCCTCCCTCCCACACGCCGGGAGTCGCGTGGCCTCAACGCCGCCGCCGCTGCTCGGGTTCGATCCTTACCGCGCGGGCGCGGCGGCCGCCGTCAGCGACGGTTTGCTCGGCCTCGCCGATGGCGCTCAGGTTCGAGTTTTCCAAATCGCGGCAGATGGAGCGCTTCGCCCCGCTGAACTGTCGGCACCACGTTCCTCCAGCGCCGCGCCGGTGAGCGCACTGCTGTTTGTCGAAACCAACGACGATGCCCGGGACGACCTGCTCATCGCTCGCGCGCTCCCCGGTGAAGCGGCCGGATCCGCGCTTATACCCGAGCTCTGGCTTCGCGAAAACGACGGCTGGCGCGCCGCGCCGGCCGGCACTCTGCCCGATCTGCCGCTCAACGTGAGTGCTCTCACCGCCGCGGATTTCGACCGCGACGGGCGCCTGGATATTTTCCTGGGCGGGCGCCCCGCCAACGACACCTACCCCGCCCCGGGGCGCAGCGCGCTCTGGACCCGGCGGGGAGACCAGTTCGTCGACGTCACCGATGCGCTCGCGCCCGGGCTGCGCGAGTGCGGAGTGGTCGCATCGGCGCTCTGGAGCGATGTCGACGGCGACGGCTGGATCGATTTGCTCGTCGCCCTCGAATGGGGCGGCGTTCGCTTGTGGCGGAACGAAAACGGCGCGCAGTTCACCGACGCGACCGAAGCGACGGGATTCGCCAGCGCGGGCAGCGGCTGGTGGACCTCGCTCGCGACGGCGGACTTCAACGAGGACGGCCGCCCCGACTACGTCGTCGGCAATCTCGGGCTCAACACCCGCTACCGCGCCAGCCCCGCGGAGCCCGCGCTGATCCTGCGCGGCGACTTCGGCGGGACTAGCCCGCTGCTGCTCGAAGCCTGGCACGACCGCGAACGCGTGCTGCCGTGGCTCACCCGCAACGAACTCGCGAGCAAACTCCCCGCCGTCGCCCGCGCGTTTCCACGCAACGACGCCTACGCCCGCGCGACGCTGCCACAGATCGTCGGCGAGGAGCGCGTCGCGACCGCCCGCTCCTACCCGATTTCGGAGCTGCGGAGCGGCGTCTTTCTCAGCGATGCGGACGGCCGTTTCCGTTTCGCGCCTCTGCCGCGCCTCGTCCAGATCGCGCCCGCCCAGGGGATCGTCGCGGGAGATTTCGATGGCGACGGCCATGCCGACATTTATCTCCTGCAGAATGACTTTTCCTTCGCTCCCTCCGTCGGTCGCGCCGACGGGGGACTGAGCCAGTTTCTGCGAGGGGACGGTTCTGGAAATTTTCAGCCCGTCCCGCTGGTCGAAAGCGGCCTGGTCGTGACCGGCGACGCGAAGGCGCTCGTCGTGCTCGATCTCGGCCGTGACGGACGTCCCGATTTCGTCGCAACCCGCAACGGCGACGCGCCGCTCGTCCTGCGCCATCACCGCGGCGCCGACGGCCGTTGCGTCTCGTTACGGCTCCGCGGCCCGGCCGGCAATCCGCACGCGATCGGCGCGCAGATCACGACGGTCGGTTCCGATGGTCGCCAACGCACGGCCGAGATCGGCGCCGGCGGTGGCTATGGCAGCCAGTCGGACGCGACGTGCTTTATTGGATACATCGGATCGGCCCGGCCCGCCGAACTTCGCGTGCGGTGGCCGGATGGACACACCAGCACGCATCCGTTTGCCGACGGGGCTGAACTCGTGATCGATGCACCCCGCTAACGCGCCGGTTTCCAGGCGGCGCCGAACTGCTGTGCATACGCCGAGGCGAGCCGTTGTAGTTGATCCGGCAGGACACGCGGCTGGAAACCAATCTGGGTGAGCCATGCGTCGGCCGCCGCCCGGTCGCCCGTGACGATCGCGTGGTAAGCCAGAATGCCGAGCGCCATCGGATTACCCGGCTCGGCAGTCAGCGCGGCGCGCACCTGCGCCATGCCTTCTTCGGTGCGATCGGCGGCGATCAGCATCTTTCCCAGCTCGAGATAGGCATCCGGTTCGTTTGGCCGGTAGTAAATCGAGGTTTGATACGCCACCATGGCATCCTCGATGCGTCCGGCGCCTTGAAGATTCCTCGCGTGCATCAGATGAAGCCCCGGCGATTCCGGACAATGGGACAGCCCGCGCATCAGGACGCGCTCCGCCTCCGCGCCGTTGCCCTGCCGGCGCAGCAAATCGCTGAGTCGCGCCCAGCCGTCGGCAAACTCCGGCGCGAGCGTGGTGCAGCGTTCGAACTGCTGTTTCGCGCCGGCTACGCTTCCCGTTTCGGCGAGCACGACACCCAGTTGAAACTGCGCGGAAACGTCACTGGGCGCATACGCGACGGCGCGCTGGAGCAGTTCCACGGCGCGCGGCGCCTGTCCGGTTCCCGCCAGCACGCCCGCGGTCAGCGACAAGCGATACGAGTCGAAACACTCGTCGATCAACTCGTCCACCCACGGATCCGCCGGATCGCGATACGAGCCGAAGGCCTTCTGCGCGCTGCGGATGGCGGTGGCGCGCTCCGTCTCACCGGTGCGTTCGTAGACGCTGACGATCAAATCGTAGCCGAGCTGAAACTTCGTTTCGCGCACGATCTTTTCCAAACGGACGCGTGCCGCCTCGAGGCGGCCGGCCTCGAAATCGATGCGCGCGAGGCCGAGCTCGGCGTAGCCGTTGCCCGGTTCGCGCTTGAGCACGTCGCCGTAGGTCTGCGCCGCCTCCGCGAACTGATTCGCCTTCAACTGGCAGTCGCCGAGCCGGAGACGTGCCGGAATGTAGTCGGGTGCCAGCTCGAGCACGCGCTCCCACAACGCGCGCGCGGTCTCGATCTCCCCGTAGCCGGCCAGGATCGTCGCATGCAAGTGCGGCCAGCGCGGTTCGTCGGGCTGCAACTGCTCCAGCTCGCGATAGCACTGGATGGCCTGGTCGAGATATCCATTGGCGTGATACAAGCGCGCCAACCGACCAAGCCCCTCCACCGCGCCGAAACGCGAGCGCGCCGCGGTGTCGGCTTCGGCCAGGTGCTCCGCGAGAATCGACCCATCGCTTTCGATCTCGGGCTGGACGGGAAGTGCCGCAACAACCGCGTCCCTTGCCAGCCCCGCCTGTGACCACCAGATGCCTGCCGCGACCGCCGCGGCGACCAGCACGCCACCTGCCCACCACCGGATTTTCGATTTCATTGCGCTGAAGCTCTCCGCCACAAGGTCACCCGGCCCATCGCATCGTAAGGCGGGTAGATATAGAAGCCGCCGGTGACGAGCGACACCCGGCCGTCGCCGTCGAAATCGCCGGCTCCGAGTGTGATCAGGTCTTTCGGCGCGCGCGCCAGGATCCGCGGTTCGAAATTCATGCGGCCGTCGTTCCGAAACCACACGAGCGAAACGACGTTGCGGTTGCGATTGTTCCAGTCGGCGTAGGCGGCCGACGCAATCACGTCGAGCGCGCCGTCGCCGTCGAGGTCGGCCACGACCGGGCTGTAGGCTCCCGGCAGCGTGCCGATGCGGTGGTAGCGGAAGTTGCCATCGCCCTTGTTCTCGAGCCACTGCAAGCCGTGCCACGGACGCGGACCGGGCGTCGCGGCCGGGCCGAAGCCGTCGCCGTTGGAGTAAACGATGTCCGGCCGGCCATCGCGGTTCAGGTCGGCGACGCTGATGCCGCTGCTGCCGTAGTCCTCGTTCGTCGAGCCCCAGATCCGCCGGCCGGAGAACTGACCGCCGCCCCGGTTTTCAAAATAGTGGATCTCCTCCCACTGCTGCGAGATGAGCGCTACGATGTCCGGCCGGCCATCGCCGTTGAAATCCGCGACGCACGCGTTGATCGCGCCGGAGAGCTCGAGCAGGACATGGCGCTTGAACTCCCACGGCCCCGTCCGCTCCAACCAGCTCACCTCGCCCTGATCGTAGCCGAACTGGGCGAGCACGAGATCGAGCCGGCCGTCGCCGTTCAGATCCGCGGCGCGGACATCCGTCACGCGCGAAGTGTTTTCCAGCACGACATGCGGCGTGAAGTTCTGCCGGCCATCGTTCTCGAGGACGAAGACCGTGCCGATCCGATCGTTGTTGGGAAACACCACCGACATGCTTCCTACCAGCAGGTCGAGATCGCCGTCGCCGTCCATGTCAGCGGCCTCGACATGCACCGGCGCGCGCATGTCCGTCGCCACCGTGCGCTCCTCGAAAACGCGCGGCGCGGTCTGGCGCAGCCAGACGATCTTGTTCTCCTGCGACTCGCAAAACACCACGTCAAGCCGGCCGTCGCGGTCCAAGTCAACTGGATACACATGCGCGATCCATGGTGGCCGCGCGCTCATTGGCCCGAGTTCCTGCGGCTGGAGATAATCCAGCGCCGACACGGCCGGAGCCGGAGCGCCCGGACGGTCGGTGGGCCGCGCAGTGCGTTCGGGCCGGCGACAGCCTCCGCCGCCGGCCAGGAGCAGACTCAGCAGGAGTCCGCTTGCGATCGCGCCCATGTTTCGAAGCCGGACGGCACTCATGCCGGCAGCCTCGCAACTCGCGGTCGTGTTTTCAGCACAAAAAAGACGCTCATTTCGCGGCGGCCCGCGAGCGGGTCGCCGCCGGACGGCCGTTCTCGCGCACGGGCAGCGACGCGCCGTCGAACCAGGTGCCCTCCACCAGCGTCACCGTCGGGAATTCCGGCACGCCATAGGTATTCTGCTGCAGCTGGCCCGCGAGAATCTCCACCGCCAGTTCGCCCACCCGCGCGCAGTTCTGCCGCACGCCCGCGACGCGACCGTCGGTTTTCTCAAGGAGGATGTCGACGAACGCGACATCCTCCGGAACCGACAGGCCCAGCTCCTCGATCCGCGGCATCACCACGGACGCCGCGCTGATGATCACCTCCGGCCGGTGACGTTGCATCCAGTTCTGAAATTCCTTGCGCGGCACGAGTTGCGCCGGCGCGTTCCGATCGGCCACCTGACCGCTCGGCGGCGTGTAGGGAAACAGCAGGATCGGCAGTTGGTCGGACTTGGGCAATTTGCGCTGCTGCGCGAGGTATCCGGAGGACCAAGCCAGGTCCACGCCGTGATCCCAGGTCTCCGGAATCACGAAACCGATCCGCCGGTAACCGGCGTCGATCACCCGCCGCATCGCGAGCTGGATGATGGCCCGCTGGTCATTGGTGACGGTGTGCAGCGGAGGCTCGTGCGGCACGAAGTCGATTTTGACCGCGCTCAGACGCGGCCAGTCGAACGACAGCGGCACTTCGTTCTCATACCGCTGCGAGGCGATGATCACGCCCGTGATGCCGCGGTTATAAAGAATGTCGCTCATCCGCTGATGCGTCAGTCCCGGCTGCCCAAGCCAGAAATGCTCGAGCCGGTAGCCGAGCTGCGTCGCGCGCTCCAGCGCGCCGGAAAAGAAATGCTCGTGCGGCAGGTCGCTTTTCCACCCGAACTCGCTGCCCCAGTTGGTCACATACGCGAGCGTCGGCATATTGCGCTGCGAGCGCAGGCCGCCGCGATAATGAATCAAGGCCCGCAAGGCCGGATCCGGTTGATAACCCATCTCGCGCGCGAGCGCCTGGATCCGCTCGCGGGTCGACGCGGGCAGCGAAGGATGGTTGCGCAAGGCCAGCGACACGGTCGTGACGTGCACGCCCGCGCGCTTGGCGACATCGGCCATGACAACGCGACTGCTCATGAAAGCGAGTTGAAGGTGGGGTGAAGCGGCACGGCTCAGACAAGCAGCCTCCGCTCGCGCCGCAAGCACGGCGTGCAAGGGCGTAATCTAGCCTTTCGGAATGTTTCGGTAAGTCCGCGGCGCGCATCCCATGACCCGGCGAAAACAGCGGGTAAAATAATACGCGTCCGCATAGCCAACCCGCTCCGCGATCGCGCCGACCGCCAGGCGCGTCGTGTCGAGCAGGTGACACGCATGCCGCACGCGCAAACGGATCAGGTAATCGATCGGGGCAAAACCCGTGTGCCGGCGAAATAGCATGGAATAATGTGTCACCGATACACCCGCCGCCGTCGCGAGCTCCTCGAGCCGGTGCGGGCGCTGCCAGTCGCGCTGCAGTTGCTCGACCGACGCCAGCACCCGTTCCTCGGACGAGCGCAACGCCGTCGATGCCAGGGCGAGCTGCGCCACGGCGCTGAAGGCGTTGCGCAGCGCCGTCGCCGCCGCCACCTGCTCGCGCAACGCGTAGCCGCGCTCCAGGGCCGCGAACACCTGGTCCAGCGCCACTTGCTCGAGGCGGTCCTTCGCGAGGGAGATCACCGCCGCGCGCGCGGTCCCCGCCCCCATCAGCAGCTCCCGCCACGCCGGCACCTCGTCTCCCGCAAAATGCGCCCACGCGATCGTCCACGGCTCCGTCCCGCGCGTCCCATAGGCATGCGGTTCGCGCGTCGGCAGCCACGCCCAATCGCCCGCGCCCACCGCATGGATCGCCTCGCCCAGCCGCACCTCGCCGCCGCCGCGCAGACAAAGCAGCGCCAGCGTCGTGGATGCGCCCGTCGGTCGCTCCACCCAGTGTCCCTGCGCGTGCGGAAAATAGCCCGCATCGGTCACGTGCAGCCCGCGCAAAAGCGGGTGCCGCCCGGCCCGCACGCGCTCCGGTTCCGGTAGCACGACAAAATGTTCTCCGGGATAGCCGTCCGGACGCCGGCGCTCTTTCATTCGCAAGATCGTGCAGGTTTATGCGATTTCTGTCCATTGGAACTCCTCGACTGGCAACGTAGGATCATCCCGGTCAGCCACACCCCAGTCCCCATGAATTTCTTCCGTTCCTTCATCCTCCTCCCGGGTCTCTGTCTTTTTTCGCTGATGTTCTCCTCCGCCGCCTCCATGCCATCCTCCCTTCGCCTCGATCTTGCCGGTGACTGGCACTACCGCCTCGATTCGTCCGCCAGCCCCGGCGCGGCCGACGACGCCCGTCGCGCACCGTTCACCGCCACGCTGCCGCTGCCCGGCAGCCTGGAGCAGCAGCGTATTGGAAATCCGGTGACAGTCGACACGGCCTGGACTGGCGGCATCTTCGACCGGTCGTATTTCACGTCACCGGCCTACGCGGCCTATCGCGAACCGGGCAACGTCAAGGTGCCGTTCTGGCTGCAGCCGGAGACGCATTATGTCGGTCGCGCGACGTTTCAACGCACGGTCGATCTGCCCGCGGATTGGACCGGCCGGCGGATCGTCCTCACGCTCGAGCGTCCCCATTGGAAAACCCGCGTCTGGTGGGACGATCGCCTGATCGGCACGGGCGACAGCCTCTCCAACGCCCACCGTTTCGAGATCGGCACCGATCTCGCACCCGGGCCGCACCGGCTCACCATCGAGGTCGACAACACCCTCGATCCGGACATTGGCGAAAACTCCCACAGCGTCTCCGATCACACCCAGGGCAACTGGAACGGCATCGTCGGCCGGATGGAGCTCGTCGCCACCGCCCCCGCCTGGGTCGCCGAGCTCAATCTGTATCCAAATCTCGATGACCGCACCGTCGTCGTCCGCGGCCGCATCGCCGCCGTGTCGGGAACGAAGCTGCCGTCGCAAATCGCCCTCGCTGGCGATCCCGCGAAACCGTCGCAGGAGGTCGCCGTCGCCACCGATGGCACGTTCTCGGCCACCCTCGCGTTTCCCGCCGGGGCTCCGGTTTGGGACGAGTTTACTCCCGCGCTTCACCGCGTCGTTGCCACCCTGCCGAACGGCGAACAGCACACCGCGACCTTCGGTTTCCGCACCATCAGCCACGACGGCCGCCAACTGACGCTTAACGGCCGCAAGCTCTTCCTTCGCGGCACGCTCGACTGCGCGGCTTATCCGCGCACCGGCCATCCGCCGATGGACCTCGCCGAATGGAAACACGTGTTCGGCATCATCCGCAGCTACGGGCTGAATCACGTCCGGTTTCACTCCTGGTGCCCGCCGGAAGCCGCGTTCGTCGCCGCCGACGAACTCGGGCTTTACCTGCAGATCGAGGTCGCCTCGTGGCCGAATTGGAGCACGACGCTCGGCGACGGCAAGCCGGTCGACGCGTGGATCGACGCCGAGACGCAGCGCATTCTCCAGGCCTACGGCAACCACCCGTCGTTTCTTTTTCTGTGCGCCGGCAACGAGCCGTCCGGCGACCACCACGCCGCCTGGCTTTCCGGCTGGGTCTCGCGCCAAAAATCGCGAGATTCCCGCCGCCTCTACACCGCTGGCGCCGGCTGGCCCGAGGTCCCGGAGAACGACTTTCACATTCGTTCGGAGCCGCGCATCCACCAGTGGGGCGATGGGCTCGCCTCCCGCATCAATCGCCTCCCCCCGGAAACGACAACCGACTACCGCGATTTCATCCGCGGCCGCGCGGTGCCGGTCGTGAGCCACGAGATCGGCCAGTGGTGCGCGTATCCGAATTTTGGAGAAATGCCGAAATACACCGGCTACCTGAAGCCCCGCAACTTCGAGATCTTCCGCGAAAGTCTCGCCCGGCACCACCTCGCCGACCAGGCCCACGACTTCCTCATCGCCTCGGGAAAACTGCAGGCACTCTGCTACAAGGAGGACATCGAGTCCGCCCTCCGGACTCCGGAGATGGCCGGTTTTCAATTGCTCGGGCTCAGCGATTTTCCCGGCCAGGGCACCGCGCTCGTCGGCGTGCTCGACGCGTTCTGGGACGACAAGGGCTACATCGATGCCGCCACCTTCCGTCGTTTCTGCGCCAGCACGGTCGTGCTCGCCCGGCTGGAACGCCGGGTCTTCACCACCACCGACACCTTCGCGGCCGGCGTCGAGGTTGCGCATTTCGGCGCGAAGGCGTTGCCGGGTGCAGTCGTCGCCTGGCGCCTCGTTGGCGACGACCATAACGTGGTCGCCGAGGGTCGCTTTGCCCCGCAGGACATTCCCGTCGGGGCCGCCAACGCCATCGGCCGGATCGACCTGCCGCTCGCGCGCGTGCCGGCCCCGGCCCGATATCGCCTGATCGCAGCCGTCGAGCACACGGATTTCGAAAACGACTGGGACGTCTGGGTGTATCCGGAAACAAAAGACACTCCGGCCGACCCGGCCGGGGTCACGGTCGTCCGCGATCTCAGCGCCGAGGCACTACAGCGGCTCGACGCCGGCGAGGCGGTCGTCCTCATGATTCCGCCGGCGCAAGTCGCCCCCGATCCGGAAAAAGGCCGGATCGCGCTCGGTTTCTCGAGCATCTTCTGGAACACCGCATGGACCAACGGCCAGGCGCCCCACACCCTGGGCATCCTGTGCGATCCGCGCCAGCCGGCGCTCGCGGATTTTCCGACGGAGGCGCACAGCAACTGGCAGTGGTGGTATCCGCTGCAGCACGCCGCGCCGATGATCCTCGACGGCCTGCCGGCGGAATTACGGCCGATCGTGCAAGTCGTCGATGACTGGTTCACCAATCGAAAACTCGCGCTGGCGTTCGAAGCGCGCGTCGGTCGCGGACGACTCCTCGTCACCAGCATCGATCTCGCCAGCGGGGACCTCGACCCGGTGCGCCGGCAACTGCGCGCGAGCCTGTTGCGCTACGCGGCGAGCCCGACGTTCTCACCGGGAACGTCGCTCGCGCCGGAGCAGATTGCGGCCTTGTTCGGATCGACGGACGCGCGTTGACGAACGCGTCGACGCGCGGCGTCACCACTTCACGCGAAGAAACTCCATCATGATCGTGGGGTTGGGTTCCTTGTGACGGGAATCCTCGTCGAAGATATCCGTCCAGCGCCACAGCCCGACCTCTCCGACCGCGTTGCCCATGTTTTTGCGGGCAACCGGTCCGCCTTCGATCACCGTAAAGTGCGTGCGATCCTGTGCCGGCAGCGGCGGAGGCCGAAACGGAATCCGGCGCTCCTGCACCGTCACCTTCTCCAGCACCTGCACCTCCGCGCTGGAGGCCAAAGGTTTCTCGTCACGCCGCGCGACGGCGTCGCCATTGGCCTCGCGCTGCAGGCGCACGCGCGGTTGCGGCGTGACGCTGGTCCGTGCCGGACGTTCCTGCGCCACCGCGGCGGCTAGTAGCACAAACAGGGGAAGTAGGCGTGCGATAAGGCTCATGATGGGGTTCCTCTCTGCTGGGTGGTTGAAAGCCTCGCCCGAAACGAAAGCGGCATCGGCTCGCCGCCTCCGCTAAACAAACGCGAATTCGCGTCCGTCTCAACCGCGAATACCGCTCGCCTCGCCGGGCCGCCGCGCGATAAAAGTCCCGCTGGAGAACACTCGCGAGCAGCGAAGCTCTCCGCTCCTTTCATGAAATCTCCGATCCGACTCTTCTCCGGCCTGGCGATTCTCGCCGCTTCGTTTGCCCTCCCCGCCGTTGCGGCGCTGCAAGTCGCCAGCCCGTTCGGCGATCACATGGTGCTGCAACGCGATCACCCCGTGCCTGTGTGGGGCATGGCCGACGCCGGCCAACGCGTCACGGTGAAATTCGCCGGACAAGTCAAAGCCGCGACCGCCGATGCGAACGGCCGCTGGCAGGTCACGCTCGACGCGCTGCGGGCCAGCGCCTCGCCGGAATCGCTGACGATCAGCGCCGCCACCAACAACAGCGGCGCCGCGGAATCGCGTTCATTTCAAGACGTGCTCGTCGGCGAGGTGTGGCTCTGCGGCGGCCAATCCAACATGGAGCGCCAGCTCGGCCTGCGCCCCGGCCAGAAGCCGATCGTCGATTGGGAGCGTGAAGCCGCCGCCGCCGATTTCCCGCAGATCCGCCAGCTCTATGTCGTGCAACGTCTCGCCTCCACGCCGCAGTCCACCGCGGAAATGAGCTGGACCGTTTGCTCACCGGCGACCGCGCCGGATTTCACGGCGGTGGGATTTTTCTTTGCGCGCCAACTCCACGAAGCGCTGCACGTGCCGATCGGGATCATTCATAGTTCGTGGGGCGGCACGCCCGCGGAGGCGTGGACGAGCCAAAAGGGGCTGCAGGCGTTTCCGGAGTTCAGCGATGCGCTTGAACAGATGCAGGCATTCGAACGCGACCCGGACGGCGCGGAGCGCACCTACCGCGAGCGGATCGCACGCTGGTATGAAGCGTCCGATCCCGGCAGCCGCGGCGCCGGCTGGCAAGAGCCCGCGCTCGACACGCACGATTGGGAAACGATGAATCTCCCGACGATGTGGGAAAACGCCGGTCGCGCCGGCTTCGACGGCGTGGGCTGGTTTCGCCGCCGCTTCGACCTGCCGTCCACCTGGCAAGGCGGCGATGTCGAACTCCACCTCAGCGCCATCGACGATCTGGATACAACCTGGGTCAACGGCCAGCTCGTCGGTGCGACCGACCTGTGGCTCACGCCGCGCGTTTATCGCGTGCCCGCCGCCGCGCTCAAGCGGCAGGGCAATGTCATCGCCGTGCGCGTGCTCGATACGGGCGGCAACGGCGGCATCTGGAATCCGGAGCTTCCGCTCGAAGCGCGTTCCCTCGACGGATCGTTCGCGCCGATCCCGCTCACCGGGGCCTGGCGTGCCCGTTTCTCCGTCGCCATGAGCCAGGTGTCGCCGCCGCCGCGCGATCCACGCCGGGGTTCGAATAACCCCACCGTGCTCTACAACGGCATGATCGCTCCGCTCGTGCCCTACGCGATCCGCGGCGTGACGTTCTATCAGGGCGAAGCCAACGCCGACCGTCCGCAGCAGTATCGCGCCTTGTTTCCGGCGCTCATCGCCGACTGGCGCCGCGCGTGGCAGCAGGGAGACTTCCCCTTTCTCTTCGTGCAGATTGCGCCCTTCAAAGACCAGCCTCCCGAGATTCGCGAAGCGCAGCTGCTCGCATGGCAGGCGACGAAGCACACAGCGATGGTCGTCACGCTCGACCACGGCGACGCCGAGGATATTCATCCCGCCGACAAACGGCCGGTCGGCGAACGGCTCGCGCTCGCCGCTCGCGCCCTCGCCTACGGGGAGCCGGTCGAATACTCCGGACCGGTGTATTCAGAAGTCCGATTCAACGGCCGCCGCGCAGAGCTCCGCTTCTCGCACCTCGGTGGCGGCCTTGTCGCCCACGATGGCCCGCTGACCGGCTTCACGCTCGCCGGAGCCGATGGCGTGTTTCATCCGGCGGACGCACAGATCGAAGGGAACACCGTGCTCGTCTCCTCCTCCGCGGTGCTCGCGCCGACTGCCGTCCGCTACGCCTGGGCCAATGTGGCCAGCGGCAATCTGTTCAACCGCGCGGGCCTTCCCGCCTCGCCGTTCCGCACCGACGCGCCCGCCACTCGTTGACGTTTCCCCACCACCCGGGCAGCCCGCATCATCGCCGCGAGCCGGCGCGGGCGTTCGTGGCGCGACGCTCCTCGCCCGGGCTGCGGCCGAACTTCGTGCGATAAGCCCGTGCGAAGCTGTTCGCTGTGGCAAACCCGCTCGCTAGTGCGACCGCCTCGATCGGCTCCTCCGTCGCCGCCAGCATTGCGCGCGCATGCTCCAACCGCAGCCGACGCAGGAAAACTCCAGGCGTCTCGCCGTGCCGGCGCTTGAACTCCCGCATGAAATGCTCGCGGCTGACGCCGCATTTCGCGGCGAGCGTTTTCAAGTTGAGCGGAGAGCGGAAGTGATTCCGCAGTTGCTGGTAACCGAATTCGATTGGATCCACCGCCGAACTCGCCCGCATCTGCTCCCGGTAGAGCGCCGTCAGCAGCCGATAAAGCAACTCCGCTTCCTGCAGCCGGTCGCGAAAACTTCGCGCGCGAAAGCGCTCGAACACCTCGTCGAACAACGTCGCCGCTTCCGAACGCAACGGCAGCGCCACGACCGATCCGAACTCGTGCCGGAGCTGATCGAACACGGCCCGTAACGGCGCACTCGGCTCCAGCGCGATGTAGCGGTGGCGATACGGCTCTTTCGCCTCGGGCGGATAACCATAACGACTCGGCTCGCGATGAGTGAAGAGCATCGCGTGCCCCGCCGGCACCTGCCGGGTTCCTTTCGCATCCGCGAAAAACGCCGCTCCCGCGAGAGTCCACTGCACGACCAGCAGATTGCGGTCGCTTCGCCGCGCATTGTCATAGCCATAGGATGGCCCGCGACGCACTTCCTCCGCACAACCGTGAACGAACCCAAACGCATCGCCGCCCGCCGTCAGCTTGGTCACTTTTTGCATACTACGATCACTCTTTGACGCTCGGGTTCTGCCGCATATCGCCGTTACCGTCGAATCAGTTCTCCCTTCCTCCGGTCACTTTTTTCCTCATGAGCAAAAGCAAAGCCGACGAAGTCGGCCACTCCGCCCACACGCAGGACGCCGCCGCGGCCGGTCTGCCCGGCCAAATGTCGCGTCCGATCAAGCTCACGTTTCTCGGCGCCGGCAGTTTCTTCGCCCCACGTCTGGTCAACGACGTTCTGCGCATCCCCGGTGCGCCGGGCGGCACGATCGCCTTGGTCGACATCGACGCGGGCCGTTTGCGCATTACCGCCCGACTGGTCAAGCGTCTGATCGCCCAACTCGGCGGCGGCCGCTGGAAGTTGCAGGCCCACGTCGACCGCAAGAAGGTCCTGCGCGGCTCGGACTACATCGTGAACTGCATCGAGGTGAGCGGTCTCGAATGCGTCGTCCACGACAACGACATTCCGCTGAAATACGGCGTCGACCAGTGCATCGGCGATACCATCGGCCCCGGCGGTCTCTTCAAGGCCCTGCGCACGATTCCCGTCTGGCTCGACGTCCTCCGCGATTGCGAACGCCTGTGTCCGCAGGCGCTGGTGCTCAACTACACCAATCCGATGGCGATGCTCTGTCTCGCCGCGGCGCGCACGTCGTCGATGTCCGTGGTCGGTCTTTGTCATTCCGTTCAGGGCACAAGCCACTTGCTCGCCGAATACGCGGAGGTCCCGTATCCGGAGCTCGAGTGGGAATGCGCGGGCATCAACCACCTCGCCTGGTTCACCCGCCTCAGTCACCGCAGCCGCAATCTGTATCCAAAACTTCACGCCAAATTCAAACGCGAGATCGCCGAGGGGCTGCGCGAGTTCGACGCCGGGCTCGGCGACCAGGACGCGACCGACAACGCCTTCGGTACCAGCACCGAGGTGCGTTACCGCCAGCGCGACCTGATCCGCAAGGACATGTGCCTGCACTTCGGCGCGTTCATCACCGAGAGTTCCGGCCATCTGTCGGAATACCTGCCGTATTATCGCAAGAGCGAAGCGGGCCGGAAACTCCTGCGACTCGGCTATGACGGCGGCTCGCGTTTCTACGCCACCAACTGGCCGCGCTGGCGGCAGACGGCCGACAGGGAGCGCCGCGCCATGCTTCGCGGCGAGGTGCCGATGCAGTGGGAACGGAGCTGGGAATACGCGTCGTGGATCATCGAGGCGCGCGAGAAGGACTCGCCGTTTCGCATCCACGGCAACGTGTCCAACCAGCACCGCGGCGCTGGCCAGCTCATCACCAACTTGCCTGCCGACAGCTGCGTCGAGGTCGCGTGTCTCGTCGATCGCAACGGCGTCACGCCAACCCGCTTCGGCGCCCTGCCGCCGCAGATGGCGGCGGTGAGTGCGAGCAATCTGAGCATGTTCGATCTCGGCGCCCAAGCCGCGATCGAGCGCAGCATCGAAAAAGCGATCTACGCGCTTTACCTCGATCCGCTCACGTCCGCGGTCTGCACGCCGGCGCAGATCAAGGCGATGGCGCTCGAAATGTTCGCCGCCGAGAAAGCGTTTTTGCCCGGCTACCGCTGAAGCGCCGCGAGCACTTGCTGCGCGCCGCGGTGGTGCGGGTCGATGCGCAACGCCTGCTCCGCCGCCGCGCGCGCGCCGGCGCGATCGCCCGCGCGCAAGAGCACCGTCGCGAGCGCATACGGATAATCGGCCGTGTCGGAGGCGCGTTTCGCCGCCTCGCGCAACGCGTCCACTGCCTCCACGAGTCGCTCCTGCTGCGCGAGAAAAAGTCCCAGATTATACCAGGCGCGATGCAGTCCCGGGTCGCGTCGCACGGCGAAGCGGAACGAGTTTTCCGTTTCCGCCGTCCGGCCCGCCTCCGCATACGCGAGCGCCGCCTGTAGCGCGAGCCGGCCGCCCGCCTCCGGAGAAACTTCCGCCGCCCGGTAATACGCCGCGCCCGCCTCAGACAGACGTCCAAGCTGCGCGAGCACCGCCGCCTCCGATTCGAGAATGCCCGGCGAATGCGGATCCCACTGCGCCGCTTGCTTGATCTCCGCCAACGCCTCCTCAAATCGCCCGCGATTCGCCAGGTCCTGGCCAAGCCGCACGCGCCCCGCCGGCTGGTCGAGCGTCAGCGAGAGATAATTGTCCAACTCCGCGCGCGCCGGCGAATCCGCCGGCAATTGCGGCGACAGCGCCCATGCCGCGTCCAGCCGCACCAGTCGCACCGGATCCTGCAACAGAGGTGTGAGCACACTCGCCGCGTCCGATGCGCCCGCGAAATACCGCACGGCCGCGGCCCGCTCGAGTGGATCGGAAGCACGCAGCGAAGCACTGGCCGCTTCGCGCGCCGCGGCCGCGCTCGCTTCGGACGTGCCCGCGACCAACGAAAGATACGTCGCGCGCCACGCGGGGATGTCTTCCGTTTTCAGCAGATCGAGCAGCGCCTGCGTTGACCCCGGCCGATCGGCTTGAGCCGCCGCCACCGCGCGCGCACGAGCCCGCTGGCGCGAGTCCATCTTCGAGCCATACCACTCGTCCGCCTTGGCGATGTTCCAATCGATGCCTTTGTCCGCGTGGCAATGGCTGCACGCATTCGGAATCCCGAGCTCCTTCGTGAGCAACGGATCGGGTTTCAGCCAGCCGTGATCGTGCCGCGGCGAGCGCTGCATGTAAGTCGTCGTCGGCATGTGGCACGCGACGCAGGAATTGCCCGCACTGTCCGCCGCGTGATGCGAATGCGCGGTCGGATCGATCGGCATCGCGCGCACGCCGCCCGGCATCACGCGTCCGGGCGCAGTGTGACATTGCATGCACAGCTGGTTGTTCCCCGCCGGCAGGATGGTCTTGGTCGTGTGCGGATCGTGGCAGTCGAGACACGTCACGCCCGCATGGCCCATCCGGCTGAGCAGCACGGAGGTCCAGTTGAAATCCTCGTCGCGCTGTTGCCCGTCGGGATAAAACGTCGCCGCGTCCACCGGCAGCACCACGCGATAATGGTCGTGGTAATTGTCGCCCGGTTGAAACTGATCCGTCAGCAACTCGTTGCGCGCATGGCACGGCGCGCAGGTCTGCATCATCTTCTGGCGATCGCCGAAAAACGGCGGCTGCGGTCCGGTTGACGCGAGTTTTGGTTTCTTGCCGTGCCCGGCAGGCATCGGCCCGTGACACTGGATGCAGCCGACGCCGTGCTCGACCCAGGTGGAGTGGTAACTATCGGTGGCCGCCTCGTAATTGCGCTGGTAGCCGGTCATGTGGCAGTGCGCGCACATCGAATTCCAATTCATGCCGCGTCCGGTCCAATGGCCCCATTCTCCAGGCTGGCGTCCTTCATTTCCGAATACGTTGAACCATTCCTTCTTCGCGGGATCGAACGCCTGCTCGTGCGGCTGCCAGCGTCCGCCCGCCGCCGGAATGAGCGGTTGCCACGATGGTTTGTGGCCGAGCACGAGTTCCGGTGCCGCCGAATCCGGTGCCGCCTGCGCGAAGGTCCTTAGCGCCTCGGCGTCGCGTTCCGGATCGATTGGTCGATTCGCCAGCGCGTGATCCGTCGCGGCCCACGCCGCGTGCACCTCCTGGTGACATTCGCGACACGAGGCCGAGGTTTGCCCCACCGCGGCCGCGACCGTCGCCGGAGCACCCCCGGATTGCGTTTTCCCGCAACCGCCCGCCGCAAGGAGCGTGGCCGCGGCGCCCGCGGAAAGAAATGCGAGCGCGATCCGGCGGAGAGGAAAATGATGCGCGAAGGGGTTCTCCAAGTCCGCGATTCCACGGAGAGATTTCGCGGATGCCAAGCCTGCGCGTGGCTGTTGCGGTTGGTTGTCACCTTCCCACCGCGCAGCGGTCGAAACTCAGCGCGCTTTCGCTTTCGCGGACGAAAACAGCGACAGATCGATGGCGTCGGCCATGATTCGATAGCCGGCAGCCGAAGGATGCAGGTGGTCGCCACCGTCGACGGCGGCGGAAAGCCGCGCGGGCTGCGCGGGATCGCGCGTAATCGCGTCGAAATCGATCACACCATCGAACTCGCCGCTGTCGCGAATCCAGGCGTTGACCTTCTGCCGATCCGCTTCGCTCTCCGGCGTGTCGTAGGAGGTGAAACCCGCGAACGGCATGATCGTCGCGCCAATCACGCGGATCCCATGGCGATGCGCGCGCAGGATTATCTGGCGAAACGCGGCAATGAGATCGTCCGCCGACGCCGCCGGCAGCCCCTTCGTTCGCGCGCCGACCGCCGTGCCGAGATCGTTGACGCCTTCGAAGATGACCAGCCAGCGCACGCCGGGTTGCGCAAGCACGTCGCGATCGAAACGCTTCAGCGCGCTGTCGCCCAATCCGTCGCGCAAAACGCGTCCGCCGCCCGCGCCCTGGTTCAGCACCGAAATCTTCGCTGTCGCCGGATTGGCGTGGAGCCGGCGCGCGAGGAGATTCGGCCAGCGATCGTTCTGATTCGTCGTCGAGCCGCGGCCATCCGTGATCGAATCCCCGAGGACGACGATCGCCGCCGCGGTCGGGTCCGCGAGCACCTCGACCGACGCGAGAAGATACCAGTGATCGGTCTGCTGCGCGTCGGGCCATGATGCTTGCACGCGCGCATCGCCGGGCTGAATGAACGAGGTCGTGCGCGAACCGGGATGCCCGGTGAGTTGCTCCGGCACGTCGAGAACATGCACGCTGATGGCGAGATTCTCGAACGCTTCGACCGCGAACGTGACGTCGTCCGACATCATCGACGTGCCGGGTAGAACGGTCACGCCCGCGCGACCATTGAAGGTGACCGCGCGATCCGTGGACAGATCGATGCCGGACGCGCCGGTGGACCGCGCGATTCGCGCGCCGGCAATCACCAGCGACTTCTCGCCGTATTGATTGGAAATCACCACGCGCAGCCGGGTCCCCGCGAGCGTCGGTTGAATGATCTGTCGCAGCGACCGCTCTGCCAAACCCGGCGCCGGTGGCATGTTGCCCGGTTCGGTCAGCTGCTGCGCCGAAACCCAGGTCGGCACCCAATGCCCGTCCCGGCCGGCCGCGTGCGAAGCGGACAGGGCCAACACGAAAACGGCGGAGGACAGAAGCAGGCGGAGTGAGGAGAACGTCATGATGCGGGAGGAGATTCTTGTCTTCGGCTCAGCGGGTTTGAGCGGGCGCGGCGTTCAACGTGACGACCGCTTCGCGCAGTCCTTCGCTCGATGCCGTGACGGTGACCCTGCCCGTTTCTCCGCGTTTCGCGCGCACGATTGCGAGACAGAAACCGCTGAAGGCATTGCGTTCCTGCGATGGGAACGGCTCGAAGCTCGTGGGGTCGCCATTGTCGGTCGCCACGATCTCGCCCGGACCCTCGATCCGGAAACGGATGCGATCATCCGCCCGCGGCACGGTGAGGCCGTTCTGATCGACGATCCGCACGGTCACAAACGCGAGATCGTTGCCGTCCGCCGCGATCGTTGATCGGTCCGTCACCGCGTCCAGCGTCGCGGCGTTGCCCGCGGTTTGCACCGACGACCGCGCCCATTCGCGGCCGTGCTTGTAAGCAATCACTTCGAGCCGGCCCGGCTCATAAACGACGTCGTCCCAGCGCAGCCGATACTCGAACGCCTGCTTCGTTTTGCGTCCGAGCGAGCGTCCGTTGAGGAAGAGCTCGGCCTCGTCGCCCGAGGTGAACACGTGCACCGGCGTTACCTCGCCGGCGCGTTCCGGCCACGTCCAGTGCGGCAGGATGTGCGCCATCGGAAACTCCGGCCGCCAGCGCGCTTGGTAGAGGTAGAACCGGTCCTTCTTGAACCCGGCCAGATCGATGATGCCGCAATAGGAACTGCGCGACTGGTAGTAAGGCGTTGGCTCGCCGAGATAGTCCCATCCGGTCCACACGAACTCGCCTGCCACAAACGGATGCCGGTCGAGCTGTCCGAAAACTTTGTCCGCCGTCGAACCGAAATCGACGGCGTGAAGCTCATACGCCGTCACTTGGCGGATCTGCGAATCGCCACCGCGTCCGTCGCGCACCGGCGCACTCACGAGCGGCGACACGGGGAACAGATACACGCCGCGACTGCTGAAAGCCGACGCCGTCTCCGTGCTCATGATGACCTTGTCCGGGAACTTGTCGCGAAAAGCCGGATACTGCGGCGGCGTGCGAATGCGGTCGGTGCCCTCGAACTCCGGCTCCTGGCGAATGCCCTCGCCCTGATAATTCAACCCGATGATGTCCACCACCGCAGGCAGCGGCATGTCGGGCTTGGCCCAGTTCATCGCGGTCGTGGTCGGCCGCGTCGGATCCTCCTCACGCACGATGTCATGCAACCGTTTCGCCACCGCCGCGCCGGCTTCGTCGGTGTATTGTTCGCCGACTTCGTTGCCGATGCTCCAGATGATCACCGACGGGTGGTTGCGGTCGCGACGCAGCATCGCGCGCATGTCCTGCTCGTGCCACTCGGGGAAAATCAGGTGGGAATCGAGCGGCGTCTTCTTCCGCTCCCACATGTCGAAGGATTCGTCCATCACCAGGAAACCCATGCGGTCGGTGAGCTCGAGCAGCTCCGGCGCCGGCGGATTGTGGCTCATGCGGACGGCGTTGCAGCCCATCTCGCGGAGCAGCTCCAGCTGACGCTCGGCCGCGCGCACGTTGAACGCGGCGCCGAGCGCGCCGAGATCGTGGTGCTGATTGACGCCCTGCAGCGGAATCCGCTCCCCGTTAACATAAATACCGTTCGCCGGATCGAAATGAACCTCGCGCACGCCAAAACGCGTTTCGTAGCGATCGACGACTTCTCCGTCCCGCGTGACGGTCGTCACCGCGACATAGCGATGCGGCGTCTGCGTCGGCGGCGGGCCCCAGAGCCGCGGATTCCGCAGCGTGCCGGCGCCGGCAACCGTCACGCTCCCGCCGGCGGGCACAGTTGTCTCCGACGTTTCAATACGCGCGACCGCGGGGCCGACGATCCGGCCGTTCGCATCGATCGGGTGAATTCCGGCCGCGACCTGCACTTTCGCCGCAGCCGTGGAATCGTTGTCCAGGGTGACTTCCAGATCGACCGTCGCCGACGAGAGGGAGATGTCGCGCGTGGAGACGCGCGTGCCCCAGTGCGCAACGTGCACCGGCTGCGTCTTCACGAGCCAGACGTTGCGGTAGATGCCGCCGCCGGGGTACCAGCGCGAGGACTGCGGCGGGTTGTCGAGACGGATCGCGACCAGATTCTCGCGGCCGGGTTCGACGAAGGGCGTCAGATCCACGCGCCACGACGAGTAACCATACGGCCAGCCGCCGACGATGCGGCCATTGACCCACACGGTCGCATAGGACATCGCGCCGTCGATATCGAGGAAGAGGGATTTGCCGGCATCGCTGGCCGGAAGGTCGAACTTCTTCCGATACCACCCGATGCCGGGGCTCGGCAGCCGTCCCATTCCACCGCCGCCTCCGGTGGTGATGAACGGCCCAGCGATCGCCCAGTCGTGCGGCAAGGTGACGCGCTGCCACGCACCGTCGTCGAAATCCTTTTTCACGTAGGCGACCTCGCCGCCCGGATTTCCCCCGGGTCGCACAAACCGGCGGGAGGGATCTTTGATGAACCGGTTGCCGGTCGGCAGTATCCACGGTTTGAGCACGGTGCGGCGGTCGGCTGCCAGCGCCTCCGCCTCCAGCGGACGCGCGTCCGCCACGCGGTCAACGCCTTCCGGTTCCGCTGGCGGCCGGACGTCGTAGCGCAGATCGACGGTGTTGCCCGGCGGATCCTCTTTTTGAAACTGCCAGCCGTCGTTGAACGAAATCCGCTCCCGCGGCGGGGCCGCGAAGACATCGGCCGAACCGAGGCCGATCAGACTGCACAAAACTACAAAAAAATGACGGGGAGAGATCATGAGGCGAGGGGCGCGGGAAGCATACATTCCCGGCCGCAGGGTCGCCACCATGGAAGCACGCGCAACCGGCCCGCCAGTCCAACAACAGAACGCGCCGGAGGGCGTCAGATTTCGTCCGCGGCGCGACGAAACAGATGCGCGCGCAGGGCCGGATGCTCGGTCAGGCTGGCCGCGCGAGTAAACGCCGCCCGCGCCTCCTCGCGGCGCTTCAGCCACCGCAGCACGTGCGCGCGCGCCGCCCAATACGGTTGGTGCGCGGCAACGCGCTCGGTCGAAATCCCCTCGAGCGCGTGGAGGGCCTCGTCCGCACGGCCGATCTCGGCGAGCGCGACCGCGCGGCCAATTTGCGATCCGATTCCCGGCGCTAGCCGCATGAGCCCTTCGTAAAGCAGCGCAATCTCCGCCCAGTCGATCGTCCCGCTGATTGCCCGGTGCGCGTGGATCGACTGAATCGCGGCTTCGAGTTGAAAACGGCCGGGCTTCCGCTCCGCCGCCGCGCGACGCAGCAGGTCCTCGGCTTCGCGGATCAGCGGCTGCGACCAACGCGCGGTGTCCTGCTCGTCGAGTGGCACGAAGCGTCCGTCGTCCGCGAACCGCGCCGCTTCGCGCGCCGCGCAATGCAACATCAGCGCGAGCAGCCCGAGCGCCTCCGGCTCCTGTGGGCGCAGTTGCACGAGCGTTCGTCCCAGCGCGACCGCGTCGCGTGCGAGCGCGCGAGGCGCGGAGCTCTCGTCCGACACGCTCTCCCAGCCCGCGGTGTAGGCGGAATAAATCGCATCGAGCAC
The DNA here is from genome assembly GCF_059821195.1 of Opitutus sp. sgz309028. Taxonomy (NCBI): domain Bacteria; kingdom Pseudomonadati; phylum Verrucomicrobiota; class Opitutia; order Opitutales; family Opitutaceae; genus Opitutus; species Opitutus sp. sgz309028. The sequence continues at coordinate 377,251 of NZ_JCAMRR010000003.1, read as the reverse complement.
AAAGGAAACGCGCTCGTCCCACTCCGCCGGTTCCGGCACGCGAAACGGCACCGCCGCGCTGCGAATCTTCTGTTTCGCCCGCACGAGGCGCTGCTCCATCGCCGACGGCGAAACCAGAAACGCCGACGCGATTCGCGCCGACTCGATCCCGAGCACGGTTTGCAGCATCAGCGGCGTTCGCGCCGCCGGGTCGATGCCGGGATGCGCACAGACGAAGAGCAGCTTGAGCCGCTCGTCGGGAAACTCATCGCTCCGCTCCGCCATCGTTTCGGCTTCGGCGGCGACTTGTTGCAGAAACGCAGTTGCGTCTTGTCGCACCGCCTGACGGCGAAACGCGTCGATCTGCCGGTTGCGCGCGGCGCGCAGCAACCACGCTTCCGGTTTGTCGGGCACGCCGTCGACCGACCAGCGAGCGAGCGCCCGCATAAGTGCGTCGCTCAATGCATCCTCCGCGCCAGCGACGTCGCCCGTGCGGGCCGCGAGATAGGCCACCAGCCGTCCATACGAATGGCGGACGACTTCCTCGATCGTCGCGTGCGCGGCGGGTTCGTTCATCGTTTCGGTGCCGACGCAAACTGTGCGCCAAGCAGCGGTCTCACTTCGACGGAGAAACGATCCGCGAGCGGATGGCGCGCCGCCCATTCGAGCGCCGTATCGAGATCGGGCACATCGATGATGCCGAAGCCGGCGAGAAACTCCTTCGTCTCCGCGTAAGGACCGTCGTGCACCTGGCGTTTGCCGTCGCGGACGGAGACGGTGGTGGCATGGCGCGGCGAACCGAGGCCGGCGCCGCCGACAAAAATTCCGGCGGCTTGCAGCGCTTCGCCGTAAGCGCGGCCGGCGGCAACCGTGGCGGCATCGTCGCGTTGCTCAAAATGGGACGGCGGAACATGGACCAGGAGGGCGTATTTCATGATGTGGTAACAATCCGAGGGTTGATTGCGCCGCGACAAAAGATCGTGGCATCACCCTGAAGACGCGCCACGCCGAACCATCCCGACATTCCGCGAATTTTTTCGCGCCCCTCACGCCTCAACTCTCAACTCTCAACTCTCATCTCTCATCTCTCATCTCTCAACTCCCTCAACCCCCTCCCCCTCTCAAAACGCCACCGAGCAATCGACGCCGTATTCCGTTCCAGAGTTCGGCCGTGCGAGCAGCGCGACCAGATCGCGATCGAGCACGTTGTTACCCGTGAGCCGAACGTTCCACGTCGGCTGGCCCTTGCGCTTGTGCGTGTAGCCGAGATTGGCGCCGAGCAACGTGTAGGCCGGATAATCGAGCCGCTCGCGCACGTCGCTCGTATAATAAGCGATGACTTCCCCGACGTGAACCAAGCTCAGCCCGCACGAAAACCCTTGCAGCCAGCCTGCGTTCCAGGCCCGGCGGACCGATCCGCTGGCCGTCGTCGCCGGCATGCGCGTGAGCGCGCGGCCCACCTCCTCCGGCACGTCGGGCGAAGAGGTCGTGATCGCACGGGTGTAGGCCCCACGGCCGGTAAACGTCCACGCCGGCGAAGGTTTCCAGCCCACCACCACGACGCCACCGGTGAAGCGTTCCGCGCCGCTGGAAACCAGTTGCGGCTGCCGCTGGTTCGCATCCGCGATCGGATCGTCGTAGAGCGGATTTCGCCGTGCGATGTTCTCGTTGGAATATTGGAACGCCGTCAGCGACGCACTCAGTCGCCGGTCAAGCAGCACGGTGCGAAGGCCCGTCTCGTAACCGAAGGTGCTTTCGTTGCCCTGGATTTTTCCCGTGCGCGCGTCCACGCGAGTTGACGGCTCAAAGGCCGAACTGACGGACGCGAAACACAGCGCGTAGCGGCCCAAATACTGGTTGGCCGCGGCGTGGAAGGTCAGCCGGCCCGTCAGGTCCTCCGCGCGCGGCTGTCCCGCGCCCGGCCGGAAATCGTGCACGTCGACCTGCGCGAAATCCTGCCGCAGTCCGAGCGAAAACACCGTGCGGCCGCGCTTCAGCGCGGTGCGACTGTTGAGGACCAGCGCGCCGAACAGGATCTCGTCCTGCCGGTCCGTGATGATTCGCTCATAAAGCGACGGACTGTAGGCCGGCCGGCTGAAATCGGGCGTATCCGGATCGAAAAGACGCGCCGTGACCGGCAGCGCGTTGCGGTCCGCCACCGTGAGCGCGCGCTGTTCGTTGTCGCCGCGCACGAGGGTGCTTTCGACGCCGAGCAGCACTTTGTGATCGGCGTTCCACGCCGCGAAGCGCCACGTCAGGTCGGACTGCAACATCAGGCCATTGAATGCCTGCTCGATGTGCCGCGGTTCGCGCGTGCCGGAAAACCGTCCGGTCGAGACGACATATTGCCCCGTGGTGAAACGATCCTGTTCGATCTGCCGTCCGAACCATTGCGCGCCCGCTCGCAGGCTGAGATTCGGCTTGAGCTGACTCTCGATCTGGCCGCTCAGGCTCAGCACGTCGCGCCGCACCCCGGCATGCGGACCGAACGCGTGAAAATCCACCAGCGGACGATACGGCCCCACGATCCGCGAGCTCGGCGTCAGCCGGTATTCCACGACGCCGGGATTCGGATTACCGTCGTAACGAAACCAATCGAGCTGCCACAACGAACTGGTGCTCCGCGAGTGCTTCACCGCGATCGCGCCGGAAAAATACGCGATGGCGTCCTGCGCGAACGGCTGCGGTCCGCGGCTGCCTCGCGCGCCGAGCGTGACGGCGTGCCACGCCTTCTTGTCGCGGAGGATGCCGGCATCCTTTGCCTCCACGAACCACCGGTCGTTACTGGTGGCGGTGAACCGCAGTTGCCGGGCCGGCCGGCCGCGGGGTCGCAGTGTCAGGAAATTGCGGATACCGCCGGGCGCGGCCCGACCGGTGACCGGCGTCAGCGCGCCGCTGATGGTCTCCGAGCGCTCGCTGTTGATGACTTCCGGAAAGCCGGACTGGGTGAAGCCGTTGCGCCGCATGGGCGTCGGAAAACCGCGCAAATTGAGCCGTTCGCCGCCGAGCGCGGACTCGACCGGACTCGCCCCGGTGGCCTGACTGACCTCGAAATCGAGCTCGCCCACCGGCGCGTCCTCGGCGCCGACGTCCACCAGCAGATCGCTCCCGAACGGCGCCTCACTGCGCTCCGCATCCAGCATGTCCAGGCTGGTCGGATCGTAGTCGGGTGAATCGTCGTCGTCGCTGACAATGAAGTGATCGAGGATGATCGGGCCCTCGCGCAACGGATCGCCGCTCAAGAGCCCGGCGCCCGCGGCGCGCTCCGGCAGGAACCCTGCGGCGGTGCAGAGCAGCGCGACGACCGCAGGAAAAATCCGTCCCGGAGCGACGCGACCCATCACACGCCGAAGCCGGGGCGATACGCCTTGGTCAGGTAGCGGTTCGCGTCAGGCAGATTGGTGATCTGCAGCGCCGACGCGTCCCATTCGATCCGTTTGCGCGCGCGGATCGCCACGTTTCCCAGCAGCACGATCTCGCTGAACGGACCGGCGTAGTCGAAATTGGACCCGGCGGCGGGGCCTCCTTTGCAGGCTTTCACCCATTCGTAGTAATGGCCGTCCGTGCTGCGCGGCAAGGACTTTGCCGGTAAAGAAGGTGCGATTTCGCGCATCCGCGTTTCGGGCACGAAGCGCACGCTCTGATAATAGGTGTCCGCGAGCACCGTGGCCTTGCTACCGACGATCAGCGTGCCGCTTTCGGGCAGCCTCCGATTCTCCTCGAAATCGAGCGGCAGCACCGGCGTGAAACCGCCGTCATACCACGTCCACTTCACCGCCGGCTGCGCGCCGCGCGCCGGAAATTGATACGTCACCATCGCCGCCTTTGGCGCGCCCACCTCGGTCTGTCCGCTGCTGGTCGCCTCCACCCAGATGGGAACCGTGAGTTCGAGCGCGGCATACGCGCCGTCCATGACGTGGCACGCCATGTCGCCGAGCGCACCGCAGCCGTAATCCCAGTAACCGCGCCAGCGGAACGGGGCGAACGCCGGATCGTATTCCCGCGCCGGCGCCACGCCCAGCCAAAGATCCCAGTCCAGTTCCTGCGGCACCACCGGCATCAGCTTGCTGTGATCCGGCGCGCCCATCCCTTGCGCCCACGTCGGCCGGTTCGTCCAGCTGTGGAGCTCGCGCACTTCGCCCAGCAGACCCGCGCGATACCACTCTTTCAACAGGCGCACGCCTTCGTTCGCGTGACCTTGGTTGCCCATTTGCGTCGCCACCTTCTTTTCGCGGGCGAGCCGCGTGAGTTCTCGCGCCTCCCAGACCGTGTGGGTCAGCGGTTTTTCCAAGTAAACGTGTTTGCCGAGCGAGAGCGCCGCGACCGCCATCGGATAGTGCATATGATCGGGCGTCGAGATCCGCACGGCGTCGATTTGATTGCCGAGCCGGTCGAACATCTGCCGGTAATCGCGAAACCGCGGCACGTCCGGAAATTTTTGATACGTGACCGCCGCGCGGGCATCGTCCACGTCGCAGAATGCCACGAGGTTTTCGTTCTGCAGCTCCAGCACCGCATTCCGACCCCGCCCGCCGACACCGATAAATGCAACGTTGAGCCGGTTGTTGGGCGACTCACCGGCTTGGGCTCGAAGGATCGCGGGGAAAGCGACCGCGGAGACGGACGCGATCGAGGCCTTCTTCAAGAAAGAACGACGGGAGAACTTGGAAGTTTTCATGCGGGGTAATCTCAAAAAGTTGAAATCCATCTAACCTAGGTCAATATAATTTGAGCGGCACAGACCAACGTAACCGAGCAGGCGACTCGTCTGTAAATATTTTGTTTTTATTGGTTAATACAATACAATTGACGCGCTCAGCTAGGGAGTATTTCGATCTATATCGCCTTCGATTCCCCACCCGCCGGCCCCTTTCCGATGGAAATCCCACCCCGCCTCCTAATAGTCGCAGCCTGTTCGCTCGTGCTGCTCGCTCCGGCGTCGCCGACCTTCGCCGTCGGATCCGAACGCGTCGATCTCTCCGCGGTCAAAGCCGTCGCGTCCGCCACCGACGAGCCGAAACGCGCCGCGGCGTATGCACGATTCCTCGGCGAGTTGGCGACCGAGTCCGACATGCCGATCGATACGCGCCTGCATTGTGCCTGGGCCGCCTATCTCCTGGCCGCCAACGACGAGGAGCGCGGGCGGCTTCTCGCTTACGCCGCCACGATCCCGGATGCGCGTGCGCGCATGCTCATCGGTTCGTTTCGCGAGTTTCCGGCGTTGCGCAAAGCCTGGTCCGACGCCGACCGCGCCCACTCCGCGCTCCTGCTGAAGGATCGTCCTCGCGTCGTCGCCCCCGGAGAGAAACGGCCGGCGCCGCGCGACGTTTACGGCCCCAATCCCTTCGACGCTCCGTTCACCGCCGATCGTTGGAGCGATCCGCATGGCTTTGTGGGCCGCTGGGCGGCGACCGGGATCACGCTCGACCTGGTGGCGTATCCGGCAGACAACTTCATCGCCACGTTGAGCGGGTTCGACGGTCACGAGCGCCGTCTCCTCGGATTTCGCTCGGGCTCGACGCTGACCCTCCTCGGCCACGATGCCCGCGGCACCTTGCGGGACGGCCGGCTGACGCTCCAATTGAGCGAGGAACGCATCGACCTGCGCCGCACTCCCGTGGGGAAAACCTATTTCGCGCAGCGCCCGGCCGGCGCTCGCGTGCTGCTCGACGACACCACCGGCCTCATCCATTTTCGCCACGCCAACGCAGAAGCTGCCTGGAAAGTTCTGCCGGACGGCTCAGTGGAGATCGAGCCGGCCAAAGGTTCGCTGTTCACGAAAGACGCCTGGGGCGACCTGCGCGGGTATCTGGAATTCCGGCACGCTTACAACAGCGAGAGCCTCGGGCCCCGCCGCGGCAACAGCGGCCTGTATCTTTTCAATTCCTACGAGATCCAGCTGATCGACAGCTTCGGCCTGCCGCCCGCCGAAACCTCGGAAGGTTCCGTCTATCACCTCGCCGTCCCGCGCGTCACCGCCTCCGCTCCGCCGCTCGAGTGGCAATCGCTCGAATTCGATTTTCGTGCCCCCCGCTTCGACGCCACCGGACGCAAGACCGCCTCGGCGCGCCTGACGCTCTGGCTCAACGGCGTGAAGCTCCACGACGACGTCGAGATCCCGCATCCGACCGGCGGGAGTCCCGCCGGCGGACGCGAGCAAACAGATGTGCCCGGCCCGCAGGGTTTCATGCTGCAGAACCACGGCGGTCTTCTCCAGTTTCGCAACATCTGGGTCCTGCCGGCGGAAATCTGAGCCCTCCGTGACCTTTCAAGTCCCCTCCCACCCACCCCCTGAATCCTCTGTCTTCCCAATTATGATACGCCCCCTTGCCTGTCTGCTATCGTTCGGCCTGCTCGCTGCCGGCCTTCGCGCCGCCACCTATGACGTCGTGATCTACGGCGGCACCTCCGCGGCCGTGAGTGCCGCCGTTCAAGCCCGCAAGATGGGCAGGACCGCGATCATCGTCTGCCCCGAGAAACATCTGGGCGGCCTCACCGCCGGCGGCCTTGGCTGGACCGACACCGGTAACAAAACCATCATCGGCGGGCTCTCGCGCGAGTTTTACCAGCGCGTCTGGCAGCATTATCAGCGACCCGACGCCTGGAAGTGGCAGGAGGCGGACGACTATCGTAACGGCCGGCGCACCCGCACCGCCATCGATGACGCCACGAAAACCGCCTGGAACTTCGAACCGCACGTGGCCGAACAGGTATTCGAGGATTTCGTCCGCGAATATCAGATTCCCGTCCGCCGCGACGAGTGGCTCGACCGCGCCCAGGGCGTCAAGCTCCAGGACGGCCGTATCGTTTCGATCACTACGCTCAGCGGCCGGACCTACGCGGGCCGGATGTTCATCGACGCCACCTACGAAGGCGACCTCATGGCCGCCGCGGGCGTGAGCTATCACGTCGGGCGCGAGGCGAACCGCGTTTACAACGAGGAATGGAACGGCGTGCAGGTCGGCATCCTGCACCACCGCCACCACTTTGGTCCCTACAAGGCCGGTGGCGGCCTCAGCGCGCAACCCGCCCTGAAGATCAGCCCCTACGTCGTGCCTGGCGATCCGTCGAGCGGCGTCCTTCCGCGCATCAGCACCGACTCGCCCGGCCTCCGCGGCGAGGGCGATCACCGGGTGCAGGCCTATTGCTTTCGCATGTGCCTGACCGACGTGCCGGAGAACCGGGTGCCGTTTCCGAAACCCACCGGGTATGATCCGGGCCAATACGAACTCCTCCTGCGCATCTACGCGGCCGGCTGGACCGAGACGTTCGGCAAGTTCGACCCGCTGCCCAACGGCAAGACCGACACCAACAACCACGGTCCGTTCAGCACCGACAACATCGGCTACAACTACGACTATCCCGACGCCTCCTACGAGCGCCGGCGCGAAATCGTCCAGGAGCACGTCACCTATCAACAAGGCTGGCTCTACTTCATCGCCAACGACCCGCGCGTCCCCGCCGAGGTGCGTCAGGAAATGCAGCGCTGGGGCCTGCCGAAGGACGAGTTCAAGGACAACGGCCACTGGCCCCACCAGCTCTACGTGCGCGAAGCCCGTCGCATGATCGGCGCCTACGTCATGACCGAAAACGAGCTCCGCAAGAAGCGGCCGACGCCCGACTCCGTCGGCATGGGCTCCTACACCATCGATTCTCACAACGTGCAGCGCTACATCACGCCCGACGGCTACGTGCAGAACGAGGGCGACATCGGCGTCTCGACCGGCGGCCCGTATGCCATCGCCTACGGCTCGCTCGTTCCGCAACGCGGCCAGGCCGCCAATCTCCTCGTGCCCGTCTGCCTCTCGGCTTCACATATCGCTTACGGTTCGATCCGCATGGAGCCGGTTTTCATGATCCTCGGCCAGTCCGCCGCCACCGCGGCCGTGCTCGCCATCGACGGGAAACTCGCGGTGCAGGACGTGCCCTACGGCAAACTTCGCGAGCGCCTGCTCGCCGACGGCCAGGTGCTCGATTACGTGCCGGAGAAAGCCGCCAAGTAACGGAATCTCGTCAGGAAAAAGCGCCGGGCGGCCCAACGCCCAGCGCTTTTTTTTTGCCAAACTTCAAGGCAGCACGCGCACCTTGATGCTGCGGAACTTCACCTTGCTCGCCGGATCGTGTCCCTGCAGCGCGAAGGTGCCGCTCGAGAGCACCCGGCCGGCGAACTGTTTTGGGCGCTCCACGCCTTCCGGTTCCGTATAGTCGACGATCAAGCGGTCGCCCACGAAGGTCCGGATCCGCCGGCCTTCCACCCTGATCCGCAGGGTGAACCACGTTTCGTCCGACGCGACCGTCTCCAGGTTTTCCTCGATGCCCCACACGCTCGCCGTGCGCTTCGGATCCCGGTGCGAGTTGTTCACCTGGATCTCATAGCCTTTCGCCGGCCAGCCTTTTTCCTGAAACGCGGTGTGAAAATACACGCCGGAGTTGGAATTTGGATACGTCATCGCCTCGAGTTGCAGTTCGAAGTTCCGGAAGTCGTGCTTCGCCACCGGCCCGGTGTAGAACAGGTGCGCCCGCGGCCCGTTGACCACGATCGCCCCGTCTTCGACCTTGAAGGTGTCCGGCGATTCGTTCGCCTGCCAGCCGGCGAAGGAGCGTCCGTCGAAGAGCAACTGCCAGCCGTCCTGGACTTCGGAGCGCGTGAGCTCGTTCGGTGAGGCGCCATACCCGCTCATCGCGAGCGCGCCAAAGAGAAGGAACAGTCGGGTCGTTTTCATCGTCAAAGCAGCAGCTGCGGAGCCCGCTGAAATCGCGGGCTCCACCAGGCGCATCGGTTTTATTTTGGCTCACTCGCCCAGCCAGATCCAGCGCACCGTGTCGATCAGCACGACTCCGTCGGCGCCAGCATTCGAAATCTTCACCGACGCCGGCTGGCCGGCCTTGAAGCGGAACTCGCCCAGCGGCTGAAACGCGAACGGTCCCGGCTTCTTCTTCTGATTAAGTTTGATCTCCTTCTTGCCGTCCGCGTGCGTGATCGTCACCGACGCATTCGTCGCCCGGTTGCCGCCGCTCGGAAACGCCATCGCCACTTTGTAGCGGCCGGTTTTCGGAATCGTGGTGACGAAATCCGCGGTCATCGGCTCGCCGCCTGGGCCCTGGTCCATGAGGCCGACGCGCTGACGATATTCCACCTCCGGTCCGCGCGTGCGATTCCAGCGTCCATCGAGCTTCGCCTTGTAGTAGTGAACCTCCCGGTCGAGCGACGGCTCGTTACCGAGCACGACCTCGGCCCGCGCCGGCAGCGCGACCAGGCGTTTCTGATCCTGCACCAGCAGCATGATCTTCGCCGGCGCCGCCTGGTTGAACGTGTAACTCGCCTTCGCGCCCGTCGCCTGCACTTCCCCGCTGCCGTCGAAGTTCCATGCGATCGTCTTCAGCGGCGATTCCACATGCCGCGGGACCAACTCGAATTCCACCGGCTGCCCCGGCTGCGGGTCGCGCGTGAGGACCTTGATATCGACGACCGGACGGAACGGCGCCTTGAGCGGAACGCCGTCACGGCGGAGACGCTCCTGCAGTTTCGCGATGGAAATATCCTGCGCCTTCACGCCATCCTGCCGCGCGATGTCCACCGCGACGCCGCCCGCGTGTCCCAGCATCATGAATACAGGCTCCATCCGCAGGCTGGAATACGCGACGTGCGAGGCGGACACCGCGGCGACCACCACCAGATTGTCGAGCCCATAGGGCAGCAGGCTGCGATACGGAATCTCCCAGGCGTCCGAGGCATCGTTGAAATGCCCCTCCTCCACCGGACCTTCGTCGGTCTGGATGATGTGGATCGCGTGGGCGTCCATGTTGTAGCTGCCCATGCAAACGGTGTCGGGCTTGGCCCGGTCGTAGAGCAGATCGTTCTGCGTGATGAAATAGCGCCCCAACAACCGGCGGGCGACGCGCACGTAAACCTGCGGCGTGACGTGGCCGCTCTCGAGAAACTCGTCCTTCGGCAAACCCCAGCGGCGCGCGTCCGCCTTGAAGGCCTCCGGCAGGCCCGGATCGTTCTGCAACAGATACCAGAGGCTCAGCCAGTAATCCTGGACCTTTTCCGTAATGCGCGCGCGTTGTTCGTAGTCGCCCTCGGCGTAACCGAAATTGACGCCCGGAAAATCGGCTTTGTTCGGATCGCATTTGCCGTTGATCATCGCCCACCGCTGCGTGTCCGTGAACAGCTGATCGAGCCGCGTGAGGCCAAGCCGGTTGACCGTCTCGATGTGGTGCGCATGCGCCTCGCGGTAGTAATGCTTCGGCTTCGGGATCGGCACGCGGTTGTCGTCGCGGATGCTGAGCGTGCCGCGAATGTTGTAGGCCTGCACGCGGTGATCGCCCTTGCCGAGATATTCGACGGGGCCGTTCGTGATGCCGGCGAGCGGCTCGTTGTATTCCGAGCGTGCCTCGCGTCCGACGCGATAAAGGGCGCCCGCCTGCGCCATGAGATCGCCCTCATAACTGCCGTCGACAAATTGCGTGGCGGTGAAGCGCGTCTGCTCCCGCGTCTCATAATTCCGCGTGGTGAACGCCACGATCCGCGTGCCCTTCACCTCCACGTCCTCGAGCCGCTCGCGGATGCGCACCTCGACGCCGGCCTCGGCCAGCATCTCCCGATAGATCTGCAGCGCGACTTTCGTCTCGAAGAAATACCCGCCGCCGCAGTCCTTCACCTGCTGGGAATCCGGACCGTAGACCTTCGTGTAGTGCTGCAGCACGCGGTCGTAGAACTCGCGCGCGAGGCCGCCAATCGTATCCGACTTTCCGATATCCGTTTTGGTCAGCCCGCCGGTTGTCAATCCACCGATCAGGTAGCTGGACTCGACCAGCACGACCTTCGAACCGCCGCGTCCGGCCGCCACCGCGGCAGCGATGCCCGCCGACGTGCCGCCAAACACGACGACGTCGGGAGGCGACGAAGAAGCCGCCGCCGTCCCCATCGGGACGAGCAGCGAGCAGACAAGCACGAACAACGTGGCGAAACGAAGGGGTCTTTTCACGGCTGGGACTGGGTTTTGAGGGGAGTTTGAAGTCGGCGCTCCAGATGGCGCAGCACGCCGATCTGCACAAACGCGGTGGATTCGGGATAGAGATCGAAGTGCAGACGGTCCTCGATCGTGTCGCCATCGGTGTCGGTGACGAAATTGTAAACGCCGCCGGTCTCGGTGAAGAGCCGCGCGTCGAACGGATTGTTGCCGCAGAAATAGCCGAACACCTCGTCGAAGCGCCGGCCATAGCGTTCATCGCCCGTCAGCGCTTCCATCTCTGCGAGCGCCTGCAGCCACAAGCCGGCATGGAAATACGTGAGGTGCGTCGAGGTCGATTGGTGCGCGCGGTAGCGCAGCTCGCCGAGGTTCTCCGGCGTGCGACGACCCACCGGCAGGATCACCGGGCCGCGATAGGCGCCGTCCACGGGACGCGCCGTCAACCAGCCGTCCGCCACGCGCACAGCGACATCGCGCCAGCGCCGCGCCGAAGGGTGCGTCGAAAACGCCATCGCGCCGCGGGCCATCGCCGCGACCGCGGTCGCATCGATGTCGGCAAACGTTGACCAGTAACCTTCCGGCTGCACGGCGCCGGCGAGCGCTTCCAGCCCGAGCTGCGCGAGCGACTGCACCGTCTGCGATTCCGTGAAACCGAACTCTCCCGCGTCAAACACCCGCAAGGCGGCGATCTCCGGACGCTCGCTCGCCGCAATGAGGCCAAGCAGCAAATACGCGTGCTCGCCCGGGCTGCGCCAAAGCGGCCGGGTCGCGCCAGATCCGTCCCGCGCGCGAATCGCCCGCACATAAGGCTGGCCGTCGTCGCTGCGTTCGCGCGCGAGTCCGAAAGCCCATCGCAAGCCGCGCCGCAACGTGGTGCGCAACGTTGCCTCGTCCATGCCGGGCAGCGGACGGCCGAGCGCTTCGCCGACCGCCCAAAGCGAGCGGCCCAGAAACACGCCACCGCGCCGATGGTCGCCTCGTCCCGGCGCCGCAAACCAGCCGGTGCCGTCGAGCACCAACTCGCCGTCGGCAAACATGCCATAATAGAACGCACCCGGACCTTCGACGCCGAGCTGCACCGGCGCGGGATCGTTTTCCGTTCGTTGCATCGCGGCGAGGTTCAGCAGCACTTCGTTGCAGAGCGTCGCGAGGTTGTCCTCCGCGGGATCGACCGTCGCGGACGCCAGCCGCCAGCGGCGAAGATGTGCGACGAGGATGTCCGCGGTGTCGTTCGCGAAGGTAAAAGCTGGATACACGCCGGAGCCGGGCGGCCGCTCGTTGTCGTTCGACGGCCCGAACCAGCTGTCCCACACCGCCTGCCAGAACGACCGCGCCACGCGCCGTCCCAGCGGCGTCGACCAATCGCGATCGCGGGCGTCGAAATCGAACAGTGCCAGCCCGTGCTTGAAAAACGCGAGATCCGTCGGATGCGCCAGATCGAAGTCCGTCCGCCCCACACCCGCCAGCGCGGCGCTCCGGCTCTGAAAATACAGGTTCATCAGCGCACGCGTGCGCGTCCACTCCGGCGCCGCCGCGTCCACGCGTCCGTCCGCGGCCCGCAAATCGGTCGTAAACGCCGCGGGCATCGCGGGCAGACCTCCCGCGCGCGAATCATATACCAGCACCACCGCTTCCGCACGATCGCTCGCCGCTGCGCCGGCCGCAGGCGCCGCGTCGACGAAATAGATTGAAGGCTGCAGTTCTCCGGCGTCGGCGAAATCGCGCGGATAGCGCGCCGTGAATCGACCCGCGGAGACCTTCGCTTGCGTGGTTGTCGTCCGTCCCGCGCCATCCGTCACGCGCAGCCAGATTTCGTTCAGCGTCGGATCGGAAACGCCTCCTTCGATCCGAAGGTCAGACGTGGCCGCGAGGTCGCGAAACGGCGAGGTCGCCACCAGGTCGCGCAGCGACACTGTCAACTCCCGCGCGGTGGTCGTAGTCGCGAGGCACACCGTCGCGATGAAAACTCCTAGTGAGGTGCAACCGGCGAAACGCATGGCGGGATCAGCTGACGGATTGCGATGGCGCCGCGAGCACATACGCATCTTCGCGCAAGGCCGGCGCGGGCCGGCCCGAAAGCAGACGCCACCAGACGCGCGCCGACGTCAGCACGATGCCGAGCACGAGCACGAGAAACGCCCCGGTGACGGCTGCGTTGATATACTGACTCGTCAGGAGGTGCTGCCACTGCGACAGCTGCTCGGCCGTGCCGCCGCAGGCAATCTGTTCGCGATAACGCTCGGCCGCACTGAGAAAACCTAGACGCGGATCCGCGCTGAAAATTTTCTGCCAGCCCGCGGTCATCGTCACCGCGAGCAGCCAGGCGAGCGGCGCCAGTGGCACCCACAGATAACGGCGCCGGCCCATCTTGAGCAGCACCGTCGTGCCCAGCGCGAGCGCGATGACTGCGAGGAGTTGGTTGGCGACGCCGAAGATCGGCCAGAGCGAGTTGATGCCGCCCAGCGGATCCACGACACCTTGATAAAGAAACGAGCCCCACAAGGCCACGAACAGCACGCTGCCCAGCCAGCTCGCCGCCGCGGAATCGGTTCGCCGCAACGGCTTCCAGACGAGGCCGAGCAGGTCCTGCATCAGGAACCGCCCCACCCGCGTGCCGGCGTCGATCGTCGTCAGGATGAACAGCGCCTCGAACATGATCGCGAAGTGATACCAGAGCGCGAGCGCCGTCTTGCTCCCGAGCACGCCGGCAAACATGTGCGCCATGCCGACGGCAAACGTCGGCGCGCCGCCGGTGCGTCCCACCATCGTCTTCTCGCCGACATCCGCCGCGAGCCTCTCCATCTGCTCCACGGTCACGGGAAAGCCCAGCGCCGTGACCTGAGCCGTCACCGCCGCGGGCTCGCCGCGGAGGTTGATCGCAAAATACTCGCCCGGCTCCATCACGCAGGCCGCGATCAGGGCCATCACGCCGACCAGCATCTCGGTCACCATCCCGCCGTAGGCCACCACGCGAATGTCCCGTTCGCGGGCGATGAGTTTCGGCGTCGTGCCGGAGGAGATAATCGCGTGAAAGCCCGACACCGCCGCGCAGGCGATCGTGATGAAGCAGAACGGAAACACGCTGCCGGCAAACACCGGCCCCGTGCCGTCGACGAAACGCGTGAGTGCCGGCATCTTCAGCATCGGCGCGAGCACGACGATCGCGACCGCCAGCAGCGCCACGGCACCGATCTTCATGAAACTGCTCAGGTAATCGCGCGGGGCGAGGAGCAGCCAGACGGGCAGCACGCTCGCGAGCAGTCCGTAGGCCATGATGCCCCACGCCAGCGCGCGACCGTCGAGCGTCAGCCAGGACTCGAGCGGCGTCCCGTGTATCCATTTTCCACCGACGACCGCGAGGAGCAGCCCCGCGACGCCGAAGACCGAGATCGCGCCGACGCCGATCCGGCTGAAGCGCATGCCGAGTCCCATGATCATCGCCACGGGAACCGTCGCCAGAATCGTGAACAGTCCCCAGGGACTTTCCGCCAGCGCGCGCACGACGACAAGCGCCAGCACCGCGAGAATGATCACCATGATCGAGACCGTGCTGATCAACGCCAGCCCGCCTGCCAGTGGCCCCACCTCCTCGCGCACCATCTCGCCCAGCGATTTGCCGCCCCGGCGCGTCGAACAAAACAGAACAATCGAGTCGTGCACCGCACCGCCGAGCGTCGCGCCGACCAGCATCCACAACAATCCCGGGAGAAAGCCGAACTGGGCCGCCAATACCGGACCGACGAGCGGTCCCGGCCCGGCGATCGCGGCAAAATGATGCCCGAACACCACCCAGCGGTTCGTGCGCACGAAGTCCTTGCCGTCCTCCTTCGTCTCCGCCGGCGTCGCCCGCTGCTCGTCGAGGGTGAGCACCTTGGCCATGAGCCATGCGGAATGAAACCGATAGGAGATCGCGAACACGCAGCCGGCGGCCACGACCATCCACAGCGCGTTGACCGGCTCGCCGCGTGAAAGCGCCAGCACGGCAATGGACGAAGCGCCCGTGAGGGCGACCGCGCTCCAGCCGAGCACGCGCAGAAGATTCCAGGAGGGAGTTGGGGGAGACGACAGCTTCATCGACTTTCGAAAGACCGCAGGATGGCGGGTTGAAACGATACGGCTCGAAAGAGCCAGGGGCGTATCATATCGACCTATGTCGGACGAAATCCGATCGCGATGTCAAGGCCGCGATCGCCAACCCCGCGAGTTTTCCGCCCGTTTCCGCGCGAATCCCTCGTTCGTGCGGAGCCGCAACGCAGAGGAAGCAGAAACTCTGCAGAAAAGCACTTGACGGCAAAACTGGCTGACATATGTCACCTACACCCCCGTCGAATGTCTGTTTCGAAGCTCAACGTCGTCCGTAACGGCAAGATCCCGGTTTACGAGCAAATCGCCAACCACCTCAGAGCCCGCATCGCCGCGGGAGAGCTGTCGGCCGGCGAAAAGCTGCCCGGCATCAAGGTGCTCGCGAAGAGCATGGGCGTGAATCACCTCACGATGCGCCAGGCGCTGCGCACGCTGGAGGAAAGCCGCGTCGTCACCACCGAGTCCGCGCGCGGCACGTTTGTCGTGGGCAACGACCCCACCCGCCTGCAGATCGCGCTGCTCCTCCCCAATCTCAACGAAAGCTCTTCGCGCATTTCCGCCGGCGTGCAGGAAGTCATGGCCGGCACCAAGTCGACGGTGGATATCTTCCACTACGACGAGAACGATCCGCTCGAGCGCGAGCAGATCGATCGTCTCGCCAGTGAGGGCTACGACGGCGCAGTGGTGTTTCCCAGCCTCAGCGTCCCGTCGTTGAAGCCGCTGCTGCAGATGATGCTCGAGGGTTATCCGCTCGTCTTCATCGACCGTGCGCCGGGCCAGTTCCCGAGCTGGTCCGTCTGGTCGGACAATTTTCGCGGCGGCCTGATCGCGACCAATCACCTCATCCAGAGCGGCTGCCGGCGTATCGCCTGCGTGGCGACAAAGCTAAGCGGCACGCTCGATCGCTACGAGGGCTACCTGCGCGCGATGGGCGACCACAAACTCGCGGTCGACTTCAACCTCGTCCGCCAAGTCGAGCCGCACGACGAACAGATCGAGCAGATCGTCGACGAATGGCTCAACCTTCCCGAGCCGCCACAAGCGATTTTCTTCACCAACGACTTTCAGGCGTTCCGCGGCCTGCGCCATATCCACGAGCGAGGCCGCAGCGTCCCCGACGATGTTCGCGTGGTCGGCTTCGACGACCTCTCCATCTGCACGTTGAGCGCGCCCGCTCTCACCACCGTGCGCCAGGATTTCTCCGAGATCGGTCGCACCGCCGCCCGGCTGCTCACCGAACAGATCCGCATGCCCAAGGAGAAGCGTTTCGCGGCCAGCCGCCACGAAAGCATCGCGGTCGAGCTCGTGATCCGCGGCAGCGCCTGAACCGGCGCGTCGTCTTGTAAGTCCCTCGTCTTTCGGAATACCCCAAAACCGACCTATTTCAGCCTATATGCAATTCCTTCCAACCCTTTCGAACTCCGCGCCAACGAGGGTGAGTCGTTCGTGCGAACTTCGCCGGTGGTGGCGTATCGGTCACCGGGTGGGCCTGGGGATCGTGGTTGGGTCGGTCGGCCTCTTGGGAGGCGCATCAGCGCAGAGCGCGGCCGCGCCCCGTTCCGCCGACGTGATCGTGTTTGGGGCCACTCCGGCCGGGATCATGGCCTCGGTCGCCGCCGCGCGCCGCGGCGAGTCCGCCATTCTGCTCGAGCCTTCCTATATCGTCGGCGGGATGTTGTCGGGTGGACTCACGAAAACCGACATCGGCGATCGTTCCACCGTCGGCGGGCTCTCGCTCGAGTTCTTTTCGCGCGTCGAACGGTATTACCGCGACCACTACGGTCCCGATTCTTCACAACTGAAGGAGACACGCGGCGGCCTCTTCTTTGAACCGCATGTCGCGGATCTCGTGTTTTCCGAACTCCTGCGCGAGGCCGGCGTGACCGTCCTGCGGAAGCAGCAGCTGGTCAGCGCGGAATTCGACGGCAATGCGCTCACGAGCGTTCGCACGCGTCACTACGAGACGGGCGAGGAAAGCGAGTTTCGCGGCCGGATGTTCATCGATTCGACTTACGAAGGCGACCTGCTCGCCGCGGCGCACGTGCCCTATCGCGTCGGCCGCGAGGCGCGCGCCGAATATGGCGAATCGCTCGCCGGCCTGACCGAGGGTCCCGCCATGTATCGGGGCAAGGGCGATCATCGCGTGCAGGCCTACAACTTCCGCTCCACGCTCACGGACCGGGACGATCTCCGGGTTCCGATCGCGAAACCGAAATACTACTCGCCCGGCCCGCACCGCCATTTCGTCGAAACGGTCCGGAAACACAACTTCCACAGTTTCGAGGAGCTGTTTCACGACGCGCCGCTTTGGGGCCCCGTCAACGGCAAGTCGGATCCCAACAAAGCCGATTTCACCGGGGTCAACTACAACTACCCCGAAGCCGACTACGCCATGCGCGCCGAGATCGCCGCCCGGGTGCGCGATCATTGGCTGAGTCTGTGGTGGATGCTGCAGAACGATCCCGAACTACCGGAAGATTTCAAAGCCTCCGCGCGCCGCTGGGGTTTGCCCAAGGACGAGTTCGTCGAGAGCGGCCACGTCTCGCCGCAGATCTACGTTCGCGAAGCCCGCCGGCTCCTCGGCCGCTATCTGCTCACCCAGCGCGATCTCGAACGCGACCGCCACAAGCCCGACACCATCGCCCTCGGCAGTTACAACATCGATTCGCACGACGTCGCGATCTTCCGCACGCCCGCCGGACTCGTCCTCGACGGCTACCTGATCTCCAGCGTCGACCCCTACGAGATTCCCTATCGCTCCCTCACGCCGTTCGCGCCGGACAATCTCCTCGTCACCTGCGCCGTCTCCGCGACGCACATCGCCTACGGCAGCCTGCGGATGGAGCCGGTATTCATGATGATTGGACAGGCCGCCGGCCTCGCCGCCCACCTCGCGCATCGTCAGCACACCTCAGTGCAGGACGTTTCCACCCCGGAACTGCAGTCGCTCCTGAAGGACGCCGGCATTCCCTTGCAGGCGCCATTCCGTCCGGTCGTCAAGATCGTCGCTCCGTCCGGCCGCATCGCGCCGGGCCAGCCGGTGCGTTTCGAAGCGCGCGACCTGCAGGTGCGCTCGCCGCTCAAATACTATTGGAACTTCGACGGCTCCGGCCGCACCGAGTCGAACGAACGCGTTGTCGAGCACACCTTTCCCGTCGCGAAGGAGGTCATCGTCAGCCTCAAGGCCATCGACGCCGACGGTCGCCATTCGCTCGTTGAGCAGATTGCGCTCACAATCGGCGATGGCGGCGCGACTGACGTGGGCGTCGCCGCCCGCGAGGCCGAACTCGTCGGCCGCTGGGACCGGGGCAGCGCCCGCAGCGTCGAGAATCGCCAGCGCGTCAATCTCCACGACATGAACGCCGGCAAGGGCGAAAAGCGCGCGATCTTCAGCGCCGTGCTGCCACGCTCCGGCACCTACGCGGTCGCCTTCGCGTTCCAGGAAGGCCCGGGCCGTGCCTCCGCCGTGCCAGTCACGGTTCATCATGCCGGCGGCGAAACGCGCGTCACCGTCAACCAGCGCGACCGCGGCACCGTTTTCGTCTTCCGTCCCCTCGGCGAGTTCACCTTCCGTGCCGGCGAGCCCGCGCGGGTTGTCGTGAGCAACGAGGGCACCACCGGTCACGTATCCATCGACGAGATACGCTGGATCTGGCTCGGCCCCTGATTTTCATGAGTTCCGCTTTTCTACCCGACCCTGGCGTTGCGGCCCGGATTCCCATCCGGACCAAGGGCTCCGCGCGGTCGTCTCGCCGCTCCGTTGCCTCGCCGTCGTCCGCCCCGGGTGCGTTGACCGATTGGGTCAACCCGTTTCAAGGCACCGATTCGCACCACGGTTTCTCAACCGGCAACACGCTGCCGCTCGTCGTGATGCCGCATGGCATGACGGCCTGGACGCCGCAAACCGGCGAGGACCGCTGGGCCTTCCAATATTCCGCGGCCCGCCTGCAGGGGTTTCGCGGCACGCATCAGCCGAGCCCGTGGATGGGCGACTACGGGCACTTTCTGCTCATGCCCTCATCCGGCGACACGCCGCCGACGTCGGTCGCGATTTCCGAATCCTCCTACCGCCGCGATCAAACGATCGCCCGCCCGCACTATTTTCGCACGCGACTCCTGCGTCACGATCTGCTCGCCGAACTGACGCCGACCGATCGCGGCGCGTGTTTTCGTTTCACGTATCGTCGCGGCCGACGCGCCTGGCTTGGGTTCAAGCTCGCCGAAGGCCAGACCCTGCGCGTCGATCGCGCGCGGCGGCTCGTCTACGGTGTCTCCACTTCGAATCAGGGCGGCGTGCCCGCCAATTTCGGCTGCCACTTCGTCGCCGAAATCGGCGCCCCGATCGTCGCCAGCGGCCGCTTCGAAACGCCCGCCACCACCTCGGACGGCTCCGGCACCACGGTCGGCGCCTGGGTCGAGCTTCGCCTGCCGCGCGATGGCCGCGTGGTCGTGCGCGTGGCGACTTCGTTCATTGGCCGCGAACAGGCGTTGCTCAACCTTCAGCGCGAACTTGGCGCGCGCAGCTTCGACGCCCTCGTCGCCTCGGCGCAGACCGCCTGGGACCGGCGGCTGGGCGTCATCACGCTCAACGACGTTTCCGACGAACAGCGGCGGACGTTCTACAGCTGCCTTTACCGCTGCTTCCAGTTTCCGCGGCGCTGGGACGAGATCGACGCTGCCGGCCGGCGAGTGCACTACAGTCCGCACAACGGCCGCGTGTATCCAGGTCCCTTTTACACCGACAGCGGCTTCTGGGACGTTTACCGGGCTCTGTTGCCGCTGTTGACGATTCTCGATCCCGACCTGGTCGGCGACATGATCGAGGGCTGGCTCAACACCTACCGCGAAGGCGGCTGGCTGCCGAACTGGCTGTGCCCGGGTTACCGGAGCTGCATGGTCGGCTCGCACAGTTCGACCGTGTTTGCCGATGCGTATCTGAAAGGCATCCGCAACTTCGACGCCGCTACCGCGTTCGCCGCGGCGCGACACGATGCCACCGTGGTCTCGCCCAACCCGGACCGCGGACGCTTCGGTCTCGCGGATTATCTGAAGCTCGGTTTCGTGCCGTCGGACCGCACGGCGCACTCGGTCGCGCGCACGACGGATTATGCTCACGGCGATTTCGGCGTCGCCCAGCTCGCCGCCGCGCTCGGCCATGCCGAGGACGCCGCGGAGTTCACCCGCCGCGCCGCAAATTTCCGGCACGTCTACGACGCGCGCAGCGGCTTCCTGCGTCCCCGCCTCGCCAACGGCACCTGGCGCAAGCCGTTCCGCGAATTCGAATGGTCGCGCGATTACATCGAAGGCAGCGCGTGGCAGCACACGTGGGCGGCACCGCACGATGTCGCCGGGCTGATCAAGCTTATGGGGGGCGAACGGAAGTTCGTCGCGAAGCTCGATCGCATGCTGGCGCTCCCGCCGCATTTCGAAACGGGCAACTACTCGCACGAGATCCACGAGATGACCGAAATGGCCGTCTCGGATTTCGGCCAATACGCGCACTCGAACGAACCCGTTCACCACGTTCTCTATCTTTACACCTACGCTGGCCGGCCCGATCGCACCCAATTCTGGGTGCGCCGCATTCTCGACGAACTGTATTCGCCCACGCGTTTCCCCGGCGACGAGGACAACGGCGCGATGGCGGCGTGGTATGTGTTGAGCGCGCTCGGATTTTATCCCGTCGCCGTCGGTCATCCGGGCTACGTGTTGGGCGCGCCGCGTTTCCCGCGCGCCACGATTCATCAGCCGAACGGCAAGGACTTCGTCATCGAGGCCGAAGGCGACGTGAACGCGTCCCGCTATTGCGCGACGGCCAGACTCAACGGCCGTGAACACGCCAGCCTCGAACTCCCGCACGCGGCGATCGTCGCGGGCGGACGGCTGGTTTTCCAGCTCACCGCCGATCCGGCCGTCGCCGCCGCGCGCGGTCGGCTGACGCCGCCATTCTCGCTCTCGCTCGCCCGTCCGGCGTCGTCGCCGCTGCGCAAACCCGGTGTCCGCCCCTCTGGCCGACGACGAACCTGACCCGCTTTCTACCCCCCCAAAAAAAAACATGACTGCCCCGCGAATCCTCGGACTCCTCGCCGTGCACCTCACGGCGTCCATGCTTGTCGCCGCGGAGCCCGCCCCGGTTCCGCCGCTCCCCGCGCCTACTCCCGGCGCGTTCGCCACTTCGTCCGCAGGATGGATCGATCTCCTTGACGGCCTCGATCTCTCCGCCTGGCAGCGCGCGCGTTATCCCGCCACGAAACCAATGGGGGAAGCCGATCCGTGGAAGTGGGACGCCGCCACCGGCATCCTGCGCTGCGAAGGGGCTGGCATTCACGAGATGCTGCTGCACCGCACGCCGCGCGGCGACGGGATCTTCCACGTCGAGTTTCGTTATATCGGGTCTCCGGCGAAACCAAACTCCGGCGTCTTCGTCCGCACGCTGACCGATGCGTCCACGTGGTATCAGGCGCAGCTCGCGCCGTCCGGGCTTGGAATGCTTTTCGGTCAGATCTCCGGCCAAGGTCCGAAACCCGCGCGACTCAGCGCCGGCGGACGTCACCCCGAGCTGCTCCGTCCCGCCGGCGAGTGGAACACCGTCGAGATCACCTGCCGCGGTTCCACGTTGATCCTTTGGATCAACGGCCGCGTCGCCGCCCAGACGGACGCCTGCACCACCGCCATCGGACACGTCGGCCTCGAGGCTGAGTTCAATCCGGTCGAGTTCCGCCACCTCAAGTTCAAGCCGCTCCCGTGAACGTTTTTCACCGTAACCCCACCCTCCGCTTTTCAACCCAACCCTGCACCTATGACCACCAAGCCACTCGTCCCACGCGAGCGCGCCGCGGCGCGCCGCCACCTCATCTCGCCTCAGTCGTTTCATCTCACTTCCCGATAAATCCAGCCTCAAACCAGAACAACCCATGAACCCCATGCACCCCCGACACGGTCTATCCTTAGGCGCGAGCGCCCTGCTCCTTGCTTTAGGCGCATTCTCCCCATCCTTCGCGCTCGCTCAACCGCGAACAGGAACTTCATCCGATGAAGTCATCACCCTGGAAGACTTCCAGATCACGGCCGAGGGGCTGGAGAACACCTATATCGCCACCGAGGCGATCGCTGGCACTCGCACCGGCGACAAGATCATCGACATCCCGTTTTCGATTCAGGTTTTCACGGAGGATTTCGTTAACGATTTCCAGCTCTTCAACGACGACGACCTGCTCGCCTACGTCTCCGCCGCCACCACCAACACCGGCACGTCCACGGGCATTCGCGTCCGCGGCTTCAACGCCCTCGTCACCCGCGACGGTTTCCAATACGCGATGCCGGGCACTCCGTCCAACACGCTGCAAACGGAAATCATCAAGGGGCCGCTCTCCACGCTCTACGGACGGGCCACTCCGGGCGGCATCATCAACAAAACCTCCCGCCGGCCGACGCTGAAGCCGAAGCACACCGCTTCCGCCACCTACGGCACGGATAACTTCCTCCGCTACAACGCGACGAGCTCGGGTCCCTTGATCAAGGACAAGCTGTATTATCTCGCCTATGCGGAATATCAACGCGCCAAGCCCGCTCACGAGAACTATATAGATGGAAACGAGAAGCTCTATTTCGGCCTCTCCTTCCTCTACAAGTTCGCCGAGAAGACCTCCCTTTCCGCCACGTTCGAATACCAGCCCGAGAGCACGCAGGACTCCGCCGGCGGCATCATCCTTCTTCCCCCGACCGGTGCGGGCGCTTCGTTCCCCGCCGATGTTCCCTATATCACCGGCAACCCGGCGAAGGGCATCCGTCACTGGCAGGGCGTGGGCGACTATTCCGCCTATGGTCCGCAGAACGGCCGCGAGGCCGACTACTACGGCCTCAACCTCCTCTTCGAACATCGCATCAGCCAGGCGCTGTCTTTCCGCGCCGCCTTCCAGACCTACTCGAAGGTGACCGACAAGGATCGCTGGTCCGGCGGTGACCAATATCGTTACTCGCCCACCGGCATCTACGCCGGCACCAATGACCGCCGGCCCTTCCGTCAGCACCAGGACGAGAAGAACTATGCCGGGCAGATGGATCTCCTCGCGAAGTTCAAAACCAACAACGTGACGCATCGGATCCTCGCCGCCGTCGATTCCGCCTTCTTCACCCGCGACGATCTCCAGCTCCTCGGCGCCTACACCGCCAATGGCACCGGGCCCGACAAGCTGCCGACCAGCTTTGCCGGCCGGCGCCTCTCCCTCGGGCGCGTGGCCGGACAGTGGAGCGACGAACCGGTCAACGCCGGCGGCTATGGCGTTTACGATTTCGACAATATTCGCACGCGGAACGCCGACTACACCTGGGAAAAATTCACGGCGGGCGCGCTGCTCAGCTACCGTGCCTCGATGCTCGACGACAAGCTCGCCACGATGGCCAGCGGACGCGTCGATTATTACGATGACCTCTACGACAACGGCCGGATGAACCGCGCCTCCGGCACTCTCTCGGACACCGCGTTCACCTATTCCTTCGGCACGAACTACAAGATCCTCGGCGAGAAACTTCTCGTCTATGCCAGCATCAGCACGGGCTTCGAACCCAGCAGCACGGTGGACGATGGCATCGACGCTCTCGTTCCTCCCGAGGAAAGCTTCGGTTACGAAGCCGGCTTCAAGGGCAATATCAACGAGGGCAAAGCCGGATATACTATTTCCTTCTATGCCATCGATCTCGATAACGTCCGCAGCGCCAACCCGGACTTCATCGCGGCCGGACAGGGCATCCCGCGCTACAGCCTCAACAGCAAGAATTCGGCAACGGGAATCGATGCGAACAGCTTCATCAAGCCGTTCCCCAATCTGACGATTCAGGCTGCGCTCGGCTATACGGATTCCAACACCGACCGGGCTGACGACAGTTTTGCTCTCGGCCAGCCGCTCCAATACGTCGCCAAATGGAACGGCTCCCTCACCGTCCGCTACGAGATTCCCGAATTGCGGATCACCACCGGCGTCGGCGTGCGCGCGCAGAGCGAGTATCTGGTTAACTACGAGACCGCCACGATCAATTCCGTGTGGCGTCCGGGCCTGGCTCTCGCCGACTGCTTTATCAACTACAAGTGGAAGTGGGGACGGACCGTCAACAAGATGTCCATCAACCTGCGCAATATCACCAACGAGAAATATTATACCAACACCGGCCGTCTGAATTACGGCTTCGAAAGCCGGTTCACCTACAGCCTCAACTTCTAAAGCGACCTTGGATCCCACAACGCCGGCGCGTGAAGACGCCCGGCGTTGTGGGAAACCGCTTCCCTCGTCGGTGCGAAGATTCATCCGACGCAGCGACCTCTGAAAGGCTGGCGACGTCCGGACGACATCCGCGCCGCCGCCCCGTTTGGCCACGATCACCCCGAAGACGGCCCGTTCAAACGAATCTCGCGATGCGTTTCCTGCTTCTGCTCATCGGCTTCTTTTCGGCTGCACTCGCCGCCGCTGCCGCACCGGCGCGGTTCATCTCCGCCCTCGAGGCCGGACGGCCGCAGCATGTCGTCATTTTCGGCACCAGCCTCAGCAAAAGCGGCGCGTGGGTTCCTCAGCTCGAAACAACGCTGAACACCCGCTTCCCCGGTCTTGTCACCCTTACCAATGGCGCCAAGGGCGGCCAGAGCTCCGCCTGGGGCGCCGCGCACGTCGACTCCAACGTCATCGCGCACCGGCCCGATGTCGTGTTCGTCGAGTTCGCCATCAACGACGCCGTCGTCCGCTTCCATCTTTCGCTCGAACAGGTTCGCGCCAACGTCGCGCACATCCTCGACCGCATCGCCACGGCGTTGCCCGATTGCGAGATCATCCTGCAGGTGATGAACCCCGCGGTCGGTCATCCGCCCGGCCACCCCAGCGAACGCCACGATCAAGACGCGTATCAACAAATCTACCGCGACGCCGCTCGCGACCGCGGTCTGCTGCTCATCGATCACTCGATTGCTTGGAACGCGTTGCTGACCGCCGAGGGCGCGGCCGGCTTCAAGCGCTACGTCCCCGACGGCGTGCACCCGAACGCCGACGGCTACGCCCGCTTCGTCCTCCCGACAATTCTGCGCGCGATCGGACTTCCTTCTTCCTCATCGAACGACAAGACCGCCGCCATCACCGCTTCCTCGAACACCGAGGAAACCGACGTCCTGATCTACGGCGGCACCGCTGGTGGCGCGATGGCCGCGATCCAGGTCGCGCGGCTCGGACGGCGCGTGATTCTGCTCGAGCCCAGCCGCCACCTCGGCGGTCTCACCACCGGCGGGCTCGGGGCGACCGACGCCGGTCATCGCTACACCGTCGGCGGCATCGCGCGCGAATTCTACCGGCGCATCTTCGATCACTACCGCAATCCCGACGCCTGGAAATACGAGTCGCGCGACGCCTATCTGCCCAAGCATCCGCTGATCGCGACCGAGCCGCTCCAGCTCCAATGGTTTTTCGAGCCCCACGTCGCCACCCGGATTCTCCAGGCCATGCTGGCTGAGTCGAAGGTCGACGTCCGGCTCGGCGCCGCCCTCGCTCGACCCGCCGGTGTTGAAAAGAAGGATACGGAAATCGTCGCTCTCACTACGACGGACGGCCGACGTTTCCGCGCCCGGACTTTCATCGATGCCACCTACGAAGGCGATCTGTTCGCCGCCGCCGGTGCGCCCTTCCGCATCGGACGCGAGCCCAATTCGCTTTATGGCGAAACGCTGAACGGCGTGCAGCTCGCGCCCGCGGAACGCACCGCTCACGTCAGTCCCTTTCGCATCGCCGGCGATCCCGCCAGCGGACTCCTGCCGCGCATTCTCGCCTCGCACGGCACCAACGGCGAGGGCGACGACCAGACGCAAGCCTTCAACTTCCGCCTGTGCCTCACCGACGTCCCGGAAAACCGCGTGCCGATCGCCCGCCCCGACCGCTACGATCCGCTCAATTACGAAGTGATCCTGCGCCACATCCTGGGCCGGCCCGGCATCCGCCTCAACCAGGTCTACTCGTTGACCCCGATGCCGAACCGGAAGACGGACACGAACAACCGCGTCTATTTCTCCACGGACTTCGTCGGCGGCAGCCACACGTGGGCGGAAGCCACCGACGCCGAACGCGCGGAGATCTGGCGGGAACATCGCGATTACCAGCTCGGGCTGCTTTGGTTCCTGGCTCACGATCCACGCGTGCCCGAGTCGCTCCGCCACGACGCCGCGGCATGGGGTCTCGCCCGCGACGAGTTCGTCGATACCGCTCACTGGCCGCCCGCACTTTACGTCCGTGAGGCTCGCCGACTCATCGGCGATTACGTGGTCACCGAACTCGACTGCACCGGCCAGCGCGCCGCGGCGGATCCGGTCACCCTCGGATCCTACGCCATGGATTCTCACGTCGTGAACTACGTGGTCGATGCCGACGGCCGCCTGCGCGTCGACGGCTGGGTTTCGAAATCCTCGAAACCTTACGGCATCAGCTATCGCGCGCTGCTCCCACCGCGCACCGCCGTTTCCAACCTGCTGGTCTCGGTCTGCGTTTCCTCCAGCCACGTCGCCTACGGCTCGCTGCGCATGGAGCCCGTATTCATGAATCTAGGACAAGCCGCCGCCACCGCCGCCGTCCTGGCGCTCGAGCGCGGCGTCGCGCTGCACGACCTGCCTTACCCCACGCTGCGCGGCCGGCTCGAAGCCGACGGCCAGATCTTCGATGCGGCCGCGGCCCGGCGGGAACTCGAAGCCGCACGCAAGGCCGCCGCCCCTTCCTCCTGAGGTTATGCTTCCTCCCCCACCCCGCCCCACCCGCCGCGAGTTCATCCAGCTCTCGCTGCTCGCCGCCGCCGGCGTCGCGCTCCCGCGCCTCGGTCGCGCCGTTCCCACCTCGACGCCACTTTCCCGAACGCCGAAAGTCGTCGATCGCCCGCCCCGCATCGCGCTCATTGGCACGTCGGGCCGCGCCCAGAATACGATTCGCGATTTCCTCCAGCTCGACGTGGAAATCGCCGCGCTGTGCGATGTCGACGCCGCGCGGCTCGCGCGAGGGGTCGAGCTCGCATCGCCGAAGTTTCCCCACGCCCACCGTTACGCGGACTACCGCGAGCTGATCGAAAAGGAGCCGGATCTCGACGGCGTCGTGGTGACGACGCCGGACCACATGCACGCGCCGATCAGCCTGCTCGCGATGTCGCGCGGACTGCACGTGTTCTGTGAAAAGCCGCTCACCCGCACCGTCGCCGAAGCACGCTGGATGCGCGATTTTGCCCGCCAAGCGGGCGTCGTCACGCAGATGGGCACGCAGAGCAGCGCGTCGGAATCGCTCCGCCGCGGCATCGAGTTGATCCAGGCGGGCGTCCTCGGCCAGGTGCGCGAAGTGCACATCTGGACCGACCGCAGCTCGCGTTTGCCGAAGGAGCCGCCGCGACACGAGCCGCCGCCCGGTCTCGCGTGGGATACCTGGCTGGGCGTCGCTGCGGAACGCGAGTTCAACTCCTACTATCATCCGTTCCGCTGGCGCTGGTGGCAGGATTTCGGCTGCGGCCCGCTCGGCGACATGGGATGCCATCTCACGAACCTGTCGTTCCGCGCGCTCGACCTCGCGGCGCCTTCCGAGATCGACGTCGTTTTCAGCGATCCGTTCGCCCCCGGCCTGTTTCCCGCGAGCGCGCGCCTCGACTATCGTTTCCCGGCCCGCGGCCCGCTCGCGCCACTGACGCTCTCCTGGTATGAAGGCGGTCGCACGCCCGATCCGGCCTTGCTCGAATCGCTTGGCATTCCGGCCCAGTTCGGCAGCAAGATCCCCTCCAACAACAAGCTCATCGTCGGCGACCGCGGTATCCTTTATGGCGATACCTATATCAAGCTGCACGGCGAGCCCCGGTTCAACGGCATCCTGAAGCACGAGGCCTGCACCGCCGTTCCCGTCACGCTGCCGCGCAATCGCGAGCAGGGCACCAGCGGTCATTACAACGAGTGGGTGCAAGCCTGTCGCGGACGCGGCACGACGTTCACCGGCTTCGACCTCGCCGCCGCCCAGACCGAGATGGTCCTGCTCGGCACCGTCGCGCTCAAGCTCGGCCGCCGCATTCGCTGGGACGCCGCGACGATGTCCGTGCCGGGTGAGCCGTCCGCCGCCGCACTGCTGCGTCCGAGCTATCGTTCCGGCTTCACCGTCGCTGCCCGCGAACTCCCCGCCCTTCCTGTTCAATCGTGACCGCGCAACCCTCCACCCCAGGCATGAACCGCCGCACTTTTATCCAAACCGCCGCCGTCGCCGCGCTCGCCGCCAGCATTCCCGGCCTCCGCGCGCAGCCCGCGTCCGCTCCGCGTTTCCGCAACCTCATCTCTCCCGCGCGCAAACTTCGGATCGCCGGCATCGGCGTCGGCGGCAAAGGCTCGACCGACCTGCTCAATTGCGCCGATGAGGACATCGTCGCGTTGTGCGACGTCGACTTCAAGCAGGGCAGCGCGTCCTTTCTGCGCTGGCCGCACGTGCCGCGCTTTCGCGACTACCGGCAGTTGTTCGACGAGATGAGCGATGACTTCGACGCCGTCACCGTCTCGACGACGGATCACATGCATTTCCCGATCGCGATGATGGCGATGGAACGCGGCAAACACGTGTTCGTGCAGAAACCGCTTTCGCACACCATCGGTGAAGCGCGCGCCTTGAAGGCCGCCGCGTTGCGCACCGGCGTCGTTACGCAGATGGGCAACCAGGGCCAGGCCGGCGAAGGCGCGCGGCTTGCCAAGGAATGGATCGAGGCCGGCGTCATCGGCCACGTCCGAGAAATTTATTGTTGGGACCAGCGCCCCGTCTGGCCGCAGGGTATTCCGCTGCCGAAACCGGTGAAAGAGATTCCGGCCACCCTCGACTGGAATCTCTGGCTCGGCGTCGCGCCTGAACGCGATTACAGCCCATTGCTCGCGCCGTTCAAATGGCGCGGTTTCTGGGACTACGGTTGCGGCGCACTCGGCGACATGGGCTGCCACCTGCTCAACGCCCCGTTCTGGGCTCTCGATCTGCGCGGCAATGTCCGCGTCTCCGCCGAGAGCGAAGGCAACAGCGAGGTCTCCGCGCCGAAATGGTCCGTCGTCACCTTCGACTTCCCCGCGCGCAATGGCCGTCCGCCCGTAAAACTGATCTGGTCCGACGGCGGAAAGCAGCCTCCCGTCCCGAAGGAACTCGGCCCCAACGCCACGCTGCCCAAAGGCGGCGTCATCTACTACGGGGACAACGGCGTCATCATGGACGGCACCAACTATGGCAGCTCGCCGCGCCTCATTCCGGAGGAAAGAATGCGCGCGTTCACCGACCGCCCGCCGAAGCGACTCCCGCGCGTGCCCGGTGGCATCATGAAAGACTGGATACAGGCCTGCAAGGGCGGCACCGCGCCCTGCTCCAACTTCATCGATCACGCCGCCGACCTCACGGAAATGATCCTGCTCGGCAACCTCGCGATCCGCGCCGGCCAGCCGATCGAGTGGGACGCCGCCCGCGGCGTCTGCGCGAACCTCCCCTCCGCGTCCCGCTTCATCCAAAAAAATTACCGCGTGTTCTGATTCCCCATGAAACGCCTTCTTTCGCTCACCCTTTTTCTTGGCGCGCTGCTGCTGGCCGGCTGTCACCAGGCCGGCGCCACCCGCTCGGCTGACGTTCACGACCACCAGATCGAACTCGGCGTCCAAGCGTGGACCTTCAACCGCGGGACGTTCGCCGAGGCCGTCGACAAAACCGCCGCGCTCGGCGTTCGTTATATCCAAGCTTACCCGCGTCAGAAGATCGGCGGCGGTATCGACGGCACGATGGTGCCGTCGATGGACGCCGCGACCCGCGCCCGGGTGCTCGCGCTCCTCAAGGCCAAAGGCGTGACGCTGACGAGTTTCGGCGTCGTGCGGGCCGAAAACGAGGACGAGTGGCGCCAGATCTTCTCGTTCGCGCAAGCGATGGGCCTGCGCGACATCGCCTGCGAACCGCCCAAGGCGAAATGGGGCGAGGTCTTTCCCGTGCTCGACCGCCTGTCGCGTGACTACGGCGTCGCGGTCACGATTCACAACCACCCGAATCCCCACAATCCGCCCGCCGACGTCGTGGCCGCGCTCGCGCCCTACGGTAAACACATGGGGTTCTGCGGCGACACGGGCCACTGGGCGCGTTCCGGTTTCGATCCCGTCGACTGCCTGCGCGCCGCCGAAGGCCGTCTGATTTCGCTTCATTTCAAGGATCTCACCGAGATCGCGCGTCCCGCGCACGACGTGCCCTGGGGCACGGGCGCGAGCAACGCCGCCGGCCAGCTCGCCGAACTCCGGCGCCAGGGTTTTCGCGGCATCGTTTATGTGGAATACGAACACCGCACGCCGCAGCTCGAGGCGGAGGTCGCGCGCAGTGTGGAATTCTTCCGTCGCGCCGAGAAAGCTTCGGACGCCGACTTGATCGCCGGTCGCGTGCCTCCGCCGGGTTTCTCGCGCGACACCCGCGAACTCAACCAACGCGGCGCCGGCGCAGAATCGGCCCGCTGGGCGCCCGCCGCCCCACTGTTCGCGCCCGATCTGAGCAACGCCGAGTTCAAGCCCGGTTCCTGGGCCTGGGAAAACGGCGTGCTCATCGCTAAGGGCGGCGGCGATCTCTGGACGCGCGAGAGCTACGGCAATTTCGCCGTTCATCTCGAATTCAAGACCCGTGCGGGCGGCAACAGCGGCCTCTTCCTTCGCTGCGACGACACCGTCAACTGGCTGCACCACGCGATCGAGGTGCAGATTCTCCAAGGTGAGGCCGACGACGACAAACATCTCGCCGGCGCGATCTTCGACTGCCTCGCCCCCGCGCGAAAAACCGGGATCGTGCCGGACCGCTGGCACCGGCTCACCGCCATCTGTCGTGCCAACCGCATCACCGTCATCATTGATGGCGACACGGTCACCGAGATGAATCTCGACCAGTGGAAAACCGCTGGCCGCAACCCGGACGGCACGCCCAACAAGTTCGAGACAGCCTACCGCGATATGGCGCGTTCCGGTCGCATCGGCCTCCAATACCACGGCTCGCCGATCTCGTTCCGCAATCTCGCCGTCGAGCGACTCTGAGCCGGCGTCGCTGGCCGCAGTCGTCGTTCGTTTACCTTCGCCCGGGTCCCGCCGGTGCGCGGGCCTCTCATGCTGCGCACCCGCTGGGCGATGCCCCACGCTTCCAACTTTCTTCATGCCATTCCCCTGCTCCTTCCGTGCGCTGGCGCCGCTGTTGTGCGCACTTCTGTATCCACAAATCCACGCCACACCCGTCGACGTCACGATCCGCACCGTGCGCGAGCAGATGCGTTTCGATGTGAAGGAATTCAAGGTGCCCGTCGGCAGTCGCGTGCGTCTGCATTTCCAAAACGAGGACTCGCTGCCGCACAACGTCCTCATCTGCCTGCCACGCGAGGTCTGCGAACCGAACGCCTCCGAAGACAACGGTCTGGAAGTCGCGCAAGCCGCCTGGGCGCTCGGGGCCGATGGTCCCGCGCAACAGTGGATTCCGAAACATCCGCGGGTCTTCGTCGCGACGTCGATGCTCGACGGCGGGCGCGATGAAACCATCGAGTTCGACGCCCCGACGCGCGCAGGACGCTATCCGTTCGTGTGCACGTTTCCCGGCCACGCGATGCTCATGTTCGGCACGATGCACGTGCAGGCCGATGTCGCCGGGCTGCGCGACCTCCGCTACACGATGTTTCGCACCGGCGCGCTAAAGGCATTTCCCGATTTCGACGCGATTCGCGCTCACGCGATCCAGTCGGGGACGTTGCCCGACGGCCTCATCGACGCGACGCCCGTCGCGATCGCGGATCACTATGCGATGGAATTCACCGCCACCCTGCCGGTGGCGGCTGACGGCGACTACATGTTCAGCCTCGCCGCCGACAAGGGCACGCAGCTCTTCATCGACGGCACGCTCGTCGTCGATCACCGCACCGGTCACTCCGCGCGCGCGATCAAGTCCGGCACGGTTCCGCTCCGCGCCGGCGACCGCAAGATCGTGATGCGCTACTGGCACCAGCTCGGCGACGATCCCGAAGTTTCGCTCGTGTGGAGCGGTCCTGGTTTCGAGGAACACGCGCTCTCGCGCCTCAATCTCGTCGAGCGCAAACGGCAGAACGACGGCGACCGGCTCGAGGGCATGCAGCTTCGCCCCGATCACGAACCGATCGTCTACCGCAACTATCTCGCCGGTATCCCGCACGGCGGTTTCGCCGTCGGCTTTCCCGGCGGTGCGAACTTCTCGTGGAATCCCGAGACCTGCAGCGTCAGCTCTCTGTGGGCCGGCGATTTCCTCGACGTGAAAGCCCATCGCGTGTCCCGCGGCATCGGCGCGATCAAGCCCGCCGGTTTCGATGTCGTGCGGCTCCCGCCCATACCAGGTTTTCTCGAGGACACGTCCGCGCCGACACCACCCGAGGTTCGGTTTCTCGGACATCGTTTCGACGCCCAGCGCGCGCCGGTTTTCCGCTATCGTTTCCGCGATTCCATCGTCGAGGAATTCTGGACCTCCAGCGGCGAGGTGACGAAGGACAACCTTGTCCTCACCCGCACCGTGCATCTGAAGAATCCGAGACGCGCCACGAGCGAACTCTGGCTACGCCTCGCCGCTCACCGCCGACTCTCGCTCACGCCGGAAGGGCTATCTCTCGACGAGCGGATGCGCCTCACCGTTTCAGGCGGCAAGATCGAGCTTCGCGAGGAACGCGGCACCCCGCAGGCCGTCGTGCGTGTGCCGATCCGTGACGGACGCGCCGCGCTCACCGTCGAATACCGCTGGCTCTCCACCTCGGCCAAGGCGGCAGCCGCTCACGCTCACTGATTCTCATGCGCTCCTTTCGTTTCCTCCCCGCTTTGCTTGCACTCGCCGCGACCGCCGACGCCCAGCCGGCCGACCTGCCGAAGACCGTTCATCGCGTCACCGCTGCGCCCTACGATTCCGATCTGCGGCGGGAGCGCGAGTTCTACGAGGTGTCTCCGTATTCGTTTTCTGATGACAGGGTGCTGGAAGGCGCCGGCATCGACGTGCTCCCGGACCGTCGCCTGGTCATTTCGACGCGCCGCGGCGAGCTCTGGCTCGTGGACGACGCGTTCGCAGAGGATTTCAACCGCGCGCGGTTCACACTTTTCGCGACCGATCTCCACGAGCCCTTGAGCGTGTTCTGGCGGGACGGCTGGTTCTACGTCACCGAACGCAGCGGCATCACGCGTCTGCGCGATGTCGATGGCGACGGTCGGGCCGACGAATCCGAGGTCCTCACGGACCAGTTTGGGAATTCGGGCAACTTTCACGAATACGCGTTCAGCTCGCGGCCGGACCGCGAAGGCAACATCTGGGCCGCGCTCTGCCTCACCGGCGCGAGCAGCAGCCCGGTGCCCTGGCGCGGCTGGGTGCTGCGCGTCACTCCGGACGGCCGGATCCTCCCGACCGCCGCAGGGGTGCGCTCGCCCGGCGGCGTCGGCTTCAATGCCGACGGCGACGTTTTCTACACCGACAACCAGGGCGACTGGAACGGCACCTCCTCTTTGAAACATCTCGCGCCCGGTTCATTTCAGGGCGCGCCGCCGAGCCTCGCGTGGTGGGATCGCGCTGGCCCGGAACTCGGTGCGAAACCGCTGACGCCATCGACCGGCCGGATCCTCACCGACCATCTCGCCGATCCAAAATTCCTCCCGCCGGCCGTGCTGATTCCGCACAATCGCGCGGGCCGTTCGCCAACGGCGATCGCGTTCGATACCAGCGGAAAATTCGGTCCTTTCGGCCCGCAGCTTTTCGTGGCCGAGCACACGTTCTCGCAGATCACTCGGATCGCACTCGAAAAAGTGAACGGCCTTTACCAGGGCGCCGTGTTTCCCTTTTTCAGCGGACTTCAAAGCGGCCCGATCGGCATGGTCTTCGGCCCCGACGGCTCGCTCTTCGTCACCGGATCGGCGCGTGGCTGGGGCGCAAAGGGCGGCAAGGCTTTTCATTTCGAGCGCATCCGCTGGCGGGGACAGATTCCGTTCGAACCGCTCGAGATTCGCGCGCAGCCGGATGGCTTCGTCGTGTCGTTCACACAACCCGTCGATCCGATCTCGGCCGCCAATCCGGACTCGTATGCGATGGAAGCGTGGACCTATCTCCACAGCGAAGCCTATGGCAGCGAGGAACTGGATCGCGTGATCCCGACGGTCATGCAAGCGATCGTGTCCGTCGACCGTCGCAGTGTGCGTCTCGTCGTTTCTCCCCTCACGCGCGGGCATGTGCACGAACTCCGCCTCGACGGCGTGCGCAGCGCCGATGGCGCGACGCTTGTCCACCCGATCGGCTGGTATACGCTCAACGAAATCCCCGTCCGCTAATCGCAGACGATGTATCTTGCGCCACTCATTCCTTCAGCGCGCCGCTGGTCAACCCCTTCACAAACGGCCGCGTCATGAACAGGAACAGGATCAACAGCGGCAGCGACGCCATCAAATAAGCGGCCATCAATTTGCCCGGTTCGAACTTCAGATCCTGCTCGAACACCAGAAACGCCAGGCCGAGCGGCAGCGTGCGCAACGACTCCGACTGCACTGTCAGCAGCGGCCAGATGTAATTATTCCAGGACGCGAGCAGGTTGAGGATCGCGACCGTGCTGAACACCGGCACCGAGAGCGGCACCACCACGTGCCACAACACCCGCAGCTCGCTCGCGCCGTCGATCCGCGCGGCGTCGAAAAGATCGCGCGGCAGCTCGTCGAAAAACGAACGCAATAGCAGAATCGCGAGCGGCAGCGCGCCGGCGGTCTGCGGCAGCACGAGGCCCCAGACCGTGTCGAGCAAACCCAGCTCGCGGCTGACGAGAAACAGCGGCACGAGCAACAGCGCGCTCGGAATCATCAACGCGAGCAGGAGCGTGCCGAACAACGTCTTTTGTCCGGGAAACCGGAACCGGCTGAACGCATACGCCGCGAGCGCCGCGCAGACCAGCGTCAGCACGCAGACCGCCGCGCTCACCGCGATGCTGTTGCCGAGATACTGCACGGTCGCGCGCAGACCGAACCAGTAGTTTTCCCAGCGAAACGGCGACGGCCATGCCCAGAAACTCAGCGTCAGCTGGCCGAGGTCCTTCGCCGACATCACCGCCATGATCGCAAACGGCAGCGCCGTGAGCAGCGCGAGGATCGCGAGCAGACCGTGGAGCAGCCATTGCCGCGAAACGCCCGCGCGGTTCACGACTGCCTCCTTCCCGCCCACCGCACGAGCAGCGTCAGCGCCGCACACAATGCGAGCAGCACGACGCCGAGCGCGCTCGCATAACCGAGCTGCCCGAACTCGAAACCCGAGCGAAACAGATACAGCGCCGGAGTCAGCGAGGCATTCATCGGCCCGCCGTTCGTGAGGATCTGGATGTTGTCGAAATTCTGCAGCACGCCGAGCAGCGACAGCAGCGCGATGACGCCGATCTGCGTTCGCAGCATCGGCAGCTCCACGCTCGCGAACAACCGCAGCGCGCCCGCGCCGTCGAGCTTCGCCGCCTCGACCAGCGAAGGCGGAATCGACAGGAATCCCGCCAGGTAAATCAGGAGAAACACGCCGCCCGTGAACGGCAGGCCGATCGCCACGATCGCCGGCACCACCGTCGCCGGATCGCCCAGCCACGCGCGCGCGTGTTCGCCGAGTCCCACCGCGTCGAGCAGCACGTTGATCGGCCCCGACGCCCCATACAGCTCCTGCCAAACGAGAATCGTCACCACGCCCGGCACGAGCACGGGGAACACGAGCAGCGTGCGATACCAATACGCCGCGCGCGGCGAGCGGAGCGTGTAGAGCAGCTTCGCCCCGAACAGCGGCCCGAGCGTCTGCACCGGCACGGTCAGCAGCGCGAACCACAGCAGGTTGCGAATCGATTTCCAGAACAGCGGATCGTCGATCAGCTGGCGAAAATTCTCCGTTCCCACCCACTGCCGCATCGCCAGACCGTCCGTGCGGAAAAACGCCAGCGCCAGCGCCGAGAGCGCCGGCAGCACCACGAAAAGTCCGAAGAAGGCCAGCGCCGGCAGCAGGAAACCCGCAGCGCGCCAACGCTCCGATCGGTCGGTTGCAAACGTCATATTCACGGTCGGAAGCCCTCCGGGAGTTGCTGCTGCAGAAACGTCCGGTCCAACTGGGCGGCCTTTTCCTGCGAGAGGCGAAACAGCGCCGCGCGGTGCGACGCGCCCAGCCGCCGCACGAACTCATCTTCATCGATCAGGCCGCCGAGCAATCCCTGCCAGAGATTCCAGAACTCGCCTTCGCTGCGCGCATCGTAGCCGCGAAACTGCGCGAGAGTGAGAAACGCGTAGCGAACCTTCGGCACGAGCGGCTCGGCGCCGGGTTTCGGCGCCACTTCCGGCATCGCCGGCAGATCATAGACCGCAGTGCGCCCAAACGATTCCGCGGCCACCGCCGGCGCCGTGAGAAAGCGCACGAGATCGATCGCACGCCGCTCGCGGTCGGGATCGTCCGGCCGCCGCGGCACGATGAAACACGCACGCAAGCCGGAGTTTTGGTTGATGCCACCGAGACGCGGCAGCGGCGTGCTCTGCGCCGTCAGTTCCGGAAACGGAAACACGGCCCACGGAAACACGCGCTCGGGCGCGATCTCCGCGATGCCCCGCTGCATCGCCGTCAACGGTCGCAGATACCAGGTGCCGTTCAGAAAGTGCACCGACTGCCCGCGCGCGAAAACCCGCGGCACTTCCTCGCCATCGAGGCTCAAAAAATCCGGCCGGAATTCCGCCGCGAGCCGCCGTATCAGCCGCGCCGTCTCTCGAAACGCCGGGGCCCGCGCAGGATCGATCAAGCCGCGGTCGAATGCCACCAGCCGCTCCTCCAGCGTGATCACCTCGCCGCGCGTGCACTCCGGATCTAGCGCGTCGAATTTCCAACCCGCGCGCGTTTGCACGTTCACCTGCTCCGCCACCGGCCGCAGCAGCAGTTCGAGGATCATGTCGGCCATCCACAGCGACTGGTGATCGTTGGGTTTCACGGCCGTGACCAAGGCGCTGCGTCCCGACGCCCGCACCGCGGCGAAGTTGGCCAGCAACTCCTCCCACGTGCGCGGCGGCGACAACCCGAGTTCGTCGTAAACGGCGCGATTGTAGAAAAAGCCGACGCCATACTGCGTGTAAGGCACGCACCAGATCGCGCCCGCCGCATCGCGAGTCTGATGAATCAGCTCGTTTTGAAACGTGTCGATCCATGGGCGCGACGCGTGCGCCCCGTCGTAGTGATTTGGCTGCGACAGCCACGCATCCCAGCGCACCAGCAGGCCGGAATGACCATAGCGCCACGGCAGATCCGTGCTCTCCACCAGCAGCACGTCCGGCGCACTGCGGCTGAGAATCTGCGTGCGAATCCACAACTCGTGCGCCGAATACGGCACCGCCTGCGCCTCGACAGACCAACCGGTTTTCGCCGCAAACTCCGGTAACACCGCCCGAATCCCCGGCAGCAGGTCCTCGTGAATCGACACCACCGTCAGCTGCCCGCGCTCACCGGCACCGGTTTCCGCCCAAGTCGACCCGACTTCCACCCCCAGGGCGATGAACAGCACCCCCACGCGGGCCCAATACCGACGCAACTTCCTCTCTGGGAGGGCCTCCGGGAATGGATCGTAAAGGCTCGCCCACCGGTCGCGCGCCGGCTTGAGCTGCAATTTGGGGATTAAATTTCGTGGGGCAAAGGGCATTACCGTTACTGGTATATGTCGGCCTATATTTTTCACTGCCGCGCACTTTTTCTGTCAATGCCCTTCGCGCCCACCCGTGAAAAACCTGAACCGTCTTTTTGTCGGAGCGAGAGTTCACCGCTCACCGGACAATCGCGTCACAATCCTCGTCGTGCCCGCCGACGCGTTAATTCGTCGCGGATCGCCGGTTCGAGTCGCTCGTAGCTTCGGTAGCCAAGGACCGGAATCAGGCTCAGCAGCAGAAAGCCCGACGGCAGCCAGACGACGCAGAGCTCGATCGCCGACAAGACCGCTTCCGGTTGCACGCCGCCTGGCCGGTATCCGCTCGCCGCCATGATCCAGCCGGGCAACGCGCCACCGAGCCCCGCGCCTGCTTTCAAACTGAACGCCGCCCCGATCGCGGTCAGCAGTCCCGCGGCCCGCACGCCCGTCTTCCATTCGCCGTAATCCACACTCTCCGCGAGCAGCGAAAACGGCATCGCCATCGCCACGCCGCTCGCGAGGAAACCCAGCGCCCAGCCGCTCATCACCCAGAGCAAAGACTGATCCTGACGCAGGCCGATCAGCAGGATCAATTGACCGGCGATCATTCCCGCGAGTCCCAGGCTCCAAGCGGTCGTTTTCGAGGTCGTGCGGCAAAGCCACGGCAGGAGGAAAACGCTCGCGAGCGAGATGAAATCGAGGCCGTTGGCGAGGGGGATGAGATCCTTTCGTTGCAGCGTGTATTCAAAAAACCAGGGCGCCGCCGACACGCGCGCAATGAACGCCACCCAGAAAAAGAGACTGCTCGCGAAGATGATCAGCCACGGCCGGTTGCCGCGCAGCGCCCGAAACCCTGCCCACACCCGCGTCGCCGGAGCGACCGGGACGACTTCGCGGAGATTGCGAAACGCGACGAGATACAAGACCACCGAGCCCGCCGCATAAAACGGCATGGCCAGCATGAAGCCGCGTCGGTCGTCCCCGCCGCCGAGCCAGCCGACCAGCGGCAGCGCACTGAGGTTCACGATCAGCACGCCGAGCTTCGAGCCATACATTCGCCAGCACGTGAGCGTGACGCGCTCGCGCGGCTCGGACGTCAGCGCCCCGAGGATCGACGTCACCGGAGTGTTGATACCGGTATACAGGACGCTCACGACCACATAGGTCGCCGCCGCATACGCGATCTTCGCGACGGACCCGAGTTCCGGCGTCAGAAACGTCAGCACGCCAAACAGCGCAAAGGGTCCGCAGAGCCAGAGAAACCACGGGCGACTTCTCCCCCAGCGGCTGCGCGTGCGCTCGAAAACGATCCCCCACAACGGCGCGTCGAGCGCATCGACCAGGCGTGCGACCAACAAAATCGTGCCCGCCGTCGCCGCCGAGAGACCGTAAACGTCGGTATAAAAATACAGCAGATAAAACGAGATGAAGCAGAAGACGAGTTGACCCGCGACGTCGCTCGCCGCGTAGCTCGCGCGGGTCGTGAGCGTCGTGCGTGTCACCGTTTCGCTCATGCGCCACGCTCGTCCGCCAGCGCTTCCAGTCCGTGTCGCGCGAGGACTGCGCGCACCTTCACTGCCGCGCCCGTCTGCGTCGCCTCCTCCATCGCCTGCAGCAGCGCCACCGTCACCATACCCTCACGCACGTCGGGTAACGGCTGCCGTTCCTCCGCCAGACAACGCGCGAAATACTCGATGTAGTTTTGGTATTCGCCGGCGTGATGCGAGTGGCCGCCGAACCGGAAAAAATACTCGTCCTGGTCCTCAAAGGTTTCGATCGCCGACTGCTCGTCGGTTTTCCACGCGTAGCGCAGATCGTAATAGTCCGCCTGCGAAGCGCCCAACGCTCCGCGGAGCACGCAGCTCATGTTGCTGTCGCGCGCGTTCGGCGTCACCGGCGCCGAATACGTTCCGCTCACGCGCGCGATGCGACCCGACGCGCTGCGGAAGATGAAATGAAACGTGTCGTCGTGCACGAGCCCGAGGCGCCGGCCGTTCTCGCTCAGGCGCCCATAACCCATCACTTCCGCCACGTCCGGCAGATACCAGCGAATGAAATCCGCCGGATGACTCAGCCCGCCGTAAAGCCATTTGAACGCGTCCGTCTTCGCCCAGCCCTTGGCGAGAAACCAGCGGTGATCGGCGTTGTAATACGCTTCGACCGAGTTCAATTCGCCCAACGCGCCCGACTCGAAATGCTCGCGCTGCCGCACGAAGGACGCGAAGAACCGCGAGCTTTGTCCAACCATCACACGCCGACCCGACCGATCGGCCGCGGCGAGCACGTCGGCCGCACGATCCAACCGGTCGAGAAACGGTTTCGTGCAGATGACGTGCTTGCCCGCCGCCAGAATCCGCAACACGTGCTCCGCATGCAGATGGTCCGGCGTGTAAATGCCCACCACATCGACCGCCGGATCGGCGAGCATCGCATCGAGCGACGACGTGAAGCACGCCGCATCGAGTCCAAACTCCGCGCAGCGCTCCCGGCCGAGCGTCGTGTTGAGATCGCAGAGCCGGACCACGCGCCAGAGCGGACTGCGCAGTCCCGCCGAGATGATGCTGCGTCCTTCTCCCAGTCCGAGCACACCGAGTCCGAGCGGTTTCATCGTCAAAATGCGACCGCGGTCAGGCCGCGACGCCGTCGATCGCGAACAGGAATCCCGTGGCCGTGGCAAAACGTCCGCCCTGTGTCGCTGTGTAAAGATATGCCGGCCGGCCATCGCGCATCAGCAGTTGCGGCCGTTCGAGCCGGCCAAACCGGTTCAGGTGCCGCGGTGGCGGCGGCTCGTTCGCATAAGCCTTCAGCGGCTCGTAGGCGATCGTGGGTTCGCTCCAGGCGATGCCGTCATGCGAATCCAAATACAGACCGACCTCGTGGCTGAACACGCCCATGTCGCGCATCACCGCGCGGTAGCGGTCGCCTTGCCGCCAGATGTAGGCGTCCTCGCACTGGCGGTTCTCGCCGCGCCCGGAAAAATCGATGAGCGGATTGTGCGGATGACGCCGATACGGGCCCTCGAGCTTGTCCGCGATCGCGAGCCCGTATTTCCGGTTGCCGCGCACCGGCGGCCCGCCGGCTTCATACTCGGCGGTGTTCCACGACTTGTAGTAGAGCCAGAACTCTCCGCCCGGATGCTGCAGTAGCGACGGATTCGTCGTGCAGTGATCGTCCCACGCTCCGGCCGGACCGGGCTCGAGCAGCGGCGACTCGCTGCGCGTCCATGGGCCGTCGAGTGACGCGGACAACGCGAGCCCGATGCGCTTCGTATCCGTCCGGCCATTGCGGTTGCCCATGTAAAACAGCGCGTAGCGGTCGCCCACTTTTTGAATGTGGGGATTGTGACACGTGGTCGCGTCCCAGTGCGGCGCGCCCCGCGGCGCGAGCACGACACCAGTCACTTCGTAAGGTCCTTCCGGCTTCGGCGCCACGGCGTGGGCGATCTCCGACGAATTGATCCAGCCGCCCATCCCCTTCGCCGCCGGCCAGCGGGAGAAAAACACATGCACGCGTCCGTCCGGCCCGAAGATCGGCGCCTGACACCAGACGTAATATCCTTCCAGCTCGAGAATCCGGCCCAGCGGGCGAAGCCGTCGGGCGAAGTCCGATCGCGCAATCGTGTCGGTGGAGTTGTCCGCTCCGAGCGCGCGCGTAGCTGCCAGCAGGAGCGGCAACGACGCCAGTCCCGTGACAAAGGAGCGGCGCGTAAGTGACAGTTCATCGAACTTCATAAAGAGGGATAGGGTAACGCGCAGACGAGCTGGCAGCATAGCGTCGGGAACGCTCCGCCTCTACTCGCGCGGTGGTGAAAAGTGTCGGTTTCCTAAGTCGCACGGAGGCTCCTTCACCTGACGCTGAACTCCACTACTCGGAGCGCGGAAACGCCGCGGCCGTCGCCTCCAGGAGATCGCGAAATGCCGGCTCCAATCCCGCGGCGGCCTTGATCTTCGCACTCACTTGCGGGCCGTTGTTGGTCCAGACATTGCCCGGCCCGTTCGCATTCTGCAGGAAGCGTGCCTCGGGGCACCAGTTGTCGCGCACCGTGATGAACGCCGAGCCTTCGTCCGTGTAGAGATAGAACCAGTGCTCGGGATCGTGCACGTAAGGGCTCATGTTTATGCTGTGCACGACGTTCTCGCTCACGACGGTGCCCGGCTGATTCGAGAGCGTGTAGATGCCGGCACTGTCGGCGGTGCGCGTCGCCACATAATGAATACGATTCGCGTGCACGAGATTGTTGCGCATCGCATTCGCCGTCCGCGTCCAGCCCCAGCCGAGGCTGATCCCGGTGTAGGAGGTGTGATTGATCTCGTTGTGAACGATCGCGGTGTCCCGCACGAATCCCGCGATCACCGCGACGCCGCCCCAGTCCTCGTTGGCGATGTCGGTCAGCAGATTGTTCGCGATGCGCACCTCCGCCGTGACTTCGCGCTCGTCCGACGGATCATAAGGCAGGTGTGCCTCGAATCCGCCTTCCGGAAAATATCCGGCAACGAGGCCGTTGATCCCGACGTCGCGGAATACGCAGCCTTCCACCGTCGCCCGTTGCACGCCGGTCGAGAGATCGAGGCCACTCGCCGCGAGGTGCTCGAATCGGCAGCGCTGAAAACTCACGTCCTGCGCCCCCCGCACCGTCACCGCCGCCGGCGGACGCCCGATCCACGCCTGATTGTCCAGGCTGCGCCAGTCAGGCGTGCCCTTCGGCCTCAGCGAATACGCTTCCAGCAAATAGAATCCGGCCTGCAAAGGCACGTGACCCGCCAGCGTCGGTCGCAGCCACGTCGTATGCATCATCTCGATACACGTAATCGCCACCTGCCGCACCGGCCGGTCCAGTGTGCCGGCAAGCTCGATCAGCGTCTCCGCGCCCGGCACCACGACCGCGTCGCGGGAAAGATCTTCGTCCTCGCGCGGCCAGTAATACAACCAGCCCGCCTTCGGATCGGCGAACCACTCGCCGGGCGCATCGAGAAACTCGAGCGCGTTCGCGAGAAAGAACGGCGCGTTTCCGGTCGCGTCTCCCATCGGCGGTTGCGGCCAGGGATGCTCGAATTGAATGCGGCTCTCGGGCTCGTGAAACGTCACGTCAATGCGCTCCGCCGTGCGCATCTGCGACTGCAATCGCAGCACCGCGATTTCCCATGCCTGCAGCATCACCATCTCGACGCCGTCCAGCCGCGCCGGCAGCGGCGCGGAGGCCGGCAGTCCGGCGACGCGCGCGGTGCGATCCCAGGCGGTCAGGCGCTCCATCGCTTCTCCATTCGGCCAGCGGGCGCGCACCGCCTTGCGTCCGTCGACCCACAGTTGGCGAAACTCAAGTCTCCGTCCGTTGAATACAGGAATCGGCGCCCGCCAGACGCGG
This sequence comes from Opitutus sp. sgz309028, assembly GCF_059821195.1. Lineage (NCBI taxonomy): Bacteria > Pseudomonadati > Verrucomicrobiota > Opitutia > Opitutales > Opitutaceae > Opitutus > Opitutus sp. sgz309028. The sequence goes on along the minus strand of NZ_JCAMRR010000003.1, from coordinate 334,192 downwards.
CCTTCCGCGGCGGTCTTCAATCCTGGCGGCGCGTTCTCCACGCGTTGCCAGTCCCGCACTTCGACCCCGCCGGAAAACACCACCCGCTCGCCGGGCGCGGCTGCGATTTTCGTCGGTGCGTCCGGCGTGCCGCTGTCCTCCGGACGAATCCGCAGCGGTTCATGGAAGCGATACGTTCCGCCCTTCAGGAGGATTGTGACGCCGCGCTTCGCCGCAAGGTCGTGGAGGCGCCGCAGCTCGCGCGCCTTCCGCAGCGCGGCGGCCGGCGTTGCGAGCGGTCGATCGGCCGCACCGCTCGCGGTGTCGGCGCCGTCCGGCGAAACCCAGATCTCCGCCGCGGCTGCGCTCGCAACTAACGCCGCCGCCACGAGAATCTGCCGCCAGAACCGCCAAAACGAAAGGAACGATGGCAGCTTCATCCGTGACGCTCGTGTTCGCGACGATACTGCCGCGGCGTGCAACCGCAGGCGCGGCGAAATGCTTCGTTGAACCGGCTGATCGAGTTGAAGCCCGACTCGAAGGCGACATTCACGATCTTGTCGTCGGTCGTCGCGAGCAATCGCTGGGCGTGGGAGATCCGGTGATGCATGAGGTAGTCAAGCAGCGTGGTCCCAAAGGCTTTTTTAAAAAGACCCATCGCGTAGTTCGGATGCAGACCGACGCTGCGACCGATTTCCGTGACGGTAAGTTCCTCGGTGTAGCGCTGCCCGATCACGCACGCGATCTGCTCGACCTTGCTCAACTCTCCGCTTTGCAGGCTCGCGACCGCGCCTTTGCGCGCATTCGCCACCGTGGCCGGCGCGCCGGCCGGCAGCACGACAATCATCCGCCGCAGCCGGGCTTCGATCTCGAGCATCACGATGTGGCGCAGCTCCTCCTCGGAGTTCTGCAGGTCTTCCTCCCAGCGGGAAAACAGGTCCTCGTCCCGCGTCGCATTCGCGTCGGTGCGTTCCTGCAGCACTTCGCCGCGCAGCAACGGCTGCACGAAACGGTCCGCCAGTTTGCACTGCAGAAACCATGCGAGGGGAATCGTCACCACGAAGTATTCGGTCCCTGGATCGAACTCGACGATCTGGTGCGGAATCGCCGCCCAAAACACATTCAGCGACGGCGCCTCGAGGCGCACCTTCCGCCCGCCGAGGAGATACGTCACCGAGCCGCTCACGAGCAGGTTGAGCTCGATCTCGTTGTGATGGTCGGGCCGGCGCATCGGCGCAGGACGCCAGTGCACACAGGCAAATCCATACGGTGAAAAGTCCGGGCGATTGGGATCGAAGGAGACGTAGGGCACGAACTAGGAAAGGGGAAAACCAGACCGGCAGGCGGGGGCGTTGTTCGGAAAAGCAGGACTCCGATTTGCCGTGGTTACCGTGATCGAGGCGACGGTGGCAATCCTCGTTGTTTCAATCGGTCCGCACGCCGACGCGGGCTCCCGGGACGTGGTTAGGATTCCGGAAGAAAATGACTCAATGCCGGGAGTTTAGTCGGGCGGCTTTGCGGTAACTTGAATCGTCGTCGTCGAGCTCCCGTTCGCGGCGCGCCTCCCTCCCCCACACACCTACCCCGACCATGCGCTCTCCTCGAACGCTCTTCTCGCGCGGCCTCGTTTGGCCGTTCGCCTGTCTCGCCGTCCGTCTCTTTTGGGTTGGCCTCGCCGCCGTGATCGCCACGTCCGCGACGGCGCAGCCCGCCGGCACCGGCACGATCCGCGGCCGCGTGCAGAATGCCACCAATGGCGCGTTCATGGAAAACGTGGTCGTCAACATCGCCGGCACCTCGCGCCAGGTGCGCACGAACGCCTACGGCAACTTCGTGCTCGAAGGCGTGCCCGCCGGCGAAGTCACGCTGCGCGCCAGCTACGTCGGCGAGCCGGATCAAACCGCGAGCGTCACCGTGCCCGCGGGTGGCGAAGCCGCGCAGAACTTCACGTTTCGCCGCTCGACCACACACAAAACCACCGAGGACGGCGCCGTGATTCTCGACCCGTTCGTGATCAATGCCGAGCGCTACCGCAACGCCCGCGCGATCGCGACCGCCGAGGAACGACTCTCGATCAACATCAAGAACGTCGTGTCCGTCGACCAGTTCGGCTACATCCCGAGCGGCAATGTCGGCGAGTTCGTGAAGTTCATGCCCGGCGTCCAGATCGATTACGGTTCCAGCAACGGCAACAACCAGGGCTATTCGGAGAACGCCGCCAACGGCGTGTCCGTCCGCGGCTTCGGCCCCGAGGACACCGCGATCCTCATCGACGGCCTGCCGGTCTCCAGCACGCTGCCGGGCAACCTTACCCGCCAGGTCGGACTCGACCAGCTCTCGATCAACAACGCCTCGCGTGTCGAGCTCATCAAGGTCGCCACGCCCGACATGCCCGCCAACTCCATCGGCGGCCAGGTCAACCTCGTCACGCGCAACGCCTTCGAGTATCCTAAACCCACCTACAGCGGACGGCTGTTCTTTAACTTTAATTCGCTCAAGCCCGACCTGAAGAAGACCCCCGGCCCGACCAACAAGGACACGTTCAAGACCACGCCGGGCGTCGATTTCACCGTGACCTATCCGCTCAGCGACACGCTCGGCGTCTCCTTCACCGCCTACTGGGCGCAGGAGTTCAACCAGAACTACCGCGGACGCCCGTATTGGAATAACGACTACGCCTCCAACTACCGCAATGGCGCCGTCACCAACAGCGCCGGCGAAGCCAGCTCGATGGCCAATCCGGTCGTCACGCGCGTCCAGGTCACCGATCAGGGCGACTTCGTGGAACGCCGGTCCGGCAACTTCAAGGTCGACTGGCGCCCCACGCCCAACCAGCTCCTGCGCGCCAACGTCCAATACAGCACCTACACCGCGGACGAGGCCCAGCGTCGGCTCGATTTCCGCCCCAACATTGCCAACGGCATCGAGTGGGGCCCCGATCGCGTCGTCGGCGGCGCCGCGAACAGCACCACCGCGATGACCGTCACGACGCGCGATCGCGACGGCGACACGCTTAGCGCGCAGCTGCAATATGAGCTCGACGTGGCCGGCTTCCGCTTCACCGCCGCCGGCAGCATTTCGGAATCGAAGAGCGATTTCCGCGACGAGGAGAATGGCCACTTTTCCGAAATCGCCCTCAACCTGAACCCCGGCCGCGTCGCCCTCTACGATCTGCGCGATGGCCTGCCCGGCCGCGTCGAGACGTTCACGCGCGGCGCGAACAGCGCGCCCGTCGACTACCGCCAGTTGAGCAACTGGGTGTTCGACGGCACCACCGCCAAATCCGGCCAGTCGCACAATGAACGCACGATCAGCCTCTACAAGTTCGACGTCGAACGTCCGCTCGATTTCATCCCGTTCCTCGGCTCCAACACGCTTTCCGTCCAGGCCGGCTTCCGCCACGACGAGGACGAAAACGTGAAGTCCGGCCGCGGCACCGGCTACCGGCAGATCCTGCGTCCGGGCGCCGCCTACGCGCCGGGCGACATTCTCGACGACGATTATGTCGGTCAATCGCCGGGCTTCGGCCTCGCGTCGCAGCAGTGGGGCTCCACCTACAAGCTCTACGAAATCAACCGCGAGCGAGATATCTTCTACGTTCCCGACTTCGACGAGGAAACCAACACGCGCGTCGAGAACTACAACAGCTACGTCGGCCAGCAGAAGGACCTGAAGGAATCCGTCGACGCCTGGTATGGCATGCTCAACGGCGCGTTCTTCAATAACCGCCTCTCGTTCGTCGCGGGCCTGCGTCAGGAAACCAAGCGCCTCGTCGGCCGCAGTCCGTTCACCGACAGCAAATGGGACTACGTCCGCAACCCGGACGGCACGCTCTACACCGACGCCGCGAATCCCAACGGCCTCCAGACCAGCGCCGGCAACGGCTCCGTGTTGAACGGCGTCTTGATCACGCCCCCCACGAATCGTCCGCTCTATGCCGACACGCCCGCCGGCGAGGCGCTTCGCCAGTCGTTGCGCTCGCAGGGAATCTCGTTTCCCGATGTGCCCTACGGTTCGCCCACCGGCAATGGCGTGCGCGATCTGCGCGCGCGCGAGCTGCAGTATCAACCGCTCCGCGCCGTGAACCAGAAGAGCAAGGGCGACCCGTCCTACAGCTTCAGCACGGTCTACCGCCTCACGAAGAAGATCGACCTCAAGGCCGCCTACTCGCGCTCCTTCAAGTTGCCCAAGCTCGAAGCCGGCGCCGCCGGCGGCGTCATCTCCGGCACCAACAACTTCACGATCGAAGAATACACCGACGCGCAATCCCAGTCGAACCAGGGAGCGCTGGGCCAGATCACCGTCGCCAATCCCGGCGTAAAACCCGAAACCTCCAACAATCTCGACTTCGAGGTGTCCTACCACACCGACAGCGGCGGCAAGCTCTCGGTCGCCTACTGGACGAAGGACATCACCGACCAGATCATGAATTATACGACGTATTCCAACACGCCGACTTTCGCCGCCGTCCTGAATGCGATCGGACTCGATCCCGCGAGCTACGAGGACTGGCGCGTCGTCACATCCACCAACAGCGGCGCCACCCAGAAGCCGTCCGGCTGGGAATTCGAGATTCGCCAGGACCTCGGCTTCCTCGGCGAATGGGGCCGGCGCTTTTCCGGCTTTGTCAGCTATTCCATCAACGAACTCCCGGATCCGCTAGCACCCGTGCCCTACACGATCACCACGCCTTCCGGCGGCGAGGTCACGCTCACGCCGACGGTCGACACGATCGATGTCCGCGCCAACCAGTTCGGCGCCGCCGGCCTGCAATACGCCGGGAAACGCCTCGTCGTCCAGTTCCGCGGCACCTATCGCAACGAGAACCAGGACCCGAACTCCAACCCGATCGACCTTGGTGACGGCAATTTCCTCCGCCGTATCCAACCGGCCGAGACACGCATCGATGTCAACGTGAGCTACCTGCTCACGAAAAACTTCAGCCTGTTCCTCAGCGGTCGCGACGTCTTCAAGGGCGAGCGCGACGTCGTCTGGCGCGACGACCACGGTTCCGAGGTCGCCGATTTCGCGAGTCTTTTCGACCGCAAGAAGTTTGGCGTTTCGTGGACGGTCGGCATCGCCGCGACCCTCTGAACGCCCCCACTTCGCTCCTTTTCATGCGCCGAATCCCCTCCCTGCTCCGGGTTTCCCTCCTAATAACCCTCGCGCTCGGCGCGGCCCTGCACGCGGGCCCGCCCAGCGCCACCCTGCTCGCGCGGGCCGAAAAGATCGTTGCGCGGCTGGCCTTGCCCGACGAAGCGAAAGCCCGCCGCGTGCGGGATCTCGTCGCCGCGCAATACCAGTCGCTCAGCGAACTTCACGCTCAACGCGACGCGCGACTCAGGACGGCGGGGGACGACAAGGCACAGATCGAGGCGATTCACGCCGAGATCGGCGCCGCGCAGAATCGGCTTTTGGCCGACTACCTCGCGGCGCTTTCGCAGGAGCTCACGCCCGCGCAAATCGACCAGATCAAGGACGGCATGACCTACAGCGTCGTGCCCAAGACCTATCGCGCCTACCTTGAGATGCTCCCGGAGCTCACCGCCGCCCAGAAGGAACAGATCCACGCGTGGCTGATCGAGGCCCGCGAGCGCGCGCTCACCGCCGGCACCTCCGAGGAGAAACACCGCTGGTTCGGCAAATACAAGGGCCGTATCACCAATTATCTCGCCGCCGCCGGCTACGACCTCAAAGCCGCCGAGAAAGCCTGGCTCGCCCGCTCACGCTAGCCTCCCGCCTTCACCCGCTCTTCCGATCTCATGCGCTCCTTTTCCCAACTGCTCCGCCTCCTGCCGCTTCCCGCCCTGCTCGCGACGGGATTTGCCCAGGGTTATCCCAAGGTCCCGGGTCCGCTCCAGGCCGAGGCCAACGCCCGCCACGCCGCGGCCGATCGCCGCTCCGACGAAATCTTCGAGCGCGTTCGCCCCGAGATCGAGGCCTGGGCCGCCAAGGGCAAGCCGTATCTCCCCGGCGCCGCCGAACCGGGCGACCTGCCGCGGGCGAAAATCCCCGCGTTTCCCGGCGCCTGGGGCGGCGGCATGTATTCCTTCGGCGGTCGTGGCGGCAAAATTTACGTCGTCAGCAATCTCGACGACTCCGGTCCCGGCAGCTTTCGCGCCGCCTGCGAAGCCGCCGGTCCGCGCATCGTGATCTTCAACGTCGCCGGCATCGTCCGTCTGAAAGAGCGCATCCGCATTCGGGCGCCCTACATCACGATCGCCGGCAGCACCGCGCCGGGCGACGGCGTGTGCATCGCCGGCAACACCGTCGAGCTGGAGACGCACGATGTCGTCATCCGCCACCTGCGTTTCCGCCGCGGGTCGACCGATGTCACCGAGCGCAACGACTCCCTCGGCGGCAACCCGGTCGGCAACATCATGATCGACCACGTATCCGCTTCGTGGGGACTCGACGAAAACATGTCGATGTATCGCCACATGTATCAGCCGCCCGAGGGCGGCAAGGAACTGAAGCTCCCGACGGTCAACATCACCATCCAGCACTCCATCTTCTCCGAGGCGCTCAACACCTACCACCACGCGTTCGGCTCCACCATCGGCGGACTGAACAGCACGTTTCATCACAACCTCTGGGCCTGCAACACGGGGCGCAACCCCAGCGTCGGCATGTATGGCGACTTCACGTTCGCCAACAACGTCCTCTTCAACTGGCGCCACCGCACCATCGACGGCGGCGATCACCGCAGCTTTTTCAACATCATCAACAACTACCTCAAACCCGGTCCCGGCACCCCCGACAGCGACGTCCGCCACCGCCTCCTCAAGCCGGAATCCGAACGCAGCCGCACCGTCATCGACAACTTCGGCCGCGCCTACGTCGCCGGCAACATGGTCGAGGGCAACGACCGCGTGACCCGCGACAACTGGGACGGCGGCGTCCAGCCCGATATCCGAAATTCCGATACCAAGACCATCCTCGCGCGGATCCGCTCCGCCGCACCGTTTCCGCACGCCCCGCTGCCGATCGAATCCGCCGTCGCCGCTTACGAAACCGTCCTCGCCAACGCCGGTGCGACGCTCCCCCGCCGCGATGCCGTCGACGCCCGCGTGACGAGCATGGTCCGCACCGGCCAGGTCGCCGAGGCCCGGCCCAGCGCCGCCGATTCCGAGAAGGCCGCCGCCGTCGGTTACGCGCCGAAATGGGTCAACGAACTCGCGGACCTTGTCGGCAAGGGTTTCATCACCAATCCCGAACAGGTCGGCGGCTACCCGGATTATCGCGGCGAACCCTACGCCGACGCCGACGGCGATGGCCTCCCCGACGACTGGGAATCCCGCCACGGCTTGAATCCGCACGACGCGGCCGACGCCAGCGCCGACCTCAACGGCGACGGCTATACGAACATCGAAGATTTCATTAACGGCCTCGATCCGCGCGCTCCGAAGATCGACTGGACCAATCTGAAGAACAACGTCGACCGCCGCAACCGCACCTGACGGTCGACGGCGGATCGCGATCGCGTTTCGGAATCGTCGTCGGCGCACGGCCACGCGCGCCGGTCGCAGCCCTCCGCCATGGGGCTTTCCCCGGGATCCTGAATTAGGATCGCGGCAGTCATTCGTCTTCGCGCGGGAAGATTCCGGCTCCGTCGGCTGCTAGAGTCAGCGCATCACCCGGCACGGGCCTTGCCCGTCGTCGTCCCCCTGTCGCCGCGGGCCCCTTCTCCAGCGCCCGGATCCGTTGCGTCCAACGCAAGCCTACTCCCCACCCATGCGACCCAACCTTTCCTCCACCGCTGGCGCTGCCCGTCGGCCTTTCCGTATCCGGCATTCTTGGACGTCGGCCTTTCTCCGCCTTTCCGCCGCGCTGATCTTCGTCCTCGTCGCGTTGCCCGCCGGTATCGCCCAGACCGCCGCCACCGGCACGGTCGAAGGCCGCGTGCAGAACGCTACCAACGGCCTCTATGTCGAGCACGCCCGGATTCGCGTCGCGGGCACTTCGCGCCAGACGTTCACCAACGCCGCCGGCGAATACCGGCTCAGCGTTCCCGCGGGCGACGTCACCCTCGAGGTCTTCTTCACCGGTCTCGCGCAGCGTCAGGTGCGCGTCACCGTCGCCGCCGGCGAAGTGGTGCGGCAGGATCTTGCGCTTTCTCGCGGCGAAAGCAGCGCGAGCGATTCCGTCGTGGAGCTCGATCCCTACATCGTCGCCGCCAATCGCGAATACAACGCCGCCGCGATCGCGATCAACGAGCAGCGTTTCTCCGCCAACAAGAAGGACGTCGTGTCCACCGATGCCTTTGGCGAGATCAGCCAGGGTAACATCGGCGAGTTCGTGAAGCACATTCCCGGGATCAGCTTCGAGCTCAAGGACGGCAACAATCTCTCCGGCATCATGGTGCGCGGCTTCAACTCGAACTACACCAACGTCACCTTCAACGGCGCGCAGCTTGCCAGCGCCGCCCTCTCCAACACGCAGAACCACACGCGCCAGTTCGTCCTCGAGCAGGCCAACATCAACAACATCGCGCGCATCGAGGTGGTGAAGCTTCCCACGCCCGACATGGCCGCCAACCTCCTCGGCGGCGCGGTGAATTTCATCAACCGCAGCGCGTTCGAAAGCCCGCGTCGGCAGATCACCGCCGTCGCCTACGTGTCCGCCAACGAAAAGGAGTTTGACCTTGGAAAGACGCCCGGCCCGGGTCGCGAGGAGACCCACAAGATTCGCCCGTCCTTCCGCTTCACCTATCTCGAACCCATCAGCGACAAGCTTGGCTTCACCCTCTCCGGCGCGACACAAAGCCAGTGTTATCTCCAGAATCGCGCCGTCGTCGGCCGCCGCTACAGCGGCTCGGGCGCCAGCGTCGAGAATCCGCAGGCCACGAACGTCAACACCACGGCCGGCGGCAATCTGCAGACGTCCAATTCCCTCGCGATGAAGGTCGACTGGAAGCCGCTCGAACATCACGTCCTGTCGTTCTCCGGCGAGGCCAACGAATTCAAGCAGATGCAGGGCAGCCGCACGCTCAACCACAGCGTCGGCAACGGCGTGCCAGTTTCCTGGGGCGAGAATTTCATCAACGGATCCACCGGCGCGTCCGGCACCGGCAACACGAGCCTCGGCAACGCGTTTCAACATCGTCACGGCCGCACCCGCACCGCGATCGCCCAATGGGAGTTCGACCGCGATATCTGGAAGGCCGACCTCTCCGCCAGCTACTCGCACTCGGCCAGCAACTCGCGCGATATGTCCAAAGGGTTCTTTCGCGGCGTGAGTTCGACCCTTCGTGGCGTCAAGACCGTCAATCTCGCCGACATCGACAACAGCAACGGCTCTTTCGGCACCGCGACCGTCCTCGATGCCGCCGGTAACCCCGTCGAATACGGCCACCTTTCCAGCTACAATCTGACCACCGTGCAGGGCGAGCCGCAGTCGGCTGAGGACACCGTCACCGATTTCCACGGTCGGGTCAGCCGCGACTTCGACCTCCCGCACAACCTCCCGCTCCGGATCACGCTCGGCGGTTCCACGATCAAGATGGAGCGCGAAATCGACTACTCCGTCGCCGCCTACAGCTTCGTCGGCGCCGACGGCATTCCCGACAGCGGCGACGAAAGCCTCGGCTCGTTCGTCGACCCGCGTTACTCCGGCACGAGTCCCGGCTTCGGCCGGCCCGGCATCCAGTGGCCGAGCCCCTATCTCATCTACAACGTGTTCGAGTCGAGCCCGGGGCAGTTCATCCGCACGCCGCGGCAGCAGGGCGACACGATCCGCAACCACGCCACGCGCTCGCCGCGAGTCTATGAGCGCGTCAACGCGGGGTTCATCATGGCGGACACGAAGCTTTTCAACCGCACGCGCGTCGTCGCCGGCGTCCGCTACGAGCAAACCCAGAACTGGGGCTGGGGCTTCCGGCAGGACGGCAGCGCGGTGTATCAGCGCGACGCCGCCGGCAACTTGATCAAGGTGAACGGCCAGTTTATCCGCAAACCCGAGGCCGGCACCTCAGGTTCGGGTCAGGAAGCGGCTCTCGTCTACCATTATCGCGGCCAGTATAACGAACGCGAATACGACGACTTTTTCCCGAGCATCCACACGACCACGGAGCTGCTGCCGAACCTGCAGCTCCGCGTCGCCTACGCGCAGACGATCGGCCGCCCTCGCATCGTCGACATCGTCCCGAATCTCTCGGTCTCCGACAACGTCGGCTTCGATCCCAACGTCGGGGGCTCGGTCCCCGGCTACATCAACTCGGGCAACACCACGCTTAAGCCGTGGAACGGGAAAAACTACGACTACGCCCTCGAATACTACCTGCCCAACAACGGCAGCATCGTCTTCAACTATTTCCGGAAGGACATCTCGGACTTCTTCGGCAACCAGTCTCGCCTCGCGGACGCCGCCCTGCTCGAGGAGCTGGGTCTGCCCGAGTCGTATCTCGGCTATCAATACAGCACACGGATCAACGTCGGCGACGCCCGCATCGAGGGCTGGGAAGCCGCCGTCGTCTTTCCGCTCGCCAACCTCCCCCAGCTCGGAAACTGGGCGAAGCACTTCACGCTCCGCGGCAATATCACGCACCTCGAGCTCAGCGGCTCCCGGGTCGGCCCCGGCGACTTCGGCAACTACGTGCCGCGCATGCGCAACTTCAGCATCGGCTACGCCGACCGCCGGTTCACCGCCAACCTGCTCTTCAATTACAAAGGCAGGATGCTGCGCGACGACAGCGACTGGTTCGAGGGCGCCAACGAATACGTGCGCAGCCGGCTGCAGGTCGACGCCGACGTGAGCTGGCAGTTTCACCGGAACTTCTCGCTCTTCGCCGCCGCGCGAAATCTCACCAACGAACCGGAAGTCTGGGAGGTCAGCGGACCGGTCGCTCCGGCCTACGCCGCGCTCACGAGCTACAGCGACTTCGGCGCCCAATACTCGTTCGGCATCAAGGCGACTTTCTGAGTGCAGAGCGACGGGCACGGCGGGTCGGTTTGACCGGCCCGCCGTCCTTATCGCTGCAAGGTCGCGATGGCTTCCCCTACTGCGTCCGGCTCGCGCAACGCTCCCACCGGCAACGCGGCATCGGCTTTGAAAACGCGCATCGTGTCCGGCGACTCGAGCGTGGTGCGACGTTCGTCCCGCGCCGTCGCCGAGTCATCGAGCCCGAGTTTCGCCGCAAGAAAACGATACATCGCCGCCCGTTTCGACGGTCCGTAATCGTGTCCTTCATTCGCCAGGTGCACGTTCTCCACCTGCCCCTGCGCCGCGAACAGGCCGTAGATCCGCTGACAAAATGGAAACTCGACCTCCGGCGTGAACTTCGTCCAATCGCCGCCATCCGAAATCAGCAACATCGGTCGCGGCGCCGCCAGCGCGGCAATCATCGCGTTGCTCGCAAACACCTCCGTGGACCGGTGAATCGGCCGGCCGCTCTCGCACGGGCAGCCGCCGAAGAAATACGACGACGCCATGACCACCGGCACGCTGACTTTCACGCGCTCATCCAGCGCCGTAAGCAGAAACGCCTGCGTCCCGCCGCCCGACTCGCCCGTCACCGCGATTCGCGCCGGATCGACGTCCGCGCGCTCGCTGAGAAAATCCACCGCTCGCAACGCGTTCCAGAGCTGCACGGCCATCGCCAGCGGCCGCCTGTGCGCGTCGGCACCGAACTGCACGAGCGAATCGCCGTAGCCGAACATATCGAGCGTCAGCACCACCGCGCCCATCCGCGCAAGCGTGGCCGCGCGTTGTTGTACCGCTTCGCCGAACCGTCCGTGACGTGCCCATTCCTCCGCGTTTCGCGCCGGACCCGTATGCCCGTGGGTGGTCAACACCGCCGGCCGCCGTCCCGCGTCTCCAAGCGGTAGATACAGGTTTCCGCATGCAAACACGCCCGGCGCCGTCTCCAGCCGGACGTTCTCCACGCTGTAGCCATCATGGGTGCGTCGCTCGCCGATCGCGGGATGCAACGGCGTGCGTCGCGGCCACGGCGCGAGTCCCGCGCCGGCTTGGATCTGCGCGCGCACGCGCTGCGCGTAAGCCTGCCATTTTTCCGCCCGGTCGAAATGCGCCGCCGCCTCCGCCAACACCGCCGCACCCTCCTCCGGCGTCAGATAGTCACGCGAGCAAAGCGCCAGACCTTCCGCCGGCAGCGGCGGCAGTTCCTTCGGCACCCAGTTTCCCGCCCCCCACGCCGCGGCGGGAAGTCCCAGCAACAGGCTCCATCGTTTCATGCCTTCACCTCAAAGCGATACACGCCGGAGCCAATCTCAAAGATCGCGCGGCCTTCCTCGCTGCGCAGATAGCGCACGCCCGGCCGACGCACCGCGCTTTCGCTGCCTTCGTTCACCTGGCCGACGTCATTGGCCGGCAAATACACCTGCGCGGTCGTGTTCGGCGGCACGATAACCTCCAACCGAAACACGCCGCCGTCCCGCTCCCAACGCACCGCATGCCGCCCGAACAATGATCGATGGCTCGCCTCCACCCAGGTGAGCTCCGGGATCGGATGCGGTTTGACGATCATGCGCTTGAAACCCGGCGATTCCGGATCCGGCGCCAGCCCGGCGAGGTCCGCGTAAAACCACTCCATGATCTGCCCGAGAAAGAAATGATTCTGCGAGGCGCCGCGCTGCGCGCTCCACGATTCCGCCAGCGCCGTATTGCCGAGTTTCAACTGATACGCATAACCCGGAAACTCGGGATCGGTCGCGAGCCGGTAGACCCACTCCGCAGCTCCGCCCTCGGTGAGTGCGCGCAGCAGATAACCGTAGCCCACCGCTCCCGCGGTCGCATAGCCACGCCGTTCGATGTCGCTCACCAGCGCCGAGAACACGCGCCCCCGCTGCGACTCTTCCACGAGCCCCATCGCCAGCGGCACCGCGAGCGAGGTGTGCGATCCCGAGCCGTAGATCTCCATGCTTTCCGGCCGGAAGAACGCGCGATTGAACCCGCTCCGAATCTCTTCCGCGCGCCGGCGATAATCCGCCGCCTCCTCCGGCTTGCCCAACACCTCCGCCGCGCGCGCGAGGGTTGTCGCGTCCAGATAACGATGCGCGGTCGCGGTCAGCGCCGGCGGCGTCAGATAGGCGCGCCCGGGCTTCCCCGGAATCTGATCATACCAATCGCCCAGCCCATCCTGAAGCGGGCCGCCGGCGGCCCGCGTCTCCAGCCAGGCAAAATAGCGTTTCATCCCTTCGTAATTCTCCCGGAGCGGTTCCGTGTCTCCGGAAAACAAATACTGTTGCCACGGCACGAGAATGAACGAGGCGCCCCACTCCGCCGCCGTGCGGAACGTGCCTTTGAACACCGTGTATTCCGGCGCGATGTTCGGGATGAGTCCGTCCGGCTGCTGTGCGTCAGCCATGTCGCGCGCCGTTTTCGCCATGAGCCGGTTGACATCCCATTCGTAACGCAGCGCAGGGCCGTTGAGGTGCACCTGCTCGAGCCAGCCGAGTTTCTCGCGGTGCGGACAATCGGTGAGGATCGACATCAGGTTCGAGCGCTGCGCCCAGCGGATCAGCTCGCGAATCCGGCCCAGCGTCGGATCCGATGCCGCAAACTCCCCGACCGCCTCCGCCGCCGAGTGCGCGATCACCATTTCCACGTCCGCCAGTGCCGGTCGCGGCCCGCGCTCCGTCGCCGGTTGGAGTTCCACGTAAAGATAGCGCGAGCCGAGATAATAGAACTGGGGAAACCACGTCTCCTCGTCGTCGGTCCCCTTCGTATATTCCCACCAGGCGCTGCCGCGATGCGCACCGCCCATCGTGCCCCGATCGATCGTGCCGTCGTCGTTCACGACTTCGCCGCCGGTCAGCCGCACGACGGAGCCTTTCGGTCCGCGCACGCGAATCCGCGGCATGAACGACGCATTCTGGCCGAAATCGACGAGTTGAACGCCGGGCGCGAGGTCGCGCACCGCGACCGCCCGCCGCACTTCGATCGGCATCACCGGCTCGGCCGCACGCGTCATTCCACGCAGCCGGCCGAGATTGTCGTTCATCACTACGGCGTTCGCCCAGGACGCATCGTCGAAACCCACCCGCTGCCAGCCTTCCGGTATCCGCCGTGCATCGAAATCCTCGCCGCCATAAATGCTGGAGAACGTGATCGGGCCGGCGTGCACCTTCCAGCGATCGTTCGTCGTCACGTCCTCGGTCGTGCCATCCGCATATTCTAGGCGCACCTGCACGATCGCGCGCTGCAAGCCGAACGAGCCGACAAATTTCGCGAAACGCCCGGGCGGCCGCACGACGTGATACATCCCGTTGCCCAGCGAAAGCCCGATCGCGTTGCGCCCCGGCTCCAGCAGCGCGGTCACGTCGCGCGTGTCGTAAAGAATCGTCTTCCGATAATCCGTCCAACCCGGCGCCAGCACGTCACGACCGCTTTTCTCGCCATTCAGAAAAAGCTCATAGTGGCCCAGCCCGCTCACGTGCGCGATGGCGCGAACAAGTCCGGTTTTCACCGCAAACTCGGTGCGCAGAAGGAGGTTCTCGACGCGCTCCTCCGAACCGATCCACGTCGCGCGCCAGTCTTCCGAACGCAGGATTCCCATCGTCCACTCCGCCGGCTCGCTCCACGCCGTCACGTTCCCGACTTCGTCCCACGCGCGCACTTTCCAGAACACGCGCTGCGTCGAGGTCAGCGCGCGACCGTCGTAAGGCACAAAGGTCGTTCGATCCGATTCCACGCGCCCGCTATCCCACAGATCGCCGTGTCCTTCCGCCAACCGCGCCGCGGTCGAGGCGACGATCGCCTGCCACGCCGTCTGGCGCGCGCCGCGCACGTCGGACTCGAGTTGCCAGAATAATCGCGGACGCGCCACGTCGACGCCGAGCGGCTTGCGCGCGAGCTCGCATTTCAAGTTCACCACCCGCATCTCCGCCCCCGCGCTCGTCACGAACAGCGCGAACAGCAGGACGCGTCCGCACGTGCCGCGAACTATGTCTGCGAGTCTCCGCACGCGAACTCCTCCGTCAGAGTTTCGCCGGATCGAGCACCACGTGTTTGATCCGCCGCCGGTCCCATGTGTAGGTGATGTGCACGCGACCGTCGCGCGTTTGAATCACCGCCGGATACGCATAGCCGGCCTTGTTCGGTTCCGTCTCGAGCGTGAGCACGCGCTGCCACGCAAGGCCATCCTGCGAGATCGCCACATCGAGCGGCCAGCGGTTGCCCTTCGCCTCAAACGCGCGATGCCCGGAATGATTGTAGACGAGGAGCTGCCGGCCATCCGCGAGCGTGACCGCATCCGTGCCGGAATTCGGATTCGGCAGATCGATCGCCGTCAACGCACTCCACGTCCGGCCCTGGTCTTTGGACCACGTCTGCGCCACCACGCCCTGCTTCGTGCGCATCAGCGCCTGCAGCTGTCCGTCGGGATGGAACAACACGCTGGGCTGGATCGCGTCGAAGCCCGGGCCTTTCGGCGGCTGCGCGCTGCGGGTCCAGGTTTTTCCCCGATCGTGCGAGAGCTCGAAATGCGCGCGCCAGCCGTCCGGATTTCCTTCGGTGCTCGAGGGCGAAAGCCACGTGCCGTCGGCGAGTACGACCGGCTTGTTCTTGATCGGGCCGAGAATCCCGTCCGGCAACCGCCGCGCCGCGCTCCAGGTTTTCCCGCCGTCACCGGAGGTTTTCACCATGCCCCACCATTTGCTCGGCGACGGGCCCACTTTATAAAACAGCACCAGCGGTCCGCCCTCAGGCGCAAACAACACCGGATTCCACGTCGGCTCGCGATGGCCGTCGTCCTGCACGCCGTTCGCGACTTCGACCGCCTCGGTCCACCTCCCCTGCTCGTGTCGCGACACCCAGATGCCGACGTCCGGCGCGCGTTCGTGCGTGCCGCCAAACCACGCCGCGACGAGATCGCCGGACGCCGTCTCGACGATCGTCGAGGCGTGACACGACGGATACGGCGCCGTTTCGAAAATGAACTCGGTCTTGAGCACCGCCGGATGCGACGGCGCCGCGACCGCCGTCGTCCATCCGAGCAGGGAGAGAAGCAAAAACGTCAGAGGTTTCTTCATAAATTCAGGAGCCAAGCTCGCGGAGAAGTTGCAGCATGAACTCGCGCGGGACGGCGACAATGCAGCCGTGACGCGCGTCCGCCGGAAAGCTCACGCGCTCGCTCACATCCTCCCACTTCCGCAAATCGTGCGAGCGCACGAGGCCGATCGCGTTCAGCATGTGCTTGTCGAAATAGACGCGATATTCGTCGCCCACCTTGATCGCGCTCGGCCCTTCCGCCCAATACTCGCCGGTCAGCGGCGGCGACGGCTCGCCCCACGGGCCTTCGGCGGTTTCTCCCCGCACGAGGCGGATATTCTTCTCGGTTTCCGGCTGCACGGTCTCGTTCTTCACGAACATGAGCCAGCGTCCGTCGTCGTCGCGCAGCAGGTTCGCATCGATGACGTTGTATCCACCATCGTAGAACAGCCGCGTCGGCGTGAAGGTCTCGAAGTCCTTTGTCGTGGTTGCGTAGATCCGGTGATTCCGCTCGGGGCGCTTGTTCGACAGCGCCGTCTCCGGAAAACGACCGAGGATTGTCGTCGACCAGAAGATCAAAAAATGGCCGCGGCGATCGTCCCACATCAGTTCCGGCGCCCAACAGTTCTGGGCGTCCGGTTCATGCGCCATGACCGGCAGCGTCTTCTGCGGCGACCAGTGCACGAGGTCGCGGGACGACGCGTAGCCGATCGTCCTGCCCGTCCAGCCGGTCGTCCACACGAGGTGAAACCGCCCGGTCGCGTCACGATAGAGCTGCGGATCGCGCATCAACCGGTGCTCGCCCGCCTCCGGCTTCAACAAACTGCGCCCGCCCGCCAGGGGCTCGAAACGATAGCCGTCCGCGCTCCACGCGAGCCGAAAACCCTCGGCCTCCCGATCGTGATGGAAATACGCGAAAAGATAACATGTCTCCGGAAGCCCCGCCGGGGTTTCGGCCGCGGTCGCGAATCGCGCACCCACCCACACGAGCAGCGCTATGCCCAAACGCCGCAGCGATCGTCGCAAAGAATTTCCGTTCATCGTTGTCTCGTTTCGCCGCTCCATCGCACCTTCGTTCGCGCCTTCGCTCAGTCCGTCGGGAGCTCCGTTTTCGCCGGCGCGCCGCTGGCGTCGAGCCGTCGCACGCGCACCGCGATGCCGGGTTTTCCAGGAAGCGTGACCTTGCGACCGTTCGCGTCGACGAACTGGTAGTTGTCGAGCTTCCGGGTCACGAACTCGCCCGGCACCGGCGTGATCGTCATCTCCCAGGTGTCGATGACTTCGACCTGATAGCGCTGCCCGTCGGCGACGCCATTCTTGTAAAGTTTGAACTCCCACTCCGTCGGCTGCTCGCGCCCGAAGTAAGTGAGGTAATAAAGACCCGGCACGCCGCCGGTGTTCACGTCCTGCCACTTGTCGATCGGATCGATGCCCTGCGGCGGACTGTCTTCGAGAATCTGGCGGAGGAACGCCAGCCGCGGCGCGCTCTCGCCGTGCAGCGTGCCGCCGAACGAGGTCCACGTGTCGGTTTCGTCGCGATAAAAATAGTCGCCGTGCCCAACGTAAGTCCCCGCCACCGTACCGCACCAGAAGCGATGCACCATTTCGCGTCCGCTGAGATTGCCCCAGCGATACTGGCTGTCGCCCTCATACTTCACCTCGTCGTAGACGACCGGCTTGTAATAGACACTTCGATACATCTCCGCGCGGCCCGGCTCCTCGACCGCCGCGCCATTCTGCATCGAGACGTGCGTCACCCACGGCTGGTTGTGGTCGTAAATGATCGAGCCGTTATGAATCGACCGCAGATGCGCGTAAGGATCTGCCGCCTGCACGATCTGAAAATAACGGTCCCAGTCCTCCGTCCGACGCGTCCGCAGAAAATCGTATTCGTTGGCGATCGACCACCACACGTTCCGAAAGGCCCCGAGCCGCGCGATCACGTAGCGCAGGTAGCGTTCGTCGCCGGCCGCATCCATCGCGTCAAAGCCCCACGGTTTGCCATAGGGATGAAAGAGAATCAGGTCGGCCTCGATGCCGAGATCGCGCAGCTGCCGCACGCGCTGCTCGTAGTGGCGGAAGTAGTCGACGTTGAAGCGCGTCGTGTCCCAATCGCGCGGCGGTTTCCCTTCGAACGGCCAGCGCGGCGGCGCGAACTTCCGGCGAAACGCGTCCTGCTGCGGCAGAATCAGCATCCGCACTTTGTTGAACGGTGCCGCCGCGAGGGTCTTCAGCGTCTGCTCCTGCACCTCCTCCGGCGCATCGGTCCAGTTGTAGATCGTCGTGCCGATCTGCTTGAACGGCGTGCCGTCGGCGTAGGCGAAATGAAAGGTGTTGTGCACGCGCACCGGCCCGTGATTCCCCGCGCGCGGCGGCGTCACCTCGAAATCGCCCGTCTTTCCCGTGAGCTCCCAACGATTGCTTTTCGTTTCATAACGCCAGCGCCCCGCCGTCTCCGGCATGAAACGCACGCGATACACGCCGTCACCATCGTAAAACCCGGCCGCTTCGAGCGTGCGCGTGCCGTTGGTGAACACCGCCGAAACCCGCACGTCGACGAAGGGATTGCCCTCGCGCGGCCCTCGCAGCGTCAGCTCGAACACGTCCCATTGCTCGATCGTCGACGCCGTTCTCGCCGTCAGCGTGACCGCCAAGCCAAAGAGCAGCACCACTCGCAGGACCAGGGTTCTCAGGTTGTTCATCGTGAAAAATCGAAACCGTTTCAGGGCGCCAAACCAGGCTGAAGGTCGTCCGCCTCCGGGAGTCCGCTGATCACGGCCTTGCCGGGGAAACGCTCACGATACTCGCGCGCCATCGCGGCGATCGACGCCGCGGAAGGACGCCCGCCCTTCCACAAGCGCAGATGCTGCCGCGGCGCCAGCGACTGTCCGCCGTTCGGCGCAAACTCCCGGCCGCTGTCGGTGCGAAACCAATACGTGAGATCGATCACGTCGACGATCGCCGCGCGCCGCGGATCCGCGAGCACCGCATCCTGCACGTCTTTCGGCGCGCTGAGCGCGATGAGGGGTCGGCGCCCGGTTTCGCGCTCCCACTCGGCCACGACGTCGAGCCAGAACTCCATGAAAGATCGCGGACCGCTGTTCTCCGCCGAGAGCGTGTGAATCACGTTGGGCTCGTCCGCGAGATTCGAGAGACATTGCCGGATGTAAGCGCGGTGCAGCGCGCGGCGAACCGGATGGTTCACATCGTAGAACTCCGTCGCCATCTTGATCGTGTCCCCCGTGAACGGCGGCGGCTCGGTGAAACCGGTGTCGTTAATGTTGTTCACCGGCCGCCACGGCGAATCCACCCAGTGCGCGCCCGACTCGATGATGTTGTGTTGAAAATACATTTCGTTGAGGAGCACCAGACCGCGCCGACGCGCTTCGCCCGCAAACGCGCGCAGCCGCTCGAAATACCACGGATTGTAGCGCGTCAGGTCGTAACGGCTCAACCCGTCCCACGCGCGGCCGCGCCCGCTCCGCGCAAACGGCTGCTCGAAGAACGGCGGCCACACCTCCGCGTCCGGCCGCCGGATCATCTGATGATCGTCGCGCCGCCGGTCATACCACAGCCCGTAATGCTGCCGCAGCAGCACCTCGCCGCGCTGCGCCAGGCGCTCCGCGACCGCCGGGATCTCGTCCGTCAGCCCGGTCCCGCTCCGCCCCGGCGCGCACCGCGTCAACGCCGGCCCGATCTCGTCCGCCCTCGCCGGCTCCAGTCGCCCGCGCCACCACGCCACCTCGGCCTGCTTCCCATGCAGCGGCCGGTCGCCGATCGTCAACACGCCGTCGCGCAGCCGCAGCGTCGTCGCGTCGAGATTCGCCGTGGAACGCTGCGGGCCGCCCAAACGTGCTCCAAAACCGGATACAACGGTTTCGAGCTGCGCTTCCGTCGCCACCGCCGGATAGCGTCGGGGCGCGAGCGCGGCGAGTGCGTCATCGCCGAGCCGCTCGCGCAACTGCGCGCGATAGAGCGACGCAGGTCGCGCGAACTCATTGACCTGACTCCAGGTGCCGTCGCCAACGAACTGAGCCCAGACGCCGACCGCCCAGTTGTTCGCACCTGGCGGACGCCGATTCACGATTACCCCCGCCGACGATCCCCAGATCACGGAATTCGCCGCGGCCCAGCCCACGCCCTGGTTGAACGTTTCGAGATTATCCAGCCGCAGCGCGCCGCCGTCGATCGTCACCGTATCGAACAACACGCCGCTCGCCCAGCTGCCGAGCGAGCCGCTGAAGCCATGCGTCTCGCGCGCCACACAGTCGAGAAACACATTCGGCCCCGCCGTCAGATAGCCGACGGTGAAATCGTTCCGCCCGGCTTCCGACAGACACCGCAGCAACAACACCTGCTCGCCGCGCGCGTGAAACGCCAGCCGGCGATAACCACCCAGTTCCGACACCGGCGCGAGCGACGCGCAATCCTGCACCGTCACGCGCGCCGCCGTTGCCGCCACCTGCACGGCCGAGCCCGCGAAACCCACCGCGGTCACATCGCTCACCCACGCGTCGCGCACCGCACTCAGAGCGATCGCATTCCACGCGTGCTGTTCGTCGAGCGGATTGGTGGCGTCGAATTCCGACTCGCAGCGCAGATTCTCCACGCCGCATTCCGCCAGATAGCCCTCGTCGGCAAATGTCGCTACCGTGGCGCCGCCGTAGCGCGCCTCGATCGCCGTCGTCAGTGGCGCATCGAATTCCAGCGTCGCTCCGTCCTTCGCAACGATCCGCCGATGCCAGATCACGTTCACCGTGTCGGGCCGCCACTGATACGGCTGACGCGCCGGCGCCTCGTGCATCCCGACTTCCTCGATCCACGCCGCCGGACTCGGACGTTCCACTTCCACCGTGTCGCCAATCTTGAAATTGTCCGCGCCCGTCACGCGCACGCGTTTCGCCCCGACGGGCACATAGTCGTCGAGCACCTTGGTCGTTCCCTGCGCATTTTGTTCGAGCGACGTCCCCGCAATTTCGACCAACGTTCGTCGCCCCGTCCCCGTGGCGACGAGCACCGTGCCGTTCTCGTCCTGGCCCGCACCGCGCAACACCACCCCGCTGGCCGCGATGTGCAGCGCGCCCGCGATTTCGAAACGCCCCGCGGTCAACTGCACCGCGCCGCGCCGTCCTTCTGGGTCCGCCGGTAATCCGGCAACGTAGTCGATCGCCGTCTGGATTCGCGCGCCGTCGTCGCCGTCCGCCGGCGCCACCTGCACGCGCACCGGCACGTCCGGCAAAGCCACGCCACCGCCGCGGTAGCCCGCGCTCGAAAAATCCGGCACGCGATTACCACGTTCGTCCGCCACATACTGCAGCGTTCCGTCGGCGCCCACCGTGACCGGCGGCGGCGATTGCCGGGCGCAGAGATTTCCCGTCAACCCCAGCAAGCCGACGAACGCCGCCGCCCGCGCCGCGTTTAGGATCTTCGACGCCGACCTCATCGCGGCAGCGTCACCGTCAATTTCCCCCAGCGCGGCGAACGCGCGAGCGTGTGGCCGTCCACCCAGACGCTCAGGCCCGCACCCCGACCGAATCGGCGCCCGTCGCGATCCCACACGATCGTCACGTCGTGGTCATGATAGCGCATGTTCTCCAGGCAAAACCACGCCCACGTGTCCGCCGGCAGCAGCGGATCCAGCTCGAGCACGTCGCCCGCACGGGGCCGCAGCCCGATCACGCCATCGATCAGCAGATCGGCGAACGTCGAGTGATGATAGAAGCGACTCCGCGGATTCGGGCCCATGATCCACTCGCCCGTTTTCTCGTCGAGATACTCGCCGATGTAGGGTCGTCCGCCATAGCGTTGCGCGCGCACATACGTCATGAACGCGTCAAAGTAATCCTGCTTCGTCACCGCGTCCTGCGGATAGTCGCGCACCACGCGCGCGAGCGCCGTCAGCGTCTGCGACGTCGCAAACGGCCACACCGCGCCGTCCCATTCGCAGGTGCGGATCCCGCGCGTGCGAAACGTAGGATCGCGGCGCTCCGCCGTCGTGATCCCGAACGGCGCCTTGAAGCCCTCCTCGTCCGTCAACTGCCGCCATGCTTCCTCGTAACCGCGTCCCTGTGGCGGCAACCCGAAATACCACGGGATGAACCCGATCTGCTCGCGCACGGGAATGCGCTCGAGCGTCTCGGTGCGCGACGTGAAGAACGTCCGCTCCGGGTCCCACAGCGTATCCACGACCAGGTGACGCAGCTTTTCGGCATCGGCGGCAAACGCCTGCGCGAGGTCGTCGCGCCCCGCCAGCCGCGCGATCGCCGCGATCGCGAGCGCGTTGCCATACATGTAGCTGCTGATCGTCGGGCGCACGTTCTTCACCTTCCGGCCGCCGCTGATCGATTCCTCCATCGCGTCCCACACGTCGTGCTGCCAGAAGAGGCCGTCGGGCCGCCGTCGCTCCGCCTCCCAGCGGCGATAGTCGGCCACGAGATCGTCGAGTCGTCCGACCAGCCGTGACGTGTCCTGCGTCACCAGCCAGCGCTGCCAGAGCGCATACGCGAGCCACTGCGAATATTTGTGGAGATGCGACTGCGGCCCGCCGTAGTGTCCACGCAACCAATACGTCACGTAATCGTCGGCGTAGTCCTGCGTCCGCAGCCAGCGCAGCTCCATCAGGTGATGTCCGAGCGCGCTGCTCACCGGCCGCGGTTTGGTAATGAATTCGGTGAACGTCCAGCAGCCGCTCGCCGGATCGCGCTTCAGATGCTTCCGCAGCGACCACCAGCGAAACCAGTAAATCTCCTCCACCTCGGCGTCGGCACAGACAAAGCGCGGCACGTTTGCCTCCAGCCACCCGGCCGCCTGCGCGTTCGGGACCGCGTTCACCACGCCTTCGTCCTCCATCGCGTTGAAGCGCGCCACGTGCTGCTCGCCCACGCTGGCCGGAACGAGACGACGCGGCGCGTCGGCGCCCTCCGCCGCGGCCGCCCCCGCGCCGCTCGCAAGCGCAAACCAGAAAAGTGCGGCACAAGCGCGGCGACGAAACGAAGCGAGGGGCATGGGGCGAAGGGGAAACATTTCAGACGACGAGGCGGCACCGAAGGTGTTCGCCCGCTCAGCTCACGCGAGCCCGCAGAAACGAGCGACGGCACTAAACCGTCGATCCTACCGCACTGCCGCTGAAGTTCTGCCCGCTGAAACAATATTTCTTTTCGGATTATAACAACCGTCCCGGCTACGTGTGCGCGAAGGGCGGTGGCGTAACGTCACCCGATCCTCGCTGCGGCCTTCCTTTGTATCTTAGGACTAATGACTAATGAAACTCTCGCGAGTGTTCGCTGCGCGCCCGCGACGACGGCTTCGTTTCCCGCTCCACTTTTTTTCGCGCGTCCGAACGGAATGGATTCCGCAGTTGCCAAGCCCTGCAACCGCGCATCTGCCTTTGCGCAGAACGGCCTCGTGGCCGCGCTTTTCCCCTCCGGTGACGCTTCGTTTCCCAGATTATCTTGTGATCGCTCTCTACGCGCTGGCGGTCGCTGTCATCGCGCTGATCTTCTCGCGACGAAAGCAGACGGCAGCGTCCTATTTTATTGCCAACCGTTCGCTGCCCGCGTGGGCCGTGGCGATGGCGATGATGGCGGCGTTGATCAGCAGCAACACGCTCGTGGGTCACCCGGCGACGGCGTATCAAAGCGGTCTCATCCTGCTGCTCGGCAGCCTCACGCTTCCCGTGGTGCTCGTCTTTGTCGCCCGCGTGATCGTGCCGTTCTATCGGCACGCCGTCGGCATGAGCGCGTATGAATACCTCGGCGCGCGTTTTGGCGTCGGCGGACGGCTGTATGCGTCGAGCTGTTTCATCGCCGACCGGCTGTTCGACGTGGGCGTGACCCTGCTCACGACCGCGGTGCCGATCTGCGTGATGACCGGCTGGGACATGCCGTCGGTGATCCTGTGGATGGCCGCGTTCACGATCGCCTACACGGTCGCCGGCGGGATGCAGGCGGTGGTCTGGACGAGCGTGATCCAGGGCGCGATCTTCGTCGGGGCCGCCGTGCTGATCGTCGGCCGGCTGGTGTTTGCTCCCGAATGCGGTCCGCCGGGCGCGGCGGTCGTCTCCGCGTGGAATGCCGGCAAGTTCTCGCTCGGCAATTTCGATTTCGATCTGCGCGCGTTCTTCGATCCCGCGGTCACGACGCAGTGGCTGTTGATCCTCGCCTACGCAGCCAACTGGGCACGGCGCTACATTGCCGACCAGCACATGGTGCAACGCTATCTGATCGCGCGCTCCGACGCCGACGCGAGTCGCGGGGCGTTGTGGAACGGCCTGCTCTGCGTCCCGGTGTGGCTCACGTTCATGCTCATCGGCGCCTGCCTCTACGGTTACTACGTGGCGAGCGGCGCCACTCCGCCGGCAGTCAGCGACGAGGTCGTGCCGCATTTCATCATTCACCACCTGCCGACGGGCATCATCGGTCTGATGCTTGCCGCCATCCTCGCTGCCTCGATGTCGTCGATCAGCCCCGATCTGAACAGTATCGGCACGGCCATTACGGCCGATCTCGTCGGCCATTTTCGCCCAGGCCTGAGCGATCGTCTGCGGCTCGTTTGCGGCCGCATCGCCGTGGCCGTCGCCGGAGCGCTCGCGATCGGCGTCGCGCTGCTGATGGCGCCGCGCGGCGGCGCCGCGACCATCATGGAACGCGCGGTGACGGTCGCCGCGATCCTCTCCGGCGGCATGCTCGGACTCTTTTTCCTCGGCTTCCTGACGCGGCGTGCCACCCGCGAGGGCTGCTACATCGGTCTGGCCGCCTGCGTGATCTTCACCACCTGGGGCACATTGACGGAGCCGAGCCGGCGCCTGCTCGACCTGGGTTTCAATTTTCCGCTCAACCCGATCCTCATCGGCCTGCTCGGCCACGTGATCGTTTTCGTCGTCGGCTACGCCGCCAGCCGCCTGCTCGGCGGCTACATCCCGCCCGACGTCGACCAACTCACCTTCCGCCGCAACCGCCTCTCCCGGCCCATCCAGAGTGTCATATAATGGATGACACTCTAAAAAGCCCTGCGATGACACCGCCCGCGTCGTTTCCTCCGGTCACCCTCCTGACTCCGCCGCGGGTGGAGTTTGGGGCCGGCTGTCTGGAGCGCGCGCTCGCCGGCCTCACCGCCGGGAAACAGCAGGCGTTGATCGTCACCACCGCCGCCGTGCATGCGCACGCCGAGCGCGCCCAGCTCGCGCTCGCGGCGGCGGGGGTTAAAGCGGCGGTGTTCGTGGAGCCGCCCGCCGAGCCCACCGTTTCCTCCTGCGAAGAGCTGCTGCGTCGCGCCCGGACGGTTGGGCCCGATCTGGTGGTCGGGCTCGGCGGCGGCAGCGTGCTCGACGCGGCCAAGCTCGTCGCCGCGCTCGCGCCGATCGCGGACCAGATCGCGCCGTTCTTCGGCTCGGGTCGACTGCCCCCACGCCGTGTCAGCTTGGTGTGCGTTCCGACGACCGCGGGCACCGGCAGCGAAGCCTCCCCGAACGCGCTTTTGTTCGACGAAACGTCGCAGACCAAAAAAGCCGTGATCGGTCCCTCACTCGTGCCGGACGCGGCGGTGCTGGATCCGGAGCTGACCGTTTCGCTGCCCGCGGCGCTCACCGGGCTGACCGGCATCGATGCGCTGTCACACTGCCTCGAGGCTTACGCGAGCCTCGCGGCGCATCCGCTGGTGGATGTCTACGCGCTTGAAGGCGTCCGGCTGATCGCCCGCCATCTCGCCGCCGCGGTCGCCGACGGCGGAGATCTCTCCGCGCGCAGTGCGGTGATGCTCGGAAGTTTTTACGGCGGATTGTGTCTTGGTCCCGTGAATACCAACGGCGTGCACGCGCTCGCCTATCCGCTCGCCGGCGAGCATCACCTGCCGCACGCCCTCTCGATTGCGCTGATGCTGCCGCACGTGGTTGCGTTCAATTGCGAGGCGTTGCCGGAACGTCACGCGGCCCTGGCCCGCGCGCTCGGCGCCCCCGGAGACAACGACGACATCACTACCGCGCGCCAATTGCCCGATCGTCTCCGCGGGCTGCTCCGGGCGTGCGCGATTCCGCAGGGGCTCGGCGCGCACGGCATCGCGCGCGACGCCCTCCCGCGACTCGCCGAGGCGGGCCTCCAAGTCACGCGTTTGCTCAAAGCCAACCCGCGCCCTGTGACTCTCGCCGACGCGCTGCACATCTACGAAGCCGCTTTCTGACATGTCCGCCTTCCTCTCGCCCGCGGGGATCATTGTCCCGCTGATCACCCCTGTCACCGCCGAGGGCCAACTCGACGAACCCGCCGCCGAGCGCCTGGTCGGGCACGTGGCCGGCGCCGGTTGCGGTTTGCTCGTGGCCGGCACGACCGGCGAAGTCGCTTCGCTGCCGTCCGCGTTGCGCGAACGCTATGTGGAAATCGCGGTGCGTATCGCCGCGAAACGCGTGCCGGTGTTTGCCTGCATCGCGCACAACTCGCTCGACGAAGCCGTCGCGCTCGGCCGCCGCCATCTCGCTCAAGGCGCCGACGCGCTCGTCGGCATGTTGCCAAATTACTTCAAACTCGAGCCCGCGGAGATGCAGCGCTACTTTGCGCTTCTCGCCGACCGGGTTGGTGGCGCGCTCTACCTCTACAACATGCCTGCCACGACCGGAATGTCGCTGCCGCTCGACGCGATCGACGCACTCGCGCGCCATCCGTCGATCGTAGGCATGAAGGACTCCGAGCCAACCGCCGGACGCCGCGAAGCCGTGGCGCAGCGTTTCGGCGGACGCGGCGATTTCGCGCTCTTCATGGGCGTTGCGGCGCACGCCGTGCCGGCGTTGAAGCTGGGCTTTCACGGCATCGTGCCCAGCTCCGGCAACTACGCGCCCGCGCTCTGGCGGGATTTGCACGCCGCCGCAAAAGTCGGCGATTGGAATCGCGCCGAGACACTGCAGACGCGCGCGCTCGCACTCGGTGCCGTATTTCAAAACGGGCGCGCCCTCGGGTCATCGCTCGCGGCGTTGAAGGCGGGCGTGTCGCGCCTTGGCATTTGCGCGCCGCATATGCTCCCGCCGCTGGCTGCGCTCGCCGCCGCCGAACAGCGCCAGGTTCACGAACAACTCAGCCAACTTTCCTGATTTCTGTCATGCGCCGCCGACCGTTCATTGTTCTCGCCGACGATCTCACCGGAGCCGCCGAGATCGCCGCCATCGCCCATCAGGCCGGGCTTCGCGCCCTCGTGCTCACCACGCCGCCCGATGGGCCGTTGAACGCCGACGTGATCGTGTGCGACACCGACACCCGCCTGCTCGCGCCTGTGACGGCCGCGCGACGCGTGCAAGCCCTCGCACGTCAACTCAACCGCCGCCCCAACGCCGGCTTCTTCAAGAAGGTCGATTCCGTCCTGCGCGGCAACGTCCTCGCGGAGATCCATGCGATGGTCGACGCCCTGAAATTGCGCCGCACGCTGCTGGTGCCGTGCAACCCGTCCCTCGGGCGCATCATCGACGAGGGCCGGTATCTTATCGCCAGCACGCCGCTGCATCGGACCGGTTTTGCCCGCGATCCGCATCACCCGCGGCGCACCTCGGACGTGCTCAAACTCCTCGGCGACGGCCGCCGGCCGCCAGACGCGGTCTGCTGCCATCCGGCCAATCGAGCGCCGGACGAAGGCGTCGTCGTCGGCGAAGCCCGCAGTCCGGCGCACGTCGATCTCTGGGCCTCACAGGTCGACGACGAAACCCTGCCCGCCGGCGGCGCGGATTTTTTCCGCATGTGGCTCGTGCATCAACGCGCGGGTCGCGCCGCGGTGCCGTCACGCGAGATCTCAGCGCGCTCCGTGCTCCTCTTGAGCGGCACCGCCACGCCGCCCGATCCGATCACGCCATTGTCCGGTCCGATCGTGTCCGTGCGCGCGCGCTCCGTCCCCTCGGTCGCCAAGCTCGCCGGCCTCGTGCAACCGAATCTGCGCACCGCCGGCGCCACATCCGTAGTCATGTCCGGCCCATTGGTGCGCAGCGGCGGCACGCCGGCCACGATCACGCGCACGTTCGCGTCGCTCGCGCGCCGCCTGCTCGCCACGGGCGCCTGCGAACATCTCATCGTCGCCGGCGGCGCGACCGCCGCTTGTGTGCTGGACACGCTGGGCTGGACGCGGCTGGAAGTGCTGCATGTCTGGGGGCCCGGCGTCGTGACACTCAAACCGGTTGGCCACGCAAACTGCGTCGTCACCCTCAAACCCGGCAGTTACCGTTGGCCGCCGGGCCTGGTGAGCCACTTCGAGCAACCCGTCGCCGCCTGACATGACCGGCGCGCCGATCCTCGCCCTCACGCTCGGCGATCCGGCCGGCACCGGTCCGGAGCTGATCCTGAAAGCGCTCGCCGATCCGGCCGTGCGCAGTCTGGCGCGCGTGCTCGTCGTCGGCGATGCGGTCACGCTCGAGCGGGCGCAGCGCTACACCGGCACCGTCCTGCGCATCGACGCCGTGCCGACTGTCGACGAGGCGCGTTTCGATCCCGCCACCGTGACCGTGCTGGACCTGCAGAACGTAGATTTCTTCCGTTTCAGGCTGGGCGCGGTTGACGCGATGTGCGGCCAGGCCTCCTACGATGCAATTCGCACCGCGACCGAACTCGCGCTGGCACGACGCGTCGACGCGATCGTCACCTCCGCGATCAACAAGGCCGCGCTGCACGCCGCAGGGCATCTGTTCGACGGACACACCGGTTTGCTGGCGCATCTTTGCGGCGCCCCAGGAGCGACGATGATGCTCGTCGCCGACCGGCTGCGCGTCAGCCACGTGTCAACGCACGTTTCCCTGCGCGAAGCCATCGACCGCGTGCGGCCCGCGCGCATCCTGAAGGTGCTCCAACTCACGCACGCCGCCGTTCGCGCGCTCGGCATCGAACACCCCCGCCTCGCGGTCGCCGGCCTGAATCCCCACGCCGGCGAAGGCGGAATTTTCGGCCGTGAAGAAATCCGTTTCATCGCGCCCGCAGTCGCGCAGGCGCGCGCCGCCGGGCTCGATGTGCACGGACCGTTTGCCGGCGACACGATCTTCTACCGCGCCGCGCAGGGCGAATTCGATGCGGCCGTCGCGATGTATCACGATCAAGGCCACGTCGCCGCGAAGATGCTCGGCATCTGGCGCGGTGTGAACGTGACCCTCGGTCTGCCGATCGTCCGCACCTCCGTGGAGCATGGCACCGACTTTGCCAACGCCGGCACCGGCCGCGGCGATCCGCGCAGCCTGATCGAGGCGTTGAAACTCGCCGCCGCGCTCGCGGGGCGGAAGTCCGAACCCGTCGCTTCATGAAAACGTCGACCTTGTTTCCGCCCCTACTCGCCACCGCCGCGCTCGCGTGGGGCGCACCGCCGCTCAGCTACGTTGGCCATGACACCGCGACCACCGCGGCCGATGGCGGTCTGCGCCCAGTCGTCGGCGTGCACACTATTCAGGTTTTCCGCTCCAACCGCACCGCCGCGGTTCACGCCGACGGACTAAACCACACCTACGTTCACCAGCCGATGCTCGCGTGGTGGCGCGGAACGTTTTATCTCGAATACCTCAGCGCACCGATCAACGAGCACGACAGCCCGACAGATACCTCGCTGACCACGTCGACCGACGCGATCAACTGGACGACACCGCGACTGATCTTTCCGGCGATCGAGCTTCCGGGCGACGTCCGCTCGATCACGCATCAGCGGATGGGGTTTTACGTCGCACCGAACAACCGGCTGCTCGCGCTGGCCTTTCACGGCCAGCCGCCGACGCCCAACGACGGCACCGGCATCGGACGCGTGGTGCGCGAGATCCGCGCCGACGGCACGTTCGGCCCCATCTATTTCATCCGGCTGAATACCCCGCAGCCGTATCCGAATTTTCAGCACCCTTATCCGCTTTACACCGCCTCGCCCGACCGGGAGTTCGTTGCCGCCTGCGAGGCGCTGCTCGTCGACAAACTCATGACCGCACAGTGGTGGGAGGAGGACCAGCGCGACGACCGCGGCTTCTACGCGGTGAAAGGCAAGGCGCTCTCGTTTATCACTCGGCCCGACGGCAGCACGCTTGGCATCTGGAAAAACGCGCTCGTCGCGACGACCGCCGACCGCGGCCACACCTGGACCACCAAGGAGTTCGCCGCGAACCTGCCCAACAACGCGTCGAAATACTGGCTCCAGCGCACGAGCGAGGGCCGCTACGCGCTCGTCTTCAATCCCACGAACCGGCTGCGTCATCCGCTCGCGCTGACGCTGAGCGACGACGGCGAGCATTTTTCGAACCTGCTCGCCGTTCACGGCGAACTGCCCGACCAACGCTTCGGCGGTGCCTACAAAAACCTGGGACCGCAATACGTTCGCGGCATCGTCGAGGGCAACGGCACGCCGCCCGACGCGGATCGCGCCTTCCGGCTCGCCTACAGCGTGAACAAGGAAGACATCTGGGTCGCGCGCGTGCCCACACCGATTCGCGCTACCGTCGACACCGCCGTGCATGACGATTTCGAGCCCGCCGCTCCCGGCATGTTGCCGTCCGAATGGAACATCTACTCGCCCGCGTGGGCACCCGTGAGGGTCGTCGACACCGCCGATTCCGGCCATGCGCTGGAGTTGCGCGACGAGGATCCGTATGACTACGCACGTGCCGTGCGGGTGTTTCCCGCGACGCATGGGGTGAAAATTTCCCTGCGCGTGCGGCCGCGTCAGACGAACGCGCGGCTCGAGATCGACCTGCTCGATGCCCATGGCGCGCGGCCGGTCCGGCTCGCGTTCGCCGAGGACGGATTTCTCTGGGCGTGCCACGAAGGTCAGTGGTGGAAAGCCGCTGAATATGTCGCCGATCGATGGCAGACTCTTGTGCTCGAGATTCCGTCCAATCTCAAAGCCGACCGCTGCGCCGTGATGCTCGATGGCGAAACCACCCTCTCGCGTCCCGCGATCTTCACCGACCCCGTGCAAACCGTGGAACGCCTCTCGCTCCGCACCGGCGTGTATCGGGATCGCGGTTACGGCGGACGCGACCTGCCCGGCGCCGACACGAAGGTGCCTGCCGCCGTTTTTCTCATCGACGACGTCAGCATCACACCGCTCCCGTGAACGCTTCCGCCCACCGCCATGCTGTTCCGACTCTTCTCCCTGTTCTGTTGCACGCTCGCGCTGGGCGCCGCCGCTGACATCGATCTACCTGCGCACGCCAGCCCGCGTCTTCGTTACGCGGCCGAGCGTTTGCAGAGCAACCTGAACCATGGCGACGACGACGCACTGTCGCGTATCGTCGTGCGCACACGCGCGGATCCGGGTCTCACGGAGCTCCTGGGGGACGCCGCGCGCGACCTCGGCCGAGATCTCAAATCGCCCGAGAGCTTTGTCCTCCTCGGCCTCGCGGGCAACTGCCTCGCGATCGTCGGCGCCGACGACAGTGGCGCGCTCTACGGCGCACTCGAAACCGCGCAACGTCTCTCGCAGGGCGAGCGCTTCCCAGAAGGTTTTCGTTTCGCCGACCGCCCGCAGTTCGTCGTCCGCGGCCCGTGCATCGGCCTGCAAAAAACGCAGTATCTCCCCGGCCGAAAGGTCTACGAATATCCCTACACGCCCGAGGAGTTTCCGTTTTTCTACGATCGCGCCTACTGGACCGACTACCTCGATACGCTCGCCGATCTGCGGATGAACACGTTGTATCTGTGGAACGGGCACCCGTTCGCCTCGCTGGTCCGCCTCCCCGACTATCCCGACGCCGTCGAGGTTTCGCCCGAAACCTTCGCGCGCAACGTCGAGATGTTTCGCTGGCTCGCCGCCGAGTGCGATCGCCGCGGCATCTGGCTCGTCCAGCAGTTCTACAGCATCCTGATTTCGAAGCCGCTCGCCGAGAAGCACGGTCTCTCGACCCAGCTTCACGCCTGGAACGACCTCGCCGCCGACTACACGCGGAAATCCATCGCCGCGTTCGTCCGCGAGTTTCCCAACGTCGGGCTCATGCCCTGTCTCGGCGAGGCGCTGCAAGAGCAGGCGACGCAAACCCGCTGGATGACCGAAGTCATTCTTCCCGGTGTGAAAGACGGCATGGCCGCCGCCGGTTTGAAAACCGAACCGCCCGTCGTGCTTCGCACCCACGCCACCGACGCGACGAAGGTGATGCCCGAAGCGTTGAAGGTGTATCACAACCTCTACACCGAGGCGAAATTCAACGGCGAGTCGCTCACCACCTGGGAGCCGCGCGGCGTGCGCCGGCAACTTCATCTCACGATGAGCCGCGTCGGTTCGACGCACATCGCCAATGTTCACATTCTGGCGAACCTCGAACCGTTCCGCTACGGCGCGACCGAGTTCATCCGCAAATCCGTCCTCGCCATGCGCGACCGACTCGGCGCCCGCGGCCTGCATCTCTATCCGCTCTTTTACTGGGACTGGCCGGTTTCTCCGGACGTCGCGTCGCCGCCGCTCAAGCAGTGGGAACGGGACTGGATCTGGTTCGAGGCCTGGGCGCGCTACGCATGGAATCCCGACCGCGATTCCGCGGGCGAGCGCGCTTACTGGATCGACCGACTCGCCACGCACTACGGCAACCCCGCCGCCGCCGCGCACATCCTCGACGCCTACAACGACGCCGGCGAATGCGCGCCGCGGATCCTGCGCCGCTTCGGCATCACCGAGGGCAACCGGCAGACGATGTCGCTCGGCATGACGCTCGACCAACTCGTCAACCCGGCCAAATACCGCGAGTTTCCCGAGCTCTGGGAATCGCAGTCGCCGCCCGGCGAGCGTCTGCGCGAGTTTGCCGAACGCGAGGCGCGGGGCGAGCCGCACACCGGCGAGACGCCGCCGCAGATCGTCGGTGAAATCGACGCGTTTTCCGCGCGCGCCGTGGCGGCCATCGACGCCGCCGCCCCGCTCGTCACCCGCCGCCGCGCCGAGTTCAGCCGGCTCCGCAACGACGTGCACTCCATCCGTGCGATGTCGCTCAGCTACGGCGCCAAAGCTTCCGCCGCGCTCGAGGTGCTTCGGTATCAGCATTCTCATGACATCGCGCACATGGAGCGCGCCGAGACGTTGCTGGCCGACAGCCTCGAGCACTATCGCACGCTCACCCGCCTGGCCGGGGACGCCTATCGCGCGGCGAATTCCATGCAGACCAGCCAGCGCCGCATTCCGCTGCCCGGTGGACACGGCCGCGAACCGGCGAATTATCATTGGAGGCAGCTCCTGCCGGTCTACGAGCAGGAGCTCGCGAATTTCCGCGCGCAGGTGAGCGCGTTGAAGGATCCTTCCGCCGCGACGCGCACGCACGCCCCGCTTCCCCTCGTTACGTTCAAGCTCCTCACACCAGGCTTGGAAACCTTCACCGTACAGGTCGGCAACACCGCGTTCGCCGACTCCGACGCCACCTTCACCGCCGTCGCGCCCGAGCTCGAGGGATTGCAAGGCATCAAGTTCTCCCGCGCCGCCGTCCGGGACGGCAAACTCCCGCCGATCGAGATCGAAACGACCACGCCCGTCCGCGTGCTCATCGGCTATTTCGATGATCGCGCTCCGGAGTGGCGCCAGCCACCGACGCTCGAGACCGATGCCTCCGCTGCCGAGCGCGGCGGCGCCGAACCGCTCCTGCTCGACGCCGCCCGAGTCGAAGGTCTTCCACCGCTCAACGTCCACGCCTTCACCTATCCCGCGGGCCGCAGCACGCTCGAAGTCCGCGGCACCGGCACCTACCTGATCCTTGGTATCGTAAAATAAGCTCCCTTCCGCCGCACGGCGTAATCGCTCGACGCCACCTTGATTTCGACCGAGAAGGTGGCTCGCTCACCGATGACGCGCGCGTTGACAAACCGGTCATTCTTTCCGCCCGCGTCCGCGACGCTGGAATGGTTGCTCGACTCGGATCCGTCGGTGCGCTGGCAGGTGCTGCAAGATATCGCAGACGCGCCAGCCCGGGAAGTCGCGCGCGAGCGGGCCCGAATCGCTCGCGAGGGCTTCGGCGCCCGGCTCCTCAGCCAGCAGGAGGCGGACGGAACCTGGGGCGGCGCAGCATGGAACCGCGGCTGGAATTCCACCATGCACGCGCTGACGCTCCTGCGAGACTTCGGACTCGATCCCGACGCGCCCGAAGCCCAGCGCGCTTTGCAGCGCGTGCGTGCGGGTGTGACCTGGCGTGGCTGCGGTCCCGACGAATGCGCCGCCAATCCATTTTTCGCCGGCGAACTGGAACCCTGCATCAACGGCCAAGTCGCCGCGGCCGGAGCCTATTTCGCCCAGGAAGTGGACTCCATCATTCGCCGTCTTCTCGCGGAACAGCTTCCCGACGGCGGCTGGAACTGCGACGCCCCGGACCGCTCCGCCCGCTCCTCCTTCAACACCACCCTTTGCGTCCTCGAGGCGCTCCTTGACTACGAACGCATCACGCCCGCTCCCGTCGTCACGCAGGCTCGCCTCCGCGGACAGGATTATCTGCTGGCGCGCCGTTTGTTTCGCCGTCTTTCGAACGGCGCCGTCATTCATCGCGATCGGAAGGGCGGCGCCGACTGGACCCAGTTCGCGTTTCCCACCTGGTGGCACTACGACCTCCTGCGCGCGCTCGATTATCTGCGTCGGGCCGGATGTCCACCCGACGATCGCGTGGCCGACGCGATCGCCGTGCTCGTTTCGAAATGCGATGCCGCCGGACGCTGGCCGCTCGACACCCGGCATCCCGGCACCATGCCGGTCGAACTCGAGGAGTCCGTGGGCCAGCCGAGCCGGTGGAACACCCTGCGCGCGTTGCGCGTGCTGCGCTGGTATTGCCAGCGCTGACCTCCGGCCGTCACCCCAGCGGCACGCGGATCGTCAGCGAATACGTCCGCCCCAGCGGCGAACCGCGCCGGAATCCGTTGAGCGTGTCCGCATACGGCGGCGCGCCTTCGAGCAGGTTGCCGAAACCCGCGGTCACCCGCAGGTCTTGTCCCCATTTCTTAAATACAGGCCGCCGGAACCGGTATCCGATCCGCACGTCGAGGTCGGTCGTCGCCGGCTGCGTCAACTCGCCCTGCGGAATCTCGTCGACGAAACGCGCGCTCGTCGACACGTGCCAGCTTTCCCAATTCCACGACAGCTGCGTGCGCACCGTCCAGTCCGGCGGATTGGCCTCGTTGGCGCTCTCGAACACAAAGGGCACGCCGGGGACCACCTCGTAGCGTCGCGTCAGCGGATGCCGCACCGACGTGGTGAGGCGGAAGTTGCCCAGCGTCTCGGTTCGGCGCTGGTAGCGCAGCGAGAACGCGAGCCCGCTCGCCTCCTGCTCCGCCCGATCGGTCGGGGTCGTGTCGATCCGCACGATCGGCCCGGGTTGCCCACGCAGGAGATCGTCCGCCGACGGCGCTCCGCGCACGACACGACCCGGAAAGGCCAGCTCGTTATTGATCAGATCCTGCGGTTCGAACTCGTCGCTCAACAACCCGCGCCGCACCTGCTCGTCGTAGGTGAGCGAAAACTGCAGCCCCTTGATCGCCGCCGGCTCGACGGTCGCGCCGATCGTGAACTGCTCGTTTCGACCGCGTGTCGTGCCCTCGAAATCCCGCGCGATCAACTCGACGTCGGACGCCGTGGCCGGCTCGCGCCGCGGATCGACGAAGGTCTCGCCGCTCAACGGCTGCAAGTCCGCGACGTAGTGCACCGGCGCCCGCCGCGACACCGAATATTTGGTCTGAAACAGCAGCCCTTGCACCGGCGACCACACCATGCCGGCGCGCTGCGTCCAGGCGCCTTCCGCTCCACTCCGGCGCGAATACCGCGTGCTGAGCTCCGTCTCCCAGCGCTGCAGCGCCGGGCGCGCATTCGCGGTGCCAACCCACGGCAGCTTCAGATTGGCGCCGAGCCGATACGAATCCTCGTCGCGCCGGCTGTCGCGCGCAGAAAGCTTCTCGGCGTTTTCGTAAGCGCGCGTTTCCAGCTGATTCTCGTAGCTCCCGCGCGTCACGAGTCGCATCGGTCCGCCCGCCAGCGTCCAGAGATCCCCACTCGCGGTCGCCTCAAGCTCGTGACGCCACGATTCGGCCTCGCTTTTCCGGTCGATCGCGAGCGTGGGATAGATGTCGGCGTTGCGCGGATCGTCGCCGAAGGGATTGAACCGCACCGCTGGATCCGCAGCCATCAACGCGGCGCGAAACTTGTCCTGGTCGAAATCGTGCGTCGTTTGGCCCGTGAGATTCCAGCGCGTACCGACATTCGCCTTCCACTGCCAGGTATCCGAGAGATGCCCGCTGAAATTGGCCCCGATCTCCGCGCGCTGCCGATCCGTCTCCTGTCGCACGGACCCAAATCCGGGATGCACCATGCCGATCCACAGGTCCTCGCCGAAGGGATTCAGCGCGCCCGGCACGAGCGCGCGATCGCCGATCTTCGTCACCGGCGGTGCGGTCCGCCGCTCGTTTTCCTTGCTGGACAACGTCCCCGACAACGTCGCCTCGATGGCCGGCGTCAGCGGCCGGCTGACGTTGAAATTGAAACCCCAGTCCTCACCCGGCGCGATCAACGTCACGTAGTCCGCCGTGTTGAAACGCCGCTGCCCGCTCGCCAGCGCCACGCCCGTCGCCGGATCCACCGCCGCCGCCAGAAAGTTTCCCGGCGTCAATCCACGCCCATCCTGTCCCGCCGGCACCAGCGTCACCGCCGTGGGATTCCCCGCCGCGTCCGTCACGCCCGCGAGCGCACCGTCTGCCGCTTGCACGACCGCCGGGTAGCCCCATTGCAAACGCAAATCCCGCCCGCCGCGCGCCGTGTGATCCTGCTCGCGCGAGAACGAGCGCTCGGACGCGAGCAATGGTTCCTGCCGCCGATACGAAAGACTGTAGATGACGCGCCATTTGCCCCGCGTGACGGCGCCCGAAAGCGTGAGCCCTTCCTGTTCGCCGCCGCCGGAGAAAGCCCCGCGAAAGATCGTGTCCACCGTTTCGCTGCGGTAGTTCTTCTTCAGCCGGATGTTGATCACGCGGCCGTTCGCGTAAGCGCCGTGCTGCGGCAGCGAGCCGTAATTCGAGACTTCCACGCCCTCGATCATGCCCGGCGGCAGCTTCGAGATATCCATGTAGGTCGGCTGGCCGTCGATCAGCACCAGTTGCTCGTTGCCCAGCGGACTCGGCGGCAACTGCTCCAGAAATTCGCCGACGTCGAACGCACCGGACTCGTCGATGTCGCGCGCGTCGTAGCTATCGGTCGGCTCGACGCCCGCCACCTCGGTCAGGCTCACGCGCTGGCCCGACACCTTGTATTCCTCGAGCTTCACCACCGGTCCCGGATCGGCAACTGCCGGCACGTCCGTTTGCGCCCGGACGACGGCGCTGCTGATGAAGAGAAAAAACGAAAGAGGAAAGCGGAAGCGATGGATCACGATGGGCGGCTCACGACGCGCAAAACCGCCGGGCGTTACGAGAATTTTCCTCCGATTTCACCGCCTTCGTATCCTTCTCGTCCCTACGGCAGAAAAACTCGCTTCAGATAGGCGACATTCGCCGAGAAATTATACTTCACGTCCGTCGCCCGGCTCGCGTCGCGGGAGCGCTCCACCACGAGCCACCCGCTCCAGCCGAGTTCGTCGAGCGTGCGTTTCACTGCGGGCAGATCCACCTGCGGGTCGTGCTGCAGCCAGCGACCGTCCGTATTCGTCGCGTGGATCTGCACGATGCGGTCTTTTCCGAGCGTCCGCAGCTCCCCGTGGAGATCGCGGTCGTTCTGCCACGCGTTCGAGAAATTGAAATAGCTCTTCACGGCCGACGAACCGATCTCGTCGAGCAAGGCCGCCTCCGCTTTCGCGTCCAGCGCCGTCTCGACGCCGATCACCACGCCAGCGGCTGCCGCCGCCTTGCCCGCCGCTCGCAATCGCGCCACGATCCGCGGCCGCAACTCCGGATGCTTCACCAGATCGCCCTGCACTCCGAGCGGAAGGAACAGCACGCGCACGCCAAGCGCCCGCGCGGTGTCGATCGCGTCCTGTACCATCCGCTCCACGCCTTCTCGCTCGGCGAAGGACTGCGCGTAAAAAGCCGACATCGCGATCGAACAGATTTTCACGCCGTGTTTGTTCGCTTCCGCCTGAAACTGCTCCCGCACCGCCTGATCCCCGAGCTTGCTGTCGAACGTCGGCCGGTTGCCCAAACCGCCCATGTCGACCTCCACGCCGTCCGCGCCCACGTCCGCCGCGCGCTGAAACGCGCCGAGCTTCTGGCGCTTCAGGATCATCCAGTCGCAGACCGCGACCGCGTAACGCTCCAGCGGCGCCACCTCACTCCGCTCCGCCGCGATCAACCCGCTCGCCGCGCACACACCGACGCCGAGCCCGATCCGAAGGAGAAAAGAAAATCGCATGCCCCAATCTGTCTGATCGGTCAAAAAACGTCTGCGCGTTTCCACACGGAAACTGCCCGCGAACTCACTCATCGGAGCAACAAGGCCTCCATGCGGACGTCGTTTCTCGCCTCGCCGCGCAACGTCAACCGCGCCGTGTAGCGTCCCGCGTTGAAACTCCATTCTTCCGCCGGTCCGCTTTCTCTTGTGCGGCCTCCGGTGGCCGGCAGTTCCCAGCGCCGCGTCTCCACGATTGAACCGTCGGTGCTGGCGATGCTCAGCTCCGCGAGCACCGGCCCGGCAGCGCTCGCGTAGCGCACGCGCAGTTCGTGCCCGCCGCCGAGCCCGGTCTCGATCGTCCAACTCAGGCGCAGCGCGTCGGCGTAAGATTCGATCCGCGCCGATGAAACGGGAAACGTCACCGCCGGAACTGCATCCACGCGACGGCTCATGGCTGTCACCGGTGTCCGCGGCGCCGTGCGCTTCGCCCACGCCGTGACCTGCGGCACGCGGGCGTTCGAATCTCGCGTGGCGATCGCGATCGCCGAAATCACGGCCTGATACGACGCGACGCGCGGAAACGAGATCTCCAGCCGGCCGTCGACCGCGCGCGCGGTGATGATTTTCCTGACCGCGCGGCTGTATCCAGATTCCCGCCACAAATCGATGTCGCGCAGGTGGGTCACGCCGTTCACCGCCACGTCGAACAGCCGCCAGCCCTCCGCGTTTTCTCCGGCGCGGCCATACCACGGCTCGAGGAAATAAAGTTCGATGCGATACTCGCCGTCCGGCACGGCGAAACGGTAGCTCAATTTCTCGCGTCCGTAACGATAGGTTTGAAACAGCGCCTCGTCGCGCGTGCCGGCCACCGGATCGAAACTCTCCCGCTGGCTGCCGAGCCGCGGCGGCAACTCCGGATCTGCGGCCGCCCAGGATCTCGACCCCCACGGCCGGCCCGGCGCCAGATCCGTGTCCGCGCTCCAGCGCTGACCAGCGGCATCCGTGAAATCGCCGCCACCGCAATTCACCCGGTAAAGATAGTTCCAACCCGCTTCGCCGCGGGTGAGATCCTCGATCTCGCCGTTCAACCGCCAGCGCGTGGGCGCTTCCGGAAGGTGGCGCAGCACAATCGCATCGCACGCGACCACGCGACCGCCCTGCCGCGCTTCCGCATAAAGCACGTTCGTCGCGATCTCCACGTCGTCCCAGCAAAACGCCGTGCCTGGCCCCCGCTGCCGGCGCACGCCGAGCGAGTTCTCCCTGACGCCGTTGAACAGCTCCACCTCGTCGCAATTGGAGTAAACCTTGATTCCGCTTTTCACGCCCGGTGAGCGCCACCGCTCCGGCCAGGTGTGCGACACGATGTAAACCATCGGCTCCTTTTTCGCCGGCACATAGCTCGCGCGATACAGATAAAACGCATCGGTCGGCTCGCCCCACAACGTCAGCAGTCCCTTGTTGTTCGCCGGTCCGATCCGGTCGAGCTCCTCCCAGCCGTCGGTGCCCTGCTGTCCTTTCGCTCCGATCTCGCGACCGGGATTCTCGTGGGTGGCCAGGAGCCAGTGAAAATGCCCGGGCACGCGATCGCTCACCGACTCTGCCCGCTGGATTTTCATTTCGAACAGCGCATTCGCGCGATCCTCGCTGCGCGGTCCGTCCGCAACGAATCCGCCTTCGCTGTGCAGCCCGAGGCTGCGCCAGGCGCCGTATTCGCCGATCAGCCGCTGACGCGACAGATCCTGCGCATACTCGCGCGGATCGCCGCCATAGGTTCCGGTCCAGTTCTGCGGCACATTCCAATCGGTGCCCTGACCGCCGTTGCATGTCGTGATGAGGCGCTGCGACGACGCCGTGGGATCCAGTTCGCGGATCAGCGCGGCGCACTCGGCCGCGAAGTCCTCCGGCAGTTTGCTTTCGTTCGCGAGACCCCAGAGCACATTCGACGGACTGTTCCGCCGCTCGCGCACCCACTCGCGGAGCAGTTGCTTGAAGTTCGCCCGAAACTCGGGCGTATCGAACCAGACCTGCGCGACGAACTGCGGCCACCACAACACGCCGGCCTTGTCCCAGTATTCCTGATACCGCAGGTTGTGCGGCTGGTGGGCGTCGCGAAACGCATTGAACCCCGCCGCCTGCACCTGCCGCACGCGCGTCCGGATCTGCTCCGCCCCAAACGCATGGCTGCCGCCGAGCACGTGCTCGTAGCCGCAGGTGCCGTTAATGAACACCGGCTCGCCGTTCAACCGGAATGGCGCGCTCTCCGCCGCCGTCGGATCCGGCCACTGCACCGTGCGAATCCCAAAGGTCGTCCGCACCCGGTCCGTCGCGTGGCCTTGCTGCCAGAGCTCCGTTTCCACGGTGTAAAGCGTCGGATGCTCGAGCGACCAGAGCGTCACATCCGGCAGCGGAAAGGTCTGCGTCACCCGCGTCTCCGTTCCCGCCGCCAGCTCTTTCCACGCTTTCGCGACCGTTCGCCCATCGGGCGCGAGCAGCCGGGTGGCGATCTCCACTCCGTCCGTGTTTACGCCTCGATCGATCTCGGTGGCGACGTGGACCATCGCCCGCTCCGCGGTCGCATCGGCATCGTTCCACACGTGCACGCCGAACGGCTCCACCCGCGCCGCGCCCGTGGTGATCAAACGCACCGGCCGGAAAATTCCCATCGGCTGGCTGCCCTCCGAAAAACCCGGCGTGCGCGCACAACCGCCGCACACCCACGGCAGATCGGTGATGCCCGCCGGATGATCCGCCCGCACCGCGAGAACGTTTTCGCCGGCGTGGACGAGATTCGTCACCTCGAGCGTGAACGTCGTCCGACCGCCGGCGTGCCGGCCGGCCTCGCGGCCGTTTACCCACACTGTCGCATACGAACCCACGCCTTCGAAAAAGAGAAACACCCGCCGACCGCGTTCCGTCGCCGGCACGTCGAAGCTGCGCCGATACCAAGCGGTGCCGTGACGGTTCCCGTGCACGCGCCGCCGCAGCCCATCGTAGTCGTCCCAGTTGTGCGGCACGTCGACCTGCCGCCAGGAACGGTCGTCAAAATCCGTGCACGCAAAACCCACCGGCTCCTCCGCCGCGCTGTCCCCCGCCCACGTTCGCCAGCCCGCCTCGAGCGACCACTCGCGCCGGGGATCCTCAGACGTCGCGCCCCGCGCCGCCGAAACGACGGCGGCCAGGAGCAGGACAATTCCCAGCCAGCCGCAGCGTTTCACGGTTGGTCCAGCAGACGAATCACGAGCGAGCCGCGCACCGGGTCTGAAAGGATTTTCGGCCGTCCCTGCGGCCCGAGCGCGTCCGGCTTCGATCCTTTCGTGCCGATCCCGGTGATCGCCTGATACACCCCGAGCCCGAGTCGCGGCAGCACGAGCACCGGATTGTTTTTCCCGTCGCGTGGCGAATAGACGCCGACATACGGCTGACCGCCCCCGTTGAGAAAAACGAACCGGCCTTCTGTCGTCGTAAACGCCATCCACCGCCACCCGGAGAACCAACCTTTGAACTCGGGCTGCTCCCAACTCACGCCCGGAATCGGATCGTTGTAGGGAAAATCCCAACGTCCGAGCTGCGTTCCCTTCAGGCGATTCTGCCACACGCGATAGGGCCCGCCGCCGAGCCACTCTTTCGAGCGCATCTTTTCTTCCGGGTAATCGAAATCGACGCCGAGAATATCCACGCTGCCGGGCCCTTCCATCTCGTAATCCAGCCGCACGTCGCCGTCCGGCGAGATCGTCCAGCGCACCTCGCGCAACGCGCCTTCATACCGCGCGGTCACCGTCACCGCGTCACCGGCGCGCGCGGTGTCGAAACGCAACAGCTTCGCCGTGGGCAGCTCGACCGGCACGAAGCTGCGCTCCACTCGCCGGTAGGCGACGAGCCGCGGCCCGTTCGCGAGCGAGATCCGCCGGCCGTCGCGCTCAAGGCCCGCGAGCCGTCCGGTGGTCTTGTCGAAACGCACCGCATTACGGCCCACGACCACCAGGAGTTCTCGCTCGTGGTCCACGAGACTCACGGCCGATTCGCTGGACGACGCGTGCCCGATCGAGGCGACGTCGCTTTTCCACTGCCAGCTCCAGGTCCAGAGCTCGCGCTGGCGGTCATCGAACGCCGCCAAATAAAGCACGTCAGCCTCGCGCCAGTCCGCCGGCAGCGGCACGCGCAACTTTCCGTCTGCGCGCGCG
This sequence comes from Opitutus sp. sgz309028, assembly GCF_059821195.1. NCBI lineage: Bacteria > Pseudomonadati > Verrucomicrobiota > Opitutia > Opitutales > Opitutaceae > Opitutus > Opitutus sp. sgz309028. The sequence continues at coordinate 291,839 of NZ_JCAMRR010000003.1, read as the reverse complement.
GGCAGATCCGGCCCTTGGAATCGTCCGTGCGCGAGGAGCGTGCGGTGAAACAGCAGCGCGCCCGGCGGCGCAAACTTCATCAGCCGCCACTCGAACGTCACTGTTTCAAGGTTCAGGAAATCGTAACGATTTCTCACCGGCAGCTCGCCGGCGAAGTCCACCGGCAGCTCCGCGAGCGGGACCTGCACCGGGGACCAGATTTCCCGAATCGTGAAAAAACTTCCTTCCTTTTCGTGATGCGGCCCCACGATGCCGTCGGCGCCGAGATCGCGCACCGGATCGAGTTTGCCCCCGAGATCGTCGCGTCGCACCGCTTCGTCCGCCCAGTCCCACAAGAACCCGCCCGCCGCGTGCGGACGCTCGCCCATGATTTTCCAGAAATCGTCGAGTCCGGCCCCGGCGCCGCCGTCGAACAAGCCGTGCAAAAACTCCGTCGGCATGAAGATCTCCGGTCCCTCGGCGAATCGCTTCGTCTCCTCATATTCGCGATAGTGTCGCGTGTTCATGCCGCGAAACGAATGTGCCCACGGATGCAGCACCGGACGCTGCTGCGGATCGTGTTTTGCGAACTCGTCGTCGTTCTCGGTGTTTTCGCCGCCTTCGTTGCCGTTGTCCCAAAACAGGATGCTCGGATGGTTCACGTCGCGCGTCACCAGACTCGCGATCAACCGCCGGCCCGTCGGCGTGTCGTAGGACGCCTGCCACCCGCCGAGCTCGTTCAACACATAGAGCCCCCTCTCGTCGCACAAATCGAGAAACTCGGGATCCGGCGGATAGTGCGACATTCGCACCGCATTCAGATTGGCCTCTTTCATCAACCGCACGTCTTCGCGGTTTCTCTCGTGGGAAAGCGTCCGGCCGGTCTCCGGCCAGAAGCTGTGACGGTTGACGCCTTTCAACGTGATCTTGCTGCCGTTGAGATACAGCCCGTCGCCCGGCCGCAGTTCGAACGTTCGAAAGCCGAATCGCTCCGTCAACGTGTGCGCCGGCGTCGCCGCGTCCCCGCCTCGCAGCGTCACCGTCACGCGATAAAGGTTCGGCGTCTCCGCCGTCCACGTCGCGGGCTGCGACACCTGCGTTTTCACCGTCACGCGTGATGCGCCGGCGGGCACCGCGACGACCGCGGGCTCGCCGACTTTCTCGCCCGCCAGCGTCTCGATTTGCGTCACGACCTCACGATCCGCGGAGATCTCCCCGCCGAGGAAAACATCCGCGTAAAAGCGTCCGTCCGCTTTCGCATCGATCGCGATGCGCTCGAGGTGCTGCACCGGCTTCGCTTCCAGCCACACCGGCCGGAAGATGCCGCCGAAATTCCAGTAATCGGCGAAGCGTTCGGCGCGATTCACGCTGGCGTTGGCGGAACGCTTGCTGACGCGCACCTCGATCTCGTTCGGTGCATCGAAGCGCAGCAGCCCGCCGATCGCATAACGGAAACGGTAGAAACCGCCTTGATGCGGCGCTCCCGCCGGCACGCCATTGATCTTCACTTCGGCGTCGGTCAACACGCCTTCGAACACGATGTCCACCGCGCGGTCCCGCCACGCGGCAGGCACGTGAAACGTCCGGCGATAGATCCCTTCCTCCTGCGGCTGGCGGAGTCGCTCGGGCATGCGCTGGCTCGGTCGGAACTCGACGCCGTAATCGAAGTTCCCAAAACCCTGCAACTCCCAGCACGACGGCACATCGATCCGCGTCCACACGCCGCTGTTGCGCCCTTCCGTGCAGAAGAAATCCCAGCGCACCGGATCGTCGCTGCCGCGGCCGGACAAATACTGCCGCTCCGTCGCGCCCGCGACCGCGACGGCTGTCACGAATTTCAGGATACAAAGAGAAGCGATCAGGCGAAACATGGCTGAAGGAAAGCGGGGGTTCGGACTCGCGGGGTCGGACGGGGAACTTGTGTTCCGCCGAAACTCCACGGCAGCTTCGCACGCTTCGTCAAACCCCACTCCGTTCACCCTTAGAAAGCAGGCACAACTCGCGGAAAATATGGGACAAACGGGGGCCTGGAAGCTTGCAGGTTTCGCGGCGCCGGTCCGGATTCACGGCGTCGAACCCGTCGTCGCATGCCGTCCCCGCGTTTCGCCTTGCTCGCCTTCGTCGCCGCATTCGCCGGACTTCCGGCGGCCCCCAATCCCCGCGTCCGTGCGCTCGCGTGGGGCGATACTGGGCGTCCGAATCTCCTCAACGCCGCCCGACGCGGCGCCGTCATCACCTGTTAACCGCGCCTGACGAGGTTTTGCCGATGGTTGTTTTCCCCTCGATTGCGCCTCTCCGCCGGATCTTCGCCGGCTCCGCGTTGGGCCTGCTGCTCGCCGCCGCTGCGCGGGGCGACCGCGAGGTCCTGCCCTTTCCTCCGCTGCCTCCGCGACCGGTATCCGCCGAGGTGATGCAGCAGATTCACGACGAAGTGCGCACGCCCTTCAAATACGGCGTCGTGCTGAAAGGCGAAGCCGGCGAGCTGGTCGATTGCCCCAACGTGTTTCGTCACGAGGGCCGCTGGTATCTGCTCTACGCCGCGAACAAGGACAAGGTTGGCTACCAGACGTGTCTCGCGCGCAGCGACGACCTCCTGCATTGGGAGAAACTCGGCCCCGTTCTGCCGTTTCGCCGCGAAGGCTGGGACCCGTGGCAGGCGGACGGGGGTCTCGCGCTCTACGATGTCAACTGGGAGGGCTCCCACGCGTTGTCACCGTTCGAAGGGCGCTATTGGATGTCGTTTCTTGGCGGCGCCCAACACGGCTACGAACCCGACCCGCTCGCGATCGGACTCGCGTGGACGACGTCGCCCACCGTCGCCCGGCCCTGGACGCGTTTGCCGGAAAATCCAGTGCTCCATCGCGAGCAGGGCGACGTGCGCGCGTTCGAGACGACGACCCTCTACAAAAGCGCGATCATCCGCGACGCGACTGAGTCGCTCGGGTGGCCATTTGTCATGTTCTACAACGGCAAGGCGCCGCCGAATGGCCATGAGGCGATCGGCCTGGCCGTCTCGCGCGATCTCCGCAGGTGGCATCGTCTTGGCCGCGAGCCGGTGATCGAGAATGTCGGCGCGTCGCGCTGGGCGATCAGCGGCGATCCGCAGATCGCGAAGATCGGCGACGTTTGGGTGATGTTTTACTTCGGCGCGTTTTGGAGGCCGAACGCCTTCGACACCTTCGCGTGCTCCTACGATCTCGTGCACTGGACGAAGTGGGACGGACCGCACCTCGTCGAGCCGAGCGAACCTTACGACCGGCAGTTCGCGCACAAGCCCTGGCTGCTGAAACACGACGGGGTGGTTTATCATTTCTACTGCGCGGTTGGCGACAAAGGCCGCGTCATCGCGCTCGCCACCTCACGCGATCTCCGCCGCGTCACCCCATGACGATGTCCTTTCGCTCGCTGCCCGCCCTGCTCGCCTCCTTCGGACTCCTTGCGATGGTCCGCGCGACGCCTCCGTCTGAATCGCGCATTGTCTGGCTCGACGCGCCCGCGACCGCACTTTTCGAAGGCACCCCACTCGGCAACGGCCGGCTCGGCGCGACGATTTACGGCGGCATCGACGAGGAGCGAATCGTGCTGAATGAAAGCGGTATGTGGTCCGGCTCGCGGCAGGACGCGGACCGCCCCGGCGCCGCCGACGCGCTGCCCGAAATCCGCCGCCTGCTCCTCGCCGGTCGGAACGCCGAAGCCGAGGCGCTCGTGAACGAGCATTTCACCTGCGCCGGACGCGGCTCGAATCGCGGCCAGGCCGCCAACGCCCCGTTCGGTTGCTATCAAACACTCGGCAACCTGCGTATCGAATTCTCGGATTCGAACGGATCCGGTGAGGCAGTGGATTACCGGCGCGAGTTGGACCTCGCCGACGCGGTCGCCCGGGTGAGCTTCCGGCGCGACGGCGTCACCTACGTGCGCGAAGCGTTCGTCAGCGCACCGACCGAAGCGATCGTGGTGCGACTCACCGCGAGCGAGCCGGGACGGCTTTCGTTTCGCGCCACCCTCTCCCGGCCGGAGCGCGCGTGCGTCACAGCGGAGAACGCCTCCACGCTGCGCCTGAGCGGTCAGCTGAACGACGGCTACAACGGCGACCGAGGGGTGTGCTACGCCGCGCTGCTGAAGGTTCGCGCGCAGGGCGGAAAGGTCTCCGCGGATGACGGCGTTCTCGTCGTCGAAGCGGCCGACGAGGTCGAACTGATCGTTACCGCCGCCACCGACATCCGCACGTTTGCGGGCCGACGGGTGTCCGATGCCGGCGCGACCGCTGCCGAGGACCTTCGCCGAGCGCTCGCCCATGATTACGCAACGCTCCGGCGCGAGCACCTGGCGGATTACCGGCGTTTCTTCGACCGCGTGTCGCTGCAACTCGGGCCGGCCGACCACGCTCTCGCCGCGCTGCCAACGCCGGCACGGCTGCGCCGGTTTCAAGCCGGGAAACCGGATCCGTCGCTGGCCGCACTCTACTTCAACTTCGGCCGTTATCTTTTGATCTCATCCTCCCGTCCCGGCGGTTTGCCCGCCAATCTGCAGGGCATCTGGGCCGACCAGATTCAAACGCCGTGGAACGGAGACTGGCATACCAACATCAACGTGCAGATGAACTACTGGCCGGCGGAGGTGACGAATCTCTCCGAGCTGCACCAGCCGCTCTTCGCGTTGATCGCTTCCCTTCCGGAGCCCGGCGCGAAAACGGCCAAAACCTACTACAACGCGCGCGGCTGGGTCGCGTTCCTCCTCGCCAATCCGTGGGGCTTCACCTCGCCGGGCGAGTCCGCGAGCTGGGGTTCGACCGTCTCCTGCTCGGCGTGGCTCTGTCAGCATCTGTGGGATCACTATCTTTTCACCGGAGACCGCGCGTTTCTCGCCTGGGCGTATCCGATCATGAAGGACGCGGCGCTGTTCTACCTCGACATGCTCATCGAGGATCCAAAATCCGGATACCTCGTCACCGCGCCGTCGAACTCCCCCGAAAATGCTTTCTTCCTGCCCGATGGCACACCGGCGCATGTCTGCCTCGGACCGACCGCGGACATGCAATTACTCCGTTACCTTTTTGGCGCCTGCAGCGAAGCCGCGCGTTTGCTCGACACGGATGCGGATCTGCGCGCCCAGCTCGTCGCGACCCGCGACCGGCTCGCGTCCACGCGGATCGGCCGCGACGGACGTATCCTGGAGTGGCTTGAGGAAGTTCCCGAAGCGGATCCGCAGCACCGCCACGTCGCGCATCTCTGGGGCGTGTATCCCGGCAATGAGATCACCCCGCGCGATACGCCGGAGTTCGCCGCCGCCGCGCGGCGCTCGCTCGAGGTCCGCGGCGATGGCGGCACGGGTTGGAGTCTCGCGTTCAAGATGGCGCTGTGGGCGCGGCTGGGCGATGGGGATCGCGCGCACCGCCTGTTGCGCCAGGCATTGAAACCCGCCGATGCCGAAACATCGCAACAACGCTGGAGCGGCGGGACCTACGCGAATCTCTTCGACGCGCATCCGCCGTTCCAAATCGACGGCAACTTCGGTGGCACGGCCGCGATTGCGGAAATGCTCCTGCAAAGTTCGCCCGATGAAATCCTCCTTCTGCCCGCGCTGCCGACCGCGTGGCCCGAGGGCGAAGTTCGCGGCCTGCGCGCGCGCGGCGGTTTCGAAGTCGATCTCGCGTGGCGCGACGGCCGGCTCACGTCCGCCACCGTTCGCAGCGTCGGCGGCAGGGAGACGCGCGTGCGCTATGGCGAGCGCACCGCGAACGCGTCGTTTTCCGCCGAGACCGCGCCGCCGTTCATCTTCGCGCCCTGAAGTGCCGTCGCTCAGGGCTCAAACGTCACGCGTCGCGGATTGAAGACTCGCACCGGACCCAGCAAGCCTGACGCCACCAACGGCTCATCCTTTTCGTAGAAACGCCAGGTCGCGAACGTCGTGCGGCCGCCGGGCGGCTTCGGCTCGCCGCGACGATACCAGTCCGGCAAACGCACGATGCCATGCGGATCCTGTCCGCGCTCATCGCGCAGTCCGAACTCGTCCTCGGCGGGCAACTGTTCGTCGCCGATCAGGCGATTGGTCCAGAGCGTCGAGACCGCGACCGCGAGGTCGTTCGCACCGGCGTGCACCAGTTCGGTCATATCGAGGCGGTAGGGCTCCTTCCAAGCCACACCGGCAGAGCGGCCATTAACCGTCACGGCCGCGATCACCTCCACGCGCCCGAGATCCAGGATCACGCGGCGGTCATCGCCAAGAGATAACGCGGGAATATCCAATTTTTTTCGATACGTCGCCGTGCCGGAAAAATATCTGACTCCCGGATCCTCGTGTCGGTGCAGCGACGCGAGCTCGGGTAGTTCGATCACGTCCGGCGCGCCGTGACCCGGCGGAAACTCGACCCGCCACGGTCCGTCGACGGCGATCGGCGACGCCACCTCGACGTCCGCCCGCGCACGGCCGAGTTCGTATCGACCGCTTTTCCAAACGAGCGCGCTCGCGCTGCCACTCGCATCCCGCCCGAGTTCAGTAACGGTTGGCATCGCCGGCAGCGGGACGCCCTGTGACACGAGCGCCTGCAATTCCCCCTCGTCCAACGCCCGCGGGAGATCCGTCGCCGGCGCGGAATTTCCCTCAAAAAAATACACGAGCCCCCGCGAGGGCGGCGGTTCCTCGCCGGCCGCGCGATACAGTCGCTCGAGCGCGGGAAAATGCAGCCGGTAGTCCACGGGCGGCGGTGGCGAACCCACGCCCGAATGCACCGTTTTTCCGCTGCGCCGGCCCTCGCGCACGAACTTGCCGTCGACATAGAGCCGCGGCGTGCCCTCGCGATAGACCACCGCCACATGCGTCCAGCCCGACACCGGTAGCGCGGAGACGAGCACCGCCGGGCAGTCGGCGTCCGAACGTTCGACCACGAAGATGCCGTTGCGGCCGACCGCCAAGCCGGTCGTGGCGTGCCCGGGGCCGAAGCGCCGGTCGCCCGGATCCGCCGGGATCGCGTAATACTTCCCCACCTCGTCGATCCGTCCGTCCGTCGATTCCTTCGGCATCGCCCGCAGATCGGTGTCCGGCTTCACCCAGATCGCCATGGTGAAATCATTCGCCGGCGCCTTAGCCCGAGGCTCGGGCATGATCGAACTCACGACCGGCTGGCCGTCGCGCGTCAGCCACGGCGCTCCGGTTTCCGCGGGTCGTCGGAATAAAATGAATACGGACTCGCCGGCCTCCAGCCGGAGCGGCACGAGCGCCCGCTTGCCGTCGCGCCCGAAAACCACCGCGTCGGTTCTCTCGCCGGTTTCAGGTCGCCAGATTTCCGGCTGTCTGCCCGCCATCTCGCGGAGCGAAATGACCACGTCCTCGACGCGCCGCTGGCGGTTCGCGATGAAGTAAAGATCGCCGGTCGCCAACCGCCGGTGCTGCCACGCCAACGCCGCGTCGGGCGCGGTTCCGCTGAACGCAAGATCCGGCGCGACCCTCAGCTCCGTCAGCGCCGCCCCGATGGTTTTGTTTTCGAACACGCGTCCACCCGTTTCGCGCTTCGAATCCCAGAGTGCGTCGACGAGTTTCCGCATTTCCTCCTCGCTCGCGGGATGACCGACGAGGGTCGGCGAAAAACGCGGTTTCGGTCCAAGTAACGCGGCACCGTGTTCGACGCCCTCCTTCAGTTTCCGCGCCAATGCGAGCGTCATCGCCTCGAGATCGGGCGGCAACACGAGCAGCCGGTAGCGCCCCCCGTCAGGCAAAACCCACGTCCCGTCCTCCACGCGGACGCGGTGCAGCAGCGCGTCGGCGTTGATCAAATCGTAGGTGTAACCGACGGGCAGCACCGGCTGCGCATACTGCGACGGCTCCGGCGAACGCAGCCCGGTGAAATAGAGGACGTCGGCCACATACGTGCCGTGCCGCAGCAGCTCCTGCGTGCGCGTCAGATACGTCAGCCACGCGCCGCTCTGCGCGAACCAGGTGTTGGTGCGCTCGAAATGAAAGCCCCACGGACCCATCGTCATCCCCGGCACCGCGTCCGGATGCGGCTGGTGCGCGTAGCGGTGAAACACGAATTCGTTCACACCCTGCGCCAGCATCTCGTCACCGAGAAGCTTCAGCGCATATGGATATTCGAGCCAGCGCGAGGTTTGCATCTCGCCGGTAAACGCCTCGGCCGCGACGACCGGCTTGCCGTAAACGTGCGCCGCCGAGGTCACCATCTTCACCGTGCGATTGGGCGTCCACGGCGTGCGCGTCCAAAACTCCGTCATCGGCACATCCGGCGATCCGGCGATTTTCAACTCGTCGAAATTGCCCGGCCCGTAGCCTTCGACGTAAAAACGCATCCCGCGCGCGCGCACGAGTTCGCCCATCCGGCCGTAATAGTATTCCGCCATCAGCTCCGCCTGCACGCGGCGAAAATCGTAGAGGAAGCGCTCGGTGATGCCGGCATCACCCACGATCCGGCCGAGGAGCGCCGGGATGTATCCGGTGATCTCATACCCGGTCCGCCGGGCAAATTCCTGCGGAAACCGCGCCGTCCAGTTCTGCATCCCCGCCTCGTAGCTATCGATCGTGATTGCCTCCGGCCCGCGGGTCCCCGCGGCGGCCGCGTCGGCCACCACCCGGGCAATCACGTGATTGAGGTGATACTCCGTCGCGGTCGGGTCCATCTTGTCGCATTCGAGTCCGCGCCCCGCGGCCGAAGCCGCCACGTTTTCCTTCCCCGTGGTCGTGTGCCCCACGCGCAGGATCGTCCAGGCTCCGGGCGGCGCATCCCAATCCAGCCGGCCGTCTCTGGTGTGCGCGGTGAGGTCGATTACCGTTCGTGGATCGATGGCTGCTCCGGCTGCACCTTCCGGCAGCCGCAGTTGGGCAGACACGCGGTAGTCGAGATTCGCCTTGGCAGGCCAATCCGCGAGCCGCGGTGTCCGATGAAGGATGAAATCCGCCACTTCGCCGTCCGTCGCCGGCGTCACGCGCATGAACCGAGCCCGCACCGGCGCGAAACTCCGCACCGCTGGCGCGATGATGCCGTGGCGTCCTGGATTTGCGACCGTCGCGATGGGTTCGAAGGTTTCGCCGTCGCGCGAGCTTTCGACCTGCAGCCGGGGGAATTTTCCCCTGGCCGTCGGCCACGCCGATAGTCCGTGAAATTCCATGTCCCGCAGGAACTCGATCGTGACGGACTCATCCGCCGCGAGCCGCTGGAACGTATCCGCCAGCCGATCGCTCCACACCTGCGGATCGAGTTCGACGCCGGCGCTCGTTCGCATCACTGCAATTTCGTCCTCATAACGCGTTTCCTCGCCGCGCAACGCCGGAAACGCGATCACGCGTGCATCGCGATAAAAACCGAGATTCGCCTGCGGCAGCGGCAGCGCGAGGTTCACCCGGCCGCCGCCGTCGACGGTGGTTTCGGTCCACACGAGTTGCTGCATCGAATGTTCCGGCGAAATCCACGGGCCGCCGCTGCTGGACCAGCCGGGACCGTTGTGCATCCCGATCTTCAAGCCCAGCCGGCTGCCCTCCTGAAACGCGTGCGTCATCAGCGCGCGCCAGTCCGGCCCGAGATACGCGGCGGGCCCGGCCGGGAGATACGTGCTGCCGTCGAAGATCATCGCGCCGCCGAGGCCCACGCGTTGCATCGCCTCGAGATCGCGCGTGATGCCGTCGCGCGTCACGTGGCCGTTCATCCAATGCCAGAAGGTCTGCGGCTTCGCGCTCGCCGGCGGGTTCGTAAACGCCGACGCAAGGGGATCGGCCGGCGGACGCGGCGCGGCCACTCCCGACGTCAAGGCGATGCCCGCAGCGACCAGCGGAAGCAGAGCGAGGCGAAATTTCATCAAGAATCGCGTTTCAGAGACTCGTCGCGCCGACGACGGAACGTGCATCGATTGGGCGGATACGTCAGGCGCGGCCTTCCAAGGCTACCGGATTCGTGAGCGTGCCGATGCGTTCGATCTCGATGGCAACGCGATCGCCGGCGCGCAACCAGCGCGGCGGCTGCGCCGCCATGCCGACGCCGTGCGGCGTGCCCGTCAGGATCACCGTGCCGGGCACCAGCGTCGTGCTGCCGCTGAGAAATTCGATCAACGACGCGACATCGAAAATCATGTCCGACGTGCTCCAGTCCTGCACTCGCTCGCCGTTCAGTATCGTGGCAATCTTCAGCGTCTGCGGATCGGGAATCTCGTCGGCCGTGACGAGCCGCGGTCCGAGGGGTGCAAACGTGTCGAAAGATTTCCCGCGACACCATTGACCACCGCCGAAGCGAATCTGCCAGTCACGGGCGGACACGTCGTTGGCGCACGTGTAGCCGAGCACATACTTGAGCGCGTCGGCGCGGCTCACGTTCTTGCACGCGCGACCGATCACCACCGCGAGCTCGCATTCGTAGTCGACCTCCGCGCTTGCGAGATGCGTCGGCAGAAGGATGGGATCGCCGGGGTGCTGCAGCGCGTTGAGGCTTTTTACGAAGAGAATCGGCCGCTCCGGCAGCTTCGCTTTCGTCTCCTCCGCATGCCGCCGATAATTCAGCCCGATGCAGAGAATCTGCGTCGGCGCGACGGGCGCGAGCAGCTTCGCGACGTCGGCGGGGTCACCGCTCACGGAGAACGCGCCGAAGATATCGCCGTCAATCCGACGAACGGAACCATCGGGCTGTTCGGCGCCGAAATTCAACGCGCCACGGGGATCGAGATAACGAATGATTTTCATGAGTAATTTGATTGCAGGATAACGCCGTCCCGCGCTCGAGCAGCCGTTCAGATCGCAGCCGCATCGCGCGCGAGATACAAGGCCGCCGTGAGAGACTTCGCGCTGCCGCCGGTTCGCCTTTCAACACGCTCGCAAACGCACCGTGCTGTGCACGGTGTAGCGACCGGGCTCCGCCTCGGCGAAAGCGAAGCCGTCCGCGCGGCCGCTGATCGTCAATCCGTCGGCCACCACCGGCGTGCCGCCCTCACTGGGGATAAACACGCTCGCGCGAGTGTTGGGCGGAACCTGAAACGTCCAGGTCAGCGCTTCGCCCTCGCGATGCCATTCGCTCGCGATCTCCCCGTGCATCGTCCGATACCGCGCGCGCGCAAAGCCCAACTCGACTCCGACAAATGGCTGCAGGCGAAAACGCCGGAAGCCCGGCACTTCGGGGTCGAGCTCGATCCCCGCGACGTGACGGAACAGCCACTCGCCCACCGAGCCCAGCGAGTAGTGGTTGAACGAGTTCATCGCCGGATTGAAGAAACCCTCTTCGTGCGTCCACCCATTCCACCGCTCCCAGATCGTGGTCGCGCCATGCTTGATTGGATACAGCCACGAGGGGAACGTGTCCTGCACCAGCAAGCGATAGGCCACGCCGGCGTGGCCGTTGCGCGTCAGTGTCGGATTGAGATGGCTGATCCCGATGAAGCCGGTGCTGAGATGCCAATCGAGGGACTTGATGTCCGCCACCAACCGTTCGGTCGCGCGCGCGCGCATTGCCTCCGGCAGAAGATCGAACGCGAGCGCGAGCAGATACGCGGTCTGCGTCTCGACCGTCAGCTGGCCGTCCTCGCGCAGGAACTCGCGTTGAAACGCCGTCCGCACGCGCTCGAACATCGCGCGAAAACGCCTCTCCTCCTTGTCGCGCCCGAGCGCATGCGCCATCGTGGCCATCTTCGCGGCGTCGTCCGCCCAATACGCCGTCGCGAGGAAGTTCTTCATCGGCGAATGCGTGCCGAAACTCGTGTCGGTCGGGATGCACAACCAGTCGCCGTAGTTGTTGTGCAGGTCCCGGGTCCGCAGCCCGTCCGGATTCGTGCGTTCGAGGTAATCGAGCCACGCCGTCATCGCGCGCCAGTGCCGCTCGACGATCCGCACGTCGCCGTAAACGCGCCAGATCGTCCACGGCACGATCACGCCCGCGTCCGCCCAGCCCGCCGCACCGCCGAGATCGCCGACGCCGGTCCAGTGAATGTCCTCGCGCAGGCGCGGCGCGATGTCCGGAAAAATCCCGTCCGCCGTCTGCGCGTCCTCCACGTCGATCATCCATTTGGTGAAGAACGCCGCCACATCCATGTTGCAGGTCGCCGTGCGCAAAAACACCTGCGCGTCGCCCATCCAGCCGAGCCGCTCATCGCGCTGCGGACAATCCGTCGGCACCGAGAGAAAGTTGTCGCGCTGCGACCACACGCCGTTGCGCCAAAGCCGGTTCACGTCGGGATGCGAACACTCGAACTCGCCCGCCGGCGGCGTCGCCGAATGCACCACACAGCCCGTCACGAGATCGTCCGGCGGCGTGCCCGTAAAACCGCTGAGCTCCACATATTGAAAACCGTGAAACGTGAAGTGCGGTTCATAGACTTCCTCCGGCGCGCCGGCTGCGATGTAGACGTCCGTCGCCTTCGCGCGGCGCAGGTTCTCGACGTAAAGTGTGCCATCGGGGTTCAGCCGCTCGGCATGGCGGAGCGTTATCCGCGTGCCGGCGGGAACGCCGTGGAGCCGCAACTGCACGAAGCCGCTGATGTTCTGTCCGAGATCGTAGACGAACACGCCCGGCCGGAGCTCATGCCGCGAAACCGGCGCGAGCGTTTCGGTCACGCGGACCCTTTCGGAGCGTTGCGCGACCAGCGCCGCGTTCGGCGGCGCGACTTCGCGGACGGGCAGCCAATCGCGCGCCACGCGACGCGCGTCGAACACTTCGCCCATCATGAAATCCGAAGAAAGGATCGGCCCGGTCGCACATAACCACGACGCGTCGGTGCCGACGAGGAGGCGCTCGCCCGTGTCGAGCTCGACTTCGAGCTGAACCAGCAGGCTATTCTCGAGGCTGCCGTAGCGGCCGCGGTGCTCCTGCCAGCCGACGAAGCCGCTCCACCACCCGTCGCCGAGCGTGGCGCCGAGGGTGTTGGCTCCCGGTCGCACGAGCGGCGTCACGTCATAGGTGCGAAAATGGATGCGCTTGTCGTAGTCGGTCCACTCCGGTGCGAACAGGTCCTCGCCGACCCGCCGTCCGCCCAGCGTCAACTCGAACACGCCCCGTGCGCTGGCGTAAAGCGTCGCGCGTCGCACTTCGGCGGATACGGCGAAGTCTCTCCGCAACACCGCCGGCGTGCCGCAGTCGTGCAAGGTTGACGCGATCGCGTCCGGGTCGCGCCGGACGATCTCCGGATCGGCGGCAATCCAGCGCGCGCTCCAGTCGGCGGGCGAGAGCAAGCCCATCGACCAATGCGCCGGCGCCGAGCGCACGGCCGCACCGGTTTCGTCCCACACTTCCACCTCCCAATGACACACCTCGCGCGAGCCGAGCGGCGCGCCGGCATACACCACGTGTGTCGTTTGATCGCTCGTCACGCGGCCGCTGTCCCAGCGATCGGCCCCGCCACGAGCGAGTTGCTCCGGCGTGCTGGCGACGCGCACGCGATACGCGAGCTGACGCGCGCCGCGGCGGTCCGACGCGAGCGCCCAGCTCAGGCGCGGGGCGCGTTCATCGATGCCGAGCGGATCGACGAGATATTCGCAGCGAAGATGCGTGACGTGCGTGGCGGACATGAGGGGAAGACAACCCTAAGCGAGGACGCGCCGGAAGCGAAACGACGCCGCGCGTCAGGCGCGCTCGGTTTCGATTTGTTCGAGCGATTTGCCGGAGGTGTCGGGCATGAAGAAGTAGCCGACCACGCCGCTGACGAGGAGGAACAACGTCAGCAACGCCGCGACCTCCCCGATGCCGGCACGCGCAAGAATCGGCACGAACAGACTCCAGATGCCGAGAATCGTGCGCGCGACGCCGAAGGTGAAACCCTGCGCGGTGCTCCGCAGCATGGTCGGAAAAAGTTCCTGGCTGAACACCTTGTAGAACGCCTCCCCCGCGAGCGCCGCACCGGCAGAGAAGAGCACGATGTTGGCGACGATCACGGGGATGTTGAACGGCAGCAGCAGGAACAGCGCATACGCGGTCACCTGCATGATCGCGCCGATGCCCCACAGCCGCTTGCGCGTGGCGTGATTGCGGTCGGAGAAGCGCATGAAGACGGTCACTGTCACCAGCAGCATGATGATGAACGCCGCACTCGAGAGCCCGACGCTCGCCGCCTGGCTGCCGGCGTTGAGCGTGCGGATGATGTAGGGATTGAAAATGCCCGCCGTGCCCGCGGCCAGGTTCCAGAAAAGATAAATGGTCGCGGTCCAGATCAGCGCGCGGAGATTGGAGCCGGAAAACAACGCCCGCACGGGGCTGCGCGCCGTCTTTTTCCGGGCCGCCTCTTTCCACCGAGCCGATTCCGCCAATCCGCGGCGCAAGGCCCACGTGACGATCGCGGCGACAAACAGGTGCAGGAAGACGATGCGAATCCCGAGCAGGCCGAGCGGCGCGAGCGCCAGCGCGAGCCACAGCACGATTACCGGACCGAGGCACCACGCCACCTGCGTGAAGCCGAGCAGCTTGCCGCGCGCCTTTGCGGGCGCGATCTCGCCGACAAGTGCGAGCGACGTCGGCACATCCGCGCCGACCGCGAGGCCGACGACGAACGTGCCGAGAAACAGCATCTCGCGATTCATCGCGAGCGCGATGCACAGGATGCCCGCAGCGTAGACCATCAGATCGTATTGATAGATGAACTTGCGCCCGAGCTTGTCGCCGAGCCAGCCGCCGACGATCGCGCCGATCGCGCAGCCCAAGGCGTTGGGGCCGATCGCGGCGAGCACGCCGATCGCGCCGTCACTGAGATTCAAATACGTCTGAAAGACCGCGAGCCCGGCACCCAGCGCCACGATCGAACCCGCATCGAGATACGACGCCATACCGGCGAGCGCGGACCATTTCCATTGTTGTCGCGAGATCCGCTCCGTTTCGTCGGGAGCGGTGGCGCGGAGGGGTTCGAGGTTTTCGTCGGAAGGGGCCGGGGCGATGTGGCTCATCAGTTTTGGGGAAAGAGAAACAGGTTCGGCTCAACGAACGGGAATCCAGACGCTCATCTCCGTGTCGCCACGATTCCCCCACGCGTAATACGGCACGACCTTCAACGTAAACTCCCGCGGCGCGGCAGGCTTCACTTCACGATAAAGCTGATCGCCGGTCCACGCCGCGCGCCGCCGCGCCACGGCTGGCACCGTCAATGCAAGCACGCTCGTTCCCGCAATCTCCGCGCGCTCGGAACGAAATGCCAGCGGACGATCGCCAAGTGCGAGCGCGACGTCCTGCAGCCGCACGCTCTCGGGCAGATCGTTCGATTCCACGCAGTAGACGAGCGGGCCGTATTTCACCGCGACCTGATCGACGGTTTCCTCGACCAGCGGATTTGCTTCCCAGAGCGACGGACTGAAATCCAGCTCGAGATCAACGACGTCGCCCACGCGCCACACGCGTTTCACCTCGGCGTAGCTGCCGGGCTTCAGTTCCGCGTCCACGGCCTGGCCGTTGACCCGCACGCGTGCCTGGCCGGAGCGCAACCAGCCGGGAATCCGAAGTTTGACCGCGATCGCGCGCGCCGGGGCGTCATCGATCGTGAGTTTAACCGCGCCGCTCCACGGATAATCCGTTGCCTGGCGCAACCGGATCCGGTCGCCGCCGGTCCAGGCGGTATCGAGGGTGTTGGGCGCATACAGGTGAACCCAAAGCGTGTCATCGGAAAGCGAATACACGTAGTTGTGCGCCTCCGCGATCGTGCGCACGACATTCGGCGGGCAGCAGAAGCTCGCCTTGATGTTCGGCATCCGCGTGCGCGACCAGCGGAGCGGCACGTCGAAGTCGTGGAGCTTCTTGAGCGGGTTCACGTAGAAGTAGCGGTCGCCGTCCAGATTGATGCCCGGGAGGATGCCGTTGTAGAGCGCCTGTTCGAAGAGATCGGCGTAAGCGGCGTCGCCCGTCACCGTCAGCATCCGCCACAGCCACATGCCGTAACCGATCGTCGCGCAGGTTTCGTTGTAGGCGGTGAGGTTCGGCAGCTGGTAGTCGCGACCGTAAGCCTGGTGGATCGTTTTAATGTATCTGTGCTGGGTGTGATCGACGCCGTCGGGCGACGCGCCGTCGTAGAGCGCGCCCGTCATGCCGGTGATGTAGAGTTTCCGGCCGGCGACGTTCCGGGAGATCGTCTCGAGAGTGTTGAAGAGCGTCGGATCGCCCGCTTCGGCAAACACGTCTGCCACGCCGGCGTAAAGGTAGTTGGCGCGCACCGCATGTCCGACCGCTTCGGTCATCGCGCGAAACGGCATCCGATCCTGGTTCTGATCGCTGCCGTCCTTCGCCGGCACGAGGCTGCGAATCTCGATCAGTTGCCGGCCGAGTTCGAGATAACGCGGATCGCGGGTAACACGATAAAGCTCGATCACGCCCATGTAGTGCGACGGGCAGATCGCGTTGCGCGCGAGTTCGTCGGGCACGTTCTTGCATAGGCGTTCGATGTAGTCGGCGGCCTTGCGCGCGAGGTCGAGCAGCGAGGATTTTCCGGTGGCGCGATAGTGCACGCAGGCGGCGGTCATGAGGTGCCCCATGTTGTAGGTCTCGAAGTGCTCGCGATCGGCGAACTCCCTCGCCTTCCGTCCCTGCCGTTGCGGGATGATCGTCTGCGTGTGCAGATAGCCATCCTCGCGCTGCGCCTTCGCGATCACCGCGATGATCTCGTCCATCTGCCGGTCGATCGCCGGATCCTGGGTGACGGCGTAAACCTGCGCGAGCGCTTCGAACCATTTCAGAAAATCGCCGTCGTTGAACGGCGGTCCGGAAAAACTTCCCTCCTTCAGGCCGGCGGCGATCAGATAATTATCCCACGCATGGCTGGCGACCGGATCGATGAAGATGTCCCACATGTGCGGGATCATCGTCACGCGACAGGTTTCGAAACGTTCGCCGAGGAGACCGCCATTCCAGCGCACGTCGCCGAGATCCACCATATACATTTTCGCCGCCGCGGAACGCGTCGTGTCGACCAGGCTCCGCGCGCCGGCCTGCACCTCGTGGCTTGCGAGAAGGCCCATCGCCACGGCGAGGGCCAGCCGAAGGATCACGCTCCCCACTCGCACTGGCGTTTTGGCGGCGGGTTCGTCGGGAGGAAAATCACGGTCGCCGAAAACAATGCCAGGGATGGGACGAAACGGATTCACGGAAAAATGGGGGCAGGGGTCCCGGTCCACTCCGTTACGCGGGATGCCACTGCTGAAGCGAAGGCGGCCTCCCGCGCCGACAAGCGGCGCCGCAAGAAATGGCAGCATACCCCGCCCGCTCGCGCCGCTCTACTGCGTTTCGCGCGCGACTCTGCTCGAAATGTAAGATCGCCGCGCGCCTCGACGGCCACGCGGCGATCTACTCTGCGGGATTGATGACCGCCGTCCGCGGCGGCGGTGCGCGGTCCCGGCGGTCAACCCACGGGACCCGCCGGTTCAAACGAGCTCGCCTGCGGGCTGCAGTTCAGCCGAGTGGACACGGATGTCTTCCGTGTGGCGGTGACGCCGCTGGGCCGTGGCGCGTTTTCTCAACATGCGATCCAGCTTGCCGATCAACAGGCTGATCGCGAGGTAGGCGTCGTCGTTGCGGGTGGACGCGGCGAGGTCCGGGCCCGCGATGTCGATGTAGCCACGCGCTTCAAACGTGCGGCCGGCACGGGTGGGTTCGCAGGCGACATCGATCCGCAGCTGGATGATCGCGGGCTCATGGCGAAAAAGACGTTCGGCCTTGGTCGCGAGCGAGGCTCGCATGGCTTCGGTGAGATCAAGGTGAATGCCGCGGAACACCAGCTTGGCGGGGCGCACAGACGACGAGGGAGACGACATGTTGATCCTTTCTCTTTGCGCGCCGCATGCGGCGCGCGGTTTCTCACTGTGGGGACTAATCGCGTTCTCCATCCAGCAAGCGTTGAAGAACGCCTCAGCTGACCTAACCAACCGGACACCGACGCGAGGCCGGCCCGGGAAAACTGCGCTGTCAGCCACCGGTCGTCACCGGCAGCCCGGTCGGCACAAGTCCCGCCCGGGCCGTGCTGCCAGCGGATCCGTCAGCCCACTCCGCGGGAAATCGCCAGACCGGCGATCGTGGGAAAACCATGCGGAGCTCTTTCAATATTGGGCTGCGTCATGACACCTCCATCGATGCTCGGCGTCGATGAAGAGTCAAGGCGACCGCCGTCAGAAATAGCGGTAATTCCCGTTTTATTTTCCACGACTGCGCTCCGGCGCGCGGGCAGGTCTTCCCGGAAATACGGCGCAGCTTTGCGTTGACAATCGTTATTTCCGGATCACAGGTGCGGACGAAGTGGAATTCGCCGCCGCACAGAATTATATGAGTCGCTTCCCGCTGCCGTTGGCAGGGGGGCAGGCGCGGTTCCTCTTTCCGGGTTCACCCGGGGCCGCAACCTGACACGGGCGACTGATTCGCCCCATCTCAGGGGCGGTTTACCGGGCGCATTTCCATCAGCCCGCGGCTCTTCGCGCGATCGCGCCCGACGATTCCCGCTTTTCGCTTTCCGGCCGGCTTTGGCCGGCCGCTGAACTCCAAAAACCTTCAACCCCTAATCTCATGAACGATCGACCGATTTACATCACCACCGACGACAATGCCCGCCTCCGCCTGCTGCTGGACGCGGTCTCCACCTCCGGACGCAGTCCCACGCTGCAGAAACTGCGCGAGGAACTCGACCGTGCCGTCGTGCTCGAGCCGAACCTGGTGCCCGCCAACGTGGTCACCATGAATGCGCAGGTGCAAATCGAGGACCTCGCGACCGGCGAGATCGAGGAATACACCCTCACCCTTCCCGAACAGGCCAACGTCGAACAACGCAAGCTCTCGGTCCTCGCCCCCATCGGCACCGCTCTGCTCGGCTTCGCGGAAAACGACGAAGTGAGCTGGAGCACCCCGGGTGGCGTGCGACGCCTCAAGATCCGTCAGGTGAAACGCGCCGTGCCCGCCTCGCTGTGACGAGCGTCAGCGACCCTGCCATGCGGCAGGGTCGCGACGTTCGGTCCGAGGGATTACTCCGTCGTCGTCACCGCGAAGGCCTCCGGCCACTCGCGCTCGGCGACGGCAAACACATCCGGCCATCCCTTGCGGATCAGCGCAGCCGCGGTGTCCTCGTCGAGTTGCGAGAGGTATTCGACCACGATGGCACAGCGGTCCTGCCAGTCGGGATAGACGGCTCGGGCCCAGCCCTGCATGCGGCGGAGGTTGTTGTTACTCAGATTCGAGTTGGTAGGATTATGCATGATTTGAATACGAGCGGTTTCGTCGCTCCAGAGGGTTGAAACGAGGAGGCTGCGCCCGCGGATCGCGCGTGCAGCCGTCGCCGCCCGCGAGGGCGGCTTGCGAGTCGGTCAGCACTCCGGCCGGCGCGGCGCGCCCGATCCCGCCGCTGCGAAACTCAGCGGCGATAATCGAACACCGGCGCACGGCCGGATGGCGTGGGGCAGACGGCACGCATCATTGCCGTGAAGTGGACGGATGGGAAAAGACGCTCAGGCATGTTCCGCGACGGAGTGGATAGCGCTCGTCGGACCGGCATGGCGTCGCCGCGCGAGCCACCGTTCAAACCTCCGGATGTTTTCCACCGGCCCGAGCAGGAGAATTCGATCGCCGCGCAAGAGACACTCGTCCGGCGGCGGCGTCATGATGCGGCGGCCATCACGTTCGATTCCGACAACGCGAACAGCCGCGTCGCCCACCGGCAGCGCCGCCAAACTCACCGCCGGGCCCTCACCGACCTCGCAGGCGCCGAGCACCGCCGGGCCGAACGTCGCGGATTCGGGCGCAAGGTCCGCCACCCGCTCCAGAAAACGCCGCGCCTCCGACATGCGTTCCGCGGGACCGAACACGAGCAGCGTGTCTCCCGCCGACAACTCGAAATCGCCCGCGGGCGCGTAGAGCGGCCGTCCATTGCGCTCCACTTCCAGCACCGCGCAGCCAAAGTCGGCCGGCAGCCTCAATTGTGCGAGCGTGCGTCCCGCCGCCGCGGCCGCCGCCGGCAGCGCGATCTCGGCGACGACGACGTCCCACCGGCCGAGATTCCGATCGAGCGCCGCCCGGGCTTCGGCGCGCAGTTCTCCCGCATCCGCGCGGCGATCCGCCAGCACCTCGCGCACCGAGGTCTGCCATTCGCTGTGCCAGTAAACGAGCCGCCGCGAGAAAAGGAACGTCACCACCGCCGCACCCAAGGCGAGGAACAACCACCCGGCCCAATCGAACTGGCTCCGCGGCAGCAGCAAATACAGCCACGTCACCAGCGCCACCAACGCGATGCCTTTGAGCGCGTTCTCGATCGCAGCGGACGGCAGCCGGCCGCCGCTCCACGTTTCGGCCGTCAACAACGCCAGCGCCGAAGCATTCCTCCACATCGCCACCACCGGCACGAGCAGGAGGATCACGAGCGCCGACCAGAATCCGTAAGCCACGGTGCGGTGATCGACCGCCGGAATCAAACCGGCGACCGCTCGCAGCAGGCTCTCGGCATAGATCAGCAGTCCGCTGACAAAAAGGGCCTCGATCGCAATCTGGCCAAGGCGCGGTCGCAGCAGGCGCCAGAGCGGCGTCGTCGCCGGCCGGTCGCGCACCTGCGACAACCAGTCGTGATACGCGGCCAGCGTGCGCGTGATCCAGCGTGGCTCGATGCGTTCGATAAAGCCGACGATTTTTTCGCGCTGCCGGCAGACGAGCGGCAGCGCGAAGATCGTGAGAATCGAGGCGCCGACCGCGGTCGGATAAAACGTTTCCGGCAACACGGCGGCGGTCACGCCCAGTTGCACGATGATATAGGAAAACTCGCCCAGCGGTGTGAGCAGCAACCCCGCGCGTTTCGCCTCACGCGGCTCCATGCCGGCCGCAATCAGCGCCAGCGAGCACGCCACCGGGCGCGCCACGAGGGCGAACGCCGTGATCGCCAGCACCGTCGGCCACACGCCGACCAGGCTCTGCGGATTGATCATAAGTCCGATCGACACGAAAAACACGCTGCTGAACACGTCGCGCAGCCCGCGAAATGCCCGCTCGAACGCGCGCTTTTGCGGAATCTCCGCCAGGATCGCACCGAACAGGAACGCACCCAGCGCAATCGAGTAGCCGGCCTTCGCGGCCACCAGGGCGAGGGCGAACAACAGCCCCGCCACGATCACCGTCTGCATCTCTGGTGACGTGCGCGTCTCGAGCCGGCGCAGCAGCCGGGGGATCAGCAGCAAACCGGCGCCGATCAGCACCACGACGAACGCACTCATCGCTCCGAGTGCCCGCCCCAATCCGCCGCTTTCGCCCGCCCCGGCGACGACCTGACTGGTCAGGATCGTGAGCATCGCGACTGCCACCACGTCCTCGAGCACCGTCACCGCGAGCGCGGTCTGCGCCGGGCGCTCGTGCATGATTTTCTGCTCCGCCACGACCTTTGCGATCACCGCCGAGCTCGACACCATCAACATCGCGGCGACAAACGTCGATTGCAGCGAAGTCCAGCCCGCCGCCGCCCCCAGGAGCTGCGTCAACACCAGCACCCCGATCGCGCCGAGACCCGTCGCCACCAGCGTGCCGGCGCCCATTCTTCCGAACTTCGAGACGCTCAAGTTGAGCCCGATGCCAAACATCAGGAACACCAGACCGATGTGCGAAAGCGTAAGGATCCGCTCCCCGTCCGTGATCAGCGAAAACGGCGGGGTGTGCGGTCCGATGATCATGCCCGCGGCAAGGTAGCCGACGATGACGGAG
This sequence comes from Opitutus sp. sgz309028, assembly GCF_059821195.1. NCBI lineage: Bacteria > Pseudomonadati > Verrucomicrobiota > Opitutia > Opitutales > Opitutaceae > Opitutus > Opitutus sp. sgz309028. Next base: position 270,259 of record NZ_JCAMRR010000003.1, on the reverse strand, counting down.
AGCCCGATGCGCTTGCACAGGAGCCCCGCCGCACCGGCGACGAGAAGAAGGATCGCGAGATCCTGGAGCAGATTGAGACCTTGCATGGCGGGAAATAATTCCGGCGGCCCCGCGCTCAGCTTAGAGGATTTTCCACCGGATCGCGATGGTCGCGTGAATCCGCGAACGAACCGTCGTCCGTCTCGATCAGCACGGCCTTCGCGGCCCGGACCGCCTCATCCAAATCGCCCAATGTCGCCGGCGAGATCGTGAGCGCCGTGACGCCCGGATGCCGCAGCAGCCAGGCCGACGCGACCTGCGCGCGCGCGAGCCCGTGACGTTCCGCGGCGGCGCGAATCTCGCTTTCCATTCCGTCAAGAAGGCCCGCTCCGAAATGAAGGGCCGCTCCCTCGCCCGCCGTCTGGCGCGCGATGAAACCGAGGCGGTGCTCATGACACATCGCCAGCGCATCCTGCTCGAAACCTGCATTCGCCAGCGGCGGACCGTCCACCTGCACGGCCTCGAACCGGCACTGGTTGCGCAACCGCGAGCGATGCAGCGAGTCGACGACGCGCCAGGCCGGAAATCCCCGCGCCACCGCGTAGCGGGCCACCCCGGCGCGAATCAGCATATCGCACGCCTCGATCACGTCGGCGACCGGAACCAACCGTTCGTCCCAGTCGAACACCAGGAGGTCGACATGCCCGACCTGCAGCCGCCGCAGCGAGCTTTCGCACGCTTCGCGGATCAGATTCACAAACGAGATCGTGCCGCCGCCGGAAGGCCGCGCGAGCGGCAGGCGCGCGGCCAGCGTGATCTGGTCGCGAGAAATCCCGCGGCGCTTGAGCCACCGGCCCACGATCTGTTCGGACGGCGGTTCTGCCGACGAACCCGACGGAACGCCGACGCTTTCGACGAAACTTCCGCCGAACTCGCGATAGGCATTGAGCAGCGCGAAGGAGGTTTCCTCACTCACGGCGGTGCCGAGGGCGGCGGTGTCGAGACACAGTTCCGAAACGAGAAGACTGGTGCGGCCGAGTTTGCGTTTGTTCATGAAGGACGAGTTGGAGTTGCGATGGCAGCCATCTAGGCAGCGGGGACAGCGACTGCGTTTTCCGCCGGACCGCGCCGCTGGCCGGGGCCGAACGTCGCGAGGTCGAAGATACCTTCGATCGCGACCACCCTGCCCTGCGCGTCGTAAACCGGGACCAGGCGATCCTCGATCGGCAGCAGCCGCCGGTAGGCGGTGCGCAGACGGTAATGCAAGGTCGCGCGACGGCGCTCCCTCACCGCGGCCGCGACCGCGTCCTCCACCCGCGCGCGGTCGTCCGGCGCGATCAGATTCGCGAAGGCGAGACTGGCGTTGTGAATGAAGCGGTGCGGATCGTAGCCGGTGAGGTCGCGCACGGCATCGCTCATCAGTTCCATCGTCCACTGCGCATCCGGCTTCCGGCGGTAAACGCAGCCGCCGATGACGGCAACGAGACGCTCCCACATCGCCGGAAGTTCGCGCGGGTCGACGCGGCCGTGGATCGGCACGCGCAACAGGCTGGTCGCGATCATGGGCGGTTCCTCCTTTGGCACCGGCGCAGAAGGCCGGCGGAAGTGGAGCTTGCCGGGGAGATGACAATCAAAGCTTTCATGGTGTCTCCGTTTATTGGTTACAGGTTGGGACGCGGTTCCGGTCGGTTCCGCGCTCATGGGCGAAAGAGGAAGTTTCGAAACTGCCACGGATCGGAGCGATCGACCTGCGGCTCCGCCTTTTCCTCGAAGTAGACGCGTTCGCGGCCGAGCGGACTCCAGTCCGACCGCATCGAAACGATCGTGCCGAGATAAGGCCGGGCGGTTTCGAGGATCGCCTCGTGGGGCAGGTCCTCCGGCAGACAGATGCCCGCCCGCGGATGACGGACCGCCCACACGACCGCGGCGAGCACTCCGGCCGCGACCTGCACGGCCGTCGCATTCACCCCCGGGACGCGCTCCCGCGCCTCCTCGATCGACAGGATGCTGCCGGTCCACCAGGAGCGGAAACCGTGTCCCATGATCAGCGCGCCCACGAGATCGGAGCCGGAGACGATCTCGTTGGCCAGGATGCGGCGTTTCGGATGGAGCTCGTAGTTGCGCGCGCGCAGCTCGTGCAGCGAAACGAGCGAGTCGTTGCACGGCGTGTAGGCGTAGTGAACGGTCGGCCGGTAAACCGGCCGGTCGTTTTCCCTCACCGTCAGCGCATGCGAAAGCCCGAAGGATTCGCCGTGCGTGACGACCATGCCCACGATCTCGTGATGCGGGACCCACGATCGGATCCAGGTGTTGAGCCCCATCTGCGGCAGCACGATCTGATTGCGCGGCCCGTGCTCCGGCAGCGACGCCAGCGGCGGAATCCACTTTTCGTGCGTGCCCCAGCCGATTTCGCAGGGCGAAATCGACTCCTCCCACATGCCCTCGGGACTCCAGGTCGAAACGAATTCGTCGGGCGACTTGGCTTTGTCCGCGCGCTGCGTGTCCCACTCGCTGCAATGGATCACGCGCACGCCCAGCTCCTGCGCGAGTTCCGGAAACAGCTGCTCCTGCAGCAGCAGCTCCAGGCGGCGCTTGCGGACCGCGGGCAGACGTTTCTCCCGCAACAACGCCGCCCCGATATCGAGCAGGCCGTGTTTCACGAAATGCGAGACCAAGCCCGGATTCGAGCCGTGGTCGACGACCGCGGTGGCGCCGTCGCGCCACTGCGCGATCAGCGGCAGCAGCCGGGCGTAACGGTTGTAGAGCGACTTCTCGAGGGTCGGCTTGCGTCCCATCTCCGCAGACGGATCCCACGACTCGAGCGACGCGTTCACATAAAGCACCTCGTGATCGTGCGCCCACCGGATGATGTCGAAGAAGTCCACGCTCCACGCCAGGTCGATGATGAGATCGCCGCCTCGGGCATGCGCCGACAGCAGCCGCGTGAGGCTGAGCGGCGTCACGCGCTCCTGCAGAAACGTCACGCCGCGCGCGATCCAGGGCTCGAGGACGGGCTCGCGATCGGCGAAGTCGATGATGACGATCTGCGAGCACGAAAGGTGGAGATGCCTCACCAGCATCGGCAGCAGCGCTTGCGCGACGATGCCGTGGCCGATCATGAGGATGCGGTTCTTGAACTCCATTGCGATGGGACGAACGTGGCTGGCCCGCAGGCTCAGCTCAGCGACTTGAGCGAGAGTTGCACGGGCTGCCCCTCCGGCGGGCCGCCGAAGCTGGGCCGCGCGACGTGGCGGATCCGCAGCCGACGCACGCCGCCCGGCGTGTTCCAATCGACCTGATCGCCCTCGGTGTAGCCGAGAATCGCGGTGCCGATCGGCGCCAGCACGGACAACATGCGCTGCTCGACATTCGCGCGCTCCGGGAAGGTCAGCGTATATTCCTCCACCTCGCCGGTTGCGAGGTCCTCGATCTCCACGCGCGAATTCATCGTCACGACGTTCGCCGGCACCGCTTTGGGATCGAGCACCACCGCGCGATCGAGCTCCGCCCGCAGTTTCTGCAGCGTGCCCGTGCGGGCCGACAGGCCGAGCGAATCAACGATCAGACGCAGTTTCGCGTAGTCGTCGGTGGTCATGTATAAGGGACGGTCGTTCATATTATTCTATATTTCAGTTTTGGGTTGCAGTGATTCCAGGCGGCGCGGCTCAGGCCACGACAGTCGCAGCGGCCATCGCCGTCTCCGCCTCCGCATCGATCGCGGGAGCTTCGAGCCAGCGAACGCCGAGGGCGGAGGAGACGTGGACGCAGGTCAGCGGATCGGTCTCGACCACGATGTGATTGGGAAACGGCGCGCGTTCGTCGCGGCCGGGGTTGAGCACCAGACTCTCGCCGATGCGATCGAACCAGTTCCGCGGTTCGTGCACCTGCCCGGAGAAGACGATCCGCGGCGCGTGCTCCTTGAGCGCCGCCGCCAGATCGAGGTCACCGCCGTCGCGTCCGCTCGCCCGCCGCGCGACCGCCGTTCCGGCGGGCGGGGCGTGCACGACCCAGAGATCGGCCGCACGTCCCTTGGGCCAGGTAGCGGAGCCGATATTGGCGACGATCTGACCGTCGAACACGGCGAGCTGGCCGTCGGTCCAGACGGTGTCCGACGCGATCTCGCGCAGCCAATACGCCGGCCGCCAGCGCTCCGTCTCGCGATCCCACTCCATATCGTGAGCCCCGCTGCACACGCAGGCGGCGCCGGTATAGTCGGCAAACCAGGCCGAGAGCCACTCGACCTGCGTGCGGCGCGGCACGGCGCTCGACTGGTCGAGCAAGTCGCCCGACATGACGAGCAGGTGATGGGACGGCGCCGAGTGGCGCAGCCACTCGAACCAGCGTTGATTGAAATGAAAATCGGCGACGTGGAGAATCGTCATGGCAGACCTCCGGACAGAAGAGACACGATGCAGCGTGACGCTGCGCGTGAAGGATGCGGTTGAACGGAACAGCCGCGCGAAGCGCGGACGGAATCGAGCGCGCGCACGCGTCCTCCGGACGCAGCGCCGCTGCTGCACGAGTTTATCTATTTCCCGGGGCCGCGCTTTGGGTCTGATCCGCGCGGTCTAAACCGGCGCGACCCTAGTTCGCAGTCCCGGGTTCCCCCGGGAAGATATATAACGCCACGCGACCCGTCGTTTGCAGACGAGCGCAGAAAATATATTTCTGTGGCGTGTTGGGGTTCACTCGATGACGAGAAGTGGAACGAAAAAAAGTATTGTCAACGGCAAAGGCGCCGCTAACGGGCACGCTCCACGTCAGGCCGCGCATTCGTCCTTTTCGGAAGGTGCAACCGCCTTCGGCTGCGACCGAAAAAGAGCGTCCTGCTCCTTCCAGAATGCGAACCATTCATGCGGTCGGAAGCGCGCCATCACGGCCGCGGCGGGAAGAAAAAGATGCACGACGTGGCGATCGCCCACCCGGCGCACGAGGCGAAGGTCGGCCTGACCGCCGAAAGATTCGGCCAGCGGCGTCGCAAACGCGAACGCCCGCCGCGCCGCGTCGGCTTCCTCCGCCATCACGACCGCGCGCTCACGACCGTAGGCCTCCTGCGCCTCGCGCTCGTCGGCGCCGAAAGAATAAAAGATCTCCGGCCCGAAGCAGCAGCCGGCTCCGGCAACGTGGTAAATGCGACCGCTGCGCCAGATGCCGCCGAACAGACCGCGCAGGCCCGGATGCGTGTAGCGCAGCGCGCCCGCGGGCAGCGACACATCGCGGCGCAACAGCTCGGTGGCGTCGTTGGTGACGAGTTGAAAAACGGGAGAGACGGATGGGGTCATGACAAGAATACGGCGTGGCGCCGCGCACGAGGTGATGGATGAGGGGACGGATCGGAGCCACGCGGGACCCGGAAGTCAGGTCACACGCGGTGCCACGATCCACAGCCAGGCCTCTCCTGCGGGGTCCGCAGAGAATCCTGAATCGATAGGGGAAAACAGCCTACCTGCCGGAAAACAGACCGCGCAGGTGGCCGGGGGAAACCGCGGTCGGGGCGGCCGGACGAGGCTCAGCCGCCCACGACCACCAGGAAGATCCGCAAGGCCTCGCGCCACCCGCCGGGCGGAAACGCGAGCACCGGAGAAATATTTATAGAAAGGCGAATCACGTCGCGCACCCGTGTGCGGGCTGGAAGCGTTGTCAATATATAAATCAACATAATCCTTGACAAAGGTCGCGCCGCGGCCGTTGGTGCGCGCGAGACCATGCCGTTCGGTTATATACAACTCGAATTCCGCTACCCCAGCGGCCGCATCTGTCCGGCGAACGCCGGCGCGGTGAGCTGACGAGCCTTGCCTTCGGCCGGGCTCGCACCCGCTCGCACCGGCCGGCCGCCTCGAATACCCCGTGCGCCGTAGGCGCACTCTTTCCCCGGGATTCCCTCTCCGACCAGGGGATCCACCGTTTCGGATCGCGCGCCCGCCGCGCACCTCGTTCCCGCTGCAGGCCGTCCGCCCTGCCCTCCATTTTTCCTCATGCCCACCCAACGTCCGCCTCCTTCCTCGACATGATCGAACATCGCACCCTCGGCCGCACCGGCCTCAAGATCTCCGAACTCTGCCTCGGCACGCTGAACTTCGGCTGGAAAACCGACGAAGCTTCGTCGTTCGCCATCCTCGACGCGTTTCGCGCCGCCGGCGGCAATTTTCTCCAGGGCGCCGCGATCGCGCCCACGTTCACCCTCCCTTCCGCCTCGACGAACGTCACCGAGGAAATCATCGGCCGATGGCGGACGTCGCGGTCGATTCCCCGCGGCGATCTGGTGCTCGGCACCCGGCTGAGTGTGCGACCCGAGCCCGGGGCCAGGACAAATCTCGCCGAGCTTGTCTGCCAGCGGACGCTGGAATCGATGCGTCGCCTGAACACCGACTATCTCGATCTTCTCGTCATCGAGTGGAACGACGCGCTCCTGCCCGCTTCACAGCTGCTCGAAGCATTCGACGCTGCCGTGCGGCAGTGCTTCGTGCGCTACATCGGCGTGTCGAATTTCCCTTCCTGGCGCGTCGTCGACCTGATCGGCCGCGCGTTTCGTCGCAACCAAAGCCGCATGGAGGTCCTGCAGGCCGAATACTCGCTCATGACGCGCGCCCGCTACGAACCCGAGAAAATGTCGCTGTGCGAGGAACAGTTGCTCGGCTTCATCGCCATGTCCCCGCTCGCGCGCGGATTCCTGGCGCAAAGCAGCCACGCACCGGACCGGTTCATCGATCTTCGCCGTCGCTTTGCTCGCCGTTTTGACAATGCCTACGGCGATGCGGCGCGATCCGCGGTCGAGAACGTCGCCAGCCGCCACGGGGCCTCGGCCGCCCAGGTCGCCCTGGCTTGGGTGCTCCACAATCCCACCGTGTCCTCGGCGATGATCGGAGTCCGCTCGCCGCAGGAGCTGAAAGAACTGGCGGTCGCCTGCTCGCTCAGACTTTCGCCCGACGATATGGTGGAGTTGTCCGATGCCACCACCGCGGAAGAAATCATCGTGCCTGGGGCGCGCAGCCAGGCTCCTGCGTTCGCCAGCGAAGTGCTGGCAAACTAGCCGGGCAGCACGAATGTGAACGCGATCGCGCACCTCATCGGCGCGCGATCGCCGCAGACGACGGCCCGTTCAACGCACGAGCTCGGCGCTGACGTCGACTCCGCCGCGCACAAGCTTCGCCCGATTCGACTGCGCCGGCAGCGTCGCGCCGTGGGACGTCATGCCGTCGGTGAATTGCAGGCGATCGATCTCGCCGACCTCGACCGAACCGCCATTGAGCTGCTCCAGGCTCCCGCCCGTGATCCGCGCGTCCGCCACGGCGCCCGTGAGGATTACGGCGATGGCGTCGTCATCGCCGGTGACGTCGCCGATGAACACCTTGTTGAAGGCCACGCCCGGCGCGTAGACGCCGGTCAGTCCGCTTCCCGCGAAATAGTGGGCGTTGCCCGTCCGCAACTCGGCGAACTTGCCGTTGCGGCTGTGGATCGTGACGAGTGCGACATCGGCCACGCCGTCGTAAATCGCGTCGTCACGGAACAGCGTCTGGTTCAAAGCCGTGATTTTGCCGACGCTGAAGATCGTCAGATACGAGCTTTCGTCCGCCTCCGTGATCTCGATCGTGGCGTGTCCTTTCACGTAGTTTACGCCCGGCTGCACGTAGTTGACCGGGGCCGCCGGAACGCTCCCAGCTTCGAGACGGATCGTCAGCGTCCCCGCACCGGAGAACTCGACCTGCACGATGTCGTCGTCGAGATCGATGAACGAGGTGCGCACGATTTTTCCGGGCTGCGCCTTCACGCTCGTCGAGATTCCGGTCATCAGGAACTGATCGTAGATGTGACCGTTCGGGTGCTGGATGTCGGCGCCCACCTGTTCGCTGCTGCCGGTCTTCTGTTCGGAGAATGTCAGCTGCAGCAAGGCGGAACGACTCGCCACCGCGCCCGCCGTGTTGCTCACCATCACGCTGTAGTAGCCGACGTCCGCGGGCTGCACATTGGTCAGCGCCAGCGTGCCGCCCGTCGCGCCGGAGAGGTCGATGCCGTTCCGTTGCCATTGATAGCGCAGACCCGAGCCGGACGCCCGGACCACGAAGCTCGCGCCTTTACCCGGCTCGGCGACGACGTCCTGCGGCTGCTGCGTGATCACCGGCGGCGTCGGGCTCGATCCACCGCCCGACGGCGCGGCGCGCGTGACGCTCACCGAATAGGTGCGCGTCGTCGTGCCATCTTCCGCCGTCACGTCCACCGACAACGAGTTGGAGCCAACGTTGAGCGCGAGCGAATTGCTCGGATTGCCCGAAATGACCGTCGCGCCATTCACCTGGAGGGTGGCGTGCGCGTCGGATGCCGTCGGAGTGACCCTGATGCTCGACACCGCATTCCCGACGCTCGCCGTGTAACTCGTCGTCCCGCTGGCAAATGTCGGCGACAGCGTGCCGGTGCTCAGCACGAGGTTCGACAACGTGGCGTCCGTCGACCGCGCGCGATACGAGCTCACCGACACATCGTCGATCGCCAGGCCGGCGAGCGCCTCGGCATCGTCACTCTCGAGATGGACGCGCAAGCGGATCGTCTTCCCTGCGAAATCGCTGATGAGGACGCGATGCATGCCCCAGCCCGCGGCCTCCGCGATCGTGAGCGCACCGGCGCCGACCCCGTCGTCATGCATCGTGGGTCCGAGCCACCGCCAGACCTCCTGGCGGCGACCGTCGCCACCAACTTCCTCGACGGCGATGTAGGCGTTCACCGTGCTCGCGTCGGCGAGTTGATAACTCATCGCCCACGACAGCTCGATCGAATTGCCGAGGGATACTTCGGTGAGATCGACCTCCGGGGAAACGAGATCCTGGCTGCTACCCGTCGCGTAGTCGCCGGCGAGATTGGTTTTCCACGCCTTCGTGCCGCTGTGCGCGGACGCGATCGGTGCGGCCGCGGGAGCGCCGTGGGCCCAGGTGTCGGCGGTGCCGCTGGACGTGAACCCGCCGTCGTTCGCTTCGAAATCCGCATTCAGATGAACCGTGCGCACGCCGGTGAGGGCGGGATCCTGATCGACGACGATCAAGCTCCACCCCTCCAACACGCCCGTGACCGAATCGGCGTTGCGATCGCGAATCGTCAGCGTCCACACGCCCTGCGCGTCCTGACCCGCAAACCAGCCGAGCCGGTAATTGCGGCCTGACTTGAACACCGCGCCCCGGGTAGTCAGCAGCGGCGTATCCGGATCGATTTGATCGAAACCCAGCGCATACGCGGCGGTGTCGTCGAGAATCACATCGAGGACATTGCCGTTGCCGCCGACGTCGCGGAGCAGTCCCACCTTGTTGCCGCTCGGCGAAGTCAGGTGGAGATCGAGCGCGGAAAGATTGTCGTGGGTGATCTGGAGCGCGACCTTCAAGCGGCCGATCGGCAGACTCGTCGGGATCGTCAGCGTGGACGTGAGTTCACCGCCATCCGGGATTTCGCCCGTGTCCGAGTTCAGCGCGGTGAAGGTGTGCGTGGTCTCGACCGGCGCAGCCAGCACGGTCGCGCTCAGGTGATAATTGCCGAACGATCCGTCGGCGGAGCTGATTTCCAGTGCATACTCACCGGCGTCCTTCACGGTGAACATCATCGCTTCCGAGCTGGGCGGCGTGTTGCTGACGTTGTCGCTGCCGTTCATCTCGAACGACTGCGTTAGATCGCCACCGATAGGCCTGAGCGTCAGCTTCGCATTCCAGCCCGTGTCGTCACGTTCGGGATCGAGATCGAGACTTGCGAAGAGCGTCTGGCCCGCCGCGAGAGTTATCGCATAACGGTCCACTTCGGTGCCGTCGCTCGTCGCGCCGGCGACCCACCCTGCCGTAGACAACGCCTGGCCCGTTCCGCTATCGTCCGTTTCGGTTTCCGGCGATCCGGATTGGACGCGAACATACAAATCGTAAGGAAACACGACCGCCTCCGGACGCCGGCATTCCACCGTCACGTAATATGTGCCGTCCGCCGGGATGCGCAGGCCGGCGATGCTCGACGAGGTGGAACTCAGGCCGCCGTCGTCATCGTCGAGCTCAAGCACGAGTCCATCGCTGCGCGCGAGGTGCAGGACCGTGTCGCGGCTGGCGTTCGTGGCGTCGGAGCTCGAGGTGGTGGCGGTGGCCGCGTAGACGCGATCGCCGGCGTGCGCAAAAAACGAATACGCGTCGACATGCCCCGCCGGATAAAGATTTCCCGACACCCGTGTGCCGGCGCCGACGTTCGTGAGTACCGTCGCCGTCGCGGCGTCCAGCGCCGGTCCCACGAGCAGGTTGAGCGTGAATTCGTTGTCGCTCGAATCGGGATCGGGCACCGACGAGGTCGTGACCACCCACACCCCGGCGCCGGCCCCTTGGGCTGCGGTCGGATCAATCGTGCCGTCCAGAACCACCGTCGCTGAGGCACCGCTAGCCAGCTCCGGGCCAACGAAGAAAATATTGTCCTGGGTGCCGACGCCGGGTGAGTTGAAAAGCGTCCAGCCGGCGTCGGTGGCGTCTGCATCGGGCGCCGCCGATGCGAAGGTCACGCGCCCGGAGAGCTTGGCATAAACCACGACGGTCGACGCCCGCTGCGGTCCGTTGTTCGTGACGGTGATGTTGTAGGTGGCAACCTCGCCGGCGGGCACGCTTCCGCTCGACGCCGCGGTGACCGTCACCGCGAGGTCCGCGTTCGCGGTCACGGAGGTGGTCGCGGTGGCGCTGTTGTTCGCCAGCGTTGGATCTCCGGTGGTCGCGCTCCCCGTGGCAGTGTTGGTCAGCGTGGTGTCGTCGCTCGTCGTCGTGTCGACTGCGACGACCAGCGTGAAGACAGCGCTCGCGCCGGACGCTAGCGTCGCAGCCGAGGCGTTGATCGTGCCATTCGCTCCGACCGCCGGCGTCGTGGCGTTCCATCCTTCGGGACTGGTGAGCGACACGAAGGTCAGCGCCGTGGGGAGCACATCCGAAAATGCCGGCTCAACGGCGGCGTCGGGCCCGTTGTTCGTGATCGTGAGCGTGTAGGTGAGATTGTCGCCGGCCTGCACCGGATCCGGGGCGTCGGTCAACGTCATCGCGAGATCGGCCGCAGGCACGTAGGTGAACTGGTTCGCCGCACTCGTCGCGCTCGTCCCACTCGGCGTGGTGACCGTGATATTTACCACTCCCGCCGAGCCCGCCGGCGAATAGGCCGTGATCTGCGTGTTGCTGTTGACGACCCACCCCCCGGCGGCGCTCGCGCCAAAAAACACCGCGTGCGCGGTCGTAAAGTCCGTTCCGGTGAGCGTCACCATCGTGCCGCCGTCCGTCGGTCCGCTCGCGGGTGAAACTCCCGTCACTGTCGGCGCCGGGGGCTGCGCCGCCTGCACCTCATGACAGAACAGCGTTACGGCGAGCGCCGTGGAAACGCCGACTTGCGCGAGGCGGGCCGGGAACCGGAACGGCGAACGCAATAGAACCGCAACAGCCGCGCGCAATGCCGCGGCGCACGTGAAATGTAGACTCATGGGACGGAAGCTGGATCTCGAACTGGTGTGAAACCCCTAGAATGCCAGAGCTCCCCAACAAATTCCTATAGGCCGTTCGGCCCCATCTCCAAAGACGTCGCACCGCGCCGCTCCGCGGCGGGTATCCCTCACCGATTGAAACCGAATCAACGCCGCCCCAACCACTTCACCGCCGCTTCCGTGCGCGAACGCACTTCCAGTTTCTCATAAATGCGCGCGAGGTGATTTTTCACGGTCGCCGGACTGATCCCGAGTTTTCCCGCGATCTCCTTGTAGGCCAGACCGCGCGCGAGGTGATCGAGGATCTCGCGTTCGCGAGGGGTGACGTCCGCCGTCGCGCGGTCACCCACCGGCGGCGCGGCTTCGACCGGTTGGGCAAACGAAGCCAGCACGCGTCGCGCAATCGGCCGCGACATCGGCGCGCCACCGGCGAGCAGTTCGTCGAGCCCCACGAGGATCTCCGCCGGCGACGCGCTCTTCAGCAGGTAGCCGGACGCCCCCGCCTGCAACGCGGCGAAGAGGTTTTCGGCATCCTCGAAAATCGTCAGCATCACGCATCGCGTTTCCGGATACAACAAGCGCAACCGCCGCACCGCCACCGGGCCCGGCTGGCCGGGAAGATTGATGTCGCAGAGAACCACCGTCGGCGGCTCGCGCGGAATGCCCGCGAGCGCCTCCTCGGCGCTGCCAAATGCGCCGCTGAGCCGAAACCGGCCGCTGGCCGCGAGCATACGTTCGAGACCGGCGCGATAACCGGCGTCATCTTCAATCAAGGCGACCGTCGTCACGCCGGCGAAAAAATCACGATACGCGCGAAACTCACGGCGAAAGTTGTGACCCTAGCCCTCCGTGCCCGGTTTGGGGCCCGCCCTATCCTTGCTCAACCCGTTCCCCGAAACCGGCACGCGCAAGGTGACCTTCGTTCCCTTTCCGGCCGCGCTCTCCACCTCCGCTCGGCCACCCAGCGCCTCCGCGCGCGCGGCGATGTTCCTCAAGCCGTGACCCGAACCGCGACGCTCGCCGGGCGCAAAACCGCAGCCGTTGTCCGTCAACCCGATCGTGAGCCAGCCGTCGGTCACACGCACCTCGAGACGAACCTCCGTCGCCCGCGAATATTTCAAGCTGTTATGCAACGCCTCCTTCACCGCCAGAAACAGGCTGTGCCGTGCCTCCGAACTGAGCGCCAGCGGCGGCGGGTCCGGGTCGAGATCGAGCTGGCACGCGACGCCCGCCGCGCGCAGCACCTCCTCCGCATGGTCGCCCAGCCGCTCGATCAGGCTCGCGACGCGGTCGTTCTGCGGCGTCACCGCCCAGACAATCTCGCGCGCGTGCTGCACGAGTTCCTGCGCCGTCGTCCGCAGGCGGCCGAGCGCCGCCGACAGTCGCACGGAATCGTCCTTCAACCGATCCGCCTCCCCGGCGAACAGGATCACGCGACCGAGGCCCGAGCCCACCTCGTCGTGCAGATCCCGCGCCAATCGCAGCCGCTCCCGCTCCACCGCCGACTCCGTCTCCAGCCACACCAGCCGCCGCCGCAATGCCCGCTGCGCCAACCAGCGCGTCACCGCCGCGATCGCGCCGATCGCCGCCAGCACAGCCAGCGACACACACCACCAGGTCCGCCACCACGGCGGCAGCAGCCGGAACCCGAACTGCGCCACCGTCCCGATGCGCCCACCCGCCGTGCGGGCCTGCACTTCAAATGTGTAGGCTCCCGGCGGTAGCTTGAGATACTCCTGATGCGCGGCTGCATCCCACGTGGACCAATCCCGGCTGAAACCGACCAGCCGCGAACGGTATTCGGTTTTTACCGACGCGAAGGCATCGGGCTGCAACACCAACGCAGCGAATTCGAAACGCAGCGAGTTCAGCTCCGGCTCCAGCGGTGTCGCAAACGGCGTGCCCGCGCCGTCCCATAGCACCTTTTGCTGCGGCCCGATCACCCGGCGCACGCGCACTTCCGGCGAAACCGGCGCCGCGCCGGACCACTCGCGATCGAACGATGCGAGCCCCAGATAACCCAGCCAGATCGTGCGCGCGTCGGGATCGTCGCACACTTCCAGCGGCCGGATCGCCTCGATGCCGGAATACGGCAACGGCTCGATTTTCCAGGTCTGTGGTCCGGTCCGACGCGCGATCGCGGGCGAATTGTCCGGCGTGGAATTCGCCATCCAGAGCGAACCGTCGCGCAACGGAAACGCCCGCGCCCAGCGTCGGAGATCAAGTCCCGCGATCCGCGTTTCCGCCTCGAACCGGTCGCTCGCCGGATCGTGCCGCCACAATCCGTTCGAATTCGTCGCCTCCACGCGACCGTCGAGCAAGAAGATCCAGATCCGCTCCCGGCCGTCGGTCGACACCGGCAGTCCGCGCGCCGGCCCGACGGACTCGAGTTCGGCGTCGACCCGCACGCCCTGGCGCCAGTCGAGCCGGACCACTTCGAGCCGGTTGCGCGTCGCCCACAACCATCCTTCGTCGTCCTCGATCAATGGATACAGCGAGGCGCGGACCTTCGGCAGTTCGGCCTCGAAACGCCACGTTCCCGCCTCCCGCCGGTAGATGCGCACGAGGCCCGGCCCGGTGCAAGCGACGAGGCGGTCCGGATCGCGCCGCAAGCGCACGGCCGACCGGAACAGCAGCCGCTGCGGCTCGATGATTTCCACCGAGCCGTCATCCCGGATCAGCCGCAAATCGAGTCCGCCGACGATCAACCCGTCGTGGACCGGCAACAGCACCCAGGAATCTCCCGGCACGTCCGCCATCGGCACGAAGCGGCCCGCCACCGGATCGCGCACGAACACGCCGTGAGTGGTCGCCACATGCAGACGCCCCCGATGAAAACCCATCCCTTGCACGCGGCCGCGGACACCGCCGTCCCGACCGTGATGCAGGGCGACGGGCGAGCGGATCTGGATCCGCGTGACGCCGGCAAACCGCGCGAGCCACAGACCGCCCTGCGCGTCCGACGTCATCGCCACGATGTTGCTGCTCACGGCGCCCAAACCACCGTCGTCATCGTAGCGCGCCAGCACCCGTCCGGATTCCGCGTCGACGATCAACACACCATGGCCTTCGGTGCCGAGTGCGAACGTGCCATCGCCCAGTGGACAACCGCAGCTCACGCGATCGTTGCCCAGCAGCTTCGCCACCTCGTCGGAAACCAGCGGCGCCTCGCCGCCATGCCAGCGGCGCAGCCCTGCGGCGCTCACCACCCACTCCGACGTGCGGTCGCGCGCCCACACCGACTGCACCTCCAGGCTCGCCAACAACGCCGCCTCAGGCGCGGGCACGCACTCGTCGCCCTCGATACGATAGGCCGCGACCGCCGTGATCACGTGCACGACGCCGGCGCGAACGAACAACTGCACCGGACGTTCGCCGTTCGGCGGGGCGATCTGCCGCACCTCGCCGTGGCGATCCGCGCGCGCGATGAAACCTTTCTTCCCTTGCGTGACGAAATAAGCCCGATCCTCGTGCACCAGCATCCGCAGGACATGCCCCACCCGACGGTCCTCCACCGGCAGTCGCTCCTGCAGTGGCTGCGCTTGCAACATGCCGTGCGCATCGGGCGCCAGCAGACCGAACTCACCTGTCGCCGAATACCAGATACGTCCCGCGGAATCGGCCGCGACCTGGTGCACGATCAGGCCGTCCGTGCCGGCGATCCGCCGCCAGGACGCGCCGTCGTATTCGACGATCCCCGACGTGTTCGCGATGTAGATGAGTCCGTTCGGATGCGCGAGCACGCTGCGGGTCTGCGGGCTGCCGGGAATCTCGCGTTCGGTGAACACCTGCGACACCGGCAGACCGGAATACCGCGGCGACACCCAGGCCCGGGCGAACGAACCGCTCGCGACCAGAAGTCCGACGAGAACAGCGCGCAGCATGACGCCCTTCGCCGCTCTCAGGCGATTGCCCTGAAAAACCAGACCAGCGGCGCGTCGCGCCGAGGTTTCAAGCCCGGCGCTGTATTCCCGGCGGCTAAAGGCGGTGGTGAGTTCGACGGCATCGTGGCGCCGCGATCACGACGTGATGGCACGAATCGTCGGCTCGCAGCGCGGTAATCTGAGCGCGTTTCCGCCCGCCGACAGAAGCAAATTCTTGGGTTATGCCACATCCCGGCACGTATCGGCAAAGTGGCGACAGCACCCGCTGCTGATGGCGTCTTTTGCCGCATTTCGCCCAGCGCATTCGGCATCGCGGCCCTGCACTATCCCATGCTTGCCCCTTCTCGATTGGTGCCGCCGCCCCGCCGCAGCAAGGTTACCCATATTGCAAAGAACGCGCTACCTCCGGCAAGGGGTGCCGAGATTGTAATCGCCATTTTACGGCATAATGCATCTCCCTTTTGCAACTCATCTCCAGCTTATGCGTTCCAGTCCAGTACGGTCGCCGGGTTTAGCCTTATTGCAGACTATTGCTCGAAGTTTCGGTGTTGTGGCCATGGCCGTACGACTGGCCTCGGCCAGCACCCCTCCGCCCGAAAGCCGCCAATCCATCGCCAGCGGCACGGCCGAGCCGACACGTTGGTCGGCATCGGTCTTCCGCGAGACGCTGACGCAGGCCGAGAGCGCCGCCGAGATGCGGATAGCCGTTTCTCTCCGCCTGCGAAATGTCCCGGAACTTCGAGCGCGCGTGGCCGCCGGTGAAATCCTTTCCCATGCTGAACTGGAGGCCAAATACCTCCCCCTTACGGCAGATTACCAGTCGGTCCGGAACTGGCTCGAGCGCGAAGGAATCGCTCCAGCCTCGGTGGACTCCTATCGCACGGTGATCATCGCCAACGCTCCGGCTGTTCGCGTCGCCCGCGCTTTCAAAGCGCCCTTGGTCCGGCTCGCCACCGCCGAAGGCGAGTTCACTTCGAGCCTAAGCACGCCTTCGTTGCCCACGGCGGAGGGACTTCCCCTTGCGGAGATTCTCAGCGTCGATGGGCTGCAGCCCCATCTCCGGGCAAAGACGCTGTCCGTCCGCTCCCAAGCGCCGCTGCTGTCTCTGTTCCACGCGGTCCCGAACAACCCAGGGTTCATTGCCCCGGACGACATCGCCGCTGCCTACAATGTCCCCACCAACGTCGATGGCGCACGCGAAACGATCGCCATCATCGTTGATGCCGTGCCGCAGATCACCGACCTCTCGCAGTTCTGGGCAATCTGCGGGACGAAGCGCAATCAGGCAGCGTACACCGTTGTTCCCGTGAACGGCGGCCCCGCGGACAAGAGTCCGAACAACGCCAATGCCGTGGAGGCTACCCTCGACGTCGCGTGGGCCGGCGCCGTGGCCCCCGGAGCCGCCCTTCGCCTGTATACGCCGCCTTCCCTTGCGTCCGCTGATATTTATGCCGCGTGCGTTCGGATCCTGAACGATCAGCTTGAGGACGAATCGATCCGGCAAGTGTCCCTGAGCTTCGGTAACCCTGAGACGTTGTGGGGCGACGCGACGCTGCAGGCCAGCTCGCAGCTTTACCTCCTGCTCGCATCCCGCGGGATCACGGTAGTCGTGGCCTCAGGAGATGGCGGATCAAATCCGAGCACCGATGGAACGAACGCCTACCACCCCGGGAACCAGGCAAACGTCAGTTACCCGGCCAGCGATCCCAGCGTGCTCGCCGTCGGAGGCACGGTTGTCCGTTTGAATCAGGATGGCATGCTGGCCAGCGAAACGGGCTGGCCGCTTTCCGGAGGCGGCGTGAGCCGGGTGTTTGCGCGCCCGAGCTGGCAAACGGTAGGCAGCGTCGCGGGCGTGCCGACGATGCCGGAACCCATGCGCTATGTGCCTGATGTCGCGGCCGTGGCAGCCGCAACCGGCACCCGGCAAGGAGACGGAGTGACGCAGGCCGAATCCACCTTCGTCATCTTCAACGGCACGGCCCTGAGCCTCGGCGGAACCAGTCTTTCGGCACCGGTTTGGGCGGGGTTCTGCGCCTTGATCAATCAATCGCTCAGAAACGCCGGACGACTCCCCCTCGGACTGGCGGGCCGGCGTCTGTATCCCCTCGCCCAATCCGGAGCGTTCGTCGACATCACGTCGGGCAGCAACGGACTGTTCACCGCCTCGGCAGGATTCGATCTCTGTACCGGACTGGGCCGGCCGGATGTGACCGCGCTTGCCTCACAGCTCGGCAGCGCCGCCCTCCCCGTGATCACAAAACAACCTGCCCCCGTCTCGGTGGTCGCGGGAAGTCCGTTCACGCTCTCCATCGGAGTGTCCGCCGAAGACTGCCTCATCCAGTGGTATCAGGACGGCGTCGCTGTGCCCGATGCGAACGCGGCGACGTTCACCGTCGAACGCGCGGCGCAGGCGGACTCCGGCAGCTACACGGCCAAGGTCCGCAACTATGCGGGTGAAGTCACCACCGAGGCGGCTCGAGTTACGATTGCGCCGGATCCGGCCCACAAGACTCCGACAGCGCTTGCGATCACGACGCTCGCCGGCGTTTCTCCGGGGTTCGCCGACGGCGCCGGAACTCTGGCTCGCTTCCGCGAGCCTCTCGGAATCGCGGCTGACCGCCTTGGAAACATCTACGTTGCCGATTCGGCAAACCATGTCGTTCGCAAGATCACTCCGGACGGCGCGGTCACCACGATCGCCGGAACTCCTGGACAGCCTGACTATATTGACGCGGACCGCCAGAAGGCGCGGCTCGGCTTTGTTCGCGGAATCGTCGTCGACCCCGACTTCAATGTATATATAGCGGACTGGAACACAGTCCGTAAAATCGCGCCTGACGGCCAGGTGAGCACCCTGCCCGGGCTGACGGGAGCGTTCCGCAGTACAGACAGTCTGGCGCTGGATCGCGCGGGAAATCTCTACGTCGTCGACAACCAGAGCTGCACCGTCAGCCGGATCGCGCCAGACGGCACCGTCGCGGTGATTGCCGGTCAGGCCGGCCAGCGCGGTTCGATGGACGGGGTTGGCGCGGCCGCACGATTCGACTCCCCGTCTTCGGTGTCGGCGGAAGCTGACGGAACGCTCTACGTGGCCGACCGGTCGAACTGCACCATCCGCAAGATTACCCCGTCCGGCATCGTGACGACGCTCGCGGGACTCGCCGGCAGCGCTGGCCTGGCGAACGGCCAGGGAGCAAACGCACGGTTTTGGTATGCGGCGGGCGTCGCCGCCGACGGACAGGGTCGAGTGTACGTCGCGGATAGCGGTGCTGATCGCATTCGCGTCATCGCGGCCGACGGGACCGTAAGCTACGTCGCCGGCGCCGTTCTCTCGAGGGGATATTCAATGTCCGGCAGCGTCGACGGTACCGGCCCGAACGCATTGTTCAATCATCCCACGAATCTCGTCGTCGCGCCCAGCGGCGACATCTTCGTCGCGGATACAGGCAACGCCACGATTCGCAAAGTCACGGCCGCCGGAGTGGTCACGACATTTGCCGGAAAAGCCAGCATGGGGACGGCGGACGGAGCCGGCGCCGATGCCCAGTTTCAACACCCCAGAGGTCTCGCGTTGGATGCCGCCGGAAACGCTTACGTCGCCGACCAGCAGAGCAACACGATTCGCCAGATCACGCCCGCAGGCGTGGTCAGCACGTTCGCCGGGGTTGCGGATGGCTCCGTCGCCGCTTTCGACGGGCCCCGGCAGATGGCGCGGTTCTATTGGCCCGCCGGCGTCGCCGTGGACCGCGGCGGGCACGTGTACGTGGCCGACACCATGAACAATCTGATCCGCATTATCGATCGTGACGGCTGGGTCTCGACTCTCGCAGGAAAGGCATTCGCTCTTGCCGAGCCGGGCAGCGCCAATGAGGAGATCGGGGGCCTGAACCCCGGCGGGTCCGCAGATGGCGTGGGCGCCGAAGCGGAGTTCTACGGGCCGACCGGCATCGCCGTGGACCGGGCCGGATTCGTGTATGTCGCCGATCAGGGCAACCACACCATCCGCAGAATCTCGCCCGAGGGGAAGGTCACCACCTTGGCCGGATTGGCGAGGACCCATGGGAGCGCCGATGGCGTGGGCTCGGCCGCGCGCTTTAACTGGCCCAGTGGCGTGGCCGTCGACGCACACGGGAACGTGTTCGTCGCGGATACGATGAACAACGCGATCCGCAAAATCACCCCAGATGGAATCGTGTCCACAATTGCCGGGAAAGTCGGACTGTGGGGGGGCGATGGCAGCCCGACGACCGCCTGGGGTTCAGCCGACGGGGGTGGCGGACGGGCGCGCTTCAATACGCCCGCTGGCGTCGCGGTCGACGACTACGGCAACTTGTACGTGGCCGACCGCGGCAACAGCCTGTTGCGGTTAATCCAGCCCTCCGGCGTGGTGACCACCTTGGCCGGATACGCGGGTTTCAATGGCCTCGGAGCGGGTGAGAGCGGCAGCAGCGGCTCGGTCGATGCGCTGGGTGTTGCCGCGCGGCTCAACCTTCCGACCGGCATCGCGGTCACGCAGTCCGGCACGGTCTATTTCACCGACTCCGGCAACCGTACCGTGCGCGTGGGCGCGCCGGCAACACCGCCCCGCCTGGCTCCAGTGATCGCAGAGGTAACGGCATCCGAGACAAACGTGATCGGCTCCCGCGCCGATCTGAGCGTGAGCGTCCTCGGAACTCCCGCCCCGTCGATCCAATGGCACCACAACGGCGCCGCGCTTGTCCAAGGCACCCGACCGCAACTCTCGTTGCCGGACATTCAGCCCTCAAATGCGGGTATTTACACGGCGGTTGCCACGAACGCCGCCGGCACGATCGACTCAGGACCTTCGATCGTCGGCGTGTCGACGACGGACAAGGTCGCCGGTTCTGGGACGGTGCTCGGTACTGACATCCTTCACCCAAATGGGAGGCGCTTTGACCAGGTGCTGCTCACCGGAGTGGCCGAGGCCATCACCGCCTCACCTGGACGCGTCACCCGCACCTCCTTTATCGACGACAACGACGACATCGTGCAGGTCGAGTTCAGCGGCCCCGGCACACTCTCGCTCGTCCTTGCGAACGCTTCCGCTCCGGCGACGCCGGTGAACTACACTCAACCGATCAAGTACATGAAAGGTCATGCCGGAATTGTGATCACCGGTGCGACCGGACAGACTCACGTGTCCGTGTTCACCGTTGGGCGCGCAACCGCGGTCGATCCCACCGGGGCGTTCGACATCCTCCAATCGCCGGGTCCTGACAACGATCCAGCCCGCAATGGCAGTTCGCTATTCGAGGGACGCAGCCAGACTCGTTACGATGGCAAAGCGGATATCGCGTTCATTGCGATTTCTAGCGCGGACGGTCACTTCGGCGGGATCAGAACGTCGAATGCCTTCTACTCGGCGTCCCGTGGCATCACGGGGGTGTATGCACCCGGCGTGGTCATTGACGGCCCCCTCTTCATCGGCAACATCCGCGGTTCCGGCTCCGCGACCGCCATGATTGTAGTCGGATCGGTCCAGGATGCGCGCATTACGGGCGGCGATCTGCTTCAGACCAATAACTTGCCGGTGCAGGTCGAAGGTTTGACGACACTGCGATCGACGGCCGGAGGGGATTCGCATGGCAATGTGCTTTCGGCTCGGCCGATCGTCGGACTGCTCGCGACCGGAAAGCGGAGCGTGAATGACCTTCTCGTAGTGAATCCGTGATCTCGGCCGGGAACAGGCACAACGGCTCACTCAGACATCGCCGGGCCGAGCTTTTGTGCCGCATACATCCACGTCGGCGGGCCTGCTGTAATAGGCGATGTTCTCCTCGGAAAATTTCGCTGAGGCCTGGCGGGCCTGTGACGATCACCTGGTCACCATTACTCCGTCGGACGCTCAGAGGGGAGCGGCCGGCGGCGCGCACTTTGTCGCTGAGGGCCTCCCGCCGGATGGCCATTCCACGGTTGCCCGCACAAAGCCACTGGGTCAGCTCTCGGCCATGCGCATGTGCTTCGGTTCAGCCACTTTCCCGCTGACTACCGTCTTCGTCCGGTCACTGCAGATGCTGTCCGTGGCGATAAGCCTGTGCGCCTGCACGTCGCTCATGCTCGCATACGCGGGAGACGCCACACTTGCGTCGCAGATTGATCCCCTGTTCGACAAGCTCACCGAAACCACCCCCGGCGCGATGGTGCTGGTCGCGCGCGACGGGAAAGTGCTGTTCGAAAAAGGATATGGCGCTGCCAGTCTCGAGCGCCATGAACCCATTTTGCCGGACACGCGGTTCAGAGTTGGATCGATCAGCAAGGAGTTCACGGCCGCCGCAATATTGAAACTCCAGGAACAGGAGAAACTCCACGTGGCGGATCGCCTGAGCCGATATTTTCCCGACTGGCCGGGAGGCGATGCCATCACGCTCTATCATTTGCTGAGCCACACATCCGGCATTCACAACTACACCGCGAAGCCGGGGTTCGCGAGCAACGTGACGACAGGCATCACGCTCGATGCGTTGATTGAATCTTTTCGAAACGACGCCGCGGATTTCCCGCCCGGCACAAAGTATCTATATGGTAATTCCGGATACGTCCTGGAGGTCGTCACCGGCCGCTACGACATGGGTGGTGGCCTGTTTCTCGTCGTCAGCCGGCGCGAGCGGCATGTTTACATGGAAATCTCCGGGCGGCCGAAAACCGAAATTTTTCCGCGCACCGACCGCACCTTTTGGGTGCCCGGAGCGGGAGCTGAGGCTACGTTTGTTCGAAACGCGAACGGTGAGGTGGTAAAAGCGATCCTGAAACAAGCCGGCGCCCGCTTGGGGCCGCTGCCCCCCGTTCACCTGCGGCCCAACCAGGGCTTCGCCGGAGAGTTTGGTGCTCAGGAAGGGACTCAAACCCTCGTTCGCGCACACTCAAGGGCAGCATTCACCTCTGAAAGCAGATTTGTGCAGCAACTCTTCTCCTGTAATCGTTCACCTTAACGTACACCTCGCCAACGCACTTCGACCAGCTCCGATGGTCGACCTTCATGGAGTGGCCCCGACCGGATCGTCCTTAGGCACCACGTCGAGCACCGAGGTCCCGAAAGAATAGATGATCCGCTTCGGAATAGTAGATCTTCGAGGTCAACCACCAGCATTTTTAAATGTTAGCGACGTTTCTGGAGCGGTTGTGCCGCAGGCTCGCGCCGAAAACCTGGAACATCTATCTCGAAAACCTCAATGGGTTCTTCAACTGAGTGCAGGCGCGACGTTGGGTGGTCCACTTTCCCGTGGGCACACTCAAGGCCCAGAACGTAGTCTTCGGTATCCTAAACGTCACTACGCCGGAAACTGCCCGCGCGCTCGTGCTCAATATCGGCTCCTGCCACAGACTCCGTGAACAATCCAAACGCGTTTAAACCTGCGTGAGTTGGGAGGATTAAGGCGGCACAGCGGGCCGGGCATGGGAAATCCGCGAGTGCATTCACGTGCCGCCCTCGTCGTACTTTTCGGCCGCACACGATTCGAGAAAAGGCGGGATGGTGAGGTTGGATCAGCCCGTGGGCGGTAGGGGGAACTATCGTTACTAGCCGGTAGTCCGCTCGGCGATTCTGACGGCACTTGCCATCTGCTGTTTCAGCCACGCGATCTGCGCGCGCAACGCCGCGATCTCCTCGCGCAGGAGTTGGTCGTCCGTCGCGTCGTCAACCCAAGCTCGCTCGTTCTTACCTCGCGTCTGTTACCTCGCGGCAATCTTTCTCCACATTCGGAACTTCGTTAATACTTTCTAGTCGGCCGGAATGCACGCGGGAGTTGAAGGTAACCGACCGCACCACGGCGACTTTGTCGTAGGGCGGGTCGCGGCGCCGGACGATCACATAGACATCGTGCCTACCGGCCAGGGCTTCCCGCCACGAGAGCGTCGCCGTGGCGGTCTCATCCCAACTTCCCGTCGGCCGTATGTCCGCTGTTGCGACCCGTGGTCCAGCATAGGAATCGAGCCGGAGTTCGAGCACGCCGTCTTTGTCTTGCGCCGCATATTCGCAATCAAGCGAAACCACACCTGTGAGATCGATGCCCTCGAACATCAAATGCGACGGGCTGTCACCGCCCCACAACGAATCGCGAAACCGCTCATAGCCCACATGCGCATCGGCCCATGCGCCCGGAATTGTCGGATGCCGGAGATCCAGCACGGCCTCGCCGGTCAACGAAGGCATGCCCCCGCCGCCGTGGTCCTCGTAGGTGGCCCGCAGCACGTGCCGCACGCGAGGATCCTCGGAATACCCACCCGAAAATGTCAGCCGGCCCCGCGCCGGCAGCGTGCGAATTTCCGGGGTGTCCGAAAGTGCAAAGATCGCACGCACCAAGTCCTCCGCCTCGGCGATCGAGAGCTGCGGGTGCGCCGCCATCGGGATCTCCCCCCAGTTACCGGCGCCACCGGCGATCACCTTTTCCGCGAGCCGCGTGACGATGTCGGGCGTGCCGCGGTAGCGTTTCGCGATGTCAGCATACGAGGGACCCACCGATTTTCCGCGGGACGTATGGCACGCGCGGCAGTCGAGCGTCATCAATGGACTATCCTCCGATAATCCACCCGACACCCGCGAGCCGGCGGCCCGGCGCACCTCCAGCGTCACCGCCGTGGGCGCGAGTTCGGCGCCGTCCTCCCGATCCGTCACCGTGACCGCATACTCGAGCGGATCGCCCGGCCATAGGAAGGTCTGGTTCATCGGCGCCGTGAAGGCGACGCGCGGCGGCTCGTTGCCGACCTCGACCAGCACTTCGTCCTCCGCGGCCATGCCCGCCGCATTGCGGACCCGCAACACCACGCGATACCGTCCCGGCTCCGCGAACACATGGCTCGGCGCGAGCTCGCCCGACTGCGCGCCGTCGCCGAACTCCCACGTGCGTTTCAACCCACCGTCGCCGTCGCGATCGCGCGACTCGCCTGAATCGAACGTCACGGTAAGCGGCGGCGCGCCGGCGATCGTGCGCTGCAGCGCGGGCCAGCGCTGCTCGGACGTGAGGAAAACGCGGGCATTGCGCGCCTGCGCCGCCGCGAGCGCGTCGCGATCCACAATGCCCGCGATCGCCGACGGCGGCCGCACGCCGCGCCGGTATTCGATTTTGGCCAGCCGGGCGTCGTCGTTGTCGGCCCCGTAGACCGATCCGTATTCAAGAACCCACAACACGCCATCCGGCCCGAACGTGAGGTCGATCGGTCGCCGAAAATCCCCCTTGCCCGTCAGGAACGGCGCAATTTCCTGGAGCTGTTCCTCCGGGCCGAAGGCCAGCGTCGCGATCCAGTTTCGCATCCAGTCGAAAACGAAGAGCCGTCCGTCGTAGAACTCCGGCAAACCGCCCGGCGCCACCTTGGACGCATCGTACGTGTAGAACGCGCCCATCATCGCGCAGCGGGCGCCGACTCCGAGTTCGGGAAACTCCTTCGAGGGCGCGTAGGGATACCAGATGAACGGCGGCTGAGCTGGTGGGAGTCGGACGAGCCCGGTGTTGTTGGGTGAATGGTTCTCCAAGGCCAGCGGATCGAATGCGGGCCCCGTGGCGCGTTTTGCCGCCGTATCCCACGGCACATATGGCCGGTTGTTCGCGACGACATACGGCCAGCCGAAATTCCCGGCCCGCCTCGCCTGGTTGAACTCATCGTAACCTTTTGGACCGCGTAGGTCGTCCTCGCCGGCATCCGGTCCGATGTCTGCCCAATAAAGGACACCCGACCGCGGGTTCACCGCGATCCGAGCCGGATTGCGGCAGCCCATGGCGTAGATTTCGGGCCGCGTCTTCTCCTGTCCGACTGGAAACAGATTGCCTTCAGGAATCGAATACGTGCCGTCCGGCTCGGGGTGGATGCGCAGGATTTTTCCACCGAGATCGTTCGTGTTGCCCGCCGACCGCTGGGCGTCATTACCGACCTGGCCGGGACGCTCGTCGAGCGGGGCAAAGCCGCTCGCCGGATGCGGTGGCGTGTTGTCGCCGGTCGCGAGGAAAAGGTTTCCCGCCCGGTCCCACGCCAGCGAACCGCCGTAGTGCGATCCGCCGGCTCGCGACACGCGCACCTGCAGGAGCACTTTCTCCGAAGCCGGATCGATGCCCTCCGGCGTCAGGGTCCACCGCGCCAAGTCGAAGTTGATCCGATCGGTGCCGTCGTCGTTGCGCGCCGGCGTGTAGTAAACGTAGATCCAGCCGTTGCGGCCGAAGTTCGGGTCGAGCGCGAGTCCGATCAGCCCTGCTCCACCGCGACTATAGATGTCGAACGTGTGCACCAGCGAGGTGCGACCGTTGCCGGGGTCGTGCATCATCAGACGGCCGGTGGCGAGTTCCGTGAAAAAGATTCGCCCGTCCTCCGCTGCGACGAGTTCCATCGGCTGACTCAGCTTGTCGACGACGACCGTCTTCTCGAAACGTGTTTCGTCCGGCTGCGCCACCGCACGGGCCCGACGATAATCGCGCCGGCCCTCGCCGATGGCATAGCGGATGCCGCCAAGCAGATGCTCGCGAAACAGCGGCTCCGCAAAACTCTCCGCCGTATGGCCGCCCGCCGTGTAGAACGCCCGTCCGCCGTCGAGCGCATGACACCAGGCAATCGGATGATCCGGACCGTGCGTGCCTCCGAGATAACTGTTCTCATCGAGCCGCGCCAGCACCCGGAGTTCCGGCTGAACCGCGCGAAAATTATACCACTCGTCCTGGCGCTCCCATTTTTCCGGCAGGTGCGCGGTGGATTCGTGCCGCCGGTCGGTCACGTTGATCGTCGCCGACCGCACCCCCGGATTGATGGGGTGGCTCGCGAACCGCGCTCCGACCAGGCGTCCAAACCACGCCCACTCCTTCTCGGTTGTCGATGCGGCGTGAATCCCCACGAAGCCACCGCCCGCCTGGATATAGCGCTCGAACGCCGCCTTCTGCTCTGCGTTCAGCACGTTTCCCGTCGTGCTCAGGAAAATCACCGCATCGTAATCGCGCAGCGTTTCGTCCCGGAAAACCGTCGCGTCCTTCGTGCTGTCGACGGTAAACGCGTGCGCCGCCCCCAATTCGCGGATCGCGTCGATCCCCGCCGGAATCGAGTCGTGCACCCAGCCCGCCGTTTTCGAAAATACGAGCACGCGTTGGTCGTCATTAGTCTCCGCCGGCTGCGCACCCGACCGCGCCAGCCCCGCCGACAAAGCTGCCATCACGAGGAATCGGGAACCATGACAACGAAGGACGGAGAGAAAGGAAACAATCAAGGGCACGAGGGGGGAAAGGGTTGGGCCAGCGATTCAGCCGCCGGGCGACCGCGGGATTTTAGCAGCGCTTCTCCACCCCGGAAATGAACAATCGCATCGCCGGACTGAGTTCCTGCACGCCGCCTCAGGGGCTCAGTTCGAGTCGCGTCGCTCCCGGCGGCACCGCATGCTCCGTCACCGCGCCCGACGGCCAGCGCACCGTGACCCTTCGCGGCGGACGCTCTGCCGCGAAGCCGAAATAGAGGATCGGCGCTCCCTGCGAAAAATAGCCGGAACCCGCGAACGTCTCAGCGACCTGTCGCGTTTCATCGGCGCCCGTCAGCGTGACACGCGCTCCGATGGCCCTTTCGTTGCCTGCCGCTCCGTGCAGCACGATGCTCAACATCTGCCGGCCCCCGCTGCCGCGATGGCGAAACACGAGCGCCGGTTCGTCGTTACGCGTCGCGAGAAAATCCGGCCATCCGTCGCGGTCGAGATCGATCACCGCAAGCGCTTTCGCATCGCCCGGCACGACCAGCCCGCTTTCGCGCGGCGGCACCGGAGTGAACCCTCCGCGGCCGTTGCCGCGCAGCAATTGGCTCAATCCGCCGGCCCAACGCCCCACGTGAGGCTGCGGCGCAAAGGAATTCTGCAGCGCATAGATGTCCGAGTTGCCGTCCGCGTCGAAATCTCCCGTCACCAGCCCTTGCAACGGCGCAACTTGCGCGAGCCGCGGAAGCGGCTCGAAACGATACGTCCCATCCGCCGCGCTCAGGAAAACTCCGCTGCGCAACTCCGTCGCCGCGCGCCGCTCGGCGCCCGCGAGCGCCCGCTCGCCGACGATTTCGCCGAGCGTCGCCCGTGCATACTTCGCATTCGACGGAAATCGCCGCCGCACCTCTGGCAGCATCGCTCCGAGCTGCCGCCGTGTTTGCCACGGCACGATGCGATCGCCATCATAACGTCCCTCAAGCACGAGCGGTTCCTCCCGTCCGCCGAAGAGTCCACGGTAGAGCAACGCCGGGTGCAGGAAACTCGCGCGATAAGGCGTGTTCAGACCGGCGTTGCCGGCGACGTAGTCCGGCCGCCCATCGTTGTTGAAATCCGCCGACGCCAGCGCCGTCCACCATCCCGTGCCCGCGGACGCAAAACCCCACTTGCTCGATACGTCGGCAAAGCCCTTTCCTTCGCAGTTCCGCCAGCAGCGCACGCCGCCCCACTCCAGCGCGATCAAAAGATCCGGCCAGCCGTCGACATCCACGTCGCTCCACAGTGCCGCCGTCACCATCCCGGCGACGCGGAGCCCTGGCGCAAGTTCGTCGGTAACGTCTACGAAATGCCCACCACGATTCGCGAGTAGCACGCTGTTCGGCGGTTCCGGATACAGCCCGGGCATCAACCTCGCGCCGACGAAGATGTCGAGCCGGCCGTCACGGTCGAAATCCGCCGCCGCCAGCGCTCCCGCGCTGATCGAAAGCGGCGGCAGCGCACCGACCGATTCGCTCCAGCGCTCGGCGGCGCCACCGTTGATCAGCAGTCGCGGGCGATATGCCGGCGATCCAGCGAAGAACGCATCGCCACTCGCGGTGGTGAGCACGTCGTTGCGACCGTCGCCATCCGCATCGAACACCAGCAGCGGTCCGTCTGCGCGCGCACCATCGTCCGCACCCGGCAGCGCGGCGGCAGCCACCCAACGGCCGGTCGACGTTCCCCGCAGCCATCGCGCCGGCTCGAGCGAACTCCCGCCAATCACCACGTCGTCAATACCGTCGCCGTCGAGATCGCCAATCGCGAGCGCCGGCCCGCGGCGATCGAATCGCTGCGGCACGAAGAGGCTGCGGTCCGCGTCGTCGGACGGCCGCTCCGCTGCTTTCACCGCGAGGCCCGCAACCGTGGCGAACTCCTCGAACTGCGCCGCCGGCTCGGCCGGCGAGCGAGCCGGCGCGACAGGTGCCGAGGGCTCCGTGACGACAAAACGGCGATCGCCCGACAGGTGCTCGAAGGTCTGCACCGCGCCGCTCGGCCACTCGATCGTCAGCCGCTCGATCCGGTCTTCTTCGCCGAGGCCAAAATGCAGCACCGGCTCGCTCGTGGACAGATACCCGCGCGCCAGCGTGAGCGTCCGCACCTGTCCCCCCGCCGCCGTCTCCAGCCGCACCACCGCGCCGACGCCGAAGCGGTTCGAACGGACACCGCGCAGCGCCACGATCGCCCGATGCCCGGCGTCGCTGTCGTTGCGCAAGACCGTGACGCCCGCCTGATAATTCGCCTGCACCAGGTCGAGGTCGCCGTCGCCGTCGAGATCGCCGAAAGCCGCGCCGAAGCTGACGCCCTTCTGGTCGAGCCCCCAACGCGCGCCGACCTCCTCAAACACGAGGTCGCCGCGATTGCGAAACGCGAGGTTGGTGTCTGCCGCGACCGGGCTGTTGCGGATCGTGGCCACCCGGGCAACCGAGCTCTCCTGCGCCATCGTTCGCGTCCTGAGGTCGACGTTGTCGTAGTCCCGCACCATGCCGTTCGTCACGTGCAGGTCCATCCGGCCGTCGTTGTCGAGATCCTCCGCGCGCACAGACCACGTCCAGTCCGTCGCCGCTAGTCCGGCCAGCTGTGCCACTTCGAGGCAGCGACCGGTGCCCGTGTTCAGATAAAGCGTGTTGCGCATCGTCTGCGGCGCGGCCCCCGGCGGCAAAGGCGCCGGCCGGAGACTCGCCCGCGTGTCGGCAATCGTCTCCTGCTCGCGGACATGCGAGGTGCGCGCCATGTCCGCGACGAAAAAATCGATCAGCCCATCGCGGTCAAAATCGCCGAGATCCGCCCCCATCGCGTGGTGCGGCATGATCGGCACGACTGCATCGATGGTATCGGTGAAGCTGCCGTCGCGATTGTTTCGATACAAACGATCCGGCGTGGAGAAATCGTTGGCCACGTAAAGATCCGGCCAGCCGTCGGCGTCGTAGTCCCACCACGTGGCCGAATGTCCCTGCGTTTCGCCCGCGACCCCGGCCGCTGCCGTGACGTCGGTGAACATACCATCCCCGTTGTTGTGGAAGAGATAATCGCGACGGCCGCGCGCCCCGGCGCTCGCTGACAGGACGTTCGTCTGGAGATAGACGTCGAGCCAACCGTCGCGATCGTAATCGGCAAACGCCGCCATGCCGGAGCCGTCCCGCACGGCCAGCCCGCGGGCCGCCGCCTCCTCGCGAAACGTGCCGTCGCCCTGGTTGACGTAGAGGCGGTTCGGAGCGTCGAAGCGACAGACATACAAATCGAGCCAGCCGTCGTTGTTTACGTCGGCAAAGGCGGCGCCCTGCTTCCATTCGATCGCATCCCGTCCATCGTCGCCGACACCGGCGCGCTCCGTGACGTCCTCGAACCGCCACCCGCCAAGATTCCGAAACAACCGGCAGCTCTCCGTCTTGCTCACCACGAAGACATCGGGCCGCCCATCTCCGTCGTAGTCGCCGATCGTCACGCCCGTGCCGATCGCGCCGACGGGAAACTCATGATAACGCTCGGTCCATATGCGCGGATCGGCATACCGGTTCTCGGTGACCACGCCGGTCTGCTCCGCCGACAACGCGGTAAACATCAGCTCGCCCCGCGGTCCGCTCCTCGCCCCCAGCGGTTCATCGCGCAGTCCGTCGCTCGCCGCGTGGGCCGATGCGGCGCCCCCCAACGCGAACGCTGCTGCTAAGCACACGCGGCGGACGAGAGCTGGGGGTAAGTTCGCGCAAAGCCGGATCGCCACCACGCCAGCGTTTCGAACCGCATTCGACTCGCAAGCCGGGCGAGACTGAGAACCGCATCGAAAAGATTGAGATAATGCGAATGGACTCGAACGCCACGCCGTTGCCGCACCTGCTACTCACGGCGTCCGCCCCAACATCACGCCTCCGCATGCGTCCCATCCTTCGCAGCTGGCTGCTCGCCCCGCTCGCCGTCCTGGTCCTCGTCGCCTGGATCCACTCCGTGCGACTACAGCGCATCGGACATCTTACGAGCCTGCCCGAATGGTCCGTCGACGCCCCGGCGCTTGAGCGCACTTCGGCTACCGGATACCGAAGCGGGCAACGCGCGCTCGTCATTCCCGACCGGCTCGGGCAGAGCCAGCAATGGATTGCGCAGACGCAGACCATGCTTGATCGCGGCGCGTGGCGGCTGCGTCACGTCGACTACGACAACGCGCCGTTCGGTCGCGACACGCACCTACCCGCGCTCTACCGCGGCTGGCTCGGTCTGCTGGCAGTCCTGCATGCGAACTTCACCGGCGTGTCACCTGGTCTCGCGGTCGAGCGTGTCGCTCTCTACGCCGATCCGCTGCTCCAACTTCTCTGGACCCTTGCCACCACGTGGTTCGTGCGACGCCAGTTCGGTCCGCTCGCCGCCGCGCTCGTCGCCGTCGTCCTATTGACACTTTATCCACTCGCCACTTCGTGG
Source organism: Opitutus sp. sgz309028 (assembly GCF_059821195.1). Classification (NCBI taxonomy): domain Bacteria; kingdom Pseudomonadati; phylum Verrucomicrobiota; class Opitutia; order Opitutales; family Opitutaceae; genus Opitutus; species Opitutus sp. sgz309028. The sequence continues at coordinate 239,325 of NZ_JCAMRR010000003.1, read as the reverse complement.
CTGCCCGGCGCGCCCGATCCGCAAGGCCTCACCGCCGCGTGCGCGCTGTGGAGCGTGCTCCCGCTGGCGGCCGCCGTGTGGAATCTGCGGGCCAACGGACAGAGGCGGCGGACGCCGCTGCTTGTTGTCGCCGCAGGGGTTGGCGGTGGGCTCGGGCTTTGGCTGAATCTCAATGTCCAGCTGCCGATGCTGGCCGGGCTCGCCGTGGGAGCGGTCGCAGGCGCCGCACTCGTCCGCAAGGCCGGACTCACGAATGCCGTTGCCATCCCCGTCCTGCCGTGGCGGTTGTGGGGAATCGCCGGCGGCGCCGTCAGCCTGTTCGCGTATGCGTTTGAATATTATCCCGATGATCTCGCGTCTCGGCATCCCGGCAATCATCCGCTCCACGCCCTGGCGTGGATCGCAGTCGGCGAGTTGATCCAGCAGGTCGACGGCTGGATCCAGCGCGGCTCGCGGTGGCCCCGGCGGCGCGAAGCCATCTGCGGCGGCGCGGCGCTGCTCGCGCTCGCCGGACTCGTCGCGGCGGCGCTCGCACCACACCAGTCGGGCCTTGTCGCGGATCTCGCGGCCTCACGCCTCACGCGCATCAACGACGGCCTCACCGCGAGTTCGCTCAACCGCTGGCTGGCGGTCGAGGGTTTCTCGTTGCGTGTATTCACGACGCTGTTACCCGCGATCCTGCTATTTGCCATGGGGCTCCCGCTGCTGCGGCGCGGCTCCTCGCCGGCGCGCTGCCACGCGCTGGCGCTGGCGTTCGGACCAGCCGCGGTCGCCGTGGCGCTGGCGATCCTTTTCCTGCGCGAGTGGAACACGTTTGATTCCGTCGCGGTGGTGGCGCTCGCCGTCGCAACGGCCAGGCCGGACTCGGCGACGCCAAACCGCCGGTGGCCCTGGGCGGTCGCAATCGGGTTCGTCGCCGCGCTCGGCGTGCTGCAACTGTTGCCGCCGCGCGCGCTGTTTCATGCCGAGGAGTTCACGCCCGGTGAGATGCAGGCGCTTACCGAACGCGATCTCGCGCACTGGCTCGCGCAACGCGATCCGGACGCAGTCGTCTTCGCGCCTCCCGCCCTCACGACGTCGCTTTCCTTCTACGGCGGCGCGCGCGGGCTCGCGACGTTCGATACCGACAATCGTGAAGGTTTCTCCGGCGGCTTGCGCATCGCCGCCGCAGCCACCCAACAGGAAGCACAGGCCTTGTTACGCCGCCGCGGCGTGACGCATCTCGTCATGCCGGCCCACGACCGCAGTTTTGACCAAGCCGCACGCGAGAGTGTCACTGCCAGCGCCGACGCCCGCCTGCCGGACGGCGTGGAGCGAAAGACCGTCTTCATCGAACAGCTGCGCGAGTGGATTCTCCCGCTATGGGTGCGGCCGGTTGCAGGGGTCACGCCGAAACTCGATGGTTTCGAAACCGACAGCGCGATCGTTTTCGAAATCGTCGAGGAGCAGCGCGAGCCTGTCCTGCTCAGTCACATGGCAACCTATTTTCTCGAGACAGGCCTGACCGGCCACGCTTCCGCGCTGCGGCCATTCCTCCGCCGCCATCCCACCGACCTCGGCGCGCTGGTTTCGCTGGCCGAAATCGAGCGGGCGCGAGAGAGCGAATCGGAGTTCGCCGCAGCGGTTTCCGCGGTGATTGCAGCGTTGAATGCCGGCGCGGATCGTTATCTCCCGTGGGAGCGCCGCATCGCGCTTGCCGCCATTTTGGCCCAGGGCGGCCGGCTCGACCTGGCCCGCGCCCAAATCACACTCTGCTTCGAACGCGCACGACCTGCCGATGTGCAGGCGCTCAGTCCACGCTCGCTCTACCGCTTTTTCGCTCTCGGCCGCCACTATCGTCTCGAGATCGCCGACGAAGCGCTTCGGCGCGGCTCGCTTGCGCTCCTGCCGCCCGAGTTTCGCGAGGCGCTGCGCTAAGGGTGCGCGAGCACCTGCGTCGCGTTTCCAGTGACGAACGCGTGCTCGGTGACCTGGCCGTCCGGCCATCGCACGCGCATCCGACGAGGCGGCCGGTCGCCCGCGTGAGCCAATCGAATCACCGGCGCCCCCTGGCTGTAATAACTAGATCCAGCGCTCATTTCGAAGACACGAGTCGCACCGTCTTCAAACTCGACCCACACGCGCGCGCCGATCGCATGGCGGTTTCCCGCCGCGCCGCGTAAACTGATCTCGACGGCCACGTTTCCCGGCGACGGCACCTGCTGAAACGCCACCGGCGTGTCGTCGTTGCGGCTCACCAGGAGATCGGCAAAGCCGTCGTCATTCCAGTCTGCGACGACGGCCGCCTCGGCGTCGCCCGGCACGACGAGTCCGCTAGCCGCCAGTGATACCGCGATGAAACCGCCGCTCCCGTCGCCCCGCCAAAGCTGGCCCAGTCCTCCCGCGAAACGTCCGATCGACGGCACCGGCGCAGAGGAATTCTGTGCCACATAAAGGTCGAGCGCACCATCGGCATCGAAGTCTGCCGCGACCATGCCCTGCGCGGGCGCGATTTGCGCCAGTCGCGGCAACGGCGAGAACACGTGCGGGCCGTCCGCGCCGCTCAGGAAGATGCCGGTGCGCAGTTGGCTCGCGTAAAAACGTTCCGCGCCCGCCAGCTTCTCGGCCGAGAACACCTCCTCCATCGAAGCGCGGGCAAACGCATCGTTGTGCGGAAACTTCCGCAGCAGCGCCGGGATCGCGACGCCGAGCTGACGGCGCGTCAGCCGCGGGTAAACCCGGCCGGCTTCCGGCACGGCCTCGATCAGCTGCGACTCGCCACCACCCCGGAAATCGCCGGCAAACAACAACGCCGGATGGGAAGCATCCGCGCGATAGGGCGTGTTGAGACCGGCATTGCCGGCGACGTAGTCGAGCTTTCCGTCGCCGTTGAAGTCGCCTGCTCCGAGCGACGTCCACCAGCCATGGCCCGCCGCCGCGAAACCACCCTCCGCGGAGCGATCGCGCCAGTGCACGCCCTCCTCGTTTCGCCACCAGCGCACCGTCCCCCACTCGGCGGTCAACAGCAGATCCACCCAGCCGTCATCGTCGACATCGGTGGCGAGCGCCGCAGTCACCATCCCCACGCTCTCGAGACCCGCCGCGATCTGCCGAGTCACCTCCTCGAACCGACCATCGCGGCTGAGCAATAGCGCGCTCCTCGGCGCTTGCGGGTAACGTCCGGGAGCCACCCGGCCGCCAACAAAAAGATCGAGTCGGCCATCATGGTCGAAATCTGCCGCAACGGCCGCGCCAGCGCTAATCGCCAACGGCGGCAGCATATCGGCCGGCGCCTCGCCAAAGCCACCCCTGCCATCGTTCAGCAGCAGGATCGCGCGATACAACGGCGAGCGGTCAGGCCAGTTCGCTCCGCCGCGAGCGACCAGCAGATCGTCGGCCCCGTCCCCGTTCGCGTCAAAGACCAGCACCGGTCCATCAGCAACCGCTCCACCATGGTGTGTCGCGACTTCCCGGATACGAAAGGAGCCGTCAGCGGCGCGTTCGGCGATTCGGAGCGGGGTCCGCGTGGTGCCGCCAATCACGATTTCCGGCCGCTCGTCCCCCGCCAGATCACCCGCCGCCAGCGCCGGTCCGCGACGATGCAAGCGAAACGGCTGCAGTGGCTGCGGGAGCGAGGCATCGGATGGCTCCTCCTCGCTTCGGACGGCCAGGCCAAGGGCGTCCGTCACCTCGCGAAAGGCCGCCCCGGCATCCGTCGGCCGGGGCGGCGCGGCGTCGCCGCTTTCGGGTTCGACCACGGTGATACGGCGGTCCGCGGGGAGGTGCGCCAGCGTTTGCTCCCGCCCGCTGGGCCACCGAATGACAAGCCGCGCCACCTCGGTGGCGTCGCCAAGTCCGAAGTGCACGGAGGGATCGGAACTCGATGCGTAACCGCGCGCCAGCACCAGCGGTCGCACCTGCACGCCGCTCGCAGTCTCCAGTTCGACGACCGCGCCGACGCCGAAGCGGTTCGACGCCTTTCCGCGCAAGTCAACGATCAGCCGATGTCCGGAATCGCTGTCGTTGCGGAGCACCGTCGGGCCGGTCCGATAGTTCACGTAGATGAGATCGAGATCGCCGTCGCCGTCGAGATCGCCAAACGCCGCACCGAAGCTCACGCCCGCCTGGTCGAGCCCCCAGGCCTCGCCGACCGGTTCGAACGCGAGATCGCCGACGTTGCGAAACGCCAGGTTGCGCTCGGCGAAGACCGGGCTGTGGCGCAGCGCCTGGACCCGCGCGAGCGGATGCTCCGCCGCCATCATACGCGCAAGGAGATCCGAATTGTGCTGCTCGCGGTTCATGCCGGTCGTCACGTGCAGGTCGAGCCAGCCATCGTTGTCCAGGTCCTCGAACCGCACTGACCAGGTCCAGTCCGTCGCCGCTAGCCCCGCGAGGGCCGCGGCCTCGAGGCAGGTTCCCGTGCCCGTGGCGAGAAACAGCGCGTTCCGCTGATACTGCGGAATTTCGCCTCTCGCCGGATCCCGCGCGCGCGCCCGTGAGTCGGCCATGCCGCGGCGGTCTTTCTCCAAGCTCGTGGCGGCCATGTCCGCCACGAGCAGGTCGATGTGGCCGTCGTTGTTCACGTCACCCAGGTCGGCGCCCATCGACGAGAACGGGCAATGCGGCAGCACTGCATCGAGCCGGTCTGAAAATGTTCCGTCGCCATTATTGTGATACAGGGCGTCGCGCGGCGCAAAATCATTGGCCACATACAAGTCGGGCCAGCCGTCCTCGTCGTAATCCCACCAGGTCGCCGAGTGGCCCTTGGCGGCGCCGCGGATACCGGCGCGGGCGGTCACGTCGGCAAAGGTGCCGTCGCCGTTGTTGCGATACATCCGATCGGGTTCGCCGTCGGGATGTGCGACCGCATCGGCGACGTTGGTCAACAAATAGAGGTCGAGCCAGCCGTCGCGATCGTAGTCCGCAAACGCCGCCATGGCCGAGCCCGGCACCCCGGCCAGTCCCCGCACGGCCGCTTCCTCCTGAAACGTGCCGTCGCCTCGATTCATGAACAGCAGATTCGGCGCGCCCGAGCGACACACGTAAAGATCGAGCCGCCCGTCGTTGTCGATGTCGGCGAACGTCGCCCCGTGCTTCCACGTGCCGGACGTGTCGCCCACGCCGGCCAGCTCGGTCACGTCCTGGAAACGCATCCCTCCGAGATTCCGAAACAGCCGGCAGGTCTCGACCTTGCTCACGACAAAGACATCCGGCCGGCCGTCACCGTCGTAATCGCCGATCGCCACGCCGGTGCCGATCGCCCCGCCATTGAATTCCTGATACCGCTGCGCCCACATTTCGGGGTCGGCGTAGCGATTTTCGGCCACGATACCTGTCTCGGCCGGCGGGAGCGCGGTGAAGAGCGTCTCGCCACGAGGTCCCGACGGCGGTGCAAACGGCCGTTCAGTAAAATCCGCACCGGCGAGCGTCCACGCCGCGGCCGCACTCGCGAGCAGCGCACATCCCCAGCGTCGTCTTGATTGAATCCCTGGCATGGCGCCGGAAACATCCCCGCCCACCGCGGAAGTCAAGGCCGGCACCCGTGCGCCGCACGACGCACCGGCACAGCCGCGCCGAGCCACGAGGCAAAGCGCGCGATGGCCGCGCAATATCTCAATTTTTTCCGCGCGGTTCTCCTCATCGTCCACACCGCCGGGAGGCTAAGCTGCGGGCTTGCTTTGGACCACCCTCATTCCTTCGCCATGATCCGGGCGCGCGGCGCGACATTGGGGCTTGTCTTTGCATTGCTCGCGGGCTGCGGCCGCGACGAGCGGGGTTCAACACTCGCCGCCGGCCGCACCGTGATGGCGGACGAGACCTCGTGTGCGGAATGCCACGCGGATCACGCCCGCGGCCACCGCGCCTCTGCGCACGCATTGACCTCGAGCCTGCCCTCTCCCGCCTCGATCAAAGGTCATTTCGAAGCCGGGGCGAACACGTTCGCGACGGCCAACCCGGACGTTTCATTTGTCATGGAGGCTCGGGATGGCGACTTCTTCGAAACCGCGCTCGTCGCCACACCGACAACCACCCTTCGGCGCACCGAGCGAATCGATCTGGTCGTCGGCTCCGGCCGCAAGGGCCAGACCTACCTGTATTGGAACGACGATCACCTTTTCGAGCTGCCGGTCTCCACGTGGACGGAAACCGGCGAATGGATGAACAGTCCCGGCTATCCCGATGGCACCGCCAACTTCGATCGCGGCGTCTCCGATCGCTGCCTGGAATGTCACGCGACCTCCTTCACATCGCTCGCCCCACCGCGCAACCGCTTCGCCCGCGACAGCGTGATTGCCGGCATCGCCTGCCAGAAGTGCCACGGTCCCGCCAGCGAACACGTCGCACGTTTTCGCGCCGCCGCGGCGAGCCGCAGTCCCGTGCCGTCGGATCCTGCGATCGTCAACCCCGCGAAGCTGAACCGGGAGCGCCAGATGGACCTTTGCGCGCTGTGCCACGCCGGCGTCGGCACGCGGAAATCGCCACCGCTATCGTTCGTCGCCGGCGACGCATTAAGCCGGCATCTTGTCGTCGCATCTGCCTCCCCCGACGCGCCGCCTGACCCACATGGGAGCCAGGTGCAGTCGCTCCTGCTCAGTCGTTGTTATCAAGCGAGCACGACGCTGACCTGTTCGACGTGTCATGACGTTCATCAAACGCGCCGCGCCGCCGAGACCTTCTCCGCGAACTGCCTCGCCTGCCACCAAGCGGAGGCGTGCGGAGAACTCTCGCGACGCGGCCCCGCGCTCGCCTCCGGGTGCATCGATTGCCATATGCCGCTCGAGACCACCGAAAAAATCGTGATGCGCGTCGGCGGTCGACGCGTCCAGCCCCAGGTGCGAAGCCACCGCATCGGCCTGCCTCCCCGCTCCACCTCCGACACCCCTTCCTCGCTTCCATGAAACGCCTCCGTTGTCTCCTCCTCGCACTGATCGCCGCCGGCGGAGGCACGCCGCCACGCCACGCGCACCGAACATCGTCTTCATTTTTTCCGACGATCATGCCTACCAGGCGATCAGCGCCTATGGCGATTCGCGCCACTTGATCGAGACTCCGCAGATCGATCGCCTCGCGCGCGAGGGCATGCGCTTCGATGCGCTCGTGCGCTGGAAATATCAACGCTATCTCCACGACTATCTCGGCTGCGTTTGCGCCGTCGGCGAAAGCGTCGGCCGCCTCCTCGCCTATCTCGACGAGGCGGGCTTAAGCGAGAATACGATCGTGATCTACGCCTCCGATCACGGCTTCTTCCTCGGCGAGCACGGTTGGTTCGACAAGCGCTGGATCTTCGAGGAGTCGCTGCGCACCCCATTCCTGGTGCGCTGGCCCGGAGTCGTCCCCGCCGGCTCCGTCAGCAATCGCATCGTCTCCACGCTCGACGTCGCGCGGACGCTGCTCGCCGCCGCCGGGGTTTCCGTTCCCGCGGCGATGCAGGGCCGGTGCCTGCAATCCCTGCTTCGCGGCGAGACCCCCGCGGAGTGGCGGACGAGTTTCTACTACCAGTATTTCGAATACCCCGCGTTTCACGCCGTGCGCCCGCATTACGGCGTGGCCACCGATCGCTACAAGTTGGTTCGCTTCTTCGGGACCGACGTCCAGGACTGCGAATTATTCGACCGGCAGGCCGATCCGCACGAAATGAAGAACGTGGCCGAGGAACCATCCTATCGCGCCGTGCGCGCCGAGTTGGAGAACGAGCTGGCCCGGCTTCGCCGCGAACTTCGCGTGCCGGAAGATGACGCGATCCCCGCAAGCTGGTTCGGGGGGCGGTCCCGCGACGCTGCGCAATCCCGAAGGCGAGCGCCGCTAAGCTGTCGATCTCACACCCTGACGAACAATATCGTCGGCCCCCGGAAAGCGCGCGCCCACCCGGAAGGCCCTGAGCGAAATGCGCCCCGCAGGGCTCGCTTCCTCATCCGCATTCATGCTTTGGAAGGTGGTCCGACGACCGCGGCGGGGTGTTTAGCGATCGCGAGGCGATCCAGCCCGATGGGACGTTTGCCTGCTCCTTTCAAAAGGTAGCTTTCTCCACAACCGAACCGTTTCCACGGCCTGAATCCGGTTCGTCGCTCTCGATGTTCCTTCGCATGAAACACTCTCCCGACCTTGTAACTTCCTGCTTCCTCCGTGCCGGTCCTCCGCGAATCCAGATTCCAGTATGACAGGACTTGATTGGAGCGGGTAAGATCTCTCGAAGCCAAACGGAGACCATCGACCAAAGAAAAAAGGGCACCTCTTTCGAAGTGCCCCGCGTTGTGTTCAAGCGCCTCTCGGGCGCGAGTGACTAGAAGTCGAAGCGCGTGCTCAACTCCCAACTCGTGGTGGCGCCAAGCCGATACTGGCCGACCGTGCCATCCGGGTTCGAGCTGATCGGAATCAGCTCCTTGCCCGCGAAAAGATTCCGCAGATTGAGCTGCACCGACATGTCGACCTTGCTGTTGAGCTTGTAGCGATAATAGATCCACGCGTCATAGTTCACCTCGGAGGGGCCGGGGATCGCCTTGTCCAGATCGGATACCCATACACCCGCATTAGCATCGAACTTGGGATAGAAGCCGAGGTTGGTCCTGCCCTGGTAGCGCACCGCGCCGCCGACACCGAGGCCCTTCAGCACGCCGTGCTTGAAGTCATAAGTGGTGACGACGTTGAAGCGCCATTTGCGCAGCTCGCGAATGGCGCGGTCCTCAGCGGCCTTCGCATTGATATAGGCCTCCTCGACACCGAATCCGCCGTTCGCCACCACCCACTTCTCACCAAACATCTGGTGGTTGTTGCTCGCGCCCTCGTCGCCCCACTCGTCGATTTGCGCGAAGCCGGTGCGGTGCCAGTAGTCGGAACCGTTTTCCCAGTTCGTGCCGCCACTTTTGACATCGTTAAACGTGAAGCCGTCCTTCGCGACGACTTTCATCGCCTCGTAATAGGTCGTCATGCTCTCGCCCATTACGTTTGTGTTGACCGCCTCCGCGCGCGACGCGTTGGCCGAAACACGCCAGTTGCTCGTGATGTTGGCCGTCAGCTCCAGCTCGACACCCTTGGTCTCGATATCCGTGGTGTTCTTGAACGCCGGCACGCTGGTGTAGGCCCAGGTGAAGCCGCTGCCCGCGGGCCCGTTGGGCACGCGGCGCAATTGCAGCGCCGTGAAGAGCTGCTGTCCGAGATCGCCGAAGGGCCGCTGCCATTGCGCGTCGGTGCGCGCTTCATACCAGGCCTTGCGGTAGAGGATTTCCTCGGGACTGATCGTCGGCTGGCTGACGACGGAGCCGTTGGGATTCAAGTGAGTCGTCGGATCACCCCACGTAGCAGCGGCGGCGCGAACCCGCAGCGGATCGTTCAGCATTGCCGCCTTCGACTCCGCCGTGCCGTTTTCCCACGAGCCCGGCACGAAATTCGCGCTCTCGCCCGTGCCGCCAAAGAACCAGCGGTTGACGATCGATTCCGGCAGCGTGCTGATCCGCGTGTTGCCCGTGTAGGAGGCCTCCACCATCAGACCGTTCAAGGTGCGATTCAGCGACTCGCCGATGCTACCAATCGACGGCCCGGGACCCGATGCATAATGCTGACTCGTCTTGTACCAGGTCGCTCGAAAACTCAGCCGATTGTTCAGCGTGTTGATCAACACCGTGTAATCCTTCGACTCGCCCGACTGCGCGGGGATCTGCTGGCGGAAAACGTCAAAGCCCACGTCGGACGGATTCATGTTGGAGGCTTCGTTGTAACCGAGGCTGATCGTTGTGCCCCATGGCAGCCGGCGATTGAGGAACTGCGGCGAGTGCAGCATCACGCCGTAGGAGCGGGTCGTGCCGCCGGTCGAGAGATCGTTGGCCGGATCATAGTTCCACTGCGGGCTGGTCGGATCGACGCGACCCTCGACTGCGCCAGGGTTGTTACGTGCGTCCGGCGCCTGGGTCGGGAGGCGCCCCTTCACCCGCTTGTCGAACATGTCCTTGCGGAGGCCGAACAGACCGACGACGGTGTCGTTCAGAAAGCGCGACTGCCAGATGAACGCCTGTGTGTTCGTGAGCGTCTTGTAATCGCTGCCGCCGGTGTAGAGTTTTTTCAGGTTGGTCGAGGCGTTAAACGTGTCGGCCGTGATCGTGGCAAACTGGCCGATGCTGCGCGGGGTGCGCTCATCGAGCACCTGCGCGGTGATCGAGCCGGGCGGCTGTTGCACGGCATTCAAGCCGGTGATGCCGAGGCCTGCGGCAGAGCCGGCCGTGGCGGGATTCACCGCGCTGCCAAGGTAGTGCAGGCCGATGAAGTCCTGCCCTGAATAAGGGCCGAAACCTTCGCCGATGCCGTAGAGCTGCCAGTCGGCATTGTAGTGATGGTAGCGCTGGCGCGACGCAAGGCCGGTGAAGGTCTGCTCGCCGACAATCGTCGTCAGCAGGTTTTTCCGCTCCAGCATCGTTTCCAGATTCAGCTTGTAGAAGAGCGTGCCGCGCATGTTCTCGCGCATCTCCTGATTCTTGCGGGCGGCAGTGCCCGTCGCGAGATAGGGCCGACCGAAATTCGGGTTCTCCGCCGCGGGGTGCAAGGCGCCCGTCGCATCGTAGGGCAGGTCGCGCTCCGCGCGCACGAAGCGATTAATGTCGATGCCGATCCGCAGCGGATCGTTCACGTAACGGTTGTAGCCGTCCTTGAACTCCTGCTTGTCATAGACGAACTCCACGCCGGCGCGGCCGTCGAGGTAGGTTTGAACGGCACTGAAATTGAGCGCCTTGAAGTCGGACCAGATCGTGTTGTTGGGGCCGGCGACGTCCTGATTCCAGTAGTCGAAGGTGCTCGGGTCGAGAATCTGGGCGCCCTGCCAGCCGGTGAAGCCGCTGAAGGTGCGACCGGACGCCTTCTCCATGGCGTTGATGATCGCCGTTGCCTCCGGATTGTTCGTGAAGGTCGACTTCTGCGCGAGCACGTGCGTCGGATTCGTTGAGTTCTCCGTGAAATTGGCGATGCCGTGAAAGGTGCCGAACGGATTGCCGCCGCGCTGCCGGATCGCGTTGGCGATGCCGGGGCCGCCGACGGCCGAGGAATTCGGGTCGCTGAACACGAGACCCAGTTCGTCATACCAGTTGCCATTCCCCGCGCCGTTGAAGCCGGTGAAGTAGTTGCTCAGCTCCGCCGGCACCGCGACGAACTCGTCCGCCGCATAATACTTGTTCATGTATTTATACCAGTTGCTGATGAAATCTACCGGCGGCGTGAGCGTCGGCGGATTGGCGCGGCGCCGGCCGGTCTCATAGTTCAATGTAAATTGTGTATAGACCGAATCGGCCAGCTCCGGCGTCCAGCGGGGCGAGAGCGTCAGCCGGCGGTTGTCCTCGTATTTGCCCTCCTGGCGAAACTTCTGATTTTCGTCGAGGCCGTTGATCCGGATCGCCAGCTTGCCCGGCACGATCACCTGGTTGAGGTCCGCCGCGCCGCGAACGCCACCGTAGCTGGTGACACGCGCGTCCACCGAATAGGCGTTCTTCGACGTATTCGCGGTTTTCAGCGTGTAATTGATGATACCCGCCGGGCTGCCCAAGCCATACAGAATGGAGTTCGGCCCGCGCTGGATTTCCACGCTGTTGATGTTGTAGGAATCCATCGGGATCTCCGTCACCCAGAAGTCCCGCGTGAGGTCCGCGTTGTTGAGGCCGCGCACCCGCGTCTGATTCTGCGGCCGGAGGGCCTGGTTGGTCGCATAAGCGACGTCCGTCGCGGACGAGCCGAAGAAATTGCCCTCGATGCCGGCGACTTCGGTGTTGGTGGTGAAGACCAGCAGGTCCTGAACTTTCGTCGCACCGGTGTCCTGCAAGAATTGAGGCGTGATTACCGAGATCGCCGACGAGATGTCCTTGAGGCTCGTGTTGAGCCGGCTGCCGGCGAGCGACGACGTGGCCATGTAGCCTTCGTCGCTATCGGAGCGAACTTCGAAGGGGGAAAGCAGCACCACGTCCTCCTTTTCCTCCGCAGTCGCGGTCGAGGAGGCCGGCGCCACTTGGGCTACGGTCGGCGGGACAAGGAATGCAACGAGCACCGACGCCAGGAGCGCTCGATGCCGGGAACAATGACAGTTAGGGGTAGGCTTCATAGTTTGGTTAATGTTATCTTCCGGCCACCGTCAGGGACGGCGATAAAAGGTTGGCGACGCGCGCACAGGCCGCGGCCGACAACGTTGTAACGCCGTGAACCCGAGTCCGCGACGGAAGCGCCCAATGTAGCGATGGATTGCTCGCGCGGGAATGAGAAGGGTCCGCGATAAGCTGCGAATTTCCACACCGCCCCCGCAAGGGCCGCGGGGATCGACGGCGCTCCGGCCCGGGTTTCGCACCGGGAAAAACTCAGGCCGCGCATAACGATTTCACAATTCCCCGCAGTCGACAGCGCCGCGGCCGCGCATCCTGAATTCAACTACAGCGCGCGCCTCTCTGTGCGTCGCGCCCGTGCCGTCATGACGCTTCGCCTGCCCCGCATCCTTTTTTCGCTCCTTCCGCTGGTCGCCGTCACCGCCGCTGCTGGCGATCTCGAGAACACCTTCAGCACCCTTGGATTCAAGGAGAAACCGGGGCCGCGCTCGCCGGTGGTTCACCCCGATGGCCGGGTGACTTTCGTCCTCCACGCCCCTGGCGCCCACGCGGTCGTCGTCGATCTCGGCGAATGGCACGTCGAGCACCTGCCGCTCGCCCGCGCCGACGACGGCTGGTGGAGCGGCACCCTCGGGCCGGTGGCCCCCGGGCTCCATACCTACACGTTCCGCATCGACAGTCTGAGTGTCGTCGATCCCCTCAATCCTCACGTGAAAACTGGCACCGTCGTTTACGGCAGCATCGTCGAAGTGCCGGCGAAGCCACCGAGGTTCGACGCCGTACAGGAGGTCGCGCACGGCGTGACGCATGTGCTACGCTACCAATCCTCCTCCCTGCATCGCTCCAAGACGATGCACATTCACGTCCCCGCGGCGTATGAGCTCGAACCGTCGCGCCGGTTTCCCGTACTCTATTTGCGCCATGGCGGGGGCGACGACGATCACAACTGGCTCCACGATGGCCGCGCCGGCGTTATCCTCGACAACCTTCTCGCGACCGGTGCTGCGGAGCCGATGATCATCGTGATGACCGACGGCATGACCGACGGCACGTGGGCCCACGCCAGCAGCGACGAGGGCATGCGCTTGCTGGAGCGCGAACTGATGGAGGACGTCGTTCCGCTTGTAGATCGCCGCTACCGCGTGTTCGCAGACCGCGAACATCGCGCGCTCGCCGGTTTGTCGATGGGCGGTGGCCAGGCCTTCGTGATCGGACTGCGACAGCTCGATTCATTCGCGTGGATTGCCCAGTTCAGCTCCGGACTGCTCGCGGATCGCGATCTGCACCTCACCGAAATCTCGCCCGCTCTGCGCGACGCCCCCCGCGTCAATGCCGCTCTCCGTTTGCTGTGGGTCGGTTGTGGCGCCGACGACACCCGCTACGCCGGGCACCTCGACCTGGTCGACCAACTGCATGCTCTCGGCGTTCGCGCCGAGTTTCATCCCTCCCCCGGCGGCCACGAGTGGTCGGTGTGGCGCGATCAACTGCACGCACTTTTGCCCGTGCTGTTTCGCCCGGCAGCCGAGTGAGGAAGTCTTCCATGCACGGAGCCACCTCTTCACGGGCGACCGATCTTCCCGAACGCTCGCCGTCGACAGCATGGCCCCAGTGGCCGCTCCAACAACGCCCCGGCCGCACCGGCGATCCACACCAGGACCCGTCGACGCTTCCCCGATCGACCGTCCCGCCCGAAGCTCCGCAGCGTCGCACCGGGCCGTCACGCGCCGAGCTGGTTCCCACGCGCGACGGCGGCTGGACGCTCCGCGGCGGATGGAAGCTCCAGGGAATGACTGCCGTGGCCGCGACCGCCCACGAATTATCGACCCCTGGATTTGACGACGAGACCTGGTTCGACGCGACCGTCCCCGGCACTGTCCTGACGACGCTCGTCGACCAGGGCGTGTATCCAGAACCTACTTACGGGCTCAACAACCTCGCGATCCCCGAATCGCTGAACCGGCAGGATTACTGGTATCGGGTCGAGTTCACCCTTCCGACCACCGACGATGCCCGCACCCCGGCGTTGATTTTTCACGGCATTAACTACGCCGCGGACGTTTGGCTCAACGGCACCCGCCTCGGTGCGATTCGTGGCGCGTTTCGCCGCGGGATTTTCGACCTCGCGGAACTTCTCCAACCCGGTGAACGCGCCGCGCTCCTGGTGCGCGTTTCACCGGTGCCACACCCGGGAATTCCTCACGAGGAATCTTTGCTCGCCGGAGCCGGGCCCAACGGCGGCGCCATGTGCTTCGACGGCCCGACGTTCTTCTGCACGGAGGGCTGGGACTGGCTGCCCGGAATCCGCGACCGCTGCACCGGAATCTGGCAGGACGTGGAGCTTCGGCTGAACGGACCCGTGACGCTCAGAGACGTCCACATCGTCAGCGCGCTGCCACACCCCGATCGCCGCCTCGCCGAAGTCACCGTCTCCGTCCTCGCGACGAATCGCACCCGTCAGCCCCAAACGGTCGTAATCGCCGGGCAATTCGAAAACGTCCATTTCCGTCAGACGGTCGTGCTCGGGTCCGGCACCACCGTCGAGGTGCGGTTCACTCCAGGGGAGTTCGCCGCGCTTCGGGTCGCCAACCCGCGGTTATGGTGGCCCAATGGATACGGAGACCCGGAACTCTACCAGCTCATGCTTAGGGCATTCGATGCATCCGAAGCGGTGAGTGATGTGAAATCGCTCCGCTTCGGCATCCGGGAGCTTAGTTACGAGCTCACCGCGCTGGACGCACACGGTGAGTTGCAGCGTCTCGATTATCTCCCCGCTGCGGCGGGCGGCGTCGCCGTGCTCGACGTGCGCCACGAAGGCCTGCGGCAAACGCCGGCCGGCTGGGTGCCCAGCCTCACCGCGGCGGGTGCGGCCTCGCCGGGGCTCCGGCCGGCACCCGAGTCACGCGCCGCGCCGTTTCTCGTCCTCAAGATCAACGGCGTGCCCATCGTCGCCAAAGGCGGGAACTGGGGCCTCGACGAGGCCCTGAAACGCTGCAGCCGGGAGCGCCTCGAGCCGTTCATCCGACTCGAACGTGACGCGCACCTCACCCTCCTCCGCAATTGGTGCGGCCAGAGCACCAGCGAGGCGTTCTTCGAACTCTGCGACGAATATGGCCTGATGGTCTGGAACGATTTCTGGGCCACGACGCAGGACGCAAATCTCCAGCCGGGCGATCTTGATCTCTGGCTCGACAACGCCGCCGACGTCATCCGCCGCTTTCGCCATCACCCCTCCCTCGTGCTCTGGTGCGGCCGCAACGAGGGCGTGCCGCCTCCGGCGCTCAACGAGGGACTCGACCGGCTGATTCGCAGCCTCGACGGGACCCGGCACTATCAGCCCGGCTCCACTCACATCAACCTGCTCGAAAGCGGTCCGTGGGTCTACGTGGAACCGGTGAAATATTTCTCTGAATACGGCCGGGGATTCACCACCGAGATCGGGCTGCCGTGCGCTCCGACCGCCGACGCCATTCGCGCGATGATGCCGGTAGCGGATCAATGGCCGATCAGCGACACCTGGGCCTACCATGACTGGCATCAGAAGGACCACGGCGAGGTGCACGCCTTCATGGCGGCTCTCGCCGAGCAGTTCGGTCCCGCCACCGGTCTCGAGGATTTTTGCCGCAAGGCACAAATGCTGAACTACGTCGGCCACCGCGCAATTTTCGAAGGCCTGAACGCCCGGTTGTGGTCGCCCGCGAGCGGTCGGCTGCTGTGGATGAGCCACCCGGCCTGGCCAAGTACCGCCTGGCAGCTCTACAGTTCGGACGGCGAAACCAACGGCGCTTACTTCGGCGCCCAGAAGGCCTGCGAACCGCTCCACGTGCAGCTCAACCTCGACGATCGCCTGGTCGTCGTCACCAACGCCACGCTCGCCTCCGTCCCTGGCCTCACCGCACGCGCCGAACTGCTCGATCTGCAAAATCGACTCCTCGCCGCGCAACAAACCTCGTTCGACAGCCCGGCGAACGTCACCACGACCGCCTTTCGTCTCGATGAGACCGCCGCCGCCGCACGACCGATCTATTTCGTCCGCCTGACGCTCACGGATTCGCGAAACGTTCGCCGTTCCGAGAATCTGTATTGGCTCGCTCGCACCGCCGCCGATCATCGTGCGCTCAACCATCTACCCTGCGTTGCGATGGAGGGCAATGTGACCGCACAAATCCGCGGCGGCGCGACGTTCTTTACTGTTCGCCTGCGCAACCCGAGCGACACCGTGGCAGTGATGCTCAGCGTCACTCTGCGCAAGCGATCCGGAGAACGCATTCTACCGGCCTTCGCGAGCGACGGCTGCGTGTCGATTTTCCCAGGGGAGGAAAGAGAGGTCGTCATCGAAACGCCCGCGCCGCCGCCGATCGAGGACATGCAAGTGACCTTGGCCGGGTGGAACGTCGCCGGGGTTTTTTCCGTGGCACGCTGCGATGGCCACTGAGGTATCCATTTTCTTAATCCGATCGGTTTGCGCGCATAAATCTCAGTTTAGATTCGACCGATCTCAGTTTGCGCCCGACGGACGAGCGGGGGTGGACCTTGACCCGGTTCCGCGCGGCTCGCAAAGTCCGCCGCCGTGGATCGCACCCCCGTCCGTCCCCGCTTTCCGCGTCCCCGTTCGCCTGCTTTCATGATGTCGATTCAAGCTGAACCCCGTCTCACCTGGAGTGAGAAGATTGGCTATGCCGTCGGCGATACCGCGTCCTGTCTCTACTGGCAGACGTTCTCGATGTTTCTGATGATCTTTTACACCGACACCTTCGGCCTCGCGCCGGCCGCGGTCGGGACAATGTTTCTCCTTTCACGCTTCTGGGACGCCGCGATCGATCCGGTGATGGGAGTCATAGCCGATCGCACAGAAACGCGTTTCGGCAAATTCCGGCCATGGATCCTTTGGGGCATCGTGCCGTTCATGGTTTCCGGCATTGTGCTCTTTCTCACGCCCGATTTTTCGCCGGCCGGCAAACTCGTCTACGCCTACGTCACCTACACGCTGGTGATGATGGTTTATACGCTGATCAACGTCCCCTACGGCGCCTTGCTCGGCGTGATTTCGCCGCACTCGGAGGATCGCACCACCCTCGCGTCGTTTCGCTTCATCGGTGCGTTCGCCGGCAATATCATCGTCCAAGGTTCTCTCCTTTACCTGGTGGCGACGCTCGGCCGGGGCAACGACCGTGTGGGCTACCCGCTCGCGATGACGGTGTTCGCGCTCCTCGCCGGCGGCCTCTTTTTCTTCACCTTCGCGGCCACGAAGGAGCGGGTGCGTCCGCTCACCGCCCCCACCTCCGTTCGCCGCGATCTGCAGGACCTCCTGCGCAACCGCCCCTGGATTGTGCTCTGCCTCATGGGCCTCGGGACGCTCGTCTATATCTCGGTGCGCAATGGCGCCACGCTGTATTACTTCAAGTATTACGTCGGAGACCAGGAAGCCGCCGCGCCCTTCCTCGTCGCGGGCACGGTGTTCTCGATCCTCGGCGCACTTTTGACGCCGCAGCTCACGCGCCTGTGCGGCGGGAAAAAATCCGCGTTCATCATCCTGACGCTCGCATGCACGGTCTCGATGTCCGTGTTTTACTTCCTGCGCCCGACCGATCGCGTGCTGCTGTATGCCTGCAACATCGTGCAGTCGGTGCCGAACGCCGCCTTGTTTCCCCTCATCTGGTCGATGTATGCCGATACCGCAGACTACGGCGAATGGAAGAACGGCCGCCGCGCCACCGGCCTCGTGTTCTCCGCCGCCACGTTCGCGCAGAAAATGGGTTGGGCCGTCGGCGGCGCCCTCGCCGGCTTCCTGCTCAATGCCGTCGGTTTCGTCGCGAATGCAGCGCAGTCCGGATCCTCCCTCGCCGGCATCCGCCATATGATGAGCACGATTCCCGCCGCCATCAGCCTCGGTGTCGTCGGACTGGCGCTGTTTTATTCCCTCGACTCCCGTGTCGAGCGGCAGATCGGCCTGGATCTCGCCGACCGCAAAAGCACTGCCCCCCTTAGCCCCCATGAAATTCGACGAATCCTTCGGCCCGGTGCGTAAAAACAAAACCCGCAGTCGCTCCACCGCCCCGCGCGTCTCGCCGGCGGAGCTGGGTCTCGCGCCCAGTCCCGCCGATTCGGTCGCTTCAACCAAGTCTCCGAACCCCGCGGCGCGGCGTCACCCGCGGGTGCTTTTGGTTTTCAACTTCTGCTGGGACGATGCCAAGGCCATCCTCATGGGCATCTCCCGCTACGCTCATGGCAACTGGGAGGTGTTGATCGATGCCCAGGCGGCGGCGGCCGAGGAGGACTGGTGGGTGCGCTCGGCAGAGTGGGATGGCGTGATCACGCGCCACATGTCGCCTTCGCTCATCGAAGCCTGCCGCGCCCGGCGCATCCCGCTCATCGATCTCAATGACGCGCCGCTCGTGAAGGACGTGCCGAAAGTCCGGCCCGACAATCACGCCGTCGGTCACATGGGCGCCGAACATTTTCTCGAACGCGGCTTCAAGCACTTCGCTTTCTGCGGTCTCACCGAATCGTGGGCCCGCGAGCGCGCCGCCGGTTTCATGGAAGCACTCGGGCTCGCTGGGAGAAGCTGCAACATCCTGGAGGCCGACTACCGCATGGTCGACCCGAAGTGGGACGAGGAACAACAGGAGCTCATCCGTGAATGGCTGGCGGGGCTCCCGCGACCGCTCGCACTCATGGCCTGCAACGACCTTCGCGCGCTGCAGGTCGTCAGCGCCTGCCGCAAAGCGGGATTCCTCGTGCCGAACGATATCGCAATCTTGGGGGCGAACAACGACTACCTCCGCTGCGCCTTCGGCAACCCCCCGCTCTCCAGCGTAGCCACGGATCGCCAGCTCGCCGGCTACCGCGCGGCCGAACTACTCGACCGCATGATGGTCGCCGGCATATGGGCCGGAAATGACGACATCCGCATCGATCCAATCCGCGTGGTCGTCCGCCATTCGAGCGACGTGCTCGCGATCGAGGATCGCGCCACGTGTGCCGCCATTCATTACATCCGTCAGTTTGCCTGCCAGGGCATCACCGCCGAAGATGTCGCCCGCCAGGTCGGGCTCTCGCGCCACGTGCTCGAGCGCAAGTTCCGCCATCTGCTCGGTCGCTCCGTCCATGCCGAAATCCGCCAGGTCCAGATCGCACGCATCAAGCAACTGCTCATCGAGACTGACATGCCGCTGAAGAACATCGCCGACATCGTCGGCATCGCCCACACCGAGTACGTCAACGTCATGTTCAGCCGCCACGTCGGAGTTACGCCAGGCATGTTTCGTCGGGAACACCAGCCGCGCCAGTCCGAAACGCGCCTGACCTCGTCGCCCGAACCCGATCTGAAGGAAGAATTCTAGCAGCGATCGCGCGTTCGTCTGCGTTCATCGGCGACGAAGGTCAGCGCTGCGGCTTTCGCAGTTTCACCAAAGCCGATCTCATTTACCGGCCCGCCGGCCGGCGCTATGATCGACGGTCGTGGTGACCGTTGATCTCTCCTCCTTTTTTCGACGCAGCGGCGTCGCTGACTTCCTGACGCGAGCCTCTCGACACAGCTTCCGCCGCCTGGGCCTTGTCTCGCTCTGGACGGCCACGCTGTTTTCCACGGCACTGCGCGGCGAAATCGAACAGGCCCTTTGCCTCACGGCGGCACCGTTTCAATACGATCGCGTCGATTTCGTCGTGATCCTCACCGCCGATTGGCATGATCCCTATCGCGCCGCGGACGTTCGTCTCGACCTGGAACTCACTTCGCCCAGCGGTGCGTCGATCGTTGCGCCGGCCTATTTCGAACGAGGCGAGAGCGGCGCGTCGTCCGTCTGGCACGCGCGCTTCACTCCGCGGGAGGCGGGCCAGTATCAAGGTCGCTTCGTACTGAGGCAGCACGATACGGTCGCCGACTCTGCGCCCATCGAGTTCAAGGCCGGCCTTTCCGCAGCGAAGGGCTTCCTCCACCTCGACAGTGCGTGGGCTTTTCGCTTCGACCGTGGCGACGTGTTTCGCGGTATCGGTCAGAATCTCGGCTGGGAATCCCGCTCCGTCGACGATTCCCGCCATTTCAAGAGCCTGCACGAGAATCAGCGTTTCAATTACGAGTATCTCGTCGGCATGCTTCGCATTCACGGAGGCAACTTCTTTCGGACTTGGATGTGCCCGTGGAACCTGCCGCTCGAATGGCAAAAAGTCAGCGACACCAGCCGCTACACGGACGATCCAGCCCGGTTCAATGCTTCCGCGATCCAGCGCATGGATGAACTCGTAGAACTCGCGGCGGCGACCGACACCTATTTCATGCTCGCACTCGACTATCACGGCGCGCTGCAGGGAAGCGGTTGGGGCGCTAACAGCTACAACGCCAAAAACGGCGGACCGGCCGCAACGCCGGCTGATTTCTTTACGAATCCCGAAGCAAAAGCCCGCTACAAGGACCGGCTGCGCTACCTCGTCGGTCGCTGGGGCTACAGCCCGCACCTGGCGGTGTGGGAACTTTTCAACGAGGTCGACAACGCGATGTACGGGCAGAAGCCCGATCCGATCCCCGACGAAACCGTGGCCGCCTGGCACGCCGAGATGAGCGACTTCTTGAAACGCATCGACCCTTACGGCCGGGCTGTCTCGACCAGCATCTCGCATCGCGACGTCGCCGGCCTCAATCGCATTCCATCGCTCGATTTCAACCAGCGTCACATCTACAAGCAAACCGACTCCATCCCGGAGACGATTCGTCGCTCAGAACGGAGCGAAGGGAAACCTCTCGTGATCGGCGAATTCGCCTACGAGTGGGACTGGACCAAAAACTTCAACGAGTTCGCCGGCGAGATGGACCGTGACTTCCAACGCGGCCTCTGGCTCGGGCTGTTTTCACCCACGCCCATTTTGCCCATGAGCTGGTGGTGGGAATACTTCGACGAGCGAAAAACCACGCCGTATCTCGCCCGCGTGCGCGCACTGCACGAACAGATGCTCGCCGCCGGCGGTGGTGAATACGCGGAGCTCGAGGTCCACTGGACCGGCGATCCGCTCCACCACGTGCTCGCGGTCGGCTGCGGCCGCACCCGCTTCGTACTGTTGAGCAACACCGCCGACGCTCCGGCACGCGGCCGCCTCGCCTTTCCCGCTGCTCCACGACCCCGCGCCACAATCCAGATCTATCACCCGGATACGAACCGGTTTCGCCCGCTGAGTTCGAGTGAGACGGCGTTGGATTCCATCGTCATCGAGGCCCACGCCGAACTGATTATCATCGTCACCGAGCAGTGATCGCTCCCGCGCGGAGCGCTCGATGGCGGCGCCTGAACGCGCCGGGGTTCTCCCCGGTCAGCCGTCGGAACATCACGTTCAAGTATTCCGCGTGAGGGACTCCGACTTCGCTGCTGATCCACTTCAGCGGCAGATCCGTTTCGATCAACAGCTGCTTGATCCGGGAAATCTGCATCCGCCTGATCTCGGCATGCGGACTACGCCCGATCGATCGACGAAACCGCCGCTCCAGACTGTGCCGGTCGACGCCCACCTTCGCAGCGACGCCGGCCACCGATAATCCCTGACTGGCGGACTCCCGGATGATTTGAAGCGCCAGTCGGACCACGCGGTCGCGGATCGCAAGCGCGCCGGTCGATTGCCTGCCGACCACCTCGATCGGCGCGATTCGGAGGTCCTCTCCAGCAACGAGGGTGGGCGATGCGATCATTCGATCCAACACCTCCGCCGCCTTGAATCCGGCAAGCCGGAGATCGGTCGCCACGCTCGACAAAGCGGGGGAACTGAAGGCGCAACCCAAGTGGTCGTTATTTACTCCGACCACCCCAATCTCTTCGGGGACGCCAAGCCCCGCTATCCGGGAGGCCGCCAGCAAATGAAGAGCCCTGAGATCGTTGCATCCCATGATGCCGATCGGCACCGGCAGGCTGGCCAGCCGATTTGCAATCAGCATCTCCTGTTCGGAGCGCCAGCCTGGATCTCGCGTTTCGCGAAAGCCCCCGCCGAGTACTTGGCAGTCGAAGCCCGCTCGCTTCAACGTCTCCCGAAACCCCTCTTCGCGTTCGGCAGACCAGGACTCGGCGAGCCCGCAGAATGCGAAGTTGCGATATCCCAGGCTGACGAGGTGCTCGGCAGCCATCCGGCCAACCATGAAATTGTCCGGTCGGATCTTGGGAACGTCTCCGCAACGCGGAGAATCGCTTACATCCACCACCGGCAGCCCGAACCGCCGACACTGATCGAGAAGGAATGGAGTGACGTGTCGTGTGATGACGCCGCTCCAGGATGGTCGGTGTTCCCACCGGCCGGGGCTGAGGGCGGCCGCGGGCAGGTCGAGAAACACCTCCCACCTCCGCCTGGCATAGTGCGCAACGCCCATCAAAATCGCCCAGCTGTCCTCCCAGGAGGAGTCGAAAACCAACAATACACTCGGCCGTTTCGCGGCCTGCTTCAGGTTGGATCGCGCACGGAAACTGACGCCCTCCCCATCTCTGCGCCGTCCGCCGCCACCACGCTCCGGCGGGACGGAACCGCAGGAAACTTCATTGAGGAGGTTGATGTTCATATTTTTCGCAGCGGGAGCGGCTCGCCGTCCCAACGGGCGAAGAGCTAGACACTGATATCCGCCGCGGATTCTACGAAGTGGATGCACGTCGCGCACTGTGTTGGAGCGTGCGCCCACTGAGTTTTATCGGCGCCCGCTACGAGTCATCGCCGGCAGAACCATCGGCGGCACCTCCCCCGCCGCCGACGTTCCCATCGCAACCCCACCCGTCTGCGGGCAGGCGGGCGGGGTTGCGCGGTTGCTGCGTGCACCTACTGGACGGGCGTGCCGTAGATCTCGAACTCGTAGAGCGAGAAGCCGTAGTTCGTGGCTCGGTTGATACAGTAGATTTTCACCCAGCGGGCGGTGCCGCTCAGCCCCGTCTGGTTGTCGGCCGACGACGAGTTTTTACCCCAGAACTCGCGCACAGTCGTCCACGTGCTGTTGTTCGTGGAAAACTGGATCTGGTAATCGCGCGCATACGCCGCCTCCCAGGCCAGCCGCACACGGTTCACGTTATAGTTCGCGCCGAGATCGACGACGATCGACTGGTTGTTCGCCCAGGCA
Source organism: Opitutus sp. sgz309028 (assembly GCF_059821195.1). NCBI lineage: Bacteria > Pseudomonadati > Verrucomicrobiota > Opitutia > Opitutales > Opitutaceae > Opitutus > Opitutus sp. sgz309028. Next base: position 216,210 of record NZ_JCAMRR010000003.1, on the reverse strand, counting down.
CTCGCCCAACGGGTGTTGCCGTTCGCGTCGACCGCCTTGCTGCCTTCCAGACCGGCGCCTTCCGTCGACGTGGTCCAGACCGGACGTTGGTAGGCGATGTTCGGACTGCCCCCGGCCGGATCGGTCGTGACGGTGATGCTGTTGCTCGCGCCCGAAAAATTGCCCGCGGCATCGTAGGCTTTCACCACTAACGCGTAGGAGGTGTTCGCCGTGAGGTTCTGGAGAACGGCGCTCGTGCCGGTCGCCGAACCCATCAGCGCGTTGCTCGGGTTGAAGATTTGGTAACCGGCGACGCCGATGTTGTCGGTCGCAGCAGTCCACGCCAGCGAGATCGACGACGAGGACTTGCCCGTCGAATGAAAATTCGTCGGCGCGCTGGGCGAGACCGTATCGGCGCTGGCTCCGAGTTCGCCGTAGAGCGTGTTGAAGCTGTTGGCCTGAAGCGTGAGGGTGAGCGTCGTCCCATTCGGCGTATACGTGCCGACGATGGTGCTTCGATCGCCGGCCTCGCTGGTCCGCTTGAGTGTCAGCGGCTGGTTGCTGGGCACTCCAGTGAACGTGACGGTGCGTGCGCCGGAAGCCTGGTTGAGGACCTGGAGGACAAATTTGTTCGCCGACTGGTGCTTGTAGGCCACGGTCATGATGTCCCCGCTCGGCTGGCTCGCTTCCACGATCTGCCCGCCGGGCTCGAAGTGGTTCATGTAGGCGAGGTGCACGTTGTGCGACGGGTAGTCGGTGCGCCAGAACCAGCCGGCGGACGTGGACATCCGCGCCACGTAGTAATTTCGATAATAAACACACGCCATCTCCTCCACGCCCGTCCAGTTGTAGCACTCGGGCTTGTCCCAGTAATACGCGTCGTATTCCGTCTCGGTACCCCAGAGGTTGCGATCAATCGATTGGCGCCAAGCGCCCCACTGTTCCCAATACGAGATTGGCTCGCGACCGGTGGTGCTGCCGCCGCGGTAGGTGTGCCACGAGGGGTGGCCGGCGACGCTGAGGTTGTGCACCGCGTTATAGATTTCCTGGTTATACGCTAGGTCCCACAACAGCACGCTGCCGAGGTTCATTTTGGTCGTAAGACCATTCTGCGTGAAGCGGGTCTGGCACTTCTGGATGAGCGCGATGTATTCCTGCGCCGTCAGCGCTATATTTACCCCGGATGTCTTGGTTTCGTTGACGTCCACATAATCCACGCTGAGACCGTAGGTATTCTTGCCGTGTACAAGGAACGAGGTGATGAAATCAGCAAAGTCGTCGAGATTGTTGATATGGCGGTTCGAGCCGGCGGATGGATTGGTCACGAGCCAGTTCGGCACGTCCCAGATGCCGAGAATCGTCGTGATGCCGCGGTCCTGCATGGTCTTCAGCCGGAGAAAGCTGTTGATCACGCGCTGGTCGTTGTAACCGAACGTGCCTTTGGTGGGCTCCCAGGTTCGGTTCGGAAACATGTCGCGGAACAAGGACATGTTATTGTCCAGCATCTGCTGGATTCGCGTATCGATCACATAATAGTTGCCATTGAGGCGATCGCCTTCGTGACAAAAGCCCACGCCGTCGACCGTCTGGCGCGGGGCATTGAGGTTGATCGAAACGGTTTGGGCGGAGAGATGCGCCCCGGTCAGGAGGGCCAGTACAAGCGAACAACAGTGGATGATGCCTATTTTCATGTGGGGTATGTGGGTTTCAGGGCGGACAGAAGAACAGGCGCTCGCGGTTCGCCGGAACCGATCGAGGCGGCCCGTCGGCAAGCGTCGTCAGGGGTAAAGGGGATGACCAGTCAGGCCCGGGCAAAGGGGCACCTTCAGAGCATCAAGTTACCATCCTTCGTCGCGACGTTCATTGAGATTCCGAAACGTCCATCATGAGAATTCGCATCCCGCTCGCGATTGCCTTGCCCCTGGACGCGCATGAGTAACTCAAAACCGGATACACGCGGCCCGCTACCCCTAAAGCGTGTCGAGCAGATCGTAGCGCTTCAGGCTCGGTTCCGGCGCCAGATGCGCACCGGCCTCAAACACCATGATCTTCGGCAGGCTCGCTTGAATCCACGGCCACGCGGGCAAACCGTCTCCGTTGGGATTTCCCGTCCGGATGAAATTCACCAAGTAGCCCTGCATCGCGACGGAGGTTTTCTCGTCGTCGGAACTCCAGTTCCGCCCGGGCAACAACGACAGATTTCCCATCGCGTAAGCGATGTCCGCCGAGTGCGGCGCGCCGCGCTTGGCGGGCGAAGGGCGGGTGCTCTCGCCTTCCTCCGGCGGCAGTGGTTGCGAGTACAAGTAGCGAAATACCGGGGACCCTCCGCTTTTGCTGTGCAGGTCGATCCACTTCCAGGTGTTGTAGGCGTTAAAGCGATCCGACGCCAGGTCGGTCGCCACCGCGGGCACGTCTTCATCCGTCTCGGCGCGGTAAACCGCCAGGACCTCATCGGCGCGCTCGCCGTAGAGTTCCCGAACAGCCCGCTCGAAGTTGCGCCGCGTCGGCTCGGCTTTGCCCAGCAGCGCCCCGTAACCCACCTCGGCTGAAGTCCAACCCGCGAGTAACGGCACGTCCGCCTGCCGGCCAGTCGCGAAAATCTCCTGCGGTCGCACGACGAAGAAATAGTCGTCGAGCGTCGGCGGATAATTACCGAGACCCGGTTCGGCGATGATCGCCAACAGCTTCTCCGCCGGCAGCGCGCGCAACGCCGCAAGATCGACGCACTGCAGTGCCCTGGCCAACGCCAAGCCGTTCGCCTCCGCACGATCGAGCGGCAGCACCGACCGTGTCCCGAGCATCGCGCCACTCTGGCCGATGGCGCCGGCAAATAGCCCGCGCGAGAGTGGAGAAGCCATGTGCGCACTCACGGCTGCGGCTCCGGCGGATTGTCCCGCGATCGTGACCCGCTCCGGATCGCCACCGAACGCGGCGATGTTTCGCCGAACCCACTGCAGTGCCGCATTCTGGTCGAGCAGGCCGTAATTGCCCGAAGCGCCGTGCGGAGACTCCCGGCTGAGTTCCGGATGCGCGAGAAAACCGAAAACGCCGAGCCGGTAGTTCACCGTCACGCAGACGATGCCGTTTCGCGCCATGGCAGTCCCGTCGTAACGCGGCTCCGAACCATCGCCGGCCACGAATCCACCGCCGTGAAAATAGACCAACACCGGAGCAAGCGTGTCCGGAGATGAAGGAGGCGCCCAGATGTTCAGATAGAGGCAATCCTCGCTCATAGCGCCCGAACGGAAAATCATGTCGCTCCACATCCACCGCTGCATCGCGCGAGCGCCAAACTCCACCGCTCGATAAACTCCCGTCCACCGCGCCAGTGCCTGCGGTTCCCGCCAACGCAACTCACCCACCGGCGGCCGGGCGTAAGGCACACCCTTGAAGATTCGGACTCCCCCGTCGGTGCGTGTTCCTTGCAACCGCCCCTCGGCTACCAATACCTCCGGCGCATTTTCGGGATCGGAGGCGTGAACCACCGGTTTCACCATGGCAAAGAAGAGAACGACGAACAGCAGAAGGTGTTTCATATAACTTAAAAATTCCGGGGCACCGGCGTCGAACGGCGCCGCGATCCTACCACACGTAGGTGGCAACGGCCCCACCCGGAAGCATCGCCGCCAGCGCCCCCGCCGCCGATCGCAGTCGAAAACGCCGGGTTGCGGCACCGGGATTCGCAACCAACACGACCGTTTTGCCATCGGGCGTACGGAAAGCGACGTTCGGCAGTTCGGCGCTTTCGGAACTCGCTATCCGCACCGATGCCGGCGGGACAAACTTCGAGATGTGGCCGATGGTATAATACGCCAGGTTCCGCTCGACGATGTCGCCTTCGATCGTGATCGCGCCCTGGCAGATCGAACAGCCGCCGTTGTCCGTATGCGGATCGAAGTTTCGGTCGGCGGCGAGGTTCCAGAGGATGACATTGCGGCTCCAGTTGCGCGTCGCCCCCACCACGATGCGAGCCACGGGCTTCGCTACATTAAAATCCGTTTTGCTCACCGCCATCATCTCGGTGAAATAGATGTTCTTGGCGGGGAAAGCGTCGTGGACGCGGGACATCGCGCTGACTTGGCCCGCGTAGAGATGAAATGCCGAGCCGTCCACAAACCGGGCCGCCTCCGGCTCATTGAAGATCGAGATCGGATATTCAGGCGCATCACAGTTGTGATCGTAAACGATGATCCTTGTCGTGATCCCGGCGCGCTGAAAGGCGGGACCGACATGGTGCGCGATGAATCGCGCCTGCTCCTTCGCGAACATCTGCATGCTCGGCGTATTGCCGTCGTTGAAAGGCTCGTTCTGCAGCGTGACGGCGCTGATCGTGATTCCCTCTCGCGCCATCGCTTGAATATATTTCACGAAATACTCCGCATAGACCGGGTAGTATTCCTCCTTCAACTTGCCGCCTTGCACCCGGCCATTGGTTTTCATCCAAGTCGGCGCGGACCAGGGCGAGCCGAGAATTTCGATTGCCGGATTGATCGCGAGGATCTCCTTGAGGATCGGAACGACGTGTTTCCGATCGTCGCTGAGATCGAAGCGGGCCAAGCCCACGTCGGTTTCACCAGGCGGAAGGTCATCGTAGGAGAAGACGCGTTCGTTTAGATCGGAGGCGCCGATACTCACGCGCAGATAACTGATTCCGATCGCGTCTTTCTCGCGTGAAAAAAGCTCCGTGAGCAACCTGCGGCGCACCGCCGGCGACATCTGGATGAGGTGCTGTGCGCTCCCGCCCGTCAGCGCAAACCCGAATCCCACCATCGACTGAAACCGCTGCGTCTCGCCAAGGATGATCTCGATGTCGTCTGGGGAAGCAGTGAGTGACTCAGCCATGTAAGTCGCGGGCTGCGGCGACAGCAGTGCGCTTTTGTCAGACGTAGTTAACCAAGACTCCACCCTCCGTCCCTCATGTCCCGTCGCAGCCAACGCGGAAACAGCCACGAGCGTCAGCCCGCTGCTGATCAGCCGGCGGGTCCAACGCGAGAACCGCGCACCACCGACGATGCTTCCGCGTAGGGTGCTACTGGATCGCGCAGAACCAGAGGGCTCACCAGCGTTCGCATCGGTCGAAAACGCATTGTCGGGCATGACACAATTTCGAGTCGAGCCGACGCGACTCGCAACGACGGAGAAATGCGATTTCGATAATCCGTTATGAGAGAATCCGGACTGCACGATTTCGATTCAGGCCGAAAAGGGCGAAGGCCCCTTCGCTGAAGATCACGATATCGTATGGTCGCTACGCTCGGAGGGCATGGCAGTCCTCGCATGCGCTTCGCGTTGCGGGACCTCGGCGTGCATTGCGGCCGTCATCGTGTCGCACGCCTGATGCGAACAGCCGGTTTGCGTGGGCGCCAGCGCCGCCGCTTCCGGGTGCGCACGACCGATAGCAACCACGCGCATCCGATCGCGCCCAATCATCTCCTGCAGATCGCCCGGCCGCAGCGGCCGGATGCCCCTGAATTATCGCACGCCTCTCGACTTCGAATCTGTCAGCAACTAACCACTTCAAAACCGCGCAACCCCGTGTCCGAAAAATCGGGGCAAACCCACTTGCCACGCCCAGCCAAGGCGGGCTCTGACACGTTTAGCGGAGGGGGGCTGCGATATTCTCACCCGCATGGTATAGCCTTTTGGAAACGAGGCCCACGCTCGCCCCTACCCCCGGTTTGGGGCCTTTCCGTTCACCAATTGTTCACCTGCCAAGACGCTAGGGGCCTAGCAGGAGAAGAATGGTGCTCAGGAAGGGACTCGAACCCTTACGCCTCACGGCACACGCCCCTCAAACGTGTGTGTCTACCAATTCCACCACCTGAGCAACTTTCACTGAAGGAAGGCGGAATAAGAGGAATCGCGCGGGGCTTGTAAAGCCCCGAAATGACTCCGCTCCGCTTCTTTTTCGGCACCACCGACCTTACGGTCCGCGCAGGACCACCGGACCACTCGGCGCCACCGGAATCGCCGTCCGCGGCTCCTGCGTGATCAGGATTTCAGCCGGCGGTTGCGAGGCTTCAGGCAACGAGTAATAAAAATTTCCACTGCCTCCCTGCAGCTGCGCCGGCACCTCTCCCACGCGATAATATCCGGTCGCGTCCGCCGACTTCACCCACAGCTGCATCGTCTGGTCGACCGCGGGACGCGGCAGATTGTAAACATTCAGATAGCCGCGATGATCCTTGTCGTCGAACACCGACCAGGCATAGGGCGCGTTCGTCGCCGGCTGCAGGCTGTCGCCCGCACCGCTCGCTCCGCCGGGCACGAAACCGGTCGAACCGGGATCGCTGCCGCCGCCTGCGTTGGGCGGAAGATTCAGCGTCGCCACGACGACCCCCGGTTCGGTCAAAATCCCGCGCGCCACATCGACCAGGCCACGCCGCACGCCGCTCGCGTAACTCGCCGCATCCACCAGTTCCATCGCGGCGAGCCGGCCGACGCTGCGTTCGATGACCGCGCGGTCCGCCAGCTGACGGATGATCGTATCGTATTTCGCCCGCAGTTCGGCGTGCTCGTGCTCGAGGCCCGCGTAGTCGCGACGCAGCGCCGCATAATCGCGCTGCATCCGATCAGTCACCGTCGGCGTGGTCGGCCGCGCTGTGCCCTGCCCGTCGGCCAACCGGATCGCGGATGACCTGCTCTCCGCTGGGGGAAACGGTTCCGCCTCGACCGCCACGTCGGCCGGCGAGGACTGCGCGAGCGACTCCGCTGCCGGCGGTTCCGTGCGAGCGGGCGTGCGATCCACCGTTCCCGACGAGGCGGTGTCCTGTGGTCCGATCGCCGGCTGGAGCGGTCGCTTGAAATCCAGAAGATTGAGCGCGAGCAACACCGCCGCCGCCATCGGCCAGATGTAGTGCGACCACTGCAACACCTTCGAGCCCGCGGGAAACGGCCGCACCGTTTCCGGCGCTTTCGTGGCCGCGACGATCGCGGCGAGGGCGGTGCGTTGATCAAAAGCCGACATGGGCTCCGGCGGCGCGGCTTCGCCCGCGAACTGCGCCACCGAATCGGCACAGGCCTGCAACGCTCTTCGCGCCTGCGGGTCCCGCGCGAGCTGCTGCTCGAACGCCTCGCGTCGCGTGGCGTCCATCTCGTTCAGCAGATACTGCAGCGCGTCGTTTTCGAAATCGTCGGTCATGACAGGGCGACCAGTTGCCGGAGTTTGCGCACGCCGCGGCGAACGGGCGCCGGGCGGGGAGCCGCCAAGGCTCGCAGGACCGTGGCGATCTCGGACCGAACCACGCTGCCGAAGAACGGCAGGTCGAGCGCCTGGCGCCGCAGCGCCGCCAGCGACTCGGTGCATTCGGCGAGCGCGATGCGCGCGCCGTGAAAACGGGTGAGCTTGTCCTCGAACGCGGCACGCTCCGCGGGAGCGAGTTCGTCGAGCAGGTAACGCATCGCGTCAGTTTCAAATTCCTTCGTCATGGCGGGTCACGATTTGCCGGAGTTTCTGCAGGCCGCGCCGCAGATGGTTTTTTACGTTGCCCACAGGAGTCTGCATCGTCGCGGCGATCTGCGCCTGCGTGCAGCCTCCGAAGAACGCCAGCTCCAGCGCCTGGCGTTGCGGTGCGGAGAGCTCGCTCAGGTGCCGGCCGAGCCTCTCCTGTTGATCGAAAAGTTCAAATGAGGGCATCGTCAGCTCGCTGCTCTCGCGCTGCAGCGCCTCATGCAGCAGCCGGCGTCGCGCGCCCTTGCGCAGCCGGTCGATCGCGGAATTGCGGGCGATGAAAACCAGCCATGACACGACTTCTCCGCGATCGCGCCGATACGAGGCCGCCTGGTTCCACGCCTTGATGAACGTGTCCTGGACCGCTTCGCGGGCATCCTCCGGATCCTCCAGGATCCGGCGCACCAAGCCGTGCACCTGCGCGTTGAATTCCAGGTAAAGCAGTTGCAGCGCCTCGGAGTCGCCCGTGGCCATCCGCGCGACCAGGTCGCGGTGATGAGCGAGAGCATCGGCATCGAAGGAGCGCACAGCGCGGGACTGGCTATTCACCTTCACCACGGAGATCAACCGTTCCTCTCGGATTGCGTCGCGCCGGACCGGCCGCGGGTGCGGCCGGCCGGCGGACGGTTTCGTTACAATCCCGGTCCATCTCAGGGATGCCGGCCCCGCGGGCCGGTGATGCGCAGCCCCGCTCCGTCGCACGCTGCGACGAAGAGCGGGGGGAAATGGGAGGGAGCCGGGGAAATCATGTGTTGATACCCTTGCTTACGCCCTCCGGAAGCGCGCGGAGTCACCGCGCGCACATTTTTCCGCGCGGTGCCCGCCCGACCTTCTCCGCTCCCCCTCAGCCGCGCTGGCGATCCGAGAGCCCGCGCGCGAGGTCGCGCGCCAGATAAGGACCGCGAAAGATCATGCCGGTGTAGATCTGCACGAGCGTAGCGCCCGCATCGAGTTTCTCCGCCGCGCTCGCGACGTCCTCGATCCCGCCGACGCCGATGATCGGCAGCCGCCCGGCGGTGGCGCGCGCGATGTAGTTGACGATCTCGGTCGATTTCCGCCGCAGCGGCCGGCCGCTCAAGCCGCCCGCCTGGTTGGCCGTCGCAAACCCGCCCGGGCGCGCAAGCGTCGTATTCGTGGCGATGATACCGTCGAAGCCGAACTCCGCGATCGCCCCCAGCACCGCGTCGATCTGCCGGAACGTGAGATCCGGCGCGATCTTCAACAGCAGCGGCACGCGGCGCGTCCGCGCCCGGTTCGCCGCCGCGATGGCGCCGAGCAGCTCCCGCAGGCGGTCCTCCTCCTGCAGTTGCCGCAGCCCGGGCGTGTTGGGGCTGCTGACGTTAAGCGCGACGTAATCCGCGAAATCAGCGACCCGCGCGAAGCTCGCCAGATAATCCTCCGTCGCCCGGGAGATGTCCGTGACCTTCGATTTGCCGAGATTGACGCCCAGCGGAATCCGCCGGTGCCCCGGCGCCGGCTGTCGCGCGAGCCGGCGCGCCATCGCCTCGGAGCCTTCATTGTTAAAACCCATCCGGTTGATCACCGCCCCTTCGGAGGGATACCGAAACACCCGCGGTCGCTCGTTGCCCGGCTGCGCCAGCGCCGTGACGGTGCCGATTTCAACGTGGCCGAAACCGATCGCGGCCGCCGCCGGCCAGGCGACGCCGTTTTTGTCGAAACCCGCGGCGAGTCCGACCGCATTGGGAAACGTCAAACCGAAGACTTCGATCGGCCGCCGACATCCGACCGGCAAACGGCAGCGCCACTCCAGCAACCGGCAAAGCGGCGGCACCTTCGCCAGCAGCGCCAGCGCGTCCACCGCCAGTTCGTGCGCGTGCTCCGGGTCGAGCCGGAACAACCCGCGACGCACCATCGTCTCGTAAACCAATCCCATGGTGGAGCGACACTGAAAACGGTCCCCTAAAAAGCAAGGCGGGGAAATCCCTAAAAGCGCAATAAACGCCGTATAATCATGAGAAAACGCGCACTGATAACGGCGTTCGGAACCTAGCGTTTTTGTGCTTGTTTTTTAAACCTCCCCTCGCACGCTGCGCCAAAAATCGTCCTTTCCCTTCTCATGGCCAAAGCAACTTCAACTCTCGATTGGTGCATCGTCCGCCTCGGCGAAGATCACAACTGGTGGGTCGCCGAAACCAGCGATCCAGTCCGCTGGGATGTCGACGGCCTCAGCATCATCGACCCGCGCCAGCTCGCTCACCTCATCGACCTCGTCGATCCTCTGCGCGACTACGGTTTCGACCAGGACATCATGGAGCGGGCTTTCATTCTCTTCCGGATCGAGAAGGATCTCGGCAACGGCCGCATCCGCCTCAAGCGCACGAAGGAATCGCTCTTCGAATCCGACGAGAAACTTTTCGCACTCGCTGACATCCTTGACGAGGAAAACGGCCCCTACGCCGACCTGCTCGATCACATCACGCGCTGCCGCGTGAAGATGCTGAACGACCTCTTCGAATTCGAATCGAAGCTCACCCTCGACGAAGTCGAAGACGAGCTCCGCGAGGACCAGAACAGCCACTTCATCGAGGGCAAAGCCATCCACTCCTTCGAAGAATTGACGTCGATCCTCGACTTCATGCCCGCCGGCTACGAGTCGGACGACGAAACGCCGGCCAAGTCGCTCGACGACGAAGCCGACGACGCCGACCTGCCCGAACTCGACGAAGAGGAGGAAGAGAAGCTCAAGAACGACGAATCCCTCAAATGGGATGAGGACGAGGATGAAGAGGGCGACGACGAAGAGTCCGACGGCGACGAGGACGACGAGGATGCGGATGACGAGGAAAAAGAGGACGCGGACGACGAAGACGAGAAGCCGCGCAAAAAATCCCGCGGCAAACGCTGACTCCCATCGCTTTTCAAAGCGGCCCACCCGGGCCGCTTTTTTTTGCGGACCACAATCGTGCGGACGGCGTGCGCCCCGCGTCCGCAGCCCGCCATTGCCATTCGTCGCTTCGCCTCGCCATCTTCGCGCCATGCTTTCCCGCTGCGCGCTCCTGCTCGCCTCCGCCCTGCTCTTTTTGACCGGCTGCACCACCGCGACCCTGACCGCCACGCAGCCCGCCATCCCCGCGGCGACTTCCACCGCGCAGCTGCGCCCCGGCGATAGCCTCACCGTTTCTTTGCAGGGCGTGCCTGATCCGTCGCTGAACGCCGTCCAGGTCGACGATCAGGGCAACATCATCCTTCCTTTTATCGGTGCCGTATCCGCGGCCGGTCTCAACACGGGCGAGCTCGCCCAGCGTATCCGCGAAACGTATATCGCGAAGAAGATCTATCTCGGCGTCGACGTCTCCGTGAGCGTCACCGAACGCTACGTTTACGTCGGTGGCGAGGTGGTGCGACCGGGCCGCATCGTCTGGACGCCCGACCTCACCGTCGCCAAAGCGGTGCAGTCCGCCGGCGGCTTCACGCTCTACGCGAAAGAAACCCGCGTGACGCTCACTCGCGAACAGGCCACCTACCCGCTGGACGTGAAGCTCGCGCAGCGCGACCCGGCGCAGGATCCGCGACTGCTCCCGGGAGATTCGATCCAGGTGCCGCGCTCGCCGTTCTAGCGAATATTATGTTCCGAGTTTCGAGTTAGGAGTTCCGAGTTCGAGGTTCCGAGTTGAACCCACGACCGCCCTCCAGTCTGTCGAGTTCGTAACGCGAACTCGGAACCCGGAACCCAAAACTCTGAACCCAAAACCAGCCCCGCCTTAGCCCCGCCGCAGCGCCGCGGCCATGTCCTTCGCGAAATAGGTCAGGATCATGTCGGCGCCCGCCCGCTTGATCGCGAGCAGCGACTCGTGCCGCGTGCGCTCGAGATCGAGCCAGCCCATTTTCGCCGCTGCGTGCAGTTGCGCGTATTCTCCCGAAACCTGATACGCCGCGACCGGTTTTTGCGTCGCGTTGCGCACGTCGCGGATGATGTCGAGATACGGGCCGGCCGGTTTCACCATCACGATGTCCGCGCCTTCCTGCTCGTCGAGCGCCAGCTCCGTAAACGCCGAGCGCCGGTTCGCGGGATCGAGCTGGTAAGTCGACTTGCTCAACAAATGCGTGCCCGCCGCCTTCGCACTGCCCACCGCATCGCGGAACGGACCGTAGTACGCGGACGCAAATTTCACCGAATACGCCATGATGCCCGTGCCGGTGAAACCGGCCGCGTCGAGCGCCTGGCGAATCGCACCGACGCGTCCGTCCATCATGTCGCTCGGCGCCACGAGATCGACGCCCGCACGCGCGTGCAGGACGGCCATGCGCACGAGAATCGACACCGTGCGGTCGTTATCGACGTCGTCGCGCGCCACGTTCAACACGCCGTCGTGCCCGTGCGTCGTGTAAGGATCGAGCGCGATATCGGTCATCACCGTCAGCTCGGGCACCGCTTTCTTCACCGCCCGCACGGCGCGCAGGATGAGCGCATCCTCGTGCAACGCCGCCGTGCCTTCCTCGTCCTTCAACCGCGCGTCGAGCTTCGGAAACAACGCGACCGCCGGGACACCCAACTTCGCGAGCGCGCGGCATTCCTTGACGAGGTCGTTGACGTTGAACCGCATCACGCCCGGCATCGACGCGATCGGCTCCGGCCCGCCCCGGCCGTCGACGACGAAGACCGGCGCGATGAAATCCGCCGGCCGCAACACGGTCTCGCCCACGAGGGCGCGGAGACTCGCGGTGCGGCGCAGCCGACGCGGGCGTTGGGTCAAATCCAGCTTGAAAGAATCGGACATAAGAAAACCGCGACCTTGCACCGGCTTTCCCGCTTTCGCGACTGCATTTTCAGCAGCCACACACGTGCCCATCTGGTTCAACTCTCCGCCAGCGAACGCGACCCGGTGCCGCGACAGTTCGCGCAGGGCTTCTTGACCGAGATGCGGCCGCCCGTGCAGTCGCCGCAAGGGACGCGTCCACTGGCGCAATGCGCGCACGGCTCCTTCACCGCCGAGGCCTTGCCTTTCCCGGTGCCCTCGCACGCCGCACACACGACCGCCCGTCCGTCCTGCACCATTCCACCGGCACCGCCGCACGTCGGACACGGCGGCGATCCGGGTTTGAACGTGTAGCCGAGACCGCTGCAGGCGGGACACTGACGCGTGGCTTTGCCACCGCAGGTCGGACACGCCACCCAATTCGTCGTTTCGCCCACGCCGTTGCACGCTTCGCACGGACGCCCCGTCGTGAGCTCCGCCAGCCGTTTCTGCACCCCCGGATCCTGGTCGCCCGCTTGCGAATAAAAGCGCGCCGCCGCACCGAACTTTCCCTGCCGGTCGAGATGGCGCGCGAGCCGCAACCGCAGCGGCGCGACCAATCCGGCCTGCTCGCGCGTCTCAGCATACCCGGCGGGACTCGCCACCTGCTCGTGTTCGAGCAACGCCTGCACCGCGCCCGCGGCTTGGTCGGGCGTCGTCTGCATCAACTCCAGTAACATCGCCACGGCCGCGCTGGCTTCGCCGGCCGCATATGCGCGCGCCGCCCAGTGCGCCGCGGCCGCCGGATCGGCGGGCGCTCCCTGGCCGGCCCGCGCACGCCGCGCCAATTCGAGCAACGCCGGCGCATAGCCCGCCTCCGCGGCGCGTGTATAGGCCGCGAACGCCTTTTCCGGCGAGGGCTGAGACCCTTGTTCCAACCGTCGCGCGAGGAGCATCCACGCCAGCGGCGGCGCATCGGGAGCGGCGACGATCTTCTGCAACAGCTCCAGTTCGGTGGCTTCGTTTCGCGGCAGTTCGGCCGTCGGCCGCGCATAAAGACTCAGCAGCGGCACCGTCGCTTCCGTTTCGCCGTCGCCCACCCGCGCCTCCAGCCAGCGCAGCGCCGAAGGCAGACGGTCTTTCGCCAGATCCTCGGTCGAAACCCACGCGCGCGCCTCCTTGTCGCCGGCGAGCGCGGCCTCCTCGAAAAACGGATACGCCGCCGTCGCGTTCTCCGGACTTTGGCGGATCAACGCTCGTCCGTAAGCCGCGCGAAACGGCTGACGCGTGCGCACCTTCGTCTTCACGATCGCCTGCATCCGCGCGACCGCCGTCGGCCAATCCGCCGTGCGCATCGCGCGCCGCGCGGCACGCCAGTGCGCGAGCGTCGCCGTATCCGGATGCTCGAAAAAATCCTCCGCCGTCATCACCGTCCCAAGATCGGTGACCAACGGATCGTCCGGCGGCGCGACCGCGCTCAACAACTCGAATCCCAGCATCGTCTGCGGCGTGAGGTTCTCGATGCCCGCCGCGACAAGCTGCCGGCGCAAGGCCGCGATATCCTTCGCCGCGGCCTCGGGCTCGTTTTCCTGGAACGCCCGATAATACGCCGGATTCTGGCGGCTGAACTGCGCCAGCGGGCCGAGGTAATGCCGCGCCTGCAACGCCTGCACCACCGCCGGCTCGGGATATCCCGCGGCCGGCAGCGTGCCCAGCATCGCCCGCGCCTCGATCCACTTTCCCTGTTCGCACCACGCCCGCACGGCCTTCGCGGCCCCCTCGAGTTCGGCCGCCCCCGACGCGGCTTCAACCTCCCCGACGAACGCGTCGAAACGAACCGCGCGTTCCCGCGTCCAGCTGCGCAGGGGTTCCGCGGTCGCGACAGCCGCATCGCCGCGAAATTTCGACGCGCGCCACTGCAAATCCGCGAGTCGTGAGCGATAAGCGACGAGCGGTTCGAGTTTTTGCTCCAGTTGTCGCTCCACGCCGGCGACTTCCTGACGCACCTCCTCCTTCGCACGCTGGTGGAACAGCGTGCCGGTGGTCACGGCTCCGCCCAAGCCGATCACGCCGATCAGCAAAGGCAGCCGCGGCCAGCGCCAGCCGCGAACAACCGCGTTCGTCGCCGGCGCGGGGTCCAATCCGGGAACGGTTCCGTCGGTGGGATCATCCATCTGTGCGCCACCGCTTCATCGGCGCAAACGTGCCCGACTTCATCGCGAAAGCGGCGGCGCGAAATTCGAGTTCCGCTCTGGCGTTCTCTCCGTCAACGTCCACGTTCCTCCGCTGTTTCCATGGCCATCAAGCTCTTCGATTCGCTCTCCCGCGAAGTCCGCGAACTGACTCCGTCGCACGCCGACGGCGTTTTTCGTTTCTATAACTGCGGACCGACGGTTTACGCGCCGGCGCACATCGGCAATTTCCGGACCTTCGTGGTCAACGACGTCCTCCGCCGCCTCCTCGAGCTCGAATTCGGTCCGGACAAGGTGAAACACGTGCGCAACGTCACCGACGTCGACGACAAGACGATCAAGCGCGCCCGCGACGAGAACCGCTCGCTCGCCGCCGTCACGCAGCAGTGGACGGACAAGTTTCACGCCGACTGCGCCGCGCTCAACTGCCTCCCGCCGCACGTCGAACCCACCGCCACCGGACACATCCGCGAGCAGGTCGATATGATCGACTGCCTCATGCGCCACGGCAACGCCTACCGCGCCGCCGACGGCTCCGTGTATTTCAAGGTGTCCTCGTTTTCCAACTACGGCCGGCTCTCGCGCGTGAAAGAGCGCGAGCTGCAGCCCGGCAGCGCGCTCGCCGGCAAATCGCAGGCGGTCGACGCGGACGAGAAAGAAGACGGTTCCGACTTCGCACTCTGGAAGGCGCACAAACCCGACGACGGCGAAAACCGCTGGGACAGCCCGTGGGGTCCCGGCCGGCCGGGCTGGCACATCGAGTGCAGCGCGATGAGCAAGAAGCACCTCGGCGACACCATCGACCTGCACACCGGCGGCGTCGATCTGCTGTTTCCCCACCACGAAAACGAGATCGCGCAGAGCGAGTGCTGCAACGGCGTGACGTTTTCGCGCCAGTGGTATCACAGCGAACACCTGCTCGTGGACGGCAAGAAGATGAGCAAATCGCTCGGCAATCTCTACACGCTCGACGACCTCGTCGCGAAGGGTTTCTCGCCGATGGCGATTCGTTACGCGCTGCTCGCCGGCCATCCGCGCAAGCAGCTGAATTTCACGCTCGATTCGCTGCACGCCGCGGAAAAAGCGCTCGCCACGCTCCGCGCGCACCGCGCCGCGCTCGCGCCGGCGGCCGCCGCGCACGATGCGTTTGCCCCGGTGATCGCGGCGTTGCAGGACGATCTCAACACGCCCGCGGCGCTCGGCGCCCTGTTCACGATCTTGAATCGGAAAGAAGGCCAGCCGGATCTGGCGTCGTTCGACCGAGCGATGTTTGCCCTCGGCTTCGACCTGAGCGCGAAGACCGCTGCGCCCAAAGCCGACGCGCCCGCCGAGATCTCCGCGCTAGCTGAAAAACGCTGGGCGGCGAAACAGGCGAAGGATTTCGCGACCGCGGATGCGCTGCGCAAAGAGCTCGCCGCCGCCGGCTGGACGATGCTCGACCGCAAGGACGGCTACTCGCTCGAACCCGCGAAGAAGTAGTCGAGACATCTGTGGCGACCCAGCGCGCACAGAGAAACCACGGAGGTCATCGAGGCTCCGTCTTGAACTCCGTGGCTTCCGCGCCCTCTGTGTTCCCCATCCGATTCGTCCGCACGCCGCATCACTCGCGTTGACACTGCCGCCGTTTCCCGGCCACCTCTCCCTTCCGCCCTGCAATCGTAGGCAGGACGGCTTTTCACCATGGCCATGACTCCGCTCGAAGAACTTCGTCACTCGTGCTCTCACGTGCTGGCGACCGCGCTCCTTCGCCTCTACCCTGAGGCCAAACTCGACATCGGCCCGCCGACGGACACGGGTTTTTATTACGACGTCGATCTCGATCACAAGCTGACCGCCGAGGACCTCGCGAAGCTCGAGGCGGAGATGAAGAAGATCGCCGACGAAAACCAGGCGTTCATCCGCAAGGAGGTTTCGCGCGACGAAGCGGTCGAGATCATCAAGAAAATGGGCCAGGAGCGCTACAAGCTCGGCCGCCTCGCCGACATCCCGGCGGACGAAAAAATCTCGTTCTACCAGAACGGCGAATTCATCGATCTTTGCGCCGGCACGCACGTGCGCTACACGTCGAAGCTGAAGGCATTCAAGCTCCTCTCGATTGCCGGCTCGTATCACCGCGGCGACGAAAAGAACAAGCAACTCCAGCGCATCTACGGCACCGCGTTTCCGACCAAGGACGAGCTCGCGCAACACCTCGAGCGCATGGAGCAGGCCAAGGCCCGCGACCACCGCAAGCTCGGCCGCGACCTGAAGCTGTTTCACATCGACGAAGAGGTGGGCCAAGGCCTGATCCTCTGGACTCCGAACGGCGCGATCCTGCGCCAGGAGCTGCAGACCTTCATCAGCGAAGAGCTGCGCAAGCAGGGCTACTCGCAGGTCTTCACGCCGCACATCGGCAAGCTCGAGCTCTACAAGACTTCCGGCCACTTCCCCTATTACAAGGAGTCACAGTTCTCGCCCGTCATCGAAAACGAGTCGCTCGCCAAGGTCCTCGGCGAGGGCTGCTCGTGCGGCGAAGTTTTCGCGCGCTTGGAGGCTGTATCCGCAAAACTGGCACAGCAGGTCAACGCCCGCACCGGCCGCGAAACCATCACGCCGGACCGTGTCCGCCCCGACGAGCAGCTGCTCGACGGCTTCATGCTGAAGCCGATGAACTGCCCGCATCACATCAAGATCTTCGCCTCGCAGCCGCATTCGTATCGCGACCTCCCGGTCCGCCTCGCCGAGTTCGGCACCGTGTATCGCTGGGAACAGTCCGGTGAATTGAACGGCATGACGCGCGTCCGCGGTTTCACGCAGGACGACGCGCATCTGTTCTGCACCGAAGAACAGGTCGCGCAGGAAGTGCTCGGCTGCCTCTCGCTCGTGAAGATCGTGCTCACCACGCTCGGCATGTCCGACTACCGCGTGCGCGTCGGCCTCCGCGATCCGGACTCCAACAAATACACCGGCGATCCGGCCAACTGGGACAAGGCCGAGAACGCCTGCCGCGAAGCCGCGAAAACCCTCGGCGTGCCGTTCACCGAAGAACCCGGCGAAGCCGCGTTTTACGGCCCGAAGATCGACTTCGTCGTGAAGGACGTCATCGGCCGCGAATGGCAGCTCGGCACCGTGCAGGTCGATTACAACCTGCCGATCCGCTTCGACCTCTCCTACATCGGCGCCGACAACCAGCCGCACCGCCCGGTGATGATTCACCGCGCGCCGTTCGGCTCGATGGAGCGCTTCTGCGGCGTGCTCATCGAGCATTTCGGCGGCGACTTCCCCGCGTGGCTCGCGCCCGAGCAGGTCCGGCTCGTGCCGATCAGCGAAAAGGTCAACGACTACGCCCGCGCCCTTCTCGCGCGACTCAAGGCCGAGGGTTTCCGCGCGAGCCTTGACGAACACAGCGACAAACTCGGCGCCAAGATCCGCCGCGCCGAACTCGACAAGGTGCCTTACACGCTCGTCATCGGTCAGAAGGAAGCCGAGGCCAACAGCGTGTCCGTCCGCTCCCGCGCCCGCGGTGACGAGGGCGTGATGACCGCCGACACCTACATCGCGAAGCTGAAAACCGAAATCGCGACGCGCGCGCTGCCCGCCAGAAAGCCCGCCGCCGACGCGAAAGCGAACAGCTGAGCCCGAGCCACGTATCCACCAAAAGCGGACGATCCGGTGCGGTCGTCCGCCTCGTTTTCCGCCCGACATGGAAGAATTTCCCGAGCGAGCGCCCTGGCAATCAGAGCTCGACGCGATCGTGGGCGCGCGACACGGCGGCCAGAGCGCCCATGTCCTCGATCTGCTGAAGCAGCTCGACGCGCGTTATCCGAATGTCGCGGAGATCAACCACCAACTCGCGTGGACCTGCGACATCCTCGGCCGCCCGGCCGAGGCGGTGACGTTTTACGAGAAAGCGGTTGCGCTGGGACTACCCGACAACGAGCTCGCCGGCGCGCTGCTCGGATTGGGCAACGTGCTGCGGCTCGTCGGCGAAATTGAGCGCTCCGCCGAGGTGTTGCGCACCGCCAAGCTGCAGTTTCCCGAGAATCCGGAGTTCGACGCGTTCCTGACGCTGACCTTCCACGAACAAGGCCGCCACGCGGAGGCGCTGCGCCTCGCGCTCGATCTGCTCTGCGAGCGCAGCGAGGATCCGGGCATCGCTGCCTACCAGCGTGCGCTGCGTTACCACGCCGCCAGATTGCACTAGAGGCGCCGTCGCCTTCCCCTCCAGCGCCACCCAACCAGAGTGTCATACATTATATGACACTCTGGTTGGCGCTGGCGGAGATAAATCGATGGGCGGCCGGGAAACGGCGCTCGTAGAGAACACCGGCGTGAAGCGCGTAATCGAAAAGGCGCGCAGGCGACGAGACGGGGCGTTCCGCGTCACCCTTTGCGATTCCCCGCCCGTCGACGAAAATCCCTTCGCGCTAAACGCGCGGTGGAATGGGCGAATTACCTCGCCCACTCCAGCGGCTTCGGCGCGGTAAACGTGCTCGTCAGTTCGATCGCGCGGCCTTCGCGGGCCGAGCGGTGGATGTTTTCCATCACGTCAACCACGTGCGCGGCATGAGCGCCCGTCGTCGGATGCGGCGCGCCCGTGCGCAATCCACGCCACAGCTCGCGCACGCCCGCGCCCCAGTCGCACCACCACGGTCCCTCGCCCGCGGGCGGCCGGACCGGCCGCACCGTTTGGTAACGTCCGCCGAACTCGCCGAGTTTCACCGGCGCCGTCGCCGCAAACCACGCGGTCGCGATCGACGCCTTGTCGCCGTGAATCTCGAGCCCCGCGCGATTCTCCGCGGGTTCGCCAACGTAGAAATCCGCCGTCAACCGCGCGCGCAGCCCATCCTGGAAATCCAGCACCGCCACGAGCCAGTCTTCCGTCGCCGTCGTGAACGGCCGGCCGTCTTTCGTCACGCGTTCGGGCAGCACCACGGCGCCGCCCGCCGTTACGCGTCGCACGGGTCCGAACCACGCGGTCAACAGCGACAGCGGATACACGCCGACATCGAAAACCGGGCCGACCGCGTAGAAGGGCGCGGGATTCGGATGCCAGGTTTCGATGCGCCCCCAATCGACCGTCGCATACGCCACGCGCGGCGTGCCCACGCGGCCGTCACGCACGAGTTTCCAAGCCGTCTGTTGCGCCTCGCCGAGCCACGTCACCGGCGCGCAGCTCAAGCGCAGTCCGCGCTTCTCGGCCAGCGCCACGAGACTCGCGGCTTCGGCATGCGTCGGCGCGAGCGGTTTCTCGGAATGAACGTGTTTGCCGGCTTCGAGACAACGCGTGACGACCTCGACGTGCGCCTGCTGGATCGTGAGATTCACAACGGCTTCCACGGACGGATCTGCGAGCACTTCGTCGAGCGACGCATACGCGCGGCCGCCGTTCTTTTCGACCCACGCTTTCGCGGCCGCCGGATTGATGTCGGTCGCACCACGAATCTCGATTCCGCGATCCGCCCGCATCGCTTCGCCATAGGCGCCGGCGATGTTGCCGCAGCCGACGACGGCGACGCGCAGCGGCGGCGCAGTTTCCTTGAGCTCGACGGCGGACCACCAGCGCTCCACGCGCTCGCGGCTCTCCGCGGCGTCGCGGCTCGGATCGAACTCCTCCGGTTCGTGTTCGATGCAAAGCGGTCCGCGAAAATCGCTCGTGCGCAGAAACTCGACGATCGCCGCGGCCGGCACCACGCCATCTCCGAGCCGGCAGGTTTCGTGGCCCATGTCGACAAACTCGAAACCCGTCTTCCCGGCTCGCGGCGCCTTCACGTCCTTCAGGTGCACCGCAAAAAGCCGCGCGCGAAACTCACGCACGGCGTCGAGTGCGTTCCACCGCTGCGTCGCGCACCAACCGGTATCGAGCGCGATGCCGACGATATCCTCGTCGCCCTCGCCGATCCGCGTGCGCAGTTCGTCGCCGGTTTTTTCCGGATGATTCTCGGCGGCATACGCGACCCCGAATTCGCGCAGCACCGCCACCGCATCCGCGCGATGCTTCATGAAGTCGACGATGTTGCCCGCGATCATCGGGTTCTCCAACTCCGCGCACAGCCGGCACGCGCTGCGCAGCTCGGACATGTCCGCGACCCACGCGGCGTAGCTGCGCACGGTCATCGCATGTTTCGCGAGCAGCTGTTTCGCAGCTTCGATGTGGGGCAGCGTCGCCCAATGCCAGTGGAGGTGCGCGCCCCAGAGATCGATGGCGGAAAAGCCGAGCGATTTGATCGCGCAAAGCATTTCTTCGAAGCGGACGGCGAAGGTCTCGCGCGGCGAAAACCAGGCCTGCGTGGCCGCGTCGCCCTGCATCCAGCCGCCGTTCATGTGAAAGCCGAGTTGGCGGGCAACGTAGTTGGCGGTAACGAACGACAGGCGGGGTTTCATGTTCGGAGCCTACCGGAAAACGCGCAAACTGTCTTGTCGCGCGCCCGACGTTTTCTTGCTGTTAATTGATGTCGCTCACGCTGCAGTGGAACCGCCTCTTTCCGTCCGGTCGAGTGAGCCTGATCTCCTGGTCGCGCAAGACGCTTGGCGAAGAGTTCCCGCTGCATGATCATGACTTCCCAGAGGTTTTCTGGATCTCCGCCGGATGCCTGCAGCATGAGCTCAACGGGGTGGGCACCGAACTGCCGCTGGGACGTTTGATGTTCATCCGCCCCACGGACCGGCATGCGTTTCGCGGCATCGACGCGCGCGGCGGCACCGTGTGCAACTTCGCGGTTCGGCCAGACATCGTTGCGCACCTGCGCGAACGCTATTTTGCCGGGCAACGCATCGCCTGGTGGCACGAGGCAGAACCTCCGCCGATGCTGCAACTCGCCCCGGCGGAGCTCCACCTGCTGGACCACGCCGCGCGCGAGTTGGCGGCGACGGGAGATCCGGATCTGCATGCGACCGAGCGCTTCCTGCTGAATCTTTTTCACCTGCTCCGGCAACGCGATGCGCCGGTGCGGCTCACGGCCGAGCCCGCGTGGCTGGCGGCGGCGCGGGTGGCCATGAACGAGCCGCGTCACCTCGCGCGCGGCGTGCCGCAGCTGGTGCGGTTCGCCGGCTGTTCGGCGGAACACCTGGCGCGCACGGTGCGGCGGGTGCACGGCGTGACGCCGACCGACCTGGTCAACCAGCTGAGGCTGGGCTGGGCGGCCGCGGAGTTGCAGTATTCCGGTCGCACCATCGCCGACGTGGCGCTCGCGGCGGGGTTCGAAAGCCTCAGTCACTTCTATCACCTCTTTCGCCGGCAGCATGGCGTGACGCCGCGCCAGTTCCGGTTGCGCGCCCGGGCGCTCGCGTGAGGTAAAAAAAAATGCCGGACCCCGCAGGGTCCGGCATCGAAAAGCCGTGAACGCGTCCGGTCAGATCGCGCTGTCGCCGCGCTCGTCCGTGCGGATGCGGATGGCGTCATCGATCGGAACGACGAACACCTTGCCGTCGCCGATCTTGCCGGTCTTGGCGGTCTTCACGATCACCTCGACGGCCTTGGGCGCCACCGCGTCGGAGGTCACGATTTCGATCTTCACCTTTGGGAGGAAGTCGACCGTGTATTCGCTGCCGCGATAAATCTCGGTGTGTCCTTTTTGACGGCCGAAGCCTTTCACTTCGGTGACGGTCATCCCTTCGACGCCGATGCTGGCGAGGGCGGACTTCACCTCCTCGAGTTTGAAAGGTTTGATGATGGCAATGATGAGTTTCATGGAGGTTCGTTAAGGATTAGCCGATATAACCTTCTTCACCGTGCTCGCTGATGTCGAGCCCGGCGGACTCAACTTCAGGTGCGGCGCGAAGTCCGACCACGGCCTTGACGATGAAGGCAATGATCGTCGTGGCAATCACGCTCCACAAAATTGTGAGCGCAACCGCTTTTAGCTGCGCCATGACGAGGCCCTCCTTGAGCGGACCGACGACGGAGTTGACCTTTTCGTCGGCGAAGACGCCCGTGAGGATGGCGCCGAGCGTGCCGCCGACGCCGTGAACGCCAAAGGTATCCAGGGCGTCGTCATAGCCGAAGGCCTTTTTCAAATACGCGACGGCGAGATACGGAATGATGCCGGCGCACAGACCCATCAGGACCGCGGAGTTCATCGAAACGAATCCCGCCGCCGGCGTGATCACCACCAGTCCCGCCACCACGCCCGAGCAGAAGCCGAGCACGCTGGGGTGGCCGCGCGTCACCCACTCGGCCAGGGCCCAGACGAAACCGGCGGTCGCGGCCGCGAGCGTCGTGGTGGCGAAGGCGTTCGAGGCGATCGCGTCGGCGCCGAGCGCGGAGCCGGCGTTGAAACCATACCAGCCCACCCAGAGCATGCCGGTGCCGATCATGCACAACACCATCGAGTGCGGCGGCATCGCCTCGCGGCCGAAGCCGAAGCGCTTGCCCAGCACGATGCAGAGCACGAGCGCGCTCCAGCCCGAAGTCATGTGAACGACGGTGCCGCCGGCGAAGTCGATCGCCTTGATGCCGGCATTGGCGTTGAGCGGTCCGCACATGAAGCCCGATCCCGACCAGACCATGTGGGCAAACGGGAAATACACGGCAAACATCCACAACGCGACGAATAGGAGCACGGCGCCGAACTTCATGCGTTCGGCCACGGCGCCGACGATGAGCGCCGGCGTGATGATCGCGAAGCTCAGCTGGAACATCGCCCACATCGCATCGCTGATCCAGTAGTAGCCGGCGCCGGTGTTGCCCGGCTCGACGCCTTTCAGAAAGGCGTGATCGGCATTCCCGATGAAGCTGTTGCCGCCGGCGAAGGCCAGGCTGTAGCCGATCGCCCACCAGAGAATCGTGACCAGCCCGGCGATGCCGAGACACTGCGCCAGCACGGAGAGGACGTTCTTGCGTCGCACAAGACCGCCGTAAAACAACGCCAAGCCCGGCAGCGTCATGAAAATGACCAGCGCGGTGCTGACCATCTGCCAGGCGTTGTGGCCGGGCCCCGGCCCGGGGATCTTCGAGGCGACGTCGGGCGTGCGCGCGCCGTTGTTCACGTAAGCTTCGAGGTCCGCGATGCGCTGCTCGAGGGTCGGCTCGGGCGGCGGCGGGGTCGGCGTTTCCTGGGCAAACGCCATGTGGCTGGCGGACCAGCACAACACGGCGGCAATCGCGAGGCGGGTGAGGTGAAACACACTTCTCATATTCGGATCCTCCATGAGCAGCATTGATACCAAGTTCTCCACGCCTCGCGTCATGGCACAAAAAAGCCGGCTCCCCGTGGAGCCGGCGTAAAGCACAGGCGATAACGTCCGTGACTGCGTCTATATATATCAGATGGCGGTTTCGCCGCGCTCGTCCGTGCGGATGCGGATGACTTCCTCGATGGGCATGACGAAGACCTTGCCGTCGCCGATTTTGCCGGTCTTCGCGGATTTGACGATTGCGTCGATGGCCTTGCCGACGAGCGCGTCGGTGGTGGCGACTTCGATTTTCACCTTCGGAAGGAAGTCCACCGTGTATTCGCTGCCGCGGTAGATTTCCGTGTGCCCCTTCTGCCGGCCGAAGCCTTTGACCTCGGTCACCGTCATGCCCTCGATGTTGATCTCGGCCAGGGCGGCCTTCACTTCCTCGAGCTTGAACGGCTTGATGATGGCAATGATGAGTTTCATGCGGGATGGAATGTCAGGGTGATGGGTTGGTAGCCCCGGCGGCAGTTTGGCGCAAGCCCGTAGCCGCCGGCCGAGGCTGAGGCGTCACTTATGAGCGGGCGTGAAATCCGGATAAGCTTCGTTACCGTGTTCGCCGATATCGAGGCCGTCGGATTCTTCCTCGGGCGAGACGCGCAGGCCCATGGTGGCCTTGATCGCGAGGAACGCGATCGTGCAGAACAGGAAGGTGAACAGCCCGATCGAGGCGATGCCGATCAGCTGCGACACGAGCTGCGCGCCGCCGGCCAGGTTGCCGAACAAACCGACCGCCAGCGTCCCCCACACGCCATTGACCAGGTGGACCGAAGTCGCGCCGACCGGGTCGTCGAGCTTCAGCTTGTCGAAGAACGTGACCGCGAGCACGACGAGCACGCCACCGATCAGGCCGATGATCATGGCCTCGTTGGGGCTCATCTGGTCGGCGCCGGCGGTGATCGCCACCAGACCGGCGAGGATGCCGTTCAGCGCCATGGAAACGTCCGGCTTCTTCTGCAGCGTCCAGGACGTGAACGTCGCGGCGAGCCCTCCCGCCGCAGCCGCGAGCGCGGTGGTGACGAGCACCAGCGAAACCGCGCCGGGATTGGCGGACAGCACCGAACCGCCGTTGAAGCCGAACCAGCCGAGCCACAGGACGAACACGCCGATCGTCGCCAGCGGAATCGAGTGACCGAGCAGCGGCAGGACCTTGCCATCGCGGTATTTTCCGGCGCGCGGGCCAAGGATCATGATACCGGCCAGCGCACCCCAGCCGCCCACGGAGTGCACGATCGTCGAACCGGCAAAGTCGTAGAACGGCGTGGACATCGTATTCAGCCAGCCATTACCCCATTTCCACATGCCCGTGATCGGGTAGGAAATTGTCACCAGCAGCACGGTGAACACCATGAACGATCCGAGCTTGATGCGCTCGGCGACCGCGCCGGACACAATCGTCGCGGCGGTCGCGGCGAACATCGCCTGGAACAGGAAGTCGGTCCAGTAGGTGTAGCCGGCGTTATAGACATCGGTCAGGTTGGCCACCTCGTCGGTAACGCTGATGCCGAAGCCGGCAAAACCGAACCACTTCCCGGCGAAGTCCGCGCCTGGATACATGAGATTGAAGCCGACGAGCGCGAACGTCACGATGCCGATGCACGGCACGATCGTGTTTTTGAACATGATATTCGCGGTGTTCTTGGCGCGCGTCAGCCCCGACTCGACGCACGCAAACCCGAGATTCATGAAGAACACCAGGGCCGCGGAAACCATCATCCAGAGGTTGTTCGCGGTGAAGAGCGTGTAGCCCGCGGATTCCGCGAATTCCGCGACATCCTTGTATTTCGGAGCCTCCGCCGCCGCAGCCGCGGCGGCCTCCTGCCCGAAGGCACTGACCAGGGTCAGCGACAAGAAGATGCCTGCCATCTTCAATGCGCCCGAGAGATGCTGGGACCGTAGCTTCATAGTGTGGTTCGTCGAGTGATGGTTGGAAGTCAGCCGCGACCAACCCGGTCGCGACGCGGCCCCGCAAAAGCAGAGGCTGTGCCAAACCCTCCCCCACCACTTCACTCAACCGCCGGCGGTCGGAATTATATAAAAAAAGAGCGGGTCGGGCGACCCGCTCTTTAAAGAGCTTTATATAAAACCGGAGCGACAATCACTCCGGCATCACCGTCTGGATATGCAGCTCCTTCAGCTGCCGTGGCGTCACGGGTGTCGGGCTCTGCGCCATGAGGTCCTGGCCCTTCTGCGTCTTCGGAAACGCGATCACGTCGCGGATGCTCGTCGTGCCGCAGAGCAGCGCGACCATGCGATCCAGACCGAACGCAATGCCGCCGTGCGGCGGCGCGCCATACGTGAACGCCTTCAGCATGTAGCCGAAGCGGCTCTCCACGACGTCCTGCGGAATCTTCAGCACGTCCTCGAAAACTTTTTTCTGCAGCGCCGGTTGATGGATCCGGATCGAGCCGCCGCCGAGTTCCATGCCGTTCAACACGACGTCGTAGTGCTGGCCCCGCACCTTCTTCGGGTCGCTGTCGAGCAGCGCCGCGTCCTCCGCGACGGGCGCGGTGAAGGGATGGTGCGTCGCGACGTAGCGGTTTTCCGCCTCGTCGTAGGACATGAGCGGAAAATCGATCACCCAGAGAAATTTCCAGTCGTCGTGACGGACGGTGAGCTTGCCGCGCTTTTGGAGCAGCGCCGCCGACTCGAGTCGCAGCCGGCCGAGGATCGCGCACGCCTTCTCCCACGGGGCCGCCGCGAAGAAGACGATGTCGCCCTCCTCCATCTTCAGCTTCGCCGTGAGCTCGGCCTTTTCGGCGTCGGAAAAGAATTTCACGATCGGCGACTTCCACTCGCCGCCTTCGACCTTGATGAACGCGAGGCCTTTCGCGCCGAGCGATTTCGCGATGTCCTCGAGGTTCTTCAGCTCGCCCTGCGTGATGTCGGAAAGACCTTTCGCGTTGAGCGCCTTGATCACCCCGCCGCTCGCGACGGTCGCCTGAAACACCTTGAACGCGGAGTTCTTGAACGTCTCCGACAGATCCGCGAGTTCGAGACCGAAACGCACGTCGGGTTTGTCCACGCCATAACGGTTCATCGCATCGACAAACGGCATCCGCGGAAAGGGCGTGGGAATGTCGACGTCCAGCACGTCTTTCCACACCTTCTTCAGCATCCCTTCGAACAGCGCGTAAATGTCCTCGCGCGTCACGAACGACGCCTCGACGTCCACCTGCGTGAACTCCATCTGGCGGTCGGCGCGCAGGTCCTCGTCACGGAAGCAGCGCGCGATTTGGAAATACCGCTCCACGCCCGCGACCATCAGGATCTGCTTGAACTGCTGCGGCGACTGCGAAAGCGCGTAGAACTGCCCCGGGTGAATGCGCGACGGCACGAGATACTCGCGCGCGCCTTCCGGCGTGCTCTTGAACAGCGCGGGCGTTTCCACCTCGATGAACTCCTGCGCATCGAAGTAATCGCGGATCGACTTCGCCGCGCGGTGACGCACCTGGAGATTTTTCCGCATCTTCGGCCGGCGGAGATCGAGATAACGATACGTGAGCCGCAGGTCTTCGTTGACCTTGTCGCCGCCCGCGTCGTCGAGCGGGAACGGCGGCGTATCGGAAATATTGTGCAGTTCGAGCGCGGAGGCCACGACCTCGATTTCGCCGGTCGGCAGGCTCTTGTTTTCCGTGCCCGCCGGGCGCTTCACAACCTGGCCGCTGATCTCGATCACGGACTCCGGCTTCAAGTGCTTCAACTGCTCCGCGAGCTTCGAATTGTCATGCGCCTCGAGCTTGATCTGCGTGATGCCTTTGCGGTCGCGCAGGTCGACGAAGATGATGCCGCCTTGGTCGCGAATGGTGTCGACCCAACCGATCAGGGAAACGGTCCGGTCGAGGTCGGCGGCGGTGAGCTGGGCGCAGTGGTGGGTGCGGTGCATTGCTGGTAAAAACGAAGTTTTCGAGCAAGCCAACCCGCCGCCCCCGGAGCAAGCACAACTCTCGAAGGCATCCCGCACCCGTTTTCGTCCGGTCCCGCGCGGCCGCCAAGCTCGCCCGGGATCAGGTATCCACCGATGGCGATTTAGGTGAGGCGTGCGGTTGAAAAACTCGCCCCCACTGTACGCCCCGGCCTACACGTTTGCCCGGCCAAGACGCCTCCCGGTCTGCATTTCCCCGGAATCCCCCGCCCCCCATGCAAACCTCCCCCGCCTCCCGGCTCGGCTGCGCGTGCCTGCTGACTGGCCTCCTGTTCGCCGGCGCCTGCAAATCGAATCGCGCGTCGCTCGACGACACCGCCGGCGGCCGCAAGCCCGAGGATTTTCCCGAGCTCGCCGACGACGTATTCAAGCCCATGGACGGCGGCATCGCGCTCTCCGTGGACGAGATCAAGGGCCGCAACACCTGGAATCTCTGGACCGGCGGCAACGAGCAGTTCTGGGAGCGCATGTCGCGCGAGAGCTACGGCCTCATCGATCTCCTCAAAACCATTGACTCGCGAAACCGCGCGAGCCGCTTCCAGGAAATGGGCCTCATCAACCAGCCCGGCTACCGGCGGGCGTCCAAGCCGGACGAATACGGCCTCTGGATCGACGAAGCCGACGCGCCCGAACCGACGTCCATCGATCCCAAGGTCTACGGCCGCCCGACCGGCATCATGGGTTTCCGCCTTTTCCCCAACCCCGATTTCGACGCGAAGGCCCGCCAGAAATGGGACGGCGAACGCTACTACCGCGACGCCGATTACGCCGCGAGTCCCGAGCTCGTCCGGCCCTATCGCGTCGGCGTCTCCTGCGGCGCCTGCCACATCGCCTTCAACCCGCTCTCGCCGCCCGCCGATCCCGCGAATCCGAAATGGGAAAACCTCTCCTCCGCAATCGGCAACCAATACATTCGCGAAGGCCGCACCTTCGCCTCCAACGTCAAGGAAGGCGGCTTCTTCTGGGAAATGCTGAAAGCCCAGCCGCCCGGCACGTCGGACACCTCGCGCATCGCTACCGACAATATCAACAATCCGAATACAATTAACCCGATCTTCCTCCTCGGCGAGCGCCTCGCCGCAGGACACGACGAGGTGATTACGAGCGACGAAACCCGCCTGATGCCCGGCATCGCGGTCGACGAAAAAACGCACGCGATGAAGGTGCCGATGGTGCTGAAGGATGGCGCGGACTCCGTCGGCGTGCCGGGCGCGACGCTGCGCGTTTACATCAACATCGGCATGTATTCGCAGCACTGGCTGCAGCAGCACAACGCGCTCGTCGGCCTCACGGGTCAGAAACCGTTCGAGATTTCCACGGCGCAGAAGCACTCCGTCTACTGGCTCGCGACGCAGCAGAAATTCGAAAACATCGCCCGCTTCTTCGCGCGCCTGCGGCCGGTTCATCTCGCCGACGCCCCCGGCGGCGACGCCTACCTGACCAAGGATGGCATCGTGCTGCGCCGCGGCGCGGTCGTATTCGGCGAGAACTGCGCCACCTGCCACTCGAGCAAACGCCCGCCCGCCGGCGCCGCCGAAAAAGCCTGGTTCGCCAAGGCGGTCCTGCAGGACGATTTTCGCGAGAACAACTTCTTCGCCGACGAACGTCGCTACTCGGTCGCCAAGATCGGCACCAACGCCTCGCGGGCGTTCGGCACCAACGCCAAGGCCGGCCACATCTGGGCGAATTTTTCGTCCGACACCTACAAGAATCTCCCGCCGATCGATCCGATCGAGGTCTACAATCCTTATACCGACCGAACCGAAAAATTTCCGTCACCCTCCGGCGGTCCCGGCTACTACCGGCCTGCGTCGCTGATCGGGCTATGGACGTCCGCGCCGTTCTTCCACAACAACGCGCTCGGCAAATTCACCGGCGATCCCTCCGTCGCCGGCCGCATGGAGGCGTTCAACGACGCCGTCGAAAAACTTCTCTGGCCCGACCTGCGCCCCGGCACCGACTCGATCTGGCGCACCTCGCGCGAATGCAATGTCCAGATCCAGGCCGCTGCGCTGCCCAAGGCGCTGCGCGTCTTGCTCAAGCCGCATCTCGATCCCGACGGCTACTTCCGACTCGGCCCGATTCCGGAGGGCACGCCGATCAATCTCATCGCCAACATCGATCCCGACGCCGACCCGGCCGATCTCGCGAAGCTGTTCATCAAGGTCAAAACCGCCCTGCTCCGCATCAAAGTCCAGAATCTCGACGCCGCCGCGGCGAAGGCATTGATGCGCGACGAGGTCGCTCCGGCCATGTTCACCGTCAGCAAATGCCCCGACCTGATCGAGGATCGCGGTCACCTCTTCGGCACCGAACTGCCCGAGGAGGATAAACGCGCGCTGATCGAATACCTCAAAACGTTATGAACCCGCCCGAATCCCGAAAGGCGGAGCCCGACACTCCCATCGGGCTCGACACCCCGCACTCTCCCGTCAACCCGACGAGGACGTCTGGCTCTACCTCGGCGACGATCACCTTCGACCAGCTCAAGCGCCTCTCCCAATCCGAGCTCGACGATCTTTTCCGTCGCAGCCCCGCCGGACCGATTCCCGAAGGCGATGCCGAGGGTGAGGCGATCGTCTGTCCCGGTTCATTCTGGAGTCGTCTGATCGCCCCCTTCGTCCACGCGCTCGCCTGGCAGGGCAAGGTGTTCACCCCAAATCCCGACGGCATCGGGGCCACGCTGGTCAACAAGGTCACTGTCGTCGGCGCCCACGCAATCGTCGCCCGCGTGTATCACACGACGAGTTGGATCGACGGCGCCGAGTGCATCGTCCTCGACTATTCGAAGACGTCGCTCTTCGCCCGAAAAATTCGCGACGAGATCCGTCTCGTCGACGCCGCCCATCGGCTCTACCTCGGCAAGGTGTGGTGGGGCCGGACGCGGCTCGTCGACTTCGCCCTGCGATTTCCGTCAAAGTGAACGGCTGAGCGCCCGCGCGGTCCCGTGGCCCTCTCCGCCCGCCAGCTTCTGCGAAAACGCTCCGAAGAGCTGGACGCGCTCTTTGGCGCCAGCCCCTCCGGACCGATTCCCGAAGGCGAAGCCACCGGCGCCGCGATCGCCTGCCCCGGCACAGTCCTCGCGCGGATCCTGGCCTGGTTCGCCCGCTGGTTCTGTTGGCAGGGCAAAGTCTTCGATCCCGCCGGCGGTTGTCTCCGCAATCGCATTACGCCTTTCGGCTTCCTCGCCATCAAGGCGCAGGTTTACGCGGGGAAAAGTCGTTTCGATGGCCGCGACTGCATCGTCATCGACTACTCGCAAACGTCGCTCGTCGCCCGTTTCGTCCGCGACGAGATCCGCCTCGTTTCCCCCGGACTTTACCTCGGCCAGGTTTTTCTCGGGAAAAGCGCGCGGCCCGCGCTGAAGTTCTCGCTCAGCTTTCAATACGAACCCGCCTGCCACGGCTGGCGTCGGTTCTGGTCGGCCGCCGCGCTCGCCCTCGTCGTCTTCGCCGTCTACTTCGCCGTCCGGCTCCGGCGCGACGAGCCGGTGCACTACGATGCGCCGGACGAGCATTTCAAATACGGCTCGACGGGCGGCGAACGCGACGCCGGCATTCCCTACGCGCTCTGGAAAGTGCTCCCGACGATGTTTCCCGAACTGCTGCCCGAGCCGGAAAAGGGCCTGGCGTCGTTCGGTTTCGTCTTCGATCCGACGCGGCCGCGCGACGCCGATCTTCCGGTTGGCGTTTCCAAGCGCAACGTCCAGGGCATCGAGCGCGTGTTTCTGAACTGTGCCGTCTGCCACGTCGGCACCGTGCGCGACACGCCGCAGAGCCCGCCGCGCATCATCGCCGGGATGCCCGCGAACACCGTGGACCTGCAGGGTTTCGAGCGCTTCCTCTTCAACGCCGCCACGAGCGAAAAGTTCACGCCGGACCGGATCATGGCGGAGATGGAGCGCATCGGCGTCACCGACGATTTCATCAACCGCCAGATCCTGCGCCATCTCGCCATCGACATCGGCCGCCGCCGCCTGCTCTTCCTGCGTGACCGCTTCCGCTTCATGGACCGCGAGCCGGACGCCGGTCCTGGTCGCGTGGATACGTTTAATCCGCCGAAGGTGCTGCTGAACTTTCCGATGGACCGCCTGCCGGAAAAGGAATGGGTGGGAAACTGCGACCTGCCTTCGATCTGGAACCAGCGTCCGCGGCGCGGCATGGCGTTGCACTGGGACGGCAACAACACCTCCGTCGAGGAGCGCAACCGCAGCGCCTCGTTCGGCACCGGCGCGCTCCCGCCGACGCTCGATCGCGCGTCCGTCAAGCGCATGGAGGCCTGGCTCGAGGACGCCCAACCGCCGCCGTATCCGTATGCGATCGACGCCGCCCTCGCGCAGCGCGGTGCCCCGATCTACGCCGAATACTGCGCCGGCTGCCACGGGCGCAACGGCCGCGATTTCGCGGGCGCACACGTCGGCCAAGTGACGCCGATCGAGGCCATTCGCACCGACCGTCATCGCCTCGACTCCTACACGCCCGAGCTCGCCGCCAACCAAAACCTGCTCTACGCGGGCTATCCGGAGGAGCGCTTCCGGCATTTCCGCAAAACCTACGGCTACGCCAACCAGCCGCTCGACGGTCTCTGGCTGCGCGCACCCTACCTGCACAACGGCTCCGTGCCGACGCTGCGCGACCTGCTCGAACCGGTGTCGCGACGGCCGGTGTCATTCCATCGTGGATACGACGTTTACGACCCGAAAAATGTCGGCTTCGTGAGCGACGTGGCGCGGGAAGGAAGCAAAACGTATTTCGCGTTCGATACGTCGCTGCCCGGCAACGGCAACTTCGGCCACGAGGGCCGCGCCTACGGCACCGAACTCGGGGCTGCGGACAAGGACGCGTTGATCGAATTCCTCAAAACCTTCTGACCACCATGTCGCCGCGCTTGAAACGAAAACTGCTGATCGGACTCGCCGTCGTTGTCGTCCTCGGCGCCGCCGGTGCCTGGTTCGCGTGGGAGAAGTTTTTCCGCGAGGAACCCGAGCCGACGTGGGCCGACGCCGCGGAACGTTTTAAATACGGCAGCATCGGCGCGGAGGCGACCCGCGGGATTCCGTTCTACATCTGGCTCGTGCTGCCGCGCGTGTTCCCCGAACACCTGCCCGGCCCCGGCGGCTACAAAGCCTTCGGACTCGTCTGGGAGGAAGGACGCGAGCTGCCGTCAGGTTTCACCAAGCGCGTGATCGGCTTTCCGCGGGTCGCGAACAACTGCGCCATCTGCCACACCGGCACGTGGCGCAGCCGGGAGGACGAAACGCCGCACGTCGTCGTCGGCGCGCCCTCGCACACCACCGACGTGCAGGGTTTGTTGCGTTTCCTCATCGCCTGTGGCCGCGATCCGCGCTTCAACGCCGCCACGCTTCTCCCCGAAATCGATCGCGAGGTGAAACTCTCCTGGATCGATCGTCTGCTCTATCGCTTCGTCCTGATCCCGGTCACCCGCCGCGCGCTGCAGCAACAGGAGCAGCAGCTTGCCTGGATGAACCGGCCCGGCTGGCCGGATTGGGGACGAGGCCGCGACGATCCCATGAACCTCACCAAATATTTCATGACGAGCATGGCCACCGACGATTCGACCGGGCAGGCCGATTTTCCGTCGATCTGGAATCTGCAGGTGCGCAAGGGCGATGGGCTGTATCTCAACTGGAGCTGCGACACCCCCGCTGTCCGTTCCGTCCTGATCGATTCCGCGCTCGGCCTCGGCGCCGCGCCCGACGCCACGGTGCCGCTCGACCAGCTCAACTGGTCAACAAAACGCCGCGCGTGGTTTCTCCAGCGAATGGCGGAGCTCGACGATTTCCTCAGCCGCCTGCCGCCGCCGGCGTATCCATTTTCCATCGACAGCACTCTCGCGGCGCGCGGCCGTCCGCTCTACGCAGCGCACTGCGCGGAGTGTCACGACATCGGCGCGCCGCGGACGAACAAGCCGGTTCCCGTCGCCGAAATCGGCACCGACGCGGAACGCATGAACACCTGGACGCAAGGCGCCGCCGACGAGGCGAATCGCCGGGTGAAGGAGATGGGCATCGATCGTCCCAACATGGTGAAGATCGAGGGCTACCAGTCGCCGCCGCTCGACGGTCTCTGGCTGCGCGCGCCGTATCTGCACAACGGTTCCGTGCCGACGCTGCGCGACCTGCTGAACCCTCCCGACGACCGGCCCAAGGTGTTTCATCGCGGCTACGACGTTTACGATCCGGTGAACGTCGGCTTCGTCACCCGAGGATACGACACGGCGCGTCACGGTTGGAAACACGACACGGCCGAGCGCGGCAACGGCAATGGGGGGCACCTTTACGGCACCCGTCTGACCGAGGACGAGAAGGCAGCGCTGATCGAGTATCTGAAAACGTTGTAACCCGCCCTGCCATGAACCCACCGCTCTCGCTGGACGATGCGAAGTATCCGCCGGAGCTGGAGCTCGCGGAAAAGGAACAGATCGCCGCGCGCCGCCGCCGCAACGAGCTCGATCCGTCGGCGCCGGTGGTGGGCGTCGCCCTGTCCGGCGGCGGCATTCGCAGCGCCACGTTCTGCCTCGGACTTTTCCAGGCGCTCGCCCGCCAGGGACTCGTGCGCCGGATCGACTTTCTCTCCACGGTGTCCGGCGGAGGTTATTTCGGCAGCTTTCTCGGAGCCGCCTTTGCGCGCGAAAACGCCGCAGCCGACGCCGTGGAAAGCGAACTCGCGAACAATCATTCGTGGCCGGTGAACTGGCTGCGGGAGAACGGCCGCTTCCTGTCGCCAAATGGCGCGGGCGACAACTGGATGACCGCCGCAGTCGCGCTGCGAAACTGGGTCGCCTTGCAAACCGTCCTGCTCATGTTCGGATTTTTCGTGCTCGGGTTGGGCGCACTGACCCGCGTCGATCTTTGCACCGCACAGGCCACCCGCGGCACCTGGCTGCAAATCGAAAACTATCTCTGGTCGCATCCGGCGCTCGGGATCTGGTGGAGCCCGTGGCTGGTGCTGCCAATCATCCCGCTGGCCTTGTTGATGGTCCCCACGGGCGTCTTTTACTGGTCAACCCAGCTCCTGCCGTGGATGGAGCTGCTGCGCCGATTCGGGGGTATGTTCGTGTCGCGCTTTCGCGCGATGGAGGCGGCCGAGTTCGCCGCCCGCGTGCAGGGTGCGCTCACCCGCGGGTTCATGGTCGGCCTGATCGCGTTGGTGGCGACCGCGCTGTTCGCCACGATCGATTCGCTCGGTCAGACCGCCTACCTTTACTGGTCGTCGAACAACTTCGAATTTCCGTCGCTCTGGTCGCTGGTCACCGGCGCCGGCGCGGTGACCTTTGGGTTTGGTTCGAAGATCGCGATCTATCTCGAACGACTCCTGGGCAGTCGCCGGTTTCACGTGCCCCTCGGCGTCGTCGCGCTCGTGCTGTCGTTCGCGTGGGTTGCACTCACCGTGATCGCGCTGTCGGTGGTGGCGCTCGGCTTCGCCTGGGAATGGGACCTCGTCTGGAACGGCACCGACTTGCGGCCCATGAGTGGCGGCTGGCCCTTGATGATCGCGGTCGCGGCCGCGTTCGTGGCCTCCTGGTTTTTCAGCCGCAGCTTCGGGTTCGTGAACCTGTCCTCAATGCAGCAGATGTATGCCGCGCGGCTCGCGCGGGCGTATCTCGGGGCGACCAACCCCGAACGTCGGCGTCACCAGAATTTCAATATGACCGAGCTGCTGCCGGGCGACGAGATCGCGCTCGAAGATTACGCACCGCATCGCCACGGCGGACCGCTGCACCTGATCAACGTGACCGTGAACGAAACGCTCTCCGGCAAAACCCAGATCGAACGCCGCGACCGCAAGGGCCTGGCCCTCGCGGTCGGGCCCAGCGGACTCTCGGTCGGACACGACTCGCACGCGCTCTGGAGCAGCGCGCCGGCGACCAGATCTCCCGGTTCGCTGCGCGCGCTGTGGGAAACGCGCCGCCGCGGCATCGTGCCGATCGACTGCGGGTCGAAGCGTTTTCACGCCCTGTGCCATGAGAAACAGGAACATCACCTCATCGAGGCGCTCGCCCTCGGCCGCTGGGTGGCGATCTCCGGCGCCGCGTTCACCACGGGGACCGGTGCGAGCACGTCCCTGGGGCTCAGCCTGCTGCTCGGTCTCGCCAACGTCCGGCTCGGCTATTGGTGGGACAGCAGCATCTGCCCCGAAGCGCGTCCCCACAAGACGCGGCCGAATTTCATCGAGCTCGGCAGCCGGATTCTTAGCCGTCTCCTGCCCGTCCAGACGTGCTTGATGAACGAATTTTTCGCGCGCTTCCACGGGCCCGCGCGGCGGCATTGGTATTTGTCCGATGGCGGACATTTCGAAAACACCGGCTGCTATGAACTGATCCGCCGCCGCGTGCCGTTCATCGTCTGCAGCGATGCGGGCCAGGATCCCGACTACCAGTTCACCGATTTCGCAAATCTCGTCCGCAAGGCTCGCACCGATTTCGGCGCCGAGATCCAGGTCGTCCGCCGCACCGCCGACCTCGCGACTGACGATCCGGGCGCCCGTTTCCCGATGCCGAAACTCGAGGAGATCGTCCACCCCGCGCTCCTCGACGTCATCGGCGTGCCGGAAGATTTCAAACCGCTGCCCGACGTCGCCAGCGGCGACGACGGCGCGACGCCCGCCGTCCGTTCGCAGCGCCATGCGCTCCTCGCGCGTATTCACTATCTCGACACGGACCAGTTCTCCTGGCTGCTGCTGATCAAGCCGTGCCTGATGGGCGACGAAACGGTCGATGTCCTCCAGTATCAGCGCACGCATCCGCTGTTTCCACAGGAGCCGACGACCGACCAGTATTTCGACGAAGCGCAATGGGAGAGCTACCGCAAGCTCGGCGAACACATCGGCACGGAGCTTTTCACGCCGCCCTCCGTCGTCGACGCCGGCAGTTCCGCCACCTGGAGTCCCTCGCAAATGATTGCGCCGAAGTGGCCCGTCGCCCGCCGAGCGCAGGAGCCGGTGACGCTTGCCCGCGGCACCGCTCCCGTGTCGCTGAACTGAAAAGCCCGGCGCAGGGCCGGGCTTGGAGATTTGCTCAGCCGGCGATCAGGCTTTCGCCCGTCATCTCGGCGGGCTTCGGCAGGCCCATCAGGTGCAGCACGGTCGGCGCGATGTCCGCGAGACGACCGCCGTCGCGCATCTTGGTTTTTCCGGCCGCGAAGCCGTCGCCGACGACGAAGACCTCGACCAGATTCAACGTGTGCGCGGTGTGCGGGCCGTTGACGGTCGGATCCCACATCTGCTCGGCATTGCCGTGATCGGCGCAGATCACCGCGCGCCCCTTCATCGTCGCGAGCGCCTCCAGCAATTCGCCGACGCCGCGGTCGGTCGCCTCGACAGCCTTTGTCGCCGCCGGCAGCGAGCCAGTGTGACCGACCATGTCGGGATTCGCGAAGTTCACGACGATGAGGCCGTATTTGCCGGAGAGAATCGCGGCCTTGGCCTCGCGCGTCACTTCCGCCGCCGACATCTCCGGCTGCAGATCATAGGTCGGCACCTTCGGGCTCGCCGGACACGCGCGGTCTTCACCGGGAAACGGATCCTTGCGATAGTTGTTGAAGAAGAAGGTGACGTGCGGGTTCTTCTCGGTCTCCGCGCAACGGAACTGGGCGATGCCCGCGTTCGCGACGACTTCGCCGAGGATGTTTTTCAACTTCGCCGGCTTCGGCGAAATCACGTTCACCGGCAGACCGGCCTCATACTCGGTCATCGTCGCGTAGTAGAGATCGAGTTTTTCCCCGCGGTCGAACTCCTTGAAACCGTCGAT
The DNA here is from genome assembly GCF_059821195.1 of Opitutus sp. sgz309028. Lineage (NCBI taxonomy): Bacteria > Pseudomonadati > Verrucomicrobiota > Opitutia > Opitutales > Opitutaceae > Opitutus > Opitutus sp. sgz309028. Next base: position 179,043 of record NZ_JCAMRR010000003.1, on the reverse strand, counting down.
CACGAACGCTTTCGTGATCTCGCGCGGACGGTCGCCACGATAGTTGTAGAAGAGGACGGAATCGCCGTTGCCGATCGTGGCGAGCGGCTTCTGGTCGGCGCCGACGATCCACGTCGCCGGCACAAATTCGTCGCCGACCTGCGTCGGGCTCAGCGGCGCGTTGTAGTAGTTCTGCACCGCGGCTTCCGCGCTCGGCGCGGTCGCAACGGCCGCGCGGCCGGTGAGCATGTTGTAGGCCTGGCTGACGCGTTCCCAACGGTTGTCGCGGTCCATCGCCCAGAAGCGGCCGCAGACCGTCGCAATTTTTCCGATACCGATTTCGCGACACTTGGCATCGACCTGCTGCACGTAACCGAGACCGCTGTTCGGCGGCGTGTCGCGTCCATCGGTGAACGCGTGAATGAACACCTGGTTCGCGCCGAGGCCGTCTTCCTTCGCCTGGCGCAGGATGCCGTAAAGATGATCGAGCATGCCGTGCACGCCGGCGTCGCTCACGATGCCCATCAGGTGCAGCTTCGAACCGCGCGTCTTCACGCGCTCGACCGCCGCGCGCCAGACCGGATTGGTCGCGAGCCGTTTCTCGGAAAACAGTTTGTTCAACCGGACCAGTTCCTGGTCCACGATGCGGCCCGCGCCGATGTTCTCATGCCCCACCTCGCTGTTGCCCATCACGCCGTCGGGCAGACCGACGTCCAGGCCCGACGCCTTGACCAACGTGTGCGGATAGAGCGCATGGAGCCGGTCGTCGCAGGGCTTGTGCGCGAGCGCGACGGCATTCGTCGCATTCTGCTTCGGGTCGGGGTTCTTGCCCCAGCCATCGCGGATGACCAGGAGGACGGGTTGGCGCGAGTTGCTCATAAATCAGGCTACACGCATGAACGGGGACCCTTCCGGACAAAAGGCAAAACTCGCCGCGCGACTTGACGTCGTCGCGGTCAAATTTTGCGTAGGTGTGCCGAAGTTGGCAGCAACGTTGCTAAAAGGGAGCCCTCGATGACGCTTATCATTCGAGACCAACTGGTGAATCCGCCCACCTGGTTCAGTTCGTTCCGCGACCTGACGCTCTACTGCCACTTGTTTTTGAAACAGGATGTCGTGATCGAATCCGAGGATCCGGATTTGTATGTCCGCTGGATGCGGGCCCGGGGCGGGCTCGATTTCGTCGAGGATTTTGTCCGGCCCGGAAGCGAGGACGGCGTGCGTCTGGATCTGGAGCACAACTATCCGCGCTCCGTGATCACCGATCGGATCGCGCCGGAAAACGTCCACCGCCTCATCGCGCAGATCGGCTTCTGCCGCGGTGCGGGTTGAGCGGGTCTTTCGAGGCGCTGCGCGGTTCAGACCGTCTGCGCCGCCAGCGCCTCGCGCAGCACGCGCGCGAGATCGTCGACGTCGTAAGGTTTCGCGACCATGCCGCAGAAACCATGCGCGCGGTGGTTCGCCAGCACAGGGTCGCTCGAGTATCCGCTCGAGACGATCGCGCGCACGCCCTCGTCGATCTGCTGCAGGTGCGACAACGCCTCCCGGCCGCCCATCCCGCCGGGGACGGTCAGGTCCATGATCACGAGCGCAAACGGCTCGCCGGCGTCCCGCGCTTCGCGATAGCGCCGCACGGCGTCCGCACCATCGGCGACGCACACCACTTCGAGGCCGAAACGTCGCAACAAGAACGACGCCATCTGGCGGATCGACTCCTCATCGTCCATGAAAAGCACCCGACCGCGAAATCGGGCCGGCTGGATGGGCCCGGACGCTTCCCCGTTGCCGGACCGCTCGCCCACTTTTGCCGGCAGCCAGATGCGAAACGTCGTGCCGACGCCGAGCTGCGACGAGACGTCAACGGCGCCGCGGTGTTTCTGCACGATCGAATAAACCGCCGCCAAGCCGAGGCCGCTGCCGGTTTGTTTCGTCGTGAAATAGGGATCGAAGATCTGCGGCAGATGCTCCGGCCGGATGCCGACGCCTGTATCCGTGATGGCGATATGCACATAGGCCCCCGGCGCGAGCGCCAGCCGCGAGAAGCCGTCCACGGTTTCGTTATTCAGCGCGATGCGGACCATTCCGCCCTCGGGCATCGCCTGGACGGCGTTAAGCACCAGGTTCTGGACCACGCGTCCGATCTGCCCCTTGTCGGCGTCCGCGGGCCACAGGTCGTCGGGAAAGTCGAAGGCGGGCTTCACCCGCGATCCGTGCAGGGCGAACGTCGTCATTTCTCGCACGATGGTGTCGAGCTGCACCGCCGTGCGGACCGGCTCGCCGCCCTTGGAAAACGTCAGCAGTTGCTGGGTGAGATCGCGGGCGCGGAGCGTCGCCTTCTCCGCCTCGCGCAGGCTGCGCCCCGCGTCGCCGTCCGGCGGCACGTCCAGCGCGGCGAGGGCGACATTGCCCATCACCGCGGTGAGGATGTTGTTGAAGTCGTGCGCGATGCCGCCCGCCAGCACGCCGACGGATTCCAGTTTGGATGCCCGCAGCAATTCCTGCTCGAGCCGGTCCTGCTCGGTGACGTCCCGAAACACCAGCACCGTGCCGATCACGCGGCTGTCCGCCGCATGCACGGGCGCGCAGCAGCCCTCGACCAGCCGGATCACGCCGCCGCGGCCGGTCAATCTCGTGCGGGGAGGAATATCGATCACCACGTCGCGGCGCGTCACCGCCAACACGGGCACCTCCACCGGTTCGCCGGTGCCCTCGCTGGCGAACGCGCAGATCGCCTGGATGGGGCGGCCGATCGCGGCCTTCGCCTCGATCCCGACCAGCGTTGCCGCCGCCGAGTTGATGAACAGGATCCCGCCGTCGACGTCCGTCGTGATCACGCCTTCGGCCATGGCGCGCAACGTCACGGCGAGGCGCTCCTTTTCCGCCGCCAACGCCGCCTCGGCGTGCTTAAGCTCGGTCAGGTCCACGAGCACCATCACCGCCCGGCTGAGGCTCAGCCCCTCGTCCGTGCGATCGATCCACCAGCGCAGGTGCATGTCGTGCACGCGGCCCTCGAAATCGCGTATCCTCAACTCGGATTCGTGCGTGTTCTCGCCCTGCCACAGCCGCAGCAGGGTCCGTTTCGCCACGACGAGCGTTTCCGGCGTGGCCAGCAGCCCGCGCCGCCAGCGGAAGTCCGTCTTGCCCTTCGCCCGCAGGATCTGCAGGGCGGCGGCATTGCAGTCGACGAAGCGCGTCCGCTTCAACATGTCCAGGAGCTCGCCGGGCGCATCCAGCCGGATCGCGAGATCCCTCACCCCTTCCTGCCGCAACGCCTGCATCCGGCGCCCCACCTCCGAAAAATCCGCCTCGATGATTGCGACCGGCGTGTGCTGGTAAAGGGTCCGATAGCGCTCCTCCGAGGCGAGCATCGCCTGCTCCGCCTCGCGGCGGGCGGTCAGGTCGGTGATCACGCCGACCAGTTTCCACTCCGCCGGCCCCACCTGCACGACCGACACGTGTTCGTGCAGCCAGAAGACCGCCTCGCCGCGCTGGGCGCGAAACTCCTGCTCGTAGGAATCGCGTCCCGCCGTCAACGCGCGCCACGCGCGCACGTCGTTGGACCGCGCCGTTTCCGGATCCAGCACCTCCAACCAGGGCAGCGTCGCCGGGTCGTCGGGATCGCGGCCGAAGATCTGTCGAAACAGCCGCGAACGCGGGATGAACATCACCCAGCGCTGCTTCGCGGCTCCGGCACTGCCGGTCTCGCTGAAGACCCGCGCCTGCCAAAGCAGGCAGTCCGCGGTCGCGAGCATCTGCTCCAGCTGGGCCTCGCTCGCCTTGCGCGCTTCCTGCGCCTCGCGCTGCGCGGAAATGTCAGTGACCACACCCACGAGCTGCCAGCGGCCGGGCTCCAACGGGACGATTTTCACCATCTCGCGCAGCCAGATCACGCGCCGGTCCTGGATCACCCGAAACTCCTGCTGATAGCCCTCGTGGCCGCCGCGGATCGCCCGCGTCGCCCGCTCCGTCATTTCGTCGAATTCCGGCACGTTCAGCCGCGGCCAGTGAACGCCCGTTTCCGTCGCCTCGTGCCCGAAGAGCCGGCGAAACAGGACCGACCGGGGCGTGTAGAACTCCCACGCGAGGCCCTGCCCGCTGCGATCGGCCACCATCGCCTCCCACACCATGCAGTCGGCGAGGCCCATGATGCGCTGCAACTGCGCTTCCGTCGCCCGCCGGGCGTCCTCGGCCTGCCGCTGCCGCGTGATGTCGGTGATGACGCCCACCAGCCGCCACTGGTCCGGACCGACCGTCTCGACCGATACGCTTTCGCGCAGCCACAACACCCGGTCCTGGCTGAGGACGCGAAACTCCTGCTCGTATCCAGAAGCTCCCGACAACATGGCCTCGTCGCTGCGACGGTTCATCTCCTGCAGATCTGGAACGCGCGCCGGATCCCAGAGCATGCTCGATTCCGCGTCGCGGTGCCGGCCCAGCAGCTCGACGCTCAGTCGCGAATTCGGCCGGTTGAAGTGCGTCCACACCAGCCGGTCGCCCTGGCGTTCCACCGCGGCCCGCCACAGCAGGCAGTCGGCTCTTTCCATGATTTCCCGCAGCGCCCGCTCGCTGCTTTGCCGCGCCTCCTCCGCGCGATGCCGGTCCGTCACGTCCGTCACGACGCCCACCAGCTGCCACTCCCCGCGGCCGACCGACCGGATGGTCGCATGCTCGTGCACCCGGATTTCCTCCGTCCCGAGCCGGCCACAGACCTCCTGTTCGTAGGAATCGGCGCCGGCCCGAATCGCGCGGTCCGCGCGTTCCACCATTTCGTCGTAAACGGCCGGGTTCACGAAATCGCGCCACGGCATGAACTCGTCGGCGCCCGTCGCCGCGCGTCCGAACAGCCGCTGAAACAGCGTGGACTTCGGGACATCGAGCTCCCACACGAGCACCCCGTTTTCGTTTTCCCGCACGCGCGCGTGCCAGAGCAGGAAATCGGCGAGGCCCAAGGCCTGCTCCAGCCGCGATTCGCTCATGTGTCGCGCCCGCTCCGCCTCGCGTTGCGCGGTGATGTCGGTGATGACGCCGACCAGGCGCAGATCCTCCGCCGACAACGCCGTGATCGTCACCACCTCGTGCAGCCGGATGAGTTCGCCGGGCTGGACCACCTGAAATTCCTGCTCGTAGCCGCTCGCTCCGCTCCGCAGCGCCTGTTCGCAGCGCGCGTTCATCTCCGGTCGCTCCGGCACGTCCAGCCGCGCCCAGTCGAAAGCGCCCTGCACGTCGCCAAACAACTTGCGGTAGAGCACCGATCGGGGCGCCTCCATCTTCCAAGTGAAACCGTCCGCCGTCCGCTTCACGTTGGCGTGCCAGATCATGCAATTGGCGCGCTCGAGCACCTGCTGCAGCTGAGCCTCCGTGCGCCGGCGCAGGTCCTCCGCCTCCTGTCGCGCGATTTCCGCTTCGTGCTGCGTGGTGATGTCAGTGATCAGGCCGACCAGCCGAAACCGGTTAGGCCCGTGGGGCGTGATCGACACGCGCTCCGCCAGCCAGATGTCGCGGCCGTTTTCGCGAAAGTGGAATTGTTGCTCGTAGTCCGGCAATCCCGCACGCAAGGCCGCCGTGCTGCGCGCGTTCATCTCCGGCAACTCCGGCACGTCCAGCAGACTCCAGAGCTCGCTGCCGCCGCGGGGGAAACGGGAACCGAACAATCGTCGCGCCATCGCCGAATCCTGCATCGAAAACGTCCAGCGAATATCCTCTCCCGCCAGCGTCACCTCCGCATGCCACAACATGCACTCGGACGACCTCACCATCGCCATGAACTCCCTCGCCGCCCGAGTGCTCTGCCGCCAGCGCCGCCACGCCCAAGTAGCCGCTCCCGCGCCGCCCAAAGCCAGCACCGCGACAGCGCCCCAACCCAAGCCGGGGGTCATCAGGCCGGGCGCGCCGATCCCCGCCGCCAAGCCCGTTGCCGGCGCCGCGAACACTCCACGCAGCAGCCAGACCGCAGTGCGTCGCACGCACCTAGGTCCTCCTACGTTGGCGGACTCCGCAACGGGGCATTCGCCGATCATGGCGTCAGGAACATGTTGTCGTATTGCACAATCGACCTCAGAGCAGCGGACTTGAGGGCGCCTGCCAAGTTCCCGCACACGGTCGCGGCTTCCCCGCCGCGCAAGCCATCTTCATTCAGTCGCTTAAAAAGCCACTTTTTCGCGGCGGCGCCAAACCGCGCCGCGCCCGAACCGTTTTCAGAACCTGCGACCGGTTGACATCTCGCCCGTTCGTCCGACCAATCTCCGGCCGCATGGCCCAACGCGCTGTCCTCCTCGTCAACCTCGGCTCGCCGGACTCGACGTCCGTCCCGGACGTCCGCCGTTATCTCGATGAATTTCTCGGCGACGAACGCGTCATCGACCGCCCCGCCCAGCCGTTTCGCTCGCTGCTCGTCCACCGGATCATCATCCCGCGGCGCGCCCCGAAATCCGCCCACGCCTACGAGCAGATCTGGACGAAGGAGGGCTCGCCGCTGATCGTGATCTCGAAAAGCGTGCAGCAAAAACTCGCCGCCGCGCTCGGGCCCGAGACGCCGGTGTATCTGGCCATGCGATACGGAAAACCGTCGATCGCCTCCGTGATGGCGCAGATCGTCGCCGACGGCGTCGAGGAACTGTTTCTCGTTCCCCAGTATCCGCACTACGCGATGTCGTCGTGGGAGACGGTCGTCGTGAAGGTTTACGAGGAGGCCGCAGGGCTGTCGCCGAAACTGCGCGTCGACTGCATTCAGCCGTTCTACGCGGATGCCGACTACATCGAAGCGCTCCACGCCGTGAGCGCGCCGTATCTTTCGCAGCCGCACGATTACGTGCTTTTCAGCTATCACGGCATTCCCGTGCGGCATCTCCAAAAGGCCGATTCGTCGAAGGCGCACTGCCTCGAGGTCAACGACTGCTGCAACACCTGCTCGCCGATTCACGCGACGTGCTACCGCGCGCAGTGTTTCGCCACCACGCGCGCGCTCGCCGCCCGCGCCGGACTCGCGCCGGATCGTCATTCGGTTTCGTTCCAGTCGCGCCTTGTGGGCGAGCCATGGCTGTCCCCCTACACGGACCACGAGCTCGAGCGTCTCGCGAAAGAGGGTCGCAAGCGCATCCTCGTCCTCTGCCCGGCTTTTCTCGCGGACTGCCTCGAGACCATCGAGGAGATCAGCGGCGAGGGCAAAGAAACCTTTCTGCACGCCGGCGGCGAAGCGTTCACGCAGATCCCCTGCCTCAACGACCAGCCGCCGTTCATCGATTTTCTCGCGCAGCGCGTCCGCCGCTGGCTGGGCTGACGCCCGCTCGAGCCGCCCAACTCCGCGAAGCCCTTGAACGATTCCGCGCCAGCTTCCGCCTCGCCAACGGCCCAACCTCCGGCGGACTTCGCCGCGGTGCTGCTGCTTGATGCCGCCGGCCGGATCACGAGCGCCAGCCGCGCGGCCCGGACCCTCTGGCACACGGGCGACCGCGAACTCGTGGGCGAACCGTTCTCATCGCTTTTCGCCTTCGATGTCGTTTCGCAGGAGCCCGATTGGCTGGAAGCGCAGTGGGACGTGATTCTCGGCGCTACGCTCGACCGCGCCGCCACGCTCACCGCACAACCGCGAGCCGGCGCCGCGTGCGAGGTGCGCGTGCAGCTCGAACGCCTCACGAGCGAAGCCTATCTCGCCACTGTGCAACCTCCCGCGCGGGTCGCGCCGGCGCCGCGCGGCGACGATTCCGCCGCGCTCGACCTGCTCCTCCGCCACGCGCCGGCTGGGTTTTTCGACCTCGATTTGTTGCACGGTCGCGTCGCCTACTCGTCGTCCTGGAAAAAAATCCTCGGCTATGTCGACGCCGAGCTGCCCAACACGCTCGAAACCTGGCGCGAGCTCATTCATCCCGACGATTCGGCCGCCGCGCCGGATCAGATCGGCCGGAAACTCACCGTCGGCGCGCGCCCCTTCAGCGTCGAGTTTCGCATGAAACACCGGCTGGGCCACTGGGTGTGGATCCAGTGCGTCGGCGTGCAGGTGCTCAGCGCGTCCGGCCAACTCGAACGCGTGGTCGGCTTTCACCTCGACATCACCGAGCGCAAGGACCTCGAGGAAGCGAGCGTCACCAACGACGAGCGACTCGAATTCCTCGGCTCCGTCGGTCCGCTCGGCGCCTTCGACCTGGATTTCGCCGGCGACACGTTCTGGTTTTCCTCCGGCTGGAAACGGCTGCTTGGTTACCGCGACGACGAAGCGCCGGACGAGATTGGCACGTTCGCCGCCGCGCTGCCGCCCGACGAGCTCACCGCCGGAGTGCACACCTGGCTGCTGCTGCGCGCACCTGGTCAAAGCAATTTCCTCGAACCCGTCCTGCTCACCGGCAAAGACGGCCGGCGCGTGCCGGTTTTGCTCGGCGCACATCGCGTCCTCACGCGGCGCCGCGATCTCTCGCGCGTCGTCGGTTTTATCTGTCCCGCGCCGGCCGGGCTCCCGCACGCCGATCAGGCCCTCGCCGGGCCGATCGCGCAGGATGCGTTTGCCGCGCTTTCCGAGGGCGTGCTCATCACCGACGCCTCCGGCCGGATTCTTCAGGCGAACTCGACCGCGGTCCGGCTGCTCGGTCTCAAAGCCGATCAGATCAAAGGCCAGCCCGTCGCAGACGTTTTCCGGATCGTGAATCGCGAATCGGGCCGTCCCGGCGACGATCCCTGCGAACGCGCGCTTTCGGCCGACCAGCCGCTACCGTTGTTCAACGACGACGCCATCCTCCCGATCGCCGAAGACGAAGCGCCGCGTCCGATCGCGTGGACGGCTCGCGCTTCGTTCGACGAGTCCGGCAAGGCCCGCGGCGTCGTCATCGTTTTCCGCGATCCGGCCGAGATGAATCTCACGCCGGAGGAGCTCGTGAAAGCGAATCGCTTCGAATCGCTCGGCCTCCTCGCCGGCGGCATCGCCCACGACTTCAACAATCTCCTCACGACGATTCTCGGCGGCATCTCGCTGGCCAAGGACAACCGCGATTACTCCGCGCTCGAGGACAGCGAAAAATCCTGCCTCACCGCCAAAGGTCTCACGAAGCAGCTGCTCATGTTCGCCAAGGGCGGCTCGGGCACACAGAGCGTCGTCGCCGCGAAGGACATCCTCGCTGACGCCGTGAAAATCGCCGCGGCCGGCGCCGACGCCGAGATCACGCTCGACGTCGCCGACAACGCCGAGCCTGTCCGCGTCGATCGCGCGCAGATCCTGCAGGTGTTTCAAAATCTCGTCGTCAACGCGCTCCAGGCCATGCCGCCCGCGCCCCATCGCGCGCGCCTGCTCCTCCGCGCCGCGAACACGCAGCTCGCCGAGAACCAGATTCCGCCACTCGCCGCCGGCACCTATGTCGAGTTCGAGGTGCGCGACAACGGCAGCGGCATTTCGCCCGAGAACCTCCAGAAGATCTTCGATCCGTTCTTCACCACGAAAAAGCACGGCACCGGTCTCGGACTTGCGACGGTGCTCTCGATCGTGCGCAAACACGGCGGTCAGATCGGCGTCGATTCCGTCGTGGGCACGGGCACGGCATTCACGGTTTTTCTCCCGCGCGCCGACGCCCCCGTCGAAGTCCAGGCCCGCCGCGCACCCTCGCTGCGTTTCGGCACCGGACGCGTCCTGCTGATGGACGACGACCCGAAAATCTCTTCGCTCACCGCGACGATGTTGCAGAGCCTCGACTACAAATACGACGTCGCGAAGAACGGCGAGGAGGCCATCACGCTCTACAAGCGCTACCTCAACATCGGTCGGCCTTACGACGCCGTGATTCTCGACATCACCGTGATCGGCGGCATGGGCGGCGAGGAATGCTTCAAGATCCTCCGCGACCTCGATCCCGACGTGCGCGCGATCGTGTCGAGCGGCTACGACAACGAAGACATGGCGCGCCGCTTCCTCGACATGGGTTTCTGCGGGTATTTGACCAAGCCCTACCGCGTCACCGATCTTGGCAAGGTGCTGAAAACCGTTCTGGCCTGAGCCAGGGATCGGAAGAGAGGCTCGCGGAACCCACGGAATACACGGAAGAGTGGATCCTCATTCCGTGTCCTCCGTGTGTTTTGTGGGCTGAAAATCCCCTCCGGGTTTTTCGTGTTTTTCGTGGTTTTCGTGGTTCTACCCGAACCCGTCGCTCACGCGAGCGGTGGCCGCGTCCCGGACTTCTTCGGCGGGATCAGCGCATTCGCGCGTGCCACTGCGGCCTTGAGGTCGGCGACCACGTTTTCACGCCCGACCTCGTCGAGAAAGCCCGCCCGCTCCATCGTGAAATACGGCTGCGTGTGCGGACCTGAGAGAATCAGGTGCCGGCCGTGCCGTCGCAGTTTCGCATGCAGGTCCTCGAGCCGGTCGAGCGCAGTCGCATCGAGGGCAGTCACCGCCGCCAGGTGGAGAATGATCACCCGGGTCTCGCCGCCGGCCCGCCGCAGCACAGTCTCGAGTTTGTCCGCCGCGCCGAACAGCAACGCGCCGAAGACGCGATAAACGACCGCGCCCGGCGGCAGTCCCTTGATCTGCTGATGCGGTGCGCCTTCGCCCTCGCGCGCCATCGCCTGCACCTCGGTTGTGTCGGCCACCCGTTTCACGAACAAACCGGCCGCGAGGATCATCCCGATGCTCACCGCCTTCGTGAGATCGAAGCACACCGTGAGCACAAAGGTCGTGAGAAAAACCAGGCCGTCGCTTTTCGGCCGCCGCTTCAGCCAGAGAAATTCATCCCACTCGCCCATGCGCAACGCGACCACGATGAGCACGGCGGCGAGCGACACGAGTGGCACCTCCGACGCCAGCGGCGCCGCCACCAGCAACACCAGCAGCAGGAAAACCGCGTGCACGATGCCGGCCACCGGCGTGGAGGCGCCGTTGCGGATGTTCGTCGCCGTCCGGGCGATCACGCCCGTGACCGGAATACCGCCGAAAATCGGCACGACAAAATTCGCCACGCCCTGCGCCATGAGTTCCTGATTCGAATCGTGCCGGTCGTCGATCAGGCCGTCGGCAACCACAGCCGAAAGCAGCGATTCGATCGATCCGAGCATCGCGATCGTGAACGCCGGCATCACGAGGTTCTCCAGCGTGCGCCAGTCGAAATCCGGAAACGCCATCGTCGGCAAACCGCGCGGGATGCCGCCGAACTTGCTGCCGATCGTCTCCACCGGCAGCCCGAAAAAATAAACGAGCAGCGTTCCGAACACGACCGCCACGATCGAGCCGGGCACGCGTTTGCTCCATTTCGCCGGCCACCCGCCGACGATCGCGAGCGACACGGCGCCCAGAGTCAGGGCATACCAGTTGATCGTCGGCAGCGCCCCGGCGAGAGCGATCATCTTGGGCAGGAACTCCGCCGGCTCATGTTCCAGCTGCAAACCGCCCAGCGCGCGCAGCTGCGTCGTGATGATCGTGATCGCGATGCCGCAGGTGAACCCCATCGTCACCGGTTGCGGGATGAACCGGATGAGCGAGCCGAGCCGAAACGCGCCCATCACGAACATGATCGCCCCCGCGAGCATCGTGCAGATGAGCAGATTCGGCAGTCCGTATTTCGCGCCGATCAAGGCGACCAAACCCACGAAGGCGCCGGCCGGTCCTCCGATCTGCACGCGCGAGCCGCCCAGCGCCGAAACGATGAAGCCGCCGATAATTCCCGTGTAGAGTCCCGCCGCCGGCGTCACGCCCGACGCAATGCCGAGGCCGATGCAGAGCGAAAGCGCCACGATTCCGACCGTGATCCCCGCGAGAAGATCGGTCATGAAGCGCGTGCGGTCGTAGCCGGCGAGCGCTTCCAGCAATTTGGGGCGGAACGAAAAATATCCGGTGTCGGTTTTCATGACATGCGCGCCGAGCATGCTCCCGGCCACGCCTCACCGGCAAGGTGCGGTATTTGATTTTTCCTGCGCATATCTTGTCGCTGCCGCGGCGCGTGCGACCGGGCCGCGCCTCAACCGCGCCACGTAAACGCGTGACACAGCGCCACGCCCGCGGCATCGGCCTCGTCCGGCGCGAGCGGACGCCCGTGGCCCAGCAGCGCCATCACCGTGCGCGCCATCTGCTCCTTGCTCGCCCGCCCCGCGCCGACCACCGCCTGTTTCACGCGCAACGGCGCGTATTCGAAAACCGGACACTCGTGCAGGGCCGCCACCGCGATCGCCGCGCCCCGCGCGGCGCCGAGGATCTGCGCCGTCTGAAAGTTCTGCACGTAGATCGTCTGTTCCAGCGCCACGTGCTTCACCTCCGTGCCGTCGAGAAACGAGCGCACGCTGCGATGTATCTCGCCGAGCGCGAACGCCATCGTTTCCCGCGAGGGCACGCGCACCGTCCCACAACGCAACAGCACCGGCGGCCGGCCGGGCGCGAATTCGATCAACGCCAGTCCCGTGCCGCGCAACGACGGATCGATGCCGAGCACCCGGCCCGCGAATGCCGAACGCGGCCGCAACCCGATCGCCTCCGCTGCGGTCGCCGCCGCCTCCAGCGGCACGCGCACGGCGGCCGGCAACGGTTTGCCCGCGAGCTTTGCCGCCCACATCTGCCGGACATTCATGCGCGCCATGCGGGAAAGTGAAAGTGAGGGTGAAAGTGAATGTGAAGGTGAAAGTAGCTGCCCCACGCACCTTCCCTTTCACTTTCACTGTCACTTTTCCCTCACACCAGCAGCTTCAGCCCCGCGATCGCGCTCAGCGCCAGCGCCAGATTCTCGAATAGCCGCTGGTCCATCCTCACCAGGATTTTGCGTCCCAGATACGCCCCGAGAAACACCGCCGGCGCGAGCCACAGGTTGAAAGCGAAGCTGGCCGAGTTGATCAGCCCCAGGTTCACCATGAAGGGCACCTTGAAAAGGTTCAGCAGCATGAAAAACACCGCCCCGGTGCCGACGAATTCCAACTTCGGCAACCGCATCGCGAGAAGGTAAATCGCCATCAATGGCCCCGCGGCGTTGGCCACGAGCGTCGTGAATCCCGCCAGCACGCCGATCGTCGGCGCAAACCAGATTCCGTGTTCGCCTTCGCCGACGTGTTTCTTCCGCCGGATGAGATGCAACCCGAGCAGCACGAGCACGATCGCGCCGATCATCACTCTCGCCTGCCGGTCGTCGATTCGTCCGAGCGCGAAATAGCCGAGCACCACGCCGGCGGCCGTCCACGGAAAAAGTTTCCACAAGAAACGCCACTGCGAGTGCTGCCGATACGACGCCACCGCGATGAGATCGCCGAAGCACAACAGCGGCAGCACGACACCGGTCGCCTGCTTCGCCGGCAGGATCTGCGCGAAGATGACCACCGGCAACATCCCGAGCCCGCCGATGCCGGTCTTGGAAACGCCCACGAGGAACGCCGCCGCAATCGCCAACGCCCATTGCCAAGGCTCGAAACTCATCGCGCGACACGAGCTAGAAACCGCCGCGAGGTCGAAGACGAATTATCGGGAAACCACGAAAGACACGAGAAACACGACAGTTTCGAATTTGGCCCACGGAACACACGGATCACACGGAAAAATGGGTCTGAATTCAGTGTGATCCGTGTGTTCCGTGGGCTTGTTTTCAGGGATTCGTTTTTCGTGTATTTCGTGTCTTTCGTGGTTTTCCCCGTTCGATCTCTAGTCACGCGTTTCGAACGTGCCGTCTTTCACCGTGAATACCTGCCACTCGCCGAGCTCCGCATCGGGCAGATGCGTGCCGGTCGCTACGATTTGCGACTGCGGATCGATCGCCGCCCAGAAGCGGCGCCGCCGTTCTGGATCGAGCTCGCCCAGCACATCGTCCGCGAGCAGTACCGGGCGCACGCCGCTCTTCTCCTGAAACCACGCCGCCTGCGCGAGCCGCAACGCGAGCACCAGCGAACGCTGCTGGCCTTCCGAAGCGAAATCCTTCGCCGCCGTGCCTTTCACCGAAAACGAAAAATCGTCGCGATGCGGCCCCGCGAGCGTCGTGCGAAATTGCAGGTCGCGCGCCCGGCCCGACTCCCAGCGCGCCAGCAGCGCCGCGGTATCGGCGTGCTCGAAATTGGGTTCGTAACGCAGCGCGCTCTTCTCCTTCTCGTCCTGCGCGACGAGCTGCGCGTAGGCCGTCCGCACCGTCGCTTCGAGCGCCTTGAGTCCGCTTTCCCGCGCCACAATCAACGCCGCCGCCGCCGGCGCGAGAATCTGCTCGAAGGCCCCCAGTTCCGCGTCGCGCGCGCCGCCGCGCTTCAGGAGCGCGTTGCGCGCCGCGAGGGCCTTCGCGTAGGCCTGCAGCGCGGCGAAGTATCCAGGATCCATGGACGCCAGCGTCAGGTCGAGCCAACGCCGGCGCAGCGCCGGCGCGCCGCGGACAAGCAGCAGGTCCTGCGACGAAAACACCACGGTCGGAAACCGTCCGAGATAATCGCCGAGCTTGGCGATGCGCGTCTGGTCGCACCACAGCTCCTTGCCGTCGCGCCGCAGCGTGATCGTCACCCGCGAATCGCCGAAGCGCTCGTGCTCGATGTCGGCCGCGATGCCCGCCGCCGGATGGCCGATGCCGACGAGCAGCTTGTTGTCCGTCGTGCGAAACGACCGTAGCGCGGTGAGGAAGCCCGCAGCCTCGAGGAGATTGGTTTTCCCCTGGCCGTTCGCGCCGACGAAAAACTGCTGCCGGCCGGCAAATTCGACGGTGGCAAAGCCGACGTTGCGGAAATGACGAAGCGTGAGTTTCCGAAGCCGCATGCGAAAGCCTCACCACGAAACACAGCCGCCCGCGGAAAGGGAGGAGAAACCACGAAAAACACGAACTACTCGAAAAGGCCGAACCTCGATCCGAAGAACCCACGGAACACACGGATTACACGGAAATGAAATCCGGTCCGATTCCGTGTGACCCGTGGGTTCGTTTCCCATTTTCGTGTGTTTCGTGTTTTTCGTGGTTCCACGTCCGCAGCCGCAGCCGCGATTTTGGTTCTTGCGCGTGATCGGCGCCGTGGGTTCCTTGCGCGACTCATGAGCACCACCGCACCTGCCAAGGAAAATGCCATCATCAAGACCAGTTACGGCGAAATGACGCTCGCCTTCTGGCCCGACGTCGCGCCGAAAACCGTCGAAAATTTCAAGAAGCTCGCGAACGAAAAATTCTACGACGGCACCGCCTTTCACCGCATCATCAAGGGCTTCATGATTCAAGGCGGCTGCCCCAACACCCGCCAGGGCGAGAGCGGCATGCCCGGCACCGGCGGTCCCGGCTACAAGATCAAGGCCGAGTTCAACGCCAAGCCGCACGTCCGCGGCGTCATCTCCATGGCGCGCAGCGCGCATCCCGATTCCGCCGGCAGCCAGTTCTTCATCTGCCACGGCGACGCCCGTTTTCTCGACCGTCAATACACGGCCTTCGGCGAATTGATCGCCGGCGACGACGTCCTCGAGCGCATCGCCACGGTGCCGACGCAGAACGGGGGCGGCGGCGAGAAGAGCACGCCGATCGAGCGCATCGAGATCGAGAGCATCCGCATCGTTCCCGCCTGATCGCCTCCCGGCCCGGCGATAACGCCGGACCGCCTTGCCGAAGCCGCGACCCCTCGTCGCGGCTTTTGTTTTTCATCCTTGCCCGCGCGGATCGCGGGCTCAGAAACGCCGCTCCCTTTTCATGCCGACGACCCAAGAACTTTCCCTCGATTCCATCAACGTCTACGGCGGCACGCAGGCTCGCGTCACCACCAACGACGACGCCATCGCCAGCTACGCCGACGAGATGTCGCAGGGCGCCGTTTTCCCGCCGACCTCCGTTTATTTCGACGGCACCACCTACTGGCTCGCCGACGGCTTTCACCGTTATCTCGCCGCCAAGCGTCTCGAACGCGCCGCGATCCTCGCCGAGGTCGAACCCGGCGGACGCAGCGACGCCCTGCGCCACGCCCTCGGCGCCAACGCCACCAACGGCGTGTATCGCAACAACGCCGACAAGCGCAACGCCGTCGAGATCGCGCTCGAGGAATGGCCCGACCTCGCCAATCCCGTCATCGCTGAGATCTGCAAAGTCTCCGCCGAGCTCGTCCGCCGCGCCCGCAGCCAGCTCGTGCAGTCCGGCCGACTCCAAAGTCCGGATACGGTCACCGGCCGCGACGGCAAATCCTACCCGTCGCAAATCGAGCGCCAGCCCCGCGGCAAAACGGAGGCGTCGTCCGCCGACCGCGAATCGGGCGGCGGCGGCGGTTTCTCCCGCGGCAAGGGCGACGGCGGCCACCTCGGCGGCACGTCGACCGAGCTCGAGCGCGACGCGCTCGCGATGATCCACAAGGGCGAGGTCAATCCCTTCGAACTGCCGACCTTGCTCACGGCCAACGCCGACGACTACGCGATCACCGTGATCAATCTCCTGAGCACGATGAAACCCGACGACCCGAAGCGCGGGGCCGGGCTCCTCCGCATCCGCCACTGGATCGACAAGGCCCTCGCCGGCGAAACGACGTCCGCGGCTGCGCCGGCCCCCGCTCACTCGTAGCCGAGGGCTTTCGCCACCGCGGCGTTCACGATCCGGCCATCGCGCGTGTTCACGCCTTTAGCGAGTCCGGGGTGCTCCGCCAGTGCCCGCTCGATCCCTTTTTCCACGAGCATCGCCACATACGGCTCGGTCGCCTGGGTGAGCGCGAGCGTGGACGTGCGCCCGACCAGCGCCGGCATGTTCGGCACGGCGTAATGGTTGACTCCACATTCCCGATACACCGGCTTCGCATGCGAGGTCGCCCGGATCGTCTCGATGCAGCCGCCCTGGTCGATGGCGATGTCCACGATCGCGCTGCCCGGTCGCATGCGCGCGACCATCCGGCGCGTGACCACGATCGGCGCCTTGGCCGCGGGAATCAGGACAGCGCCGACGAGCAGGTCGGCATCCGCGACCGCGTGCTCGATGTTGGCCGCGGTCGCCATCAAGGTGACCACCCGGCCGCGATACTCGGTGTCGAGCGCTTCGAGTTTGCGCGTGTCAAGGTCGAGCACGGTCACACGCGCGCCCATGCCGGCCGCCGTCTGCACGGCGTGCGTGCCGGAATTGCCGGCGCCGACGACGACCACGTGCCCCGGCATCGTTCCGGGCAGACCGCCCAGCAACACTCCGGACCCGCCATGTTGCGTCTGCAGGAAATACGCGCCGATCTGGATCGAGAGCCGGCCTGCGATGTGCGACATCGGTTTCAACAACGGAAACTGGCCGTCGGAACTTTCGACCGTTTCGTAGGAAATGCCCAGCACGTGCTGCTCGAGCAGCGCGGCCGCCAGTTTGGCTCCGGCGGCAAGATGCAGGTAAGTGAACAGCGCCTGTCCCCGCCGCAGCCGCGGGTATTCCGATGCGAGCGGCTCCTTCACCTTCAGGATCAAGTCCGACTCGCGCCAGACTCTTGCGGCGCTCCCGGCGAGGGTTGCGCCAGCCGCCCGATATTCCGCGTCGCTGAATCCGGCGCTCGCGCCCGCGTCCTTTTCCACGAGCACTTTGGCGCCGAGTTGGACGCAGCGGCGGCAGAGACTCGGCGTCATCGAAACCCGCGTCTCGCCCGTTTTGATTTCTTTCGGCACTCCGATTCGCATGGATTTATGACACAGGAAACGACCCCCGTCGCAATGCTCGCGTGAGGTGGCTTCGCGCCAAGATTCGTCTCGCGGCGCGGCGCAGAAAACCCGGTTGCCACCCGGTCCCGCTCCCGTTCGCTTCGCACTCCGCCCTGCCATGTCTCCTGCACCTACCTCCACGGCTCCTACGCTTCAGCCGCCGCTGAACATGATCGTGGCGTGCGCGGAGAACCGGGTGATCGGACGCCAGGGCAGGCTGCCGTGGCGAATTCCAGAGGACTGGCATTTTTTCAAGAACCAGACCGCGGGAGCGACCGTGGTGCTCGGCCGCATCAGCTTTCAATCGTGGCGGAGCGTTTTGGAGGACGACCGTCGCGCGATCGTGCTCACGCGCAATCGCAGCCTCGCAGGGCCACGGGTCGAGGTCGTCTCCTCGCTCGTCGAAGCCATCGGTCGTGCGGGAACGCACGGCCGGCCAGTTTACATTTGCGGCGGGCAACGCATTTTCGAGGAGGCGATCGGCCTGCCGCAGGTGACGCGGCTGTTTCTCACGCTGGTGCACGCGGAGGTGGAAGGTGATCGCTATTTTCCGGAATGGCGCGACGCGTTTCCCCGCGTGATTCAGCAACGCCCGGGTGCGGACGCGAATTTCCGCTACACCTTTTACGAACTCGCGCGCGAGGCCTAGACGCGGCGATCCGGCGAGTCGGACACTTTGGGGGCCTGGGTGCGGCCGGCTTTGCGCTTCGCGCGGCTGGCGCCCACCGCGATCGCAATGACGAGCGCGACGCCGAAAACGATGAGGATGGTCTCAATGCCCATGCGCCAACGTAGTCAGGCGGCGTGGCGCCCGCCATCGGGAGCATCCCTGACGCGCTCGTCCGGTCCCGCGAACCCTCGCTAGCGGCGCTCGTGACCGCGCCCCGCGATTACGTCACCGGTGCGACGATACGGCTGCGCAGCACGGTCGCGGCGAGGTCGACGACCTGTTCGAGCGGCAGGCGGCCGAGATTGCAGACGAGATCGTAGTCGCAGGCACGGGTCACATCCGCTCCGAAGACGGATCGCACGTAGTTCCGGCGCGCGGCATCGATCCGGTCGATCTGCCCCAACGCATCCTCCGCGCCGATACCGAGTTCGCGCGCCAGGTGAGCCGCCCGCATCGCCGGCGGAGCGACCAACCGCACGTGCAGCCCGCTCGCCACCTGATCCGTGGCAAAATTCGCGCCGCGGCCGACGAGGATCACGTGTCCGGCGCGGGCGAGCTCCCGCATCATTTGATTGGTGCGTTGCGTGAGACTCCAGATGCTGGGATGCAGGCCGAGCAGCTCGCCGATGGACGAACCGATCTCGGACACCTTGTCCTCCGGAAGAAAGCGCGCGATCCGCGGCGAGAGTTGTTCGGACTGCAACACCGCTTCGACGAGATTGCGGTCGAACACCGTCCATGGCGTTTCGCCGGGCAGCTCGTGATCGAGACGCGCGGCGAGCATCCGGGCGAAACCATGGCCGCCCGCGCCCGCTTCGCGGGACACCGTCACAAACGGCCCCATGGGCTTGGTCAGATGACCGGGGCCGGAACGAGAGAGGTGGACGTTGATATAGGCCTCGGCTTGGCCGAGGGAGGGCTGAAGATGCATGCGCACTCCTCCTTTCCTTGGGCGCACGAAGATAAGCCCTTCGCGCGCGCTTGGAAAGTCCCCCACGCCTTCTATTTCACCGCAAGATCTGCGGACTGAACGGCGACTGCGAACGCGGTGCGTTCAGCGGCGCGTGGCACGCCGGCGGCGATGCCAGACCAAACCGGCGACGCACAGGCCGAGCGTCCAGAGCGCATACGTGCCGGGCTCGGGCACCAGCACGGCCGTCGGCGAGAAATCGTTATAATGCAGCTGGGCGTTCGAGTAGGTCAGACCACCGGCGAGGATCTGTCCCTCGACGCGACCGGAGCCGTTGGAAAGCGTCGCCTCTGGGGCGAGGATGCTGCCGTAGAAATCGCCGCTGCCCATCAGCGTCACGTTGCCGCTGCCGGTAATATTCCACAGCAACTGGTCGGCACCGCCCGCGCCGACGAACGAGCTCGTGTTGAAGTTCACGCCCTGGCCAATGAGCGTCTTGCCGTTCGCGTTGAGCACATTGACGACAAAAGTCTGGTCGCTGCCGATGTTGAACCTCAGGTTGCTGAAATTCTGCCCGCCGTAGCTGCTGCCGTTCAGCAGCGAGGCATCGAAATTGAAAACCACCACGCCCGCGTCGGTGCTGTTGGGCGAAAACGTCAGCGTCTGATTGCCGGTGTTCACCCCGATGGTGCCGGTCACGGCCGCGGCGGCGAGTTGGGACGACAGCGAGATGGCGGTCGATTCGATCGACGCCCAGTTCCAGTTCGCCGGCGTGGGATTCGTCGTCGGGCTCGTTTTCGCGAGCGGGTTTTGCAGGTTGTCGAGGTTGAGCTTGCCGCCGGTGGTGGTGAGGAAATGGCGCTGGCTGCCGTTGACGGTAACGAAGCTGCCCGCCGAATTCGGGAGCGCCGCATAACCTGACTGCAGTTTCGTCTCGCCGCTGATCTTGAGCTGTCCGCCGACATAGAGCGTCGGATCGCTGCTGTTGGCATACACGGACGTCTTGTAAGCGATCGACCCGCTGGAGGTGGTGAGATTCCCCCGCACCGCGATCGCGCCTTCCATGTTGCTGTTGCTGAACGTGGCGTCGTTCAGGACGATGGCGTTGTAGTTTCGCACCAGCGAATCGAACCCGTTGACGGCAGATAGGGCGGTCTGCGCCTGTGCCGATAGGGCCAAACAGGCCGAAAATAGAGCCGTAACGGCGAACAAAATATAGGGTCTTACCCTCATTTGCATGGATGAAAAGGTCGAACGGACTTCGTTGTCAAAGGTGCTTTTCGACAACTACGCCCCCAAATTGAGGAAAGAATCAGGTATTTTCCTCAGTTGTATGCGTCCAAACGGATTCTTATGCGAGCGGCGGCGGCTTGCAGCAAACGAGCTTCATCAAGCGTCGGGTTCGCCCGCCAAGCGGCCTGCAGCAGCGGCTTCGCTTCGTCGGTCGCCCCCAGCTCGGTTTGGGCCAGTGCCAGCCAGAACGTCACGGCCCGGCGTTCGGCCGTTTCGTCTGACGGAAGCGTGTGCAACAGCGTCACGGCGTCCGCCGGGCGGCGCTGACGCCAGCGCACCGCCGCGAGCGTAACCGTGGTCAAAGGTTGCGCCGGTTTTGCCTGGTGCAGGGCCTCTGCACGGTCGATCGCCGCAGGCGTAAGTCGATCGAGAATCGCACCCAGCAGGATCCACCGGGCGGCTCGCTCGTCATCTTGGGGCCATTGCTTCACCACCTCGCCGTAAACCTGCCACAAACGCGTGAGGTCGCCGCGCGCGGCATGACGATTGATCAGGGCGTCGTAGGCCCAAAAACTCTTCGGAAAGCGTTGCACGACTTTCTCCAACGCGCGGGTGAGGCCGTCATCATCGCCCCAAGCGCTCGCCAGTCGCACCAACGCCCGCAATCCGGGCAACGAACTTTCCGCCGCAGTCAGCGCGGTATCCCACGTGCCGCGCGCCGCCGTCTCGCCATAGCGCAGTTGCTGCAGCCGCGACGCGATCGCGAGCGTCAACGCGTCGCGCGGCCACACGCCCCAGGCGCCGGCGCGCAACTGCTGCTCGAGTCGATCGAGATCGCCGGTCGCGGCACTGATTCCCGCGATCACATCCCGCGCGGCCGCCTCGTTTTTCACCGCGTCCGGCAGGCTCTCGAGCCACACCAGGGTCTCGCGCGGCTGACCGATCTCCGCCAGCCAGCGTCCGAGCACCGCGACCGCCGGCGCGCCGTCGGCTGCCGCCGCCAGCTTGAGTTGCTCGACCAGCTGCGCCCAGCCCGCCGCGCCACCCTGGGGAAAATCTTCGCGCCAGCCGGGGATGAACCGCAGCTGCATCCGGCCGACAATGTCGCGTTGCCGGGCCTCGTCCGTTTCACGCGCGGCAAACTTCACCAGTTCCACCGCCGCCCGCACCCGCACACGCGGATCGCGCGTGAGTTCGTCCAACGCGCGGAGCGCCGACGCCTGTTTGTCCGCGTCGAAGCCCCACAGTCGCGTGGCTTCGAGATTGAGTTTCGCCGCGGCGTCGTCCGGCGCGAGTTCGACCAGCCGCGTCAGATTCGCTTCAACGTCCGCCGTGCGACCGAACGCTTCGGCGAGCGCGGCCGACGAGCGGTAGAATGCGGCGTCCTGGCGCGCCGCCGTCGCAAGTTCCGACAACGCCTCCTCCGCCACCTCGAGGCGCTCGAGGCGCAACGCTTCCTCCACCAGTGCCAGTTTCAGAGCCGGATTGTCGGGATTCAGCCGCGCGAGTTGTTCGCGCGCCATCAACACCGTCGGCGACCCGACCTCGCCGAGCACGCGCGCCGCCTGCTGCCAGGTCGAGGGATTGCCCGGATCGAGCTCAATGGCCCGGCGCAACGCCAGCGTCGCCCGGCGATAATCCTTCGCCTCGGCAAACACCCTCACCTCTTCGAGCGCGCGTCCATGTTGCCATCGTTTCCAGACCGGCCGGCCAGAATACCAGGCGGCCCCCGCCGCCGCCGCGACCAGCACCGTGATCGCGGCCCCCGCCCGCCAGGCGCGCTGACTTTCGCTCAGGCCATGCCAATGATCGTCCGCGCGTTTCTTGAGTGAGCCGAAATTCATCCGTGTTTGTGAAAGGTGCGATTGAGCACGCCTATCTCGGCCGGGCACGGAAAAACTTCAGTCGCGCCGCAACATCGACGCGAGATGCTCGCGCAACCAGGCGACGGCCGACTCGCGATCGGCCAGCGGCACGACAAATGCCAGATAAGCCGCATCCGCGCGGCGTTGACCGAGCCGCACGCGTTCCCACCGCCACGCCGGCACGCTCGCGACCGCTTCGGCCGCATCGCGAGTCCGTCCCAGCCACGCATCCCAATGGCAGTAGAACACGTGCCGCACCGTGCCTTCCGCGACGAAGCGCGCGACGTTGAACGCAATCGGCACGCCGTCGACGCGCACCTCTTCGCGCCGCGAATCCAGCTCCACGGCCAAACCCGCCGCCGGCAGGCAAACGCTCGGATCGTGCAACTGTCCGGCCATGGCGGATTCCACGCGTCCGTCCCAGCGCACGAGCAGCGCCGCGCTGCCGCCTCGGAGATAACCGCGGGCCGAGGTCGCTTGCAGCAAATCGAGCGCCGCCGGCGGCACGTCATACGGCCGCCAATCCGCGGCGGGTGGCTCGAGTCGCCATTGCACGCGCGCTGCGGTCGCCTGCCGTTCGTGCGCACGATACCAAACGACGGGAACAAGCGCCGCCCCGACCGCCGTCAGCGTGAAAAATTTCATTCCCACCCCGGCTCGCGGCCGGAACGGGTCGCTGTCCTCCTGCGGCCGCGCGGGAGCGTGCCGGCCCCACTTCCACGCCCACAGTCCGACGAGCAGCAGCGAGCCGACAAGTTCGATTCCGCCCGCGCGATCGTGCCACTGTTCGCTGAGCGCAGGCGAATACGCCGCCGCCAGCCAGGTGAGCGTGGTCGTGCGAATCCAGTTACACGTGACGGCGATCGCCACCGCGCCGACAACGAGGCCCAGCCGCTTGCCCCAGGACAACCGGAAAAGTTCGCCGAAAAACCAGCCCGCCATCCACACGGCCTGCAGCGAACGCAACCCGCTGCACGCTTCGTTGATCCCGACGAAACCGGTGGCCACCTCGATGACATTGCCGCTCACGATCGCCGGGTGTCCGAGCAGCGAAACCGTGGTGGCGGCGAGATGCACGTTGAGCGCCACGAGCCAGCCGACGACTTTGGTCGTGACGATCGCCGGCCAGGTCAGCGCGGTCGTCACGAAAAACAACGGAAACACGAGCCCCCGCGCGGACGCGTTTCCCGCCGTGCGCGCGACGAAGGCGAGCGTCACCAGCGCGACGAGTCCGAACGTGCCCCATTGCGCCAGCGGCCAGCTGGCGTTGGCCTCGAGCACCGTCAACGCGAGTGGCAGCGCCGCCAGGCCGATCGCGATCGCACTCCACGCGAACGCCGCGGCTGTGCGGGCCGGCGCGGCGGGACGTTCCCGCAGTCGTTCCCATGCGAAATACGCGGCGAGCAGCGGCACCGCCCAGCCGTGCGCCTGGTCGACGCTGGCCGACCACACGCGCGTCATCCGCCACAAAAACGGCAGCCATAGCACCGCCAGCGCGGCGAACCACCACCCGCTCGCGGCCCGCGTTTCGCGTCCGGCCGCCTCTTCGCGGTGCCCGTTCGACGGCATCGCGCGGCTCAGTCGATCTTGACGCGCGAGCGGTAAAACGCCTCGCACTTCGCGTAGATTTCCCGCGGCGAGGTCATCGTCATCGCCTCGTCCGCGAGCGCTTTCGCGTCGGACATCTTCATCGAACGCACGATGTATTTCACCGACGGCAGCCAGGGCGGCGCCATGCTCAGGCAATCGACGCCGAGACCGAGCAGCAGCGGCGCGAACACCGGATCGCCCGCCATCTCGCCGCACACGCTCACGGGCACGTTCTGCTTGTGCCCCTCGTCGATGATCCGCTTCAGCGTGCGGATGACCGCCGGATGCGTGGGTTCATACAAATGCGCGATGCGGTCGTTCACGCGATCGATCGCGAGCAGATACTGGATGAGATCGTTGGTGCCGACGCTGAAGAACGCGCAGTCCGGCGCGAGCAGGTCGACGGTGGCCGCCGCGCTCGGCACTTCGATCATCGCGCCGATCTCGATGTTTTCGTCGAAGGGCAGACCGCGCGACTTCAGCTCCTCCATGCACTCGCCGAGCACGGCATTCGCGCGCGCGAGCTCCTCGTGACCGCTGATCATCGGATACATCAGGCGCACTTTGCCGTAGGCGCTGGCCATCAGGATCGCGCGGAGCTGGTCCTTGAAAATCTCATGATGCTCGAGGCAGAACCGGATCGCGCGAAACCCCATGAACGGGTTGTTCTCCTTCGGAAACAAATCCGGGCTGCCCGCCATCGGTTTGTCGCCGCCGAGATCGAGCGTGCGGATCACGACGGGATTCGGCGCGAGGCCCTCGGCCACCGCCTTGTAAGCGAGAAACTGCTCCTGCTCGGTCGGGATGCGCGAGGCGTTGAGAAAAATATACTCGGTGCGAAACAACCCGACGCCGCGGGCGTTGTAGTCCCGCACGAGCTTCACCTCGTCCGTCTTTTCGATGTTGGCCATCAGGGTGACGTCGACGCCGTCGAGCGTGACTGCGGGCTGCTGGTTGGCCTTCAGCAGGCGGGATTCGAACGTCTTCTTCTGTTCCTGGATCTTGCCGTAGCGGAACAGCGTGCTCTCGGAGGGATTGATGACGACGACGCCGTCGTAGCCGTCGACGATCACCCAATCGCCATGCTTCATGCGGCGCGACAGATCGCGCACGCCCACGACCGCGGGCACCTTCATCGAGCGCGCGACGATCACGGCATGGCTCGTCTTGCTGCCCGAGTCGGTGACGATCGCGAGCGCCGCGCTGCGGTCGATGCTCGCCGAGTCCGACGGCGAGATGTCGTTGGCGACCACGATGCGCTTGTCGGCCAGGCGCGTGAGCGAGTTTTCGGCCTGACCCAGCAGATTCTGGAGGACGCGCTGCGCGACATCGCGGATGTCGCCAGCACGTTCGCGCAGGTATTCGTCGTCGATTTCCGAGAACGCCTGTATGTAACGCGAGGATACCTTGTTGAAACACGTCTCGATGTTGCGACTCGTCGCCTCGAATTCGCGGATCGTCTCGCCGATCAAAGCCTGGTCCTCGAGCACGAGCAGATGCGCGTCGAAGATGAGCGCCTCCTCCTTGCCCAGGTTGCGCTCGACCTCGCTTTGGATTTTCGCGATCTGCTGCCGCGTCGCGAGCAGGGCCTTTTCGAAACGCGCGATCTCCGCGGCCCGCTTCTCCGGTTCCACGAGGTAACTCGGAACCTCCACGTTGCTCTGGATATAAACGAAGACCTGTCCGTAGGCGATGCCTTGGGAGGCGGCGATGCCTTGGACGGTGACTTCGGTCTTGTCGCTAAGATCCATTAATTTTCGTTGCTGAGCCGGCGAGGGATCGCCCCGGAGGTGCGGACGATAACGCCGCCTGTCTGCGACGGGTCAATGCGATTTACTGGGCCAGTTCGGCTTCGACAACAAATGCGGATTCGCCCCATGCGTCGCGGATTCGGGCCACCACCTCCGGCACCGGGGTGTCGTCGCGCAACAAGGCGAAACACGCGCTGCCGCTGCCGCTCATCCGGGCCGCCAGCCGGAACTCGTCCCGCAGTTGGTCCAGCAGCAACGGCAGCGCGGGAAACTTCCGGAACGCCGGCGGCTCCATCGTATTCAACAGCAGCCCTTCGGCCGCCGCCGCGCTGTCGCCGATCCAGGAGCGCAAGCGCGCCTCGGCCACCTCGCCCGGCAAATAGCTCGCCGGCGCCGCTTCCGCGAGTTGTCGATAGGCCCAGGCAGTCGCGATGCCGAACGCCGGCTTGAAAATCAGCACCCGCCGGCCGCGGAGCCGCCCCGCCGCCGACTCAGGCAGCGGCTCCACGCGTTCGCCGCGACCTCGCATCACGATCGGGCCACCATGCAGAAAGAGCGCGCAATCCGAGCCCACCCGCGCCGCGACGTCCCCCAGTGCCTCACGCGTCAACGGTTCTCCCGCGAGCCGGTTCAGCGCCACCAGCGCTGCCGCCGCGTTACTGCTCCCGCCACCCAGGCCCGCGCCCATCGGAATGCGTTTCTCCACTTTGAAATGCACCGCGCCCGCGAAACCGGTCGCGTCCCGAAACGCCCGCGCCGCTTTCAACACGAGATTCGTCTCATCCACCGGCACCGCCGGATCGTCGCATTCGAAGGTCAACGCACCCGGCCGCGCCGGCAGCATGTCCGCCATCAGCGTGTCGCCCCAGTTCACCGGCGCGACCACCGACACGAGTTCGTGAAAGCCGTCCGGCCGCCGGCCCGTAATCGCGAGGAAAAGATTCAGTTTGGCCGGTGAGGAGACTGTCATCGTCGAAAGCACACGAAGCTGCAGTCGCGCAGATCGACGCCTTCAACGCAAAACCGATTTGGAATTTGCCTGTTCCGTCCGCTCCGGGCGGCACCGGAGGTTTTTGCTTCAATCCGGCCGGATCCTGTCGTTTAACTCCCCGTCCAACCTGATGCCTTGCGACCTGATCCTCGTCCTCGACGCGCCATCCCCGCGCGACGTCGCCCCCGCCCTTAAGCGCCTCTCCGGCACCGTCCGCTGGGCCAAAGTCGGCCTCGAGATGTTCACCGCCTGCGGCCCCGACTGCGTTCGCGAGGTCGCCGATTTGGGCTTCAACGTCTTCCTCGACCTCAAGCTTCACGACATCCCCAACACCGTCGCGAAAGCCGTCGAGTCCGCCTCCAAGCTGCCGATCCGGATGCTCACGTTGCACACCGGTGGCGGTCGCGAGATGATGACGTGGGCCGCCAAGGCCCAGCAACAACACGCGCCCGAGCTGCTGCTGCTCGGCGTCACCGTCCTCACCTCGATGAGCGCCGCCGAGCTCAACGGCGTCGGCGTCTCCGCCTCGCCCGCCGATCAGGTCGTGCGCCTCGGCCGGCTCGCCGTCGCCTCCGGTCTGCGCGGTCTCGTCTGTTCGCCGCTCGAGATCGAGCCGCTCCGCGCCACGCTCCCGGCCGACGTGCAACTCGTCACGCCCGGGATTCGTCCGCGCGATGCGAAAGCCGACGACCAGACGCGCGTGATGACGCCCGCCGAGGCCGCAAAGACCGGCGCGAGTTACATCGTTGTTGGCCGCCCGATTTTCAAGGCGCCCGATCCCGTCGCCGCGGCCGAAGCCATTCTCACGGAACTGAATTCCGTTTCTCCGCTCTAGAGCGTTTCCGCCCTCCACTCTCAACTCCCAGCCCTCAACTCCAACCCTCATGTCCCGCACCGCTGCCATCCTTCTCGCCGCCGGAACCGGTGCCCGCATGCAGGGCACTGTCACCGATAAGGTGCTCGCCCCGCTCGCCGGCCGGCCCGTGTTTGCCCACACCGCCGTCGCATTCATGACCAGCGGCATCGCGGATTTCTACGTCGTGGTTTACCGCGACCAGCGGCAGATGACGGAGCTCGCGGCCTACGCGCCGACGCCGTCCGCGCTCGTCCGCGGCGGACGCGAACGGCAGGACTCGGTGATGAACGCGCTCTCCGTGCTGCCGCCGGACATCGCCTACGTGTTCATCCACGACTGCGCACGACCGCTCATCCGCCCGGAACAACTCGTGGCGCTGCACAAGATCGTCGTCCGCGAAGACGCCGTCGTGCTCGCGCACCGCGTCACCGACACGATCAAGGAGCACCGCGACGACGCGCATCTGCGCACGCTCGACCGCTCCCGGCTCTGGGCCATGGAAACGCCGCAGGTTTTCGCGCGCGACCTCATCGTCCGCGGCTACGCGCGCGTGGCGGAACGCAATCTGCGGATCACCGACGACGCCGCGGCCGTCGAAACGCTGAAGCATCCGATCGCGTTGCTGGAGAATCCGTATCCAAATCCCAAGCTCACCACGCCGGCGGACCTCGCCTACATGGAGTTTCTGCTCACGAAGTGACGCCTCTCGCGCTGCAATGACCTTCCGTATCGGGCACGGTTACGACATCCATCGCATCGCGCCGCAGCGTCCGCTCGTTCTCGGCGGGGTGCGTTTCGAAGCCGACTTCGGACTCGAGGGTCACTCGGACGCCGACTGCGTCACGCATGCGGTCTGCGATGCATTGCTCGGCGCCGCCGGGCTGCCCGACATCGGCCACTTTTTTCCGAACACCGATCCCGCCTACCGAGACATCGACTCGCAGGTGCTCCTGCAACGGGTCCGCGCGGAAATCGTAAAACTCGGCTTCGACATCGTGAACATCGATGTGTCAGTGATCGCCGAGAAGCCCAAGATCTACCCGCGACTCGCCGAGATGAAAGCCGCGCTCGCACGTTCGACGCAGCTCACCCCCGACGAAATCGGTCTGAAGGCGACGACCAACGAAGGCGTGGGCGACATCGGCCGCGGACTCGCGATCGCCGCGCACGCCGTGGCCTTGCTCAAACGCCGCTAGCCGCAAAGATGCGCGCGATGCGCTTCGCCCGTCCGTCCGTCCCGTCCGCGTTTCGGTCCCTCGTTTCCCTTCGGCAGGTTTTCGGCCTCGCCGTCGCCGGCCTGATCGCCGCCGTGGTGCTGACCGCGTGCACGCCGCGCGAAACCGCGGTCGATCGGGGCAATCGCGAACAGGTCCTGCACCGCGGCGTCGGGCCCGATCTCGCGGATCTCGATCCGCACCTCGCCACGCAGGCCGGCGATTACAACGTTCTCTCAGCCCTCTTCGAAGGTCTCGTCGCCGAGGATCCCGTCGATCTCCATCCCGTGCCGGGCGTCGCGGAGCGCTGGGACGTCTCGGCCGACGGTCTCACTTACACGTTTTATCTTCGCGCCGACGCGCGCTGGTCCAACGGCGATCCGGTGACCGCCCAGGATTTCATCGCGTCCTGGCGGCGCGCGCTCACGCCCTCGCTCGCCGCTGAAAACGCGCCGCTGCTTTACGTCATCGCCGGTGCGCAGGCATTTCACAGCGGATCAGGCTCCTTCGATCAAGTCGGCCTCGCCGCGCCCGACGCGCGCACGCTGCGCGTCACGCTCGAACATCCGACGCCGTATTTTCTCTCGCTGCTGAATCACGCGATCTGGTTTCCCGTGCATCTCGCCTCGATCGAACAACACGGTTCGCCGACGCAACGCGGCAATCCCTGGGCGCGTCCCGATCGCCTCGTCGGCAACGGTCCGTTCACGCTCGAAGCGTGGCGCAAGGGTCAGGAGATCGTCGTGCGCAAATCCGACACGTATTGGGATCGCGCGACCGTGCGGCTGACGCGCATTCACTTTCACACCATCGACAGCCTCGACGCCGAGGAACGCGCGTTTCGCGCCCGCCAGCTGCATGTCACGGAGGCGCTGCCCCCCGGCAAGGTCGACGTCTATCGCCAGGAGTCGCCCGCACTCCTCCGCATCGATCCGCTGCTCGGCACGTATTTCTACCGGCTCAACACCGTGCGGCCTTTCCTCAACGACGTGCGCGTGCGCCGCGCCCTCGCGCTCGCGATCGATCGTGACGCGCTCGTGGCCAAAATCCTCCGCGGCGGACAGCAGCCCGCGCTGTCCTTCACCCCGCCGGGCACAGCCGGCTATTTTCCGCCCGCTCCGCTGCGCACCGATTTCGAGGCCGCGCGCCAGCTGCTCGCCGACGCCGGTTATCCGGGCGGCAAGGGGCTGCCCGCGTTCGAGCTCCTGTTCAATTCTTCCGAGGCACACCGTGCGATCGCCGAGGCGATCCAGGAAATGTGGCGCCGCGAGCTCGGCGTCACCGTGCAGCTCAGCAACCAGGAAAACACGAGCGTCATCGCCGCCCGCCGCGCCGGAAACTTCGAGATTCTTCGCTCCGTCTGGACCGGCGATTTCGTCGACCCGGTTTCGTTTCTCGAGATCTGGCGGGGGGATTCGGGCAACAACTACACGGGCTGGACGAGCGCCGCCTACGACGCGCTGCTCTTCGCCGCTTCGCGGGAAAGCGAACCGGCCACGCGTTTCTCGCTCCTGCAAAAAGCCGAATCGCTGCTGCTGGACGCGATGCCCATGATTCCCATTTACCACTACACGCACGTGTTCCTGATCCGGCCGTCGGTGAAGGGCTGGCATCCGACCCTGCTCGATCATCATCCCTACAAGCACGTGTGGCTCGAAACCACCCCCTAGCCCCATGCGCCGCTCCACCACGCGTTCGGGCGCTCTCCGTCTCCTCGCCGCCTGCGCGCTCGCGACGATCGTCGGCGCATGTTCGCGCCCCCCGTCGATCGCCGCGGAGAAAACGCTGCGCGTCTCGCAGCGCAACGAACCCACGGATCTCGATCCCGCCACCGCGTCGCTGCCCGACGAATTTTTCGTCATCCGCGCGCTTGGCGAAGGTCTGCTGCTGCCGAATCCCGCCGGCGGCGAACCGCTCGCAGGAATCGCGGAACGTTTCGACGTCTCGCCCGACGGACTCGTTTACACGTTTCACCTGCGCGACGATCTGAAATGGTCCAGCGGCGAGCCGCTCACCGCGAGCGATGTGGTCGCGTCGTTCCAGCGCGCGCTCGCGCCCGCCACGGCCGCGCCGAAAGTCCATCTGTTTTTCCCCGTGAAAAACGCCCGCGCTTACTCGTCCGGCGCGCTCGCCGATTTCTCGGAAGTCGGTTTCCGTGTCGTCGACGCCCGCACGCTCGCGATCGCGCTCGAGCGGCCGCTGTCTCCATTTCCCCATTACGTCGCATCCGGCCCGTGGATTCCCGTCAACCCGCGAGTCGTCGCCGCGCACGGTCGCACTTGGACGCAGCCCGCGCATCACATCGGCAACGGTCCGTTCGTCCTCGCGGAGTGGAGCCCGCAGCAGCGGATCGTCGTGCGCAAGAATCCTCATTATCGCGACGCCGCGCACGTGCCGCTGGCGAAGATCGAGTTTCTCCGTTTCGACAGCACCGACACCGAGGAGCGCGCGTTTCGCGCCGGCCAGATCGACGTCACCGTCGACGTGCCGAAAACGAAGATCGCCGCCTACGCGCGCGAGCATCCCGCGGAACTTCACCGCCTCGCGCTCGCCGAAACGCGTTACCTTTCCTTCAATACGACGCGCGCGCCGCTCGGCGATGCCCGCGTGCGCCGCGCGCTGTCGCTCGCACTCGATCGCGCGAAACTCGTCGAACGCGTCCTGCTCGGCGGCCAAATCCCCGCTAAGCGTTTTCTGTCGCCGGCGATGACGCTCACCACCGCGGCCGAGGATGCGAGCAACCACGATCCGGAGCTCGCGCGTCGCTTGCTCGCCGAGGCGGGTTTCGCCGGCGGTCGCGATTTCCCGTCGCTCGAGCTCACCGCGTGGTCGCCGTCGCAGCTTCCGCTGCTGGAGGCGATCCAGGCGACGTGGCGCGCGGAGCTCGGCGTCGAGGTCCGGATCGCGCTGCACGAAGCGAAGGTCCATCTCGCCGCGCTCAGCCGCGGCGATTACGACCTCGCGTTTATCACCAGCCTGCCGGATGTGCCCGACGCCGCCGCGTCGCTCGCGGAATTCGTCAGCGACGCGCCGGGAAATTATCCGCGCTGGCGCTCCGCCGAATTCGACGCCCTCGTCGCCGCCGGCGATCTCGCGGCCGCGGAAGCGCTTCTCGTCGAACAAGCGCCCGTCGCACCGCTCTATTTCAATGTGCAAAACTGGCTGATGTCGCCGCGCGTCCGCGGCTGGAAACAGGACGCGTTCTGGAACCGCTCCTACGTCGACGTCGATCTCGTTGCCCCCGCGCCATGATTTTTCCCACAACCCTTTCCCGATGATTCCTTTTTTCCGCCGCCTTTTTCCCACAATTGCGCTTCCGCTGGTTTTCGCTGTTTCCGGCTGCCAGCCCAAAGCCGGCGACACCTCCGCCGCCAGCGATCCGCAGGCCAAGATTCTCCTCTACGGCAACGGTGCCGAGGTGCAGGACCTCGATCCGCAGACCGTCACCGGCATCCCCGAGCACAAGGTCGTGACGGCCCTGATCGAAGGCCTCGTCAGCGAGGATCCGGTCGATCTGCACCCGGTGCCGGGCGTCGCGGTCTCGTGGGATATTTCCGCCGACGGTCTTGTTTACACGTTCCATCTTCGGCCCGAGGCGCGCTGGTCCAACGGCGATCCCGTCACCGCACAGGATTTCGTGGGCTCATATCAACGCCTCCTCACGCCCGCGCTCGCCGCCGAGTATGCCTACATGATCTACGACTACGTCGCCGGCGCGCGCGACTACTTCGAGGGTCGTCTCCATGACTTCGGCCAGGTCGGCATCAAGGCGCTCGACGAGCACACGCTGCAGATCCGCCTGCTGCATCCGACACCTTATCTGCTCAGCGCGATGAACCACTACGCGTGGTATCCGGTCCATTTGCCGACCGTGAAAAAATTCGACGGACTCG
This sequence comes from Opitutus sp. sgz309028, assembly GCF_059821195.1. NCBI lineage: Bacteria > Pseudomonadati > Verrucomicrobiota > Opitutia > Opitutales > Opitutaceae > Opitutus > Opitutus sp. sgz309028. Next base: position 146,558 of record NZ_JCAMRR010000003.1, on the reverse strand, counting down.
CGCGGCGCGGCACCCAATGGACGCGGCCGGAAAACTTCGTCGGCAACGGCCCGTTTGTCCTCACGGAGTGGCGTCCGAACCAAATCCTGAAGGTGCGCCGTTCGCCCACGTATTGGGACCGCGCCAACGTGAAGCTCGACGAGATCCATTTCTTCCCGATCGACAATTTGGATACGGAGGAGCGCATGTTTCGCACCGGCCAGCTCCACGTCACCTACGACCTGCCGAGCGCGAAAATCGACACGTATCGCCGCGAGAATCCCGCCGCGCTGCGCACCGATCCCTACCTCGGGGTCTACTTTTATCGCTTCAACGTCACGCGTCCGCCGTTCGACGATGTCCGCGTGCGGCGCGCGCTCGCGCTCGCGATCGATCGCGAGGCGCTCGTGAAAAACGTCGTGCGCGGCGGAGAGCGACCGGCTTATGCGATCAGTTATCCCGACAACCAGGGCTACACGCCGCGCGCGCAACTGCGCGGCACGATCGACAACGCCCGCCGCCTGCTCGCGGAGGCCGGTTATCCTGACGGCAAGGGATTTCCCGTCCGCGAGCTGATCTACAACACGCAGCAAAACAACCGCCTCGTCGCCGAAGCCATCCAGCAGATGTGGCGCAAGCATCTCGGCATCGAGGTCACGCTCGTGAATCAGGAATGGAAAGTCTACATGGACTCCCAGCGCACGAAAAACTTCGATCTCCTGCGCGCCGGCTGGATCGGCGATTATGTCGACCCGCACGTCTTTCTCGACCTGTGGCATTCCACCAGCGGCAACAACACCACCGGCTGGGCCAATCCCGATTACGACCGGCTCTTGGAAGCGTCACTCCGCGCGAAGGACAACGAGGAGCGCTACGCCATCTACCAGCAGCTCGATCAGATCCTCGTCGAGGAGCTGCCCGCCATCCCGCTCTATTACTACAACCGCGTCCACCTCGTGAGTCCGAAGCTTCGGAACTGGTATCCAACGTTGTTGGACAACCATCCGTGGAAATCCGTGGATCTCGCGGACTGATCCGAGCGCTCAGCCGATGGACGCCAACCGCGCCAGCGCCGCGCGCGCGCGATCGGCGAGAATATCGAGCAGCAGCGGATGCGTTCCCATCACCGGCGTGAAACGCACCGCGTCCGCCGTTTCCCCGCGAACGCGCGCCACGATCTGCGCCACGTCGCCGTCCGGCCCGGCATGTTTGCCAGGGGCGATGAACAGCAGCGCCACCGCCAACGGCCCGCGCCGCCACGCGTCGCGCACGAGCAGGTTTTCCAACAGCGGTTCGTTGAATTCAAACTCGGCGCCGGGCCGCCGTTCCATGCTGCACGCAGCGACATCTTCCGCCGTCGCGCCGAGCGAAGCGCGCACCTGGGCCGCCACGGCATCGCGCACCGCCGTCACCGCACGTGACGGACTGCCGTGATCGACGACGGCCACGCGCACCCGCGCGTCGCCCAACCTCGCGAGCTGCTCGCGCGCGAACTCCGCGAGGATTTGTCCGAGGCGTTCCTCGCCCGGCACGAACAGCGGCGCCGCGATCTCGATCCGCGCCGACGGGAACGTTTTCAATCGTTCCGCCACCACCGCCGGCAGATGCCGCACGATCGCGTAGGACGGTCCGACGAACAGCGGCAGCACGACGATTTCGTCGACGCCGTCCGCCAGCGCGCGCGTCAGGGCCGCGTCAAACAATTCCGCCGGCGTGCCATCGAGCGCATCAGCGGACACCTTTGACGAATGCGCCACCGATACCGGCGCGACGTCGACCGCGAGCCGCTCGCTCAGCGCCCGCGCCAGTCGACGCAGTTGTAGCGTGCTCGCCGGTTCGAGCGAGCCGTTGTCGACGAGCAAAACACGTCGCGAAGGCATCGATTCGTTTCGCGTCCGATCGCTCGAATCAGATCTCGCAGCCCATCGGCGCCAGTTGCGCCGCCGCGGAGGCGAGTTCGCTCCAGCGCACGACCTCGCCGACGATGATCATCGCCGGCCGGCCTTGCAGATTGGCCAGCAATTCGTCGGCGCTCGTCAGCGTGCCGACGCGCAGGCTTTGCGACGAAAGCGTCGCGCCCGCGATCACCGCGACCGGCGTCGTTTCCGGGAGGCCGCCCGAAATCAACTCCCGCGCGATTTCGCTGAACCGCCGCGTGCCCATGTAAATGCAGAGCGTCGCCCGCAGCGCGGCGAGCGCGCGCCAGTCCACCGGCGTGCCGTTGCGATCCGCACACGCGTGACCCGCCACGAACACCGTCATCGAGGTCACCCCGCGCTGCGTCAGAGGAATGCCCGCCGCCGCGCCCGCAGCCGATGCCGCGGTCACGCCCGGCACGATCTCGAATTCGAAACCGGCGGTTGCGAGCGCCTCGAGTTCTTCCGCGGTGCGGCCAAAAAACATCGGATCGCCGCCTTTCAACCGCACGACGCGCAGCCCCGCGCGGGCCTTGGCGACGAGCAACCGGCTGATCTCGCCCTGGCTCGCGCTGTGCGCGCCGGCACGTTTGCCGACGTAGATTTTTTCCGCTGTCGGCGGGCAATGATCTAGCAGTTCGGCATTTGCGAGATCGTCATAAAGCACGACCTCTGCTTGCTGCAGCGCCCGCGCGCCGCGCAGCGTAATCAAATCCGGCGCGCCCGGACCCGCGCCGACGAGGCGCACGGGCGCCGGGGGGCGCGTCGACGCGGGCGGGCTTAGTGTGTCATCAAGGGACATGTGTGAGTTTTGTTTTTACTTCTTTAGTAAAGTAGTCAACTCTCCGTTTTCACCTATGCCAGAAGCAGCCACTGCGCCACTCACCTCCAACGAATTCCTGAAGCAGGCCAATCCCACCTTGGCCAGCACGATCGCCGCGACCCTGGCCGACGCGTCCCTCGACCGCTTTTCCGACGACGAGAAGGAGTTCACCAAATTCCACGGCATTTACCAGCAGGACGACCGCGACCTCCGCAAGGCCGGCAAGAAATACATCATGATGATCCGCAGCCGCATCCCCGGCGGCGTCATGACGGCCAACCAGTGGATCACGTTCGACGACCTCGCGACGAATTACGGCAACAATACCCTGCGCGTCACCACCCGCCAGTGCATCCAGTTTCACGGCGTGGTGAAGTCGAACCTCGGATCGCTCATCAAGAAGATCAACGAGTCGCTCCTCTCCACCCTCGCGGCCTGCGGCGACGTCAACCGCAACATCACCGCTTCGCCGACGCCCGCTTACAGCCGCGCTCGCGAAGCCGTCTACGCCGACGCCGCGCGCACCGTCGGCGAGGTCGCACCGAAGACCCGCGCCTACCACTCGATCTGGATCGACAACGTCCAACTCAACCTCGACGACCCCGAGAACAAGAATTTCGTCGATCCGCTCTACGGGCAGACCTACCTGCCGCGCAAATTCAAGATCTCCTTCGTCGTCCCGCCGGTGAACGACATGGACGTGTTCACCAACGATCTCGGCTTCATCGCGATCATCGAGAACGAGCAGGTTCTCGGCTACAACGTCGCCGTCGGCGGCGGCATGGGTCGCAGTCACGGCAACACACAGACGTATCCGCGTCTCGCGGACGTCATCGGTTTCATCACGCCCGATCAGGTGATCCCGGTCGCGAAGGCCGTGATTGCCACGTTCCGCGATTTCGGCGATCGCACGAACCGCAAGCACGCGCGTTTCAAATACGTCGTCGAGGAGCGCGGCGCCGACTGGACTCGTGACGAGATCGCCCGCCGCGCCGGGATCACCTTCGGGCCCGCGCGTCCTTATAATTTCACTACGACCGGCGATCTCTACGGCTGGCACCGCGCGCTCGATGGCAAGCTGTTCCTCACGCTCTTCGTCGAGACCGGCCGCATCAAAGACGTTCCCGGCCACACGCAGAAGACGGCGTTGCGCGAGGTCGCGCTGAAGTTCCCGCACGTGGAATTCCGCCTCTCGGCCAACCAGAACGTCATCATCGCCAACGTCCCTGAGTCCGACCGCGCCGGCATCACCGCGCTGCTCGCCGCGCACGGCGTCAAGGTCGACAACCAGGCTTCCATTCTCCACGCCGCGTCGATGGCGTGCCCCGCCCTCCCGACCTGCGGCCTCGCGCTCGCCGAATCGGAGCGCATGCTCCCGGGTCTGATCGATCGGATCGAAAAACTTGGAGGCGAGCTTGGCCTCGGCGGCGAGGAAATCATCATCCGCTCGACCGGGTGCCCCAACGGCTGCGCGCGTCCTTACATGGCGGAAATCGCGTTCGTCGGCAAAGCGCCCGGCCGCTACCAGATCTGGATCGGCGGCAACGCCGCCGGCACGCGCCTCAACCGCGTCTACAAGGACACGGTGAAGGATCCGGAGATCGAGAACGAACTCCGTCCACTCCTGACGCGCTGGAAGAACGAGCGCCAGCCCGGCGAGCGTTTCGGCGATTTCGCCGCCCGTGCGATCTGGCCCGAACTCGAAGCCGCCCAGGCCGCGGCCGCCGCCGTCGCCGAACCCAAAGTGACCGCCTGAGGTCGAGCCCGACGTCCCCGTCGGGCTTCCCTTATATCGATCCCCCTCTCCGAACTCCGATCTTCGATTTTCGATCTCCGAGCGCATGTCTCCCGCCGAACTTTCCGCCGCCAACGCCGAACTCCGCACCCAATCTCCGCTCGAAATCGTCCGCTGGGCCATTGCCCGCGCGGGCGGCCGGGCGGTGGTATCGACGAACTTCCGTCCTTACGAAGCCGTGGTCCTGCACCTCGCTACTCAGGTGCAGCCCGACATCCCGGTCCTCTGGGTTGACCACGGCTACAATCGTCCCGCGACCTACAAACACGCCGAGCAGCTGCGCGCGCAGCTGAAGCTGAATATCAAACCTTACCTCCCGAAAATCACGCCCGCGCATCGCGACGCGATTTACGGCGAGATCCCGAGCACCGAGGACGAGGAAGGCCTGAAGAAATTCAGCGCGCTGATGAAGCTCGAGCCATTTCAGCGCGGCATGCGCGAGCTCGCGCCGACCGTCTGGATCACCGCGCTGCGCAAGGTCCAGAACCCGAATCGCGCCGGGTTGGACATCGTTTCGCACGACACCAATTTCAACTCCCTGAAAGTGAGCCCGGTGTTCTATTATAGCGACGCCGACATGGAGGCTTACCTCGCGCAGCACCACCTGCCGAACGAGTGGGACTATTTCGATCCCGCGAAAGCCGACGAGAAACGCGAATGCGGTCTCCACGCGTCCTGGGGCGGCAAAGCCGCCGCCAGCGCCTGAAGTCAGCCTTTCGCCTCTCGCCTCTAGCCTCTAGCCTTTCGCCTCTATCCTCAGTTCTCCGTGACCAATTACCACCTCGACCACCTTCAGCTTCTCGAGACTGAAGCCATCCACGTGATGCGCGAAGTCGCCGGCGAGTTCGAGCGGCCCGCGCTGCTCTTTTCCGGCGGCAAGGATTCGATCTGCCTTCTGCGTCTCGCGGAAAAGGCGTTTCGTCCCGCCGAGATTCCGATGCCGTTGCTCAACGTCGACACCGGTCATCACTTCCCCGAGCTCAACGAATTTCGCGACCGCCGCGCGAAGCAGCTCGGCGCCAAGCTCATCGTCCGCAAGGTCGAGGACGCGATCGCCTCCGGCATCGCCACGCCCGCCCCGGGCGAAATCAGCCGCAACAAGCTCCAGATTCCGACGCTCCTCGCCGCGATCGAGGAATTCCGCTTCGACTGCTGCATCGGCGGCGCCCGCCGCGACGAGGAAAAGGCCCGCGCGAAGGAGCGCTTTTTCAGTTTCCGCGACAGCTTCGGCCAGTGGGATCCGAAAAACCAGCGCCCGGAAATCTGGAATCTCTACAACGGTCGTCTCAATCCCGGCGAAAACATGCGCGTGTTTCCCCTCTCGAACTGGACCGAGATGGACATCTGGGAATACATCCGCCGCGAGAAGCTCGAGGTCCCGTCGATTTATTTCAGCCACAAGCGCAAATGCGTCCGCCGCGCCGGCCAGTGGCTGCCGGTGAACGACATCGTCCCGCCGAAGCCCAACGAAGAGGTGCGCGAGCTCGTGGTGCGCGTCCGCACGATCGGCGACATCATCAGCACCGGCATGGTGGAATCGCCGGCGGAGAGCTTCGACGACATCATCGCCGAAATCGCCGCCGCGCGCGTGACCGAGCGCGGCTCCCGCGCCGACGACAAAGCCTCCGAAGCGGCGATGGAAGACCGCAAAAAGGCGGGTTACTTCTAACCCGCCGGAGATGGGAGATGGAAGATGGCAGATGGAGTTCGAACCTTCGAGGACTTGGAAGCTTGGCAGCTCGCCCGCGAGTTGGTTCGCCTGCTCTACTCGATTCTTCGTCGCGATCCCGCGGCACGGGATTTCGGTCTGCGCGATCAACTCCAGCGCGCTGCCGTCTCGGTCATGACCAACATCGCGGAAGGTTTCGAACGCGTTCACATCCCTGAAAAGCTTCAATTCTATAACGTCGCCCGTGCCTCCTGCGGAGAAGTCCGCTCGCTCTCCTATCTGCTCTCCGACCTTTCTTACGCGACACCTACCGAAATTCAAAAACTTCAAAGTCTCCTGATCTCCGTCGGCAAACTCACGACGGGCCTCATCCGCTCCACCGAACAACGCCGCGCATAATATTTCCATGTCCGCCGTCGCCTCTCCCACTCCATCTCCCATCTCCCATCTCCCATCTCCGGCCGCGCGCAGCGCGGCCCCGATCGACATCCTCCGCTTCAACACCTGCGGCTCGGTCGATGACGGGAAATCGACGCTCATCGGTCGCCTGCTCTTCGATTCGAAGAACATCATGGAGGACCAGCTCGAGGCCCTGGAGCGTTCGGCCGACATCACCGGCGGCGGCCAGATCAATCTCGCCAACCTCACCGACGGCCTCCGCGCCGAGCGCGAACAGGGCATCACCATCGACGTCGCATATCGCTATTTCGCGACGCCGAAGCGCCGCTTCATCATCGCGGACACACCCGGCCACGTCCAATACACGCGCAACATGGTCACCGGCGCGAGCAGCGCCAACCTCTCCGTCATCCTCGTCGACGCCCGCGCCGGCGTCATCGAGCAGAGCCGCCGCCACACCGCGATCGCTTCCCTCCTCCGCATCCCGCATCTCGTCGTCGCCATCAACAAGATGGACCTCGTCGAGTGGAGCGAGGCCCGCTTCAAGCAGATCCGCGCCCAGTTCGAGGCGTTTCTTCCCCGTCTCGGTATCAAGGACGTGCAGTTCATCCCCATGAGCGCGCTCAACGGCGACAACGTCGTCGAGCGTTCGAAGAACGCGCCATGGTATGACGGTCCCACGCTGCTCGGTCATCTCGAGCAGGTGCACATCGCGAGCGACACCAACCTCAACTGCTTCCGCCTGCCCGTGCAGTGGGTCAACCGGCCCAACAATCCCACCGACAGCCGGCTCCACGATTTCCGCGGTTTCAGCGGCCAGATCGCCAGCGGTATCGTGCGCGTCGGCGACAAGGTCCTCACGCTCCCCGCCGGCATGGTCGCCACCGTGAAGGAAATCTACACCTACGACGGCTCGCTCAAGGAAGCCTTCGGCCCGCAATCGGTCACGCTCGTCCTCGATCGCGACATCGACATCAGCCGCGGCAGCATGATCGTCGGCATGGATCGCCTGCCCGGCGGCGCCACCGAGCTCGAGGCCAAGATCTGCTGGATGCACCCTCGCGCGCTGCAACGCGGGAAAAAATATTTCCTCAAGCACACGACCAACACCGTCCAGGCCGTCGTCACCGATATCGAACACCGCCTCAACATCGAGACGCTCGAACCCGAAGCCACGCCCGAGCAGCTCGCGATGAACGATCTCGGTCAGGTGCGAATCCGCACCGCCACGCCCATCTTTCACGACGGCTATCCGGCCAACCGGCTCACCGGCGCGTTCATTCTCATCGAACAGGGCACCAACGCCACCGTCGCCGCCGGCATGCTCCTGCGGCCGAAGGAATTCGTTAAACCCGAGAGCGGCGATTACGTGATCTAGGCTCCGACCTCGCTCCGCCGCCAGACGCATCCCGATGAAAATCTCCACCAAGCTCGACTACGCCTGCCGCGTCCTCGCCGAGCTTGGGCGTCTGCACGGCACCGGCGAGCTCGCGCAAAGCGAGCACCTGTCACGCACCGAGCAGGTCCCGCCAACCTTCCTCGCCCAAATTCTCTCCGAACTGCGCAACGGCGGACTCGTCACCAGCCGCCGCGGCATCCAAGGCGGCTACGCGCTCGCCCGTCCACCCGACCAGATTTCGCTCTTCGACATCATGATCGTGATCGAAGGCGAGGTGTTCGGCCTGAGCGGCAATTCCCAGGGCCGCTCCGGCCGCCGCGTGCAGGAAATCTGGCAACAGATTCGCGACAGCCTCATCGAGAAAACGAAGTCCTACACGCTGGACATGTTCGTCTCCAGGCGACCGGAAGAGATGTATTACATCTAGCGCCAGGTCGCGCTGATGCCACGCGTCACGCTTGCGTCAGCCGGGCGGCTGACACATCCGTTTTCCTTTGCATGAGCCTCGACGACATCCAGCGGGCGCTGCTCGCCTCCTACGAGAAGCACGGCGGCATCAATCATCTCGACGGCGTCAATCTCCCGGCGCAGTCGTCGGTCAACCAGATCGCCGTCGACTGCATGCACCTGCTGTTTCCCGGCTTTTTTGAAGACACGGGGCTCACCAAGGAAGCCGCGCCCCGCCACGTATCCAAACTGCTCACCCGGCTGGAAACCCGGCTCGTCGTCGAAATCGAAAAGTGCCTCCGCTTCTCCGGGATTCCCGCGGCCGCCGAAAGCGGCCGCCAGCTCACCGGCAAGCTGCTTCGTCAGCTACCCTCACTGCGCGAAATTATCCAGACCGACGTCAATGCCGCCTACCGCGGCGATCCCGCCGCCCGCAGCATCGAGGAGATCATCCTCGCCTACCCCTGCGTGCTCGCGATCTCCGTGCAGCGTTTCGCGCACGAGCTTTACCGGCTCGGCGTTCCGCTGCTGCCGCGCATGCTCACCGAATATGCCCACGAACGCACCGGCTGCGATCTCCATCCCGGCGCGCGCATCGGCTCGCATTTCTTCATCGACCACGGCACCGGCGTCGTCATCGGCGAAACCGCCACCATCGGCCATCACGTGAAACTCTATCAGGGTGTCACGCTCGGGGCGAAATCGTTCGAGACCGACGAATCCGGCGATCCGATCAAGGGCATCAAGCGCCATCCGGACATCGGCGATCACGTCACGATCTACGCCCACGCCACGATCCTCGGCGGCGACACCCACATCGGCGAGCACTCGATCATCGGCTCCAATGTCTGGCTGATCAAATCCGTGCCCGCCGAGTCCGTCGTTTACAACAAGGGGGAAAACCTCGTCACCCGCACGCGCCGCCGGAAGGAAACGCTCGTCGAGAATCCCTCGACCTCCGACCTCCGGGTCCACGACTGGCAGATCTAGCTCCGCCGCCGGCAAGGACTCCTCTCCGAGGCGTCCGCCCAAAATAGCCTCCCCCTCAGGCGGAAACCAATCGCGTCCACGCGCGTTGAGGGAGGCGTATGCAGCCATCCTCCCTTTTGTCGTGCGCTCCCGCACGTGTAGTTAAATTTCTGCGACGCCTCGCCGTCGCCGTGGCCGTCATCGCCGGGCTCCGCACCGCACACACCGGACCCGTGCCCGCACCGGTCGACACCTACGGCGGTCCGGGCGCGTTCGCCGTCGTCCGCGAGACGTTTCCCAGTCCCGGCTGGCCCGGACAAGAAGTGACCGTTTTCCGGCCCGAAGGCGCGGCCGGTCCGCGACCGACCTGGTTTTTCGCCCACGGTTTCGGGGGCAGCAAAACGCTCTACTACGAGGAACTGCTGGAACACCTCGCCAGCCACGGCGCGGTCGTCGTGTTTTCTCCGTATCCCGCCGAGCTCACGAACGTCGCCTCGAACTACTCGATCCTCTTCGACGGATTCACCGCGGCCGCCGCTCGCTTTCCATCCCTGATCGACACCAGCCGCGTCATCTTCGCCGGCCACTCCTACGGCGGCGGCGCCGTGCCGGCGCTCGCGCTGCGCGCCCTGCGCGAGAAAAACTGGGGTGCCCACGGCTTGGCGCTGCTCATGTTCGCGCCATGGTATAGCCTCATCACGGACGCGGAGCTGGCGGCGTTTCCCGCATCGACGCTCGCCATCGTCCAGATCTACGAGGACGACACGATCAACGACCACCGCATGGCGATCGATCTGTTCAACCACCTCGCATTGCCCGCCGCGAACAAGGATTTCCTCCTCCTCCGCTCCGACCGCATCGCCGGCTACAACTACGCCGCCGATCACACGGTGCCGACCGGCACGAATCGTTTCGGCCCCGCGTTCAACGCCCTCGACACCTGGGGCGTGCATCGCCTCGCGCAGGCCCTCGCCGCCGCCACGTGGGAATCCGATCCCGCTGCGCGCAAGATCGCTCTCGGCCACGGCGCGGCCGAGCAGACGCAACTGGGCGCCGTCGGCGACCGCGCGCTGCGTCCGATGGTCTCGATCGCCGCGCCCGTGCCGCTGTTTCCTTCTTCTCGTTATCTGCAACGCTGGGATAGTTTGCTGAATCCACGACGCGCCACGCCACCGCCGGAAGCTCCTCGCCAGCCGCATCTCGCGGAAATCTCCGCGCGCGCCTTCACGGACTCCGGCGACCGCGTCCTGATCGCTGGCACCGTGGTCGCCGGCCCACGTCCGAAATCGCTGCTCGTCCGCGCCGTCGGCCCCGGCCTGGGCGGACTCGACTCGTCCGAAACGCTCACCGATCCCACGCTCGCGATTTTCCGCGGGCCCACGCCGGACTTGGAAGTCGACGACTGGTCGCAAACGCCGGAACCGAACGTGCTGACCATGGCCGCCGAGGAAACCGGCGCCTTCCCGCTCGCCGAAAACAGCAAGGACGCCGCCGTGCTCGCGTCGTTTCCTCCCGGCGCCGTGACCGTGCACGCCCGCTCGGCCGGGGACCGCGGCGGAATCACGCTGCTGGAAATTTACGACGCCGATCGCGACGACTCCGTCACGCTCGCCAACCTCTCCGCCCGCGCGCACATCGGCACCGGCGACAACGTCCTCATCGCCGGCTTCGTCACCGCCGGCCCGGGCAGTCTGCGCTTGTTGATTCGCGCGGTGGGTCCGGGTCTGGCCGGCGCGCTTCCGTCCACGTTGTCCGATCCGCAGATCGACATTTATCGCGGCAGCGTGCGCGTCGCCGGCAACGACAACTGGTCCACCGATCCGACCGAGGCGGCGGCGATAATCTCCGCCGCACAGAAAGTCGGCGCGGTGCCGTTCGCCGACGGCAGCGCCGACGCGGCGTTGCTGATCGATCTTCCGCCGGGGATCTACACTGCCGTGGTCAGCGGCCGCAGCGGCGCGACGGGCATCGGCATGGTGGAGATTTACGCCGTGCCCTGAAAGCTCGAGTTGGCCATCGTGCCACGATGCGCTCGACGTTCGATTTTGTCTCTCTCGCCGACCACGGACTCGATGCGGCTGCGGAGCTGCTGACACGCGCCTTCGCGGATTACTTCGTGAAGATCGCGTTCACCGCTCCCGGCCTGCTCCAGCTCGCGCGGGTCGACAGCGTCGATCTCGCCGCCAGCCAGATCGTGCGACGCGACGGCGTGGCGGTCGGCGCCGCGTTGATCGCGCGACGCGGTTGGACGAGCCGGCTCGCCGGCATGGGCCTGCTGCCGGAAGCGCGCCGCGGCGGTGTCGGACGCGCTCTCATGGAGCATCTGCTGCGCGACGCGGAGGCCCGGGGCGAACACGCGATGACGCTCGAGGTCATCGAGCAAAACGAAGCGGCGGTGAAACTCTACGAACGTTGTAGGTTCGAAAAGCTGCGTCGGCTCGTCGGTTTCAGCGGCCCCGGCACTGCCATCGCCAACGACGCGCTGCAAACCGTCGATCTCCGCGCCGTCGGCCACGCCGTTTCGCTGCACGGATCAAGCGATCTGCCGTGGCAACTCTCGGGCGAAACGATCGCGCAACTCGGTCCGCCAGACGTGGGCTACTCCTTGTCGGACGCGTGGCTCGCGCTGTCCGGCTTGGCCGGCGACACCGTGTCGATTCGTGCCTGGGTCACGACGCCCGGCCCCGACGCGATCGCGCGCCAGGCTGCGGTGTTGCGCGCAGCCATGGCGAAGCATCCGCAGAAAACCTGGCGCGCGACCGCCGTGTGGCCCGAGGAGCTCAGCGAAGCCTTCAACGAACTCGGCCTCGCTCGCCTCCCGCTGACGCAGTGGCAAATGGTCCGCGCGCTCCGTTGACGCGAGACGCCATCATTTGGCCCGCTGCGCTTCCCACGGCAGCGAAACCTTCTCCTTCTTCCGATTCGTCGCCTCGATCGTGCCCTTGATCGCGTCGCCTTCCAGTTTCCCGGCGTAATTCGTCGTGAAGCTGCGGCGACGGATCTTGCGCGTGACGGTGAATGACACCTGGTCGTTGACGAACTTCGCGTTGCGAATCTCCGCCTTGCCCGCGCGGTTCTCGATCGTGCCGGTCAGCTGTTGATTGTCCCACTTCAGTGTGAGTGTCGAATCGACCGACCGGCCATTCGGGCCTTCGGCTTTGAACTTCCAGGTGCCGGAGGGATCAGCGGCGAGCGCCGCGACCGAGCTCACCAGCGCAATTGTAACCGATGCGAGGATACGAGAGAGTTTCATGATTTTTCGGAGTGGTTCGTCCTTCAACGAGCCAGTCGCCGGTCGGTTTCCGTATTTCCGAAACTTTTTCGGAAACGCCCCGCGCGGTCGTGCGTTGAAACGATAAACCATGCTCCGACCGTCACTCGCCGCGAAAAGCCTGATACCGATCGCCCTTCGCCGGCGTCGTTGGCCCGGTCGCGCTTGAAACCAGAATTCCTCCATGATCCCAACGATGTCACGGCATCGGATCGCGCGGCCACCAGCCGCGGCGACGACGACGCGCTCGCCCGACGCGCAGCCACGGGTGATCGCGCGGCGATGGAACTGCTCGTTGAGCGTCATCACGCGGCGATCGGCCGGCTGCTCTGGCGTTTCGCCCGTTCGCGCGCCGATCTCGACGACCTCGTGCAGGACACGTTTCTCCGCATGGTCCGTGGTTTGCCGAACTGGAGAGCCCAGCAGCCGTTCGCCCACTGGCTGCTGCGGATCGCGACCAATGTCGGCCGCGATTACTTTCGCCGGCAATCGGTGCGTCGCCGTTGGCAGGCCGAGCCCGCGCGTGAGAACGAAGAACGGCCCGTGCCGGACGCGATCGACCCGGCGGCAGATCCCGCGGCGCGCGCGGCCGCCAACGAGGTGAAAACCATGCTCGCGCAACTCGCGCCGGACGACCGCGCGCTCCTGACGCTCCAATACCTCGAGGGCTGGGGTCTCGCGCAAATCGCGACACAATTCGGCTGGACGCTCACCGCGACCAAGCTGCGCGCCTGGCGCGCCCGTCGTCAGCTTCGCAAACTGCTTCATCTCTCCGAACCCTCATGAAACCGCCCCGCTCCCAGTCCGATGCCGCTTGGGAAAACCTCGTCCGCCAAGCGCGACTCGACGCGCCGCCGGCCATCGATCGCGCCGCCTTGTCGCGCGCGATCCGCGCCGAGACGTCCGAGCGTGCCGCATCGCTCGGCTGGATCGCCACCTTCGTCGCCGCGTTCGCGTTTCGCCGCGCAGTGGCCAGTTGCCTGCTCGCGAGTGCAGCGCTGGCGGCGCTCAGCCTCTGGCAGGTGCGGGATTGCGCCGGCGATCTGGCATGGGCGCAGTTGTTTCTCGGCACGACCGGAGGCCTGCGATGAACGGCAACCGCTGGAAAGCATGGATTCTCGCCGCCGCGATTCTGGTCCTCGGCATCGCCCTCGGCGCGTCGACGACGATGTGGTGGGGCACGCGCGTGTTGCGCCGCGCCTTGCACGCTCCGGTCGATGCGCCGGGTCTCGCGGATCGTGCCGCCGCCCGGATCGGCGCCGACCTCACGGAAGAGTTACACCTCACCGCGGAAGAAGCGGCGCGCGTTCAATCCATTCTCGACGAATCCGCCGCCAACTTGAAAACCATTCGCGCTCGCGCGGGCGCGGAAGCCGCGCAGGAACTCCGACGGTCGACGCAAGAAATCGCCGCCGCACTTCCCGCCGCAAAGCGCGCGGAACTTTACCGCGTCCTCAGCCGCCGCTTCGAACGGCTCGGCTTGAAATCGCCCGCGCCTGACTCCTGAGCGGACGGCGCCCGGCGAGTTCGAACGTGCGGCTCCCTGCTTGCCACAGCCGAACGGCTGTTGTCGGCTGAGCGGCACTCGCTCGTCTCACACCGAACTTCGCCCTCCGCCCGCTCTCATGCTGCGTTTCATCGTCCGTCGTCTGCTCGAGACCATTCCGGTCCTCTTCGTGATCGTGACGGCGACGTTCTTCATGATCCGGTTCGTGCCGGGCGGGCCGTTCACCGCGGAAAAGGCCGTGACGCCGGAGGTGATGCGAAATCTCGAGGCGCACTACGGCCTCAACAAGCCGTTGCACCAGCAATATTTCGACTACCTCGGCAGCCTGTTGCACGGCGATCTCGGGCCGTCGTTCAAATATCCGAACCGCACCGTCAACGAAATCATCGCCGACAAACTCCCGACCTCGCTCGAGCTCGGCGGCTGGTCGCTGCTGGTGGCGCTCGTCGTCGGCTTGCCGCTCGGCGTGCTCGCCGCCGTCAAGCGCAACACGTGGCTCGACTACCTGGCGTCGTCGACCGCGATGATCGGCATCTGCGTGCCGACGTTTGTGCTCGGCCCGCTGCTCGTGCTGCTGTTCGCGATCCAGCTCCGCTGGGTCAACGCCTCCGGCTGGTATGAGCCCATCGATCGCATCCTGCCCGCGCTCGTGCTCGGATTCTTTTATTCCGCTTACATCGCGCGACTCACCCGCGGCGGCATGCTCGACGTGCTGAACCAGGACTTCATCCGCACCGCGCGCGCGAAGGGCGCGAGCGAACTGCGCGTGATCTTCAAACATGCCCTCCGCGGCGGCCTCGTGCCGGTCGTGTCGTTTCTGGGGCCGGCGGTCGCGGGGATTTTGACCGGCTCGTTTGTGATCGAGACGATCTTCCAGATTCCCGGACTCGGCCGCGAGTTCGTGAACAGCGCGTTCAACCGCGACTACACCCTCGTGCTCGGCACGGTGATCCTCTACGCGACGCTCGTGATCCTCCTGAATCTTGTCGTCGATGTCGTGCAGGTCTGGCTCAACCCGAAGTTGAAATTCGAATGAGGAAACCGCGCTGATGGTCTCGCTCTCGCCCCGGAATCTTCCCTCCGCCGACCCGACGCCCGATCAACTCGAGCGCGGCACGTCACTGTGGTCGGACGCCTGGCACCGCCTGCGGAAAAACCGCCTCGCGGTCTTCGGCGGCGGTATCCTGATTTTCCTGACACTGCTTTGCGTCGCCGGCCCGTGGTTCGCGCAATCGTATCAGGAGCAGAACCTCGACCTCGGTGCGACGCCGCCGTCGGCCGCGCACTGGCTCGGCACCGACACGCTCGGCCGCGATCTTTTTTCGCGCTGTCTTTACGGTGGTCGCGTGTCGCTGCTGGTGGGCCTGGTGGCGACGTTTGTCGCGCTCACGATCGGCGTGACCTACGGCGCGATCGCCGGCTACGTCGGCGGCAAGACCGACGCGGTGATGATGCGGCTGGTCGACATCCTCTACGCGTTGCCGTTCACGATTTTCGTTATCCTGCTGATGGTGTTTTTCGGCCGGAACATCGTGCTGCTGTTTCTCGCGATCGGCGCCGTGGAGTGGCTGACGATGGCGCGCATCGTGCGCGGCCAGATCCTCTCGATCAAAAAGATGGAATACATCGAGGCCGCGCGCTCGCTCGGTTTCGGCAAGCGGCGGATCATCTTCCGCCACATGATCCCCAACATCCTCGGGCCGATCATTGTCTACACGACGCTCACGATTCCCGCGGTGATGCTGCTCGAGGCGTTTCTCAGCTTTCTCGGACTTGGCGTGCAGCCGCCGATGAGCTCATGGGGCGTGCTGATCAAGGACGGCGCTGAGAAGATGGAGGAATTCCCGTGGCTGCTGGTGTTTCCCGGCGCGATTTTTTCGCTGACGCTTTTCTCGCTCAACTTCCTCGGTGACGGCCTGCGCGACGCCCTCGACGTGCGCGCCTCAAAGGACTGACGCCTGCCACGACCCGGAGCGGAAAGCGTAAGCTTTTCGCCGTCACTTTGAGTTGGCAGCCCCGCCCGCGCTCTCATTTCATCGCCCCGTTTTCATGCGCCGCTTCCGTCCGTATTTTCGCTACCTGCGTCCGCTCCGGCTGCACCTGGTGGCTGCGTTGCTCTGCCTCTGCGTTTACTCGGCCGCGAGCGGCTTCGGCCTGCCATATCTCATCCCGAAGGTTTTCGGGCCGATCTTCGAAACCGCCGAGCGCACGCTGCCGCTGGGAAGCATTGTCAGCCTCGCGTTGCTGATCCCGGCGGTGTTTCTCGTCCGCGGCCTCGCCGGTTATGGCAGCTCGTATCTGTTTCAACTGATCGGCACGCGCGTGCTGGAGTCGTTGCGTCTCGATTATTTTCGCAAGTTGCAGGTTCTGCCGCTCGCGTATTTGCAGAAGCATCCCGCCGGCGATTTCACGTCGCGCGCGATCAGCGATGCGCAGCAGGTGCAAAGCGTCATCACCGCGCTGGCGAACGAGGGCATCAAGCATCCGCTGACGCTCATCGGCGCGATCGCCTACGTCGCCTGGATGGCAGCGTCCACGCACGGCATCGGGCTCGCGATCGTGTGTCTCGCGATCGTGCCGCTGTGCATTTTTCCCGTTCGCTACGTTGGCAAGAAGATCCTCCGTCGCGCGCACCAGGCCCAGGCGCAGATCGGATCGCTGTCGTCGCAGGTGACCGAAAACCTCGCTGCGGCCCGCGAAGTGCGCGCCTTCAATCTCGAGAATCGCACCACCGAGCGTTTCCGCGCGACCACCCATGCGCTGCTCACGGCACAGTTGAAGATCGTGAAATACGCGCAGGCGCTGAATCCCATCATCGAGGTGATCTCCGCGCTCGGCATCGCGTTCACGCTGGTCTTCGCGTATCGCAGCGGCGTCACCCTGTCCGATCTGATGGGCGTGTTGACCGCGCTGTATCTGTGCTACGAACCGGTCAAAAAACTCGGCTATCTCAACTCCGACCTGAAGCGCGGGGCGGCGGCGCTGGATCGTCTCGAGCCCGTGCTCAACGCCCCCGTCGCGATCGCCGATCCCGTTTCGCCGGTGCCCATCTCGCGCGTCCGCGGCGACATCGCGTTCGACCGTGTCACCTTCGCTTACGACGGCGGTGAGCCGGTCCTGCGCGATGCGTCGATCATGATTCCCGCCGGCACCGTCTGCGCGCTCGTCGGCCCGAGCGGCGCCGGCAAGACCACCTTCGCGAACCTCGTCCCGCGCTTCTACGAAGTCGGCTCCGGCCGCGTCACGATCGACGGTCACGACGTTCGCTCGCTCCGCGTCGCCGACCTGCGGCGCAACATCGCGGTCGTTTCGCAGGATCCGGTGCTATTCAACGACACCGTTTACAACAATCTCCTGCTCGGTCGGGAAAACGCCACGCGAGATGAGGTCGTCGCCGCCGCGGTCGATGCGCACGCCGACGAATTTATCCGAGGTCTGCCCGACGGCTACAACACCGTCGTGGGTGAACGCGGCGCGCTGCTTTCCGGCGGACAAAAACAGCGCCTCGCGCTCGCGCGGGCTTTTCTTCGCAACGCTCCGATTCTGATCCTCGACGAAGCCACCTCCGCGCTCGACTCGCAAAGCGAACAGCTGATTCAGGAGGCGTTGAAGAAACTGGTGCGCGGAAAAACGGTCCTGATCATCGCCCACCGTTTCAGCACCATCCGCGACGCCTCCATGATTCTTGTTTTCGATCGTGGCGAACTCATCGCCACCGGCAGCCACGCCGAAGTTTACGCCCACAGCCCGCTCTACAAGCACCTCTACGACAGCCAGACGGTCACCGCCTGACCCGCGGACAATCTTCATCTCGTTTCGTTTTCATGGCCGACGCCCCCCAACCGCTCAGCAAGCTCGCCGAGGATCTCGTCGGCGATCTGCGCGGCGTTGCACCGGAAGATCCGCGTCGCTCCGTCAAGCGCCCGACGCAGCCGCTCGCCGCGGTGCTCGAGCAGCTGATGATCAAGCATCAGATCGGACGCGAATCGCCGGAGCAAACGATTCGCGATCACTGGCCGCAGCTCGTCGGCGCCGCCAACGCCACGTATTCCCACGCAGTGAGCATCGAGCGCAACCGGCTCCTCGTGCTGGTCAGCCACTCGGTTGTGCGCAACGAACTCTTCCACCATCGCGAGGAGATCGTCGCACGTATCAAACAGCTACCCGGTTGCGACAACATAAAATCCCTCAACTTGCGTGCCGGCTAGCGGCGCGCCCGCGCGCCGCGGTTTTGGGTTCCTAATGCAATGTTCCGAGTTCAGTGTTCGGAGTTCCAAGTTTCCCAACGCCAATCCGCCGGCCGGCAACCCGGAACCCGGAACGCAAAACTCAGAACCCCGAAACCGAGAGCAAATTCGGCATCGCCAAATTTGCTCTTGCTCCACTCTTCCGCATTTCCGAACCTCTGCCCTTGCGTCAGTGGAAGTTCGCCGGTTGCGGGCCTCCACCATGATTGGCCCCGAACTCCTCGGGGTTGGAACGGTGACGCCGGCTTCACTCCGATTTCGATCAGGGCGAGGCGGGTGGCACGGGGTCTGCAAAGATCCCCTACAGTCGTGAAGTTCAACCAATAAACCATGTCTACCTCCGTCGTTAAACCCGATATCATCGCTCAGTATAAGACTCACGATAAGGACACCGGCTCGTCCGAAGTTCAGATCGCGTTGCTGACCGCCCGCATCAATCACTTGACCGAGCACCTCCGCACGCATCGCAAGGACTTCCACTCCCGCCGTGGTCTGCTGCAGATGGCCAGCCGCCGTCGCAAGCTTCTCGACTACGTCAAGAGGCACGATCTGCCGAAGTATTCCGAGCTTCTGCAGAAGCTGAACCTCCGCAAGTAACCCTTTTTCGTCACACGGGCGACCCGATCCGCGGGTCGCCCGTTGTCTTAACGACACTCGATTCCGACCGGGACATTTCCGTTTGTTGCAGGGCGCGCTCCGCTCCGCACCAGGCGCCAAACGGAAATCTCTCGCGTCGAGCGAGGAGACTGAGAGTGGGTTCGTGAAACCCAAATCCCGGCGCGGCTAGCCCGCGCCTGACGCCGGCTTTCCCGCCGGCGCTCCCCCGCAGTCCTGCTCCACCGGTTGGAGCGCGACTTGTCCGTATCCGAATACGAAAAACGTAATAGTCCGAAACTAGTCCGAAAGTCCGAATGAATCAGAAATACTCCGTCACGGTCCCCGAACTCGGGATCACGTTCTCCACCGGCTCCATCGCCCTCCTCGCCAACGGCGCCGTCAATGTCCAGGTCGGCGAGACCAATGTCTTCGTCACCGCCTGCGTCGCGCAAAACATGCGCCCCGGTCAGGACTTCTTCCCGCTCACCGTCGATTACCGCGAGAAATACTCCGCCGCCGGCCGTTTCCCCGGTGGTTATTTCAAACGCGAAGGCCGTCCCTCCGAGAAGGAAATCCTCACCTCGCGCCTGTGCGACCGCCCCTGCCGTCCGCTCTTCCCCGAAGGGTTCCTCAACGAAGTCCAGATCATCGGCCAGCTGCTCTCCGCCGACCAGCTCAACGAGTCCGACATCCCGATGGTCAACGGCGCCAGCGCCGCGCTCGCCATCTCCGACATTCCGTGGAATGGACCGATCGCCGCCGTCCGCGTTGCCGAAATCGACGGCCAGTTCGTCGCGAATCCCACCATCGAGCAGATGTTTTCCTCCACGCTCGACCTGATCTACGTCGGCAACGAGAAGGACATGCTGATGATCGAAGGCTCCGCCGACCAGATCTCGGAAGAGCGTTTCATCGAGGCCCTCGAGTTCGGCCACCAAGCGATCCAGCCGATCATCCGCGCCATCAAGGAACTCGTCGCCCAGTGCGGCAAACCGAAGGCCACCTTCGCCCTCGTCGGCGCCACGCCTGAGGCCCGCGCCATCATCGAGCGCGTCGTCCCCGCCGAACGTCTCGCCGACGCCATCTTCGGCAAGGAAAAGGCCGCCCGTTCCGCCGCTGTCAAAGTCCTCAAGGAGGAAGCCAAGGCCGCCCTCACCGCCGAACTCGGCGCCGACAAGTTCACCGACGTCGATCTCAACGTCGTGTTCGAAGACCTCCAATACAAGGCCTACCGCCAGACGGTTCTTTCCCGCGGCGTGCGCGCCGACGGTCGCGATGCCAAATCGCTCCGCCCGCTGCAGGCTCAGGTCGGCGTCCTCCCGCGCGTGCACGGTTCCGCCATGTTCCAACGCGGCGACACCCAGAACATCGCCACGACGACCCTCGGGCCCACCAAGGAGGCCCAGGACCTCGACGCCCTCACCGGCGGCGCCAAGTCGAAGAGCTTCATCCTGCACTACAACTTCCCGCCGTTCTCCGTTGGCGAAACGGGCCGCTTCACCGGTCCCGGCCGCCGCGAAATCGGCCACGGCGCGCTCGCCGAACGCTCGCTCGTTCCCGTGCTCCCGCCAGAAGATGTTTTCCCTTACTCGATCCGCGTCGTCTCCGACATCATGGGCTCCAACGGCTCGACGTCGATGGCTTCGATCTGCGGCGGCTGCTTGTCGCTGATGGACGCCGGCGTGCCGATCACCGCGCCCGTCGCCGGTATTTCCTGTGGTCTCATGACCGAAACCGCCGCCGACGGTTCGATCGCGAAATGGACCACCATCACCGACATCCTCGGTGAGGAAGACCACTTCGGCGACATGGACTTCAAGCTCGCCGGCACCACCAAGGGCATCACCGGCTTCCAGCTCGATCTCAAGATCAACGGCCTGCCCTTCGAGATCGCCAAGACCGCGATCTTCCAGGCCCGCGACGCCCGCATCGAAATCCTCAAGGTCATGCTCGGCTCGCTCCCCGCGCCGCGCGCCGACCTCAGCACCTACGCCCCACGCATCCAGACGATCCAGATCGATCCGGAAAAGATCGGTCTCCTCATCGGGCCCGGTGGCAAGACCATCCGCCGCATCACGGAAACGACCGGCGCGCAGATCGACATCGCCGAAGACGATTCCGGCAAGGTCTTCATCTACTCCAACAACGCCGACGCCATGAACCGCGCCATCCAGGAAATCGATTCCCTGTGCGGCGGCGGTGGTGGTAAGGGCGGCGGCGCCAAGATCGAGGTCGGCAAGATCTACACCGGCCGCGTCACCGGCGTGAAGGAATTCGGCTGCTTCGTCGAGTGCACCCCCGGCAACGAGGGCCTGTGCCACATCAGCGAGCTCGCCGATTTCCGCGTCCGTCGCACCGAGGACGTCGTGAAGCTGGGCGATTCGATCACCGTGAAGTGCATCGGCATCGACGAGCGCAGCGGCAAGGTTCGCCTCAGCCGCAAGGCCGCGATGAAGGAGCTCGAAGGCCAGCAGCCGCAGGAAGCCGCCCAGCCGGCCCCCGCGGAATAAAGTAGGGCCGCCAACGTCGAGACCGTAAGGTAGGGACGCCTCTCCGAGGCGTCCGCTTCCGCTCCGCTCTCCTCACGCGCCTGTTCAACTTCCCCTCCAGCCGGAGCCGCTCACGCGCTCCGGCTTTTTTATTTCGCTTAACTCCCCGCGTCGTCGCGCATCGCGCATCGCCCCGCCAAAACGCGCTTTCCCTTCCTCGCGGTTTCGTGATTTCGTGAGCCTCTTTTTCATGCGTTTTCTCCTCACCAACGACGACGGCATCCAAAGCTACTTCCTCAAGGAACTCGTGCAGGCGCTCCGCGACGCCGGCCACGACGTCGCGGTCGTCGCACCGAAACGCGAACAGAGCTGGATCGGCGCCGCCAAATCCCGCAACCGCCCGGTGCACGCGTGCACCAGCGACAATGGCTTCGCTTGCGACACGTGGGTCGTCGACGGCACGCCGAGCGATTGCGTCAACATCGCCCTCGGTCACCTGCTCGACCGCCCCGTCGACGGCGTGATCAGCGGCATCAACGTCGGACTCAACGCGTCCGTCGCCTTCATCATTGCCAGCGGCACCGTCGCCGGCGCGTTCGAAGGCGCGCTGCACGGACTCCCGTCGATCGCGTTTTCGCAGGATCTCACGCCGCAGCTTTACGACGAACTCAAGGCCAGCGGCGGCGTGCCCGATGCGACGCTGCACGCCACGCTCCGCGCCTCCGCGCAACATGCCGCGCGCCTCGCGCCCGAGCTGATCGGCTCGACCCCGCCGCGCCGTTTCCTCGTGCACAACGTGAATTTTCCGCTGCCTTGCCAGGCAGATTCGCCAGTGCGCCGCACCGTGCCCGCGCAGGTTGTCGTTCCCGGCTTGTTCAGTCCGGCCGCCGACGATGGCACGCACCGTCTCGTGTTCCGGCACGGCGAGGACCTTTCGCCGCCGGGACCGTTGACCGATCGCACCGCGCTCGCGCAGGGCTTCATTAGCCACAGCATTCTCGACTATACGAAACTCGGCTGTTGAACCGTCCGCACGTTTTCGCGCGTGCCTCCGCGCCGTTCGTCGCTCACAACGACGGCTCCGGCATGAAACTCGTGATGTTCGACATGGACGGGACGCTGACCGACGGCTTCTCGCTCGAGGAAAACTGCTACGTGCTCGCAATCCAGCAGGCGCTCGGACTCGAGAACGTCGTCACCGATTGGGAATCCTACACCCACACGAGCTCGTCGTTCTGCCTGCAGGAAATCGTTCGCGTCACCCGCGGCCATCCGCCCACGCCCGCCGAATCCGCCGCGGTCCAGCGCCGGATGATTGCGTTGATGGATGAGATCCACGCGCGCAAGGGCCGGCGAACCCAGGAGATTCCGGGCGCCGCCGACTGCGTTCGCGCGCTGCAAGCCGCCGGCTACGCCGTCGCCATCGCGTCCGGCGATTGGGAAGCCACGGCGCGCCACAAGCTCACCTCCGCCCGCATCCCCTTCGCCGACCTGCCCGCCGCCTTCTGCGACTGCGCCCACGCACGCACCGAGATCATGACCACCGCGCTCCGCCGCGCCGCCGAGACCTACGCGTGCGAATCGTTCGAGCGCATCGTCTACGTCGGCGACGGCGCCTGGGATGTCCGCGCCTGTCGCGACCTCGGCTGGCCGTTGATCGGCGTCGGCCACGGCGCGCACGCCCATCGTCTGCGCGCACTCGGCACCACGCACGTGATCGCCGACTACTCGTCGCTCGAAACGGTTTTTTCCGCCGTCGAACAAGCCGGCGTGCCCGCCGCTCCAGCGCGCCAGGCGATTTGAGTGCGCCGCGCGGGAAAACCCGCGCTACATCCGGTAGCGATCGTGCAGCACCACGATCGACAGCAGCAGCATCACCGTCGCGTCAAGCGCCGCGCGATCCTTCTCCGGCAGCGTCTTCAATCGATCGAGCAGCTGCACGATGCCGGCCTGATTCAAGAACGGCACCGCCGCCGCCGTCTCGCTCCGCAACAAATCCTGCGCCAGCGCCAGCATCGCGCTGCCGTCGCGCAACGTCGACCGCGGCGCCGTGAACGGGTGCTTTTTTCCTGAATACACCGCCTCGGTGACGAACGGCCGCAGCGCCTCCCGCAAAATCCATTTCTCGCGGCCGTCGCGCCAGAGCAGCGAGCCCGGCGCCGGGCGCAGCCATTCGAACACCACATGATCGAGAAACGGCAGCCGCTGCTCCACCGCATGCGCCATGTCGAGCCGCTCGCCGCCGAGCACGTAGTTCGCGAAGCCCGACTTCATCCACAGATAAAGCGCCTGCTTGATCGGCTCACGACCGTCGATCTGCCCCGGCACGTCGTAGTTGCTGAAGAACCGGAAATACGCGTCGGGCCGGCACCATTTTTCCGCAAACGCCGGGTTCAACAGACCGTGCGCCGCCGCGATCTTGCCGGTGGAGTGTCCGAACGTGGACTCCGGAAACCCCAGCGCCTTCGAGCGCTCCATCAATGCCGGCAATCCCGCCGCGATCTCCGCGTCCCCGGGATTCTGCGCTCGAAAAAGCGCGAGCAACGCCTCCGGCCAGGCCGCCGGCGGCACGGGTCCGTCCAGGCCCAGCGTGCGCTCGCAAAAACGATAACCCGCCGACAACTCGTCCGCGCCTTCGCCCGCGAGCACCACCTTGATTCCCGCCCGCTGCACTTCGCGGCTGAGGATGAAGCGCGCCGCGCCGTGCGCGTTGTAGTGAAACCCTTCCGAGTGCCAGACCGCGTCGGAAAACACCGCCGCGAAATCGTCGTTCGTCACCCGAATCGGATGAAACTCCGCGTTCGTGAACGCCGCCGTCTCGCGCGCCTTCGCCGCCTCGTCGTAAGCGGCTTCGTCGAACGAGATCGTAAACGCTTTCAGCGTCCCTGGCGTCAGGCTCCGCGCGATCCCCAGCGCCGCCGACGAATCGAGTCCGCCGCTCAACAGGCAGCCAACGGGCACATCGGCCCGCAGCCGCAGCCGCACCGCGTCCACCAGCCGCTCGCGCGTGCCTTCGATCCACTCCGCATCGGACCGCATTTCCACCGTTCCGTCCAACCGTGGGTAGTCCAAATCCCAATACTTCTGCACCCGCAGCCCGTCGGCGCTCGCGAGCAAAAAACATCCCGGCGGAAGCTGCCGCACGCCGGCGTAGATCGTGCGGTCCGACGCCGCGTTCGCGAACAGGCTTTCGCCCAGCGCCGCCTCGTCCCAGGTCAGTTTCAGGCCCGCCGCCGCCAGCGCCTTCACCTCCGACGCGATCAGCAGCGTCCCGTCGACGAACGAATAAAACAGCGGCTTGATCCCGAAACGATCGCGCGCCGCAAACAGCCGGCCACGGCGTTCGTCCCAGATCGCAAACGCAAATTCGCCCCGTAGGTCGCGCAAGCAGTCCGGTCCGCTCTCTTCGTAAAGGTGCAACGCCACCTCGCTGTCCGAGTGCGTCGCCAGTCGATGGCCACGACCGGCGAGTTCGCGCTGCAAGCGCTCGAAATCGTAGAACTCGCCGTTCGCCACGATCCGGCACGAGCCGTCCTCGTTCGCGATCGGCTGGTCGCCCGTCACCAGATCGATGATACTCAGCCGCGCGTGCGCCAGTCCGGCGAGACCGTCGTCCGCCCGCCAGGTCCGCCGGAGATCGGGCCCGCGATGCTCCATCGCCGCCGCCGCCCGAGCCAGCGCGTCGCTTTCAATCGGCCGGTCACGCGAAACGAAAGCTACGATGCCGCACATGGCGTAAACGAACTTCGCACGATCGAACCGGGTTTCATGGCAGGCAAACGACGGCAGAGGGCCCCATCCAAAGCAACGGGAATGTGCCTTTTCGTTCGCCATCTTCCGCTTTGCTTCGCCGCCGGATCGCATTTCAATGCGCCGCCCATGATCGAAGTGTCCCAGCTCACCCGCGTCTTTCGCACCTACAAGAAGAAGCCCGGTTTCTGGGGCGGGGTGACGGGCCTGTTTCGTCGCGAGTTCGAGGAGACCGCCGCCGCGAAGGATATCTCGTTCAACATCGCGGAGGGCGAGTTCGTCGGTTTCCTCGGTCCCAACGGCGCGGGCAAGACCACGACGCTCAAGATGCTGTCCGGCTTGATTTACCCGACGAGCGGCTCCGCGCGTGTCGCCGGTTTCGATCCGACCAAACGCGAAAATGCCTACCGCCGCATCTTCGCCCTGGTGCTCGGACAAAAAAACCAGCTCTGGTGGGACCTTCCCGCGATCGAATCCTTTCACCTGCTGCGCGCGATCTACGCGCTGCCCGCGGATCAGTTTCGCACGACCCTCGACGAACTCGTCGAACTGCTCGACGTCGGCAAGAAGCTCAACGTCATGGTCCGCGAGCTTTCGCTCGGCGAGCGCATGAAGATGGAACTGATCGCCGCGCTGCTCCACCGCCCGCGAGTGCTGTTCCTCGACGAGCCCACGATCGGCCTCGACGTGGTTTCGCAGAAGGCCGTCCGCAATTTCCTCCGCGATTACAACCGCCGCCACCGCGTCACGATCCTCCTCACCAGCCACTACATGGCCGACATCAAGGAGCTGTGCGAACGCGTGATCGTGATCCACAAGGGCACGAAGATCTACGACGGCCCGCTCGTCCGGCTGGAATCCTCGAGCGGCGCGCGCAAGAAGATCATCTCCTTCGTGCCCGCGCTGGCGGAAGGCGCGCAAGCCTCGGCGTTTCCCGATACCTGGCAGTCACGGCACGGCACCACGTCGCGGGCGCCGGAGGGAAAATTCACGCTCACCGTGCCGGGCGAGAAGGTCGTCGAAGCTTCCCAGGAAATTCTCCGCACCGGCCCCGTCGCCGACATCACGATCGAGGATGTCCCGCTTGAGGACGTGATCGCGGAGCTGTTCCAGTCGCGCTGAGCCGCACGCGGCCTCAGCCGCGATACGCCCGCCGACCGAGGTGCACCTGGACCTTCTCCCACGTGCACGCGAGGCTCACGCGCTCCGCGAGCCAGAGCAGCTCGAGCCGCCGCCCCATCCCGATGCCGCGCCGCAGGAACGGCATCAGGTGCGTTCGCGGATCGAGCACCGAATAGCGCCAGAGGTCCCACGCGAACACGCGCCAGGGCGTGCGTTCCTTTTTCATCAACACCAGCTTTCCGCCGGCCACGCGTCGCGCTTTTCTCGATACACCGCGATACGTGCTGCGTCGCGGGTGCTGCACCACGGCGCCGTCCGCGTAGCGCAGGATTTCGCCTTTCGCCACCGCGTTCATGGTCCAGGCACCGTCGCCGAAGGTCATCAGCTCGGAGTCGAACGGGCCGACGCGCGCGATCGCGTCGCGCCGCGCGAAAATGTTCGCCGTGGCCGCGATGCTGCGGCGCTCGACGAGTAATCTCTGGTTGCCGAGCAGGAACACCATCTCCTCGAAAATCTCGCAGGCGTTCAGCGGCCGGCCGGGATCCAGGTAGTCGACGCGCCCGCCGACGATCGTCGCGCCGAGTGCGTCGAGCGCGCGCACGCCCGCCTCGATCCAGGTGGGCGCCGGCAGGCAGTCCGAATCGGTGAACGCGATCACGTCGCCGCGCGCCTCCTGCAGCCCGCGATTGCGCGCGGCGTAGGAGCCGACGCGTTTTTCTTCGAGCCAGCGCACTCGCGGGAAACGCGACTTCAGCGGCGCGAGATCGGACTTCGTGCCGTTGTCGATCGCGAGAATCTCGACGTGCTCGCGCGGATACGTCTGCACCTCCAGCGCGGCGAGGCATTTTTCGAGCAGCGTCAGCTCCTCGTGAAAGGGAATGATGACGGAGACCGGTTGCATCGTCATCGCGTCAGGAACGCGCGGCCCGTTCGAAGAGCGCGGCCATTTCCGGCGGCACGCGCCACGCCGGCACCAGTTCCGCCATCAACGCCGCGAGTCCCTGCAGCGCGCGGCTCACCGCCGCCTTTAGCTCCGCGTCGTGCAGCCGCGCATCGATCCGCACCCACGCCAGCTCATGCGCCGGCAGGAGCGTTTCGACGCGGCGCCCGAGACCGAACGAGGGCAACGGTTCGCCGCGGCGCAATCGCAGCTCCCTCACGAGCGCGAAATTCGTTTCCCCCAGCGAGCGGTGCAGCAGGTGCTGCGCGGCGGCGAGCTCGCCGCGTTCCAGTTTCTGCAGGATCCACAACGCATCGCAGAGCGACACGCCCGCGCGCTGGATGGCCTCGTCATCGCTCAGTCGCACGCCGCTCATTTCCCCGGCGATGCGCGCGTAAAAACCGCCCCACTCGGCCTCGCCCTTCAAAAACCGGTAACCCGAGCGGATGCAGGTGTTGATTTCGTTGAACGCGCTCCGCACGGGGCCGGATTTGCGATGAAATCCGAGGCGCAGCGCGAGCCGGCCGAGTTTCAGCCGGCTCAGCGGCACGAGCACCAGATCGAGTTGCCCGGTCTTGAAGAGCACCGTCGCCTTGCGCACGCCGCCGGTCGCGGGTCGCACCGCCTGAAAACAAAACTCCTGGTCGGGCAGCGCCTCCGGCCAGTTCACGCGCTCGAGCGCCGCCGCATCCGTCGTGACCACGTGCAGGTCGAGATCCGACCAGTCGTCCGCGGCCGCGTGCTCGTGCTGCGTGCGGGCGCTGGAGCCAAAAAGGATCGCGACGCGCACCCGCGGATCGGCGGTCAACCAGCGTTCGACCGCGGCGGCAAACTCCGATGGCGACGCGCTCATGCGTTACCGGCTGCGCAGCGAAATCAAAATCTCCGTGCCCTCAAGGCCCGGTCCGGCGTGAATCTCGCCGCGGTGAAGGCGCAGCACTTCCTTCGCGAGAAATACCGCCATCCGCCCTTGGTTCGGCACCGAGCCTTCCGACGGCTCCGGCAGAATCCCCTCGAGTTCGAGCTGCTTGCCCTTGATCGAAAACAGCGCGGTCAGCTCCGCCTTCGCGCCGGTCGAGCGCACCTGCAACGTGAGATCGCGCGTCCCGAGCTCGCCGCGATTCTCGGCGATCGTGCCGATGAGCGAGCGCAGCGCGAAATCGAGCAGCTTGCGGCTGGCATGCAGCACCACCGGATCGGGCCCTACTTCGACGCGCAGCCCCAGCGAATGCCCGATCGTCTGCGCCACCTCCCGCACGTCCACCGGCTCCACCTCCGCCTCCTCGAGCGCCTGCAGCAGCCCGAGGTGTCGGTTCACCGTTTCGAGCTTCGCCACATCCTCTTTCACGGTCTGCAACAGGGTCGGCGGCAGCGTCTGCTCGGGGCCGGTCTGGCGGAACATCGCCAGCGAGACGAGCGAGTTGCCCAGTTCGTGGCTCAGCGTGAGTCCGAGTTCGCGCAACAGATTCCGCCGGCTGGCGTGCTGGCGCGCGCTCGCGTCATGCACCTCGGCGCTCGCCTCCTCCCAGAACGCCCACACGCCGCCGGTCTCCGCGATCAAGCCCGCGCTCGCGCGGAATGGCTGCCCGGCGGACGGCATGACGCGGCACACTTCGCGCGAACGTCGCGCCTGGCCGATCAGGTCGCGCACGACCAGCGGCACGTGCCGCGGCGCGCCTTCGTCCGCACCGAGCACGAGCGTGCTCGGCAGGTATTTCGCGCCGATCTTCGCCTGCTCGGCGATGTTGTACAGCCGGCCGAGCAGCGCCGATTTCGAAAGAAAATGTCGGAGAAGCCGCGCGAAGAACACCGCGCGTCCGTGATCCGCCTCATCATACGGTTGGCCGTCGTCGCGGACCCCGAGCGCGATCAAGCCGAGAAGCCGGCCGTTGTCGTGCACCGGCACGAGCAGCCGCGCGCCCCAGAGCGCGAGCCGGTTGCGCACCGCGAGTTCCGCCACGGGATCGGCCGGACTGTGCCAGTGCGCACCGTCGATGACCGCCGGATACATTTCCAAAAAGACCACCAGCGGGTCGTCCGCGGGAAAAAACGACGTGCCGCGATCCGCGCGAAACCCATCCGCCTCACGCAGGAAAAACACCGCGTGCGATGCATGCAGCAGGTAACGCGACGCGCGGCGGAACTCCGCGATCAGGCGGTCGCGCGTATCCAAGTTTTCCACCGCCCCTTCGAGGAAATCCCACAGTTCGGCGGCTTCCATGCCGGCGTTGCTGCGGACCGGCGCGCGCACCGCGCCCGGACGACGAGCTTTTTCCGTCAACAGTTCCACCATCGACTGCTTCTCCGCGAGTTCCTCGATCAGCGGCAGCAGTTCGCGCAGCCGGGAGGCACTTTCCTCGTAGGACAGGTAGACCCGCGCC
The DNA here is from genome assembly GCF_059821195.1 of Opitutus sp. sgz309028. Taxonomy (NCBI): domain Bacteria; kingdom Pseudomonadati; phylum Verrucomicrobiota; class Opitutia; order Opitutales; family Opitutaceae; genus Opitutus; species Opitutus sp. sgz309028. Next base: position 116,858 of record NZ_JCAMRR010000003.1, on the reverse strand, counting down.
CGACCCGCGAGCTTGGCCTGCTCGAACGGCAGGCTGCGCGGCTCGCCGACATAAATCGTCGGACACTTGGCCAGATGTCCAGGCAACGCCGTTTCGGTCGCGGCGTCCAGCACCACGACCGCGGTGAATCCCGGCGAGGTGCCGACCGGAAAGGCCTGCGGCGAAAAGCGCACGACCGTGCGCCCGGCCGGGAGCTGACGCTCCCAGGCGTCGGCGAGGGCGAGATCGGCGGTCGCGAGGATGACTAGGCTGGACATGGAAAGACGACGCGGAACAAGGCACCGCGGCCAGGCGTGGACGGATCAACGCTGATCGTGGCGTCAAGTCCAGCGAGGATGTCGCTGCAGATCGCCAAGCCCAGCCCAAAGCCCGATGACTTTGTCGATTGGAAAGGTTGAAATAAACGCGGCCGGATCTCCGGCGCGATCCCCGGACCGCTGTCCTCGACCGACATCTCGACCCCGCGGGGAACGTTGCGCGTCGCGACCTTCACCCAGCGCTCGCCGTTGGGATGCGCCTCGACGGCCTGGATTGCGTTGAGACAAAGATTGAGGACGACCTGCTTCGCCGCCGAGGCATCCGTGAACGCGTGATCGCGCTCGGCCCGAAAATCCATGACGAACTCGATGCGCTTGTCCGTCGCCTTCGCAGCCACGAGTTCGAGGCTCGTGCGCAACACCGGATGCAGTTGCAACGGCTCCGCTTTGTAAGCGCGCGGCGACGCGAGATCGAGCAACTGCTCCGTCAATCGGTCGATGCGCGAAACCTCCTCGCCGATCAGTGCGAAAAATTTGTCGCGGAAACGCTGGTCCTGGTAGTGCTGCGGCAGCAGTTGCACGAAGGTTTTGATCGTGACGAGCGGGTTGCGGATCTCGTGCGCGAGACTCGCGCCGAGGAGGCCGACCGTCGCGAGTTGCTCGGCGTGCTGCGCCTTGACGGAAAAATGCGCGCGCTCGAGCGCGCTCTCCATGATCGATGCGAGTTCGAGGAGCTGCGTGATCTGCGGATACGTGTAGGGACGGCGCGAGGCCGCGACGCCGACGCCGACGAGGGCCGTCAACGTCGGCCCTTCGCCGATCACCAGCGCGCCGAGGCGATGCTCGGTCAGGAATGCGCCGACGACCATGCGGTCGGGCGTGGGCCGTTCGCGCGCGAGGCGTTCCGGCGTCGCCCAGCGCAGCTGACGCAAGCCGCGAACGACGGCGGATTCCTCCGGCAGTTCGACGCCGGCGCCGCGCAGCAGGCCTCGCGTCCCCGACATGAGCACGGCGTGCTCCGTATGGCCCCAGCCCTTGAGAATGTCGGCGAAGGACTTTTCCAGTTCCTCGATCCGCGTTTCCCGCCGGATAACGGCAAAAGCCGCCTGTCGTGCCGCGGTCGCTTCCGGGAAGAAATGAAACCAGCGGTCGAGCGATTTGTTCAGGACTTGGGCCAGCCACAAGCCCACCGCCGTGGCCGCGAGCAACGCAATCGGCTCGGCGAAGAAATAGACACAAACGGTATGAACGACAAACGCCGCCCCCGCCACCGCCACGATCAGGGAAGTCTTTTCCAGGATCACCAAAATCAACTGGCGGGCGTCAAACATCCGATAGGTGGTGATCGCGACCACCATCCCCGTGTAGAAAAACAGGATTACCAGCGGCTGGAGACGGATCAGCCAGGGGACACCGAACATCGCCCGCATGGCCATCAACATCAGGACGACGACCGCCGCCGATGAGCCGCCGAGCAAAACGATCTGCAACTCCAACCGGCTGACTCCGGCGCGCGCGCGCATATCGCGAATCGTTTCCCGGCCGTGCACCACGTAGAAGGAGAGCAATGCGACGATGTAAAGGTAGTAGCCCGCGCCGCGAGGGGCGATCCCCGGCGACGGATCGTGCGGAATAAACCAGCCGGTAAACGGCACCACCCCCAAGGCGAACATCGATAGCAGCCACCAGCGCCGGATTCGCAGGATTCCGCTCAACGATGAACCACCCGTCACGATGCAGTCCTTGATGAGCCAAAGCTGCATCGGGAAGAACGCCCCGATCGACGAATTCACCCTCACCCAAAACAGGCCGTCATCGCTCGTCACCGCCATTTGCAGCGCCCATAGCCAGATGGCCACGTGCACCGACGCGGAAAAAAATGCCTGATTGATCGAGCGCCGCGGGTTCGACCAGAACGCCGCAAAGCCAACGATGACGGCTGCGACCGCCGCTCCAACCGTGGGATTAAAGGTTAACGTGCCAGCACCAAGCATGAGTTCGTGCCCGAGAGCCCGTGGGCATTCACCAACGTTTTCTCATGCGGAACATATCGGACGCTGCCGCACAAGTTTAACGGGCAGGCCGGATCGGCAAAGCGCCAGTTCACCGTCGGCAGCAGGGTCGAGTTCTGCATCGCCAGCACCGCACTCGCGACCTGAATCGCCCCCGCGGCGCCCAGCGGGTTCCCGATCGCGCCTTTGATCGAAACCGCGGGAATCGACGACAGCTCCGACTGAAAAACCTCCTGCAGGGTCCGGGCTTCCGCCGCGTCGATGATCTTGTGGCCCGGCCCCCAGGCATTGATGCTCTCGATCTGATTGGGTCGCACGCCCGAATTCGCGAGCGCCATCCGGATCGCATCGCCCAGTCCGGCGCCGATCTTGTCCAGCGGGTCGGACGCAAACGCATACCCTTCCACGAAACCGTAACCCGGCCGCGGACTATCTTCCGGTTCGAGCAGCAGGACCGCCGCGCCCTCGCCGATCACGCCAGTGGTGCGCCAAAGATCGAAAGGCCTGCATTGACGTTCTGGATACTCCGGATTGCCGGGCGCCAATCCGGCCATCTTGAGCTCCAGCATCGGATGAAAAAACAACGGCGCCTCCGTCCCGCCGCACAATGCGATGTCCGTTTCGCCGCTCGCCACCATCTCGGCAGCGTGACCGATCGCGTCGAGGCCGGCACAACACGCGCTCTGCAATGCGAGCGTCCGCGTCGTCCCCCCGATGACCTCGCCGATCGTGCCGCTGATCGAGCTCACGGATGCCGAAAACACCGACCCCGGCAACGCATTCACCGGCCCGCGACGAAGCACGAGATCGACGCCTTTGTTGATGGCACCGAAATCCATCAGCGAGGCGCCGATGATCACCAGCGGGGCCCGGCCGCGCAGATTCTCGAGCGTCAACCCCGCATCCGCCAGCGCCAGCACCGCGCCCGCGAGTGCAAACTGCGTGTGGCGCGGCATCCGCTTGCTGTTTACTCCCGGCGCGAATTCCTCCAGCCGGAAACCTTTCACCTCCGCCGCCACGAACGCCCCCGCCTCGTCGGGAAACTTCTTCACCGCCCCGACGCGGCTGACCGGCTCCTGAATTCCTTTCCAAAACGCCGCCCGCCCGATGCCGGCCGGCGTGACCGGCCCCAAGCCGGTGATCTTGACGCGACGGCGCTTCATCTCGCCGTCAGGTCAACGAAGGAAAGACGATGCGCACCGTGGTGCCCTTGCCCGGCGCGGATTCCAGCACCAGTGACGCGCCATGCGTGCCCAGCAAATGACGACAAATGCTGAGCCCGAGTCCCGTGCCATGCTCCTTGCTGCTGAACCCGCCCTTCAGGGCCCGGCGCACGTGCTCCGCATCCATGCCGGCGCCGTTGTCGACCACCGTCACCTCGACGCGATCGCCGCTCCGGCTCACCGACACCATCAGTTGTTTCGCTCCGGCCTCGAGCGCGTTCTTGAACAGGTTCTGAAACACCCGCATCAGCTCGAATTTCGAGCCGCGCACCATCGCCGAATTCAAACCGCTGAACTGCACCGCGATCTCGCCGAAAAACACCACGTGCCGGACCTCCTGGATCACGTGCACGAGATCGAGCCGCGTGAACTCCGTGGCCTGTTTCGACGCCGCCCGCCAGTTCTCCGAAAGGTGATGACAATACTCCGCCGCCTTCTCGACGATGCCCGCATAGTCGCGCAGCCGCCGCCCGCGCTCCGCATCCACCGCCGCCACCGCGCGCGCCTCCTCCACCAGCAGCGCCGCATAACCCACGACCACCGTCAGCGGATTGTTCAAATCGTGCACCAGCTCGACCGACGCCCGGCCCTGCCAGATGTGCGGCTGCTTCTCCTCGATCTCGCGCTTCAGCGCCGCGTTCATCTCGCGCGCTTCGTTGCTGAGCCGCGCCTGATGCCGGCGCATGCGCGTCGCCTCCGACTGCTTGCGCACCGCATCGATCAACTCCGCGATATCCGGCGGCTTGCGCAGATACTGGTTTGCCCCGGCGAGCATCGCCTGCTGCGCCGTCAACAGCGTGCCGTATCCAGTTAACATTACAACCGACACGAGCGGATCGATCTTCCGGATCTCCTCGAGGGCGCGGATCCCGTCCATCTCCGGCATGCGGATGTCGAGCACCACCACCGAGAAAATCTTCGCGCGCAGCTTGGCCAGCGCCTCGCTGGCCCGCTCGGCTGTCTCGACCGTGAACTCCGCGGACAGCGTAAACGCGATCGACTCGCGAGGTCCGTATTCGTCGTCAACGACCAACACGTGCGGTTTGGTGGCCACCGCAGGCGGCGCAGGAATGTTTTCGGTGAGCATCGGCGGACGGGCGGGGAGCCGATCCGCCGGCGCGTTCGCCCGCGTCCACTCCCCCGCGTTATGAGTGAATGTCGGCCCCGCGCAGACGTGTCAAGGGGGGCATCTCGCTGGCAAAATATGAGCGGCGCTTCACGTGCGCATTCCGATTTTTCGTGTCGCCAACTTCCCACCACGGCCAGCCGTCGCGCCTCCGGGATTGCGTCGCCCGCAATCCGCCGAAAACTGCGGCCGTGGATCTCTCCGTCGCCGTCATCGCCGCCGGCCTCAGCGGCCTCATCGTCTGGCTCTTTGTATCCGCCCGGCACGCACCGCTGCGCGAACGGCTCCGGATCGCCGGCGAAGAACAACAACGCCTCCAAACCGATCTCGCCGCCGCCCGCACCGAGTTCGCGCAACTCACGTCCGCCAACACCCAGCTGTCGACGCAACTCGCTTCGGAACGCGCCTCCGCCACCGAGAAACTCGCCGCGCTCACCGATGCGCATGCCCGCCTCACCGCGGAATTCAAGGCGCTCTCGGCCGACGCCCTCAGCCGCAACAACGCCGTATTCCTCGAGCTCGCCCGCGAAACGTTCTCCAATCTGCAGCAGCAGTCGATCGGCGATCTCGACAAACGCCAGCAGGCGATCGACGCCTTGGTGAAACCGCTCAAGGAATCCCTCCAGCAGGTCGACGCCAAGATCGGCGCCATCGAAAACGCCCGAAAGGAAGCCTACGGCACGCTCTCCGAACAGCTCCGCTCGCTTAACACCGCGCAGCTCCAGCTCCAAACCGAGGCCTCGCGCCTCTCCACCGCGCTCCGCTCCACCACCTACGCCGGCAGCTGGGGCGAACTCCAGCTGCGCCGCGTCGTCGAGATGGCCGACATGCTCGGCTACTGCGATTTCTGCGAACAGGAAACGTCCGGCAATCTCCGCGCCGATCTCGTCGTGCGCCTGCCCGGCGGTCAGCGCATCGTCGTCGACGCCAAGACTCCGCTCGAAGCGTTTCGCGCCGCCAGCGAAACCACCGACGAAACCCTCCGCGCCACGCGCCTCGCCGAACACGCGCAGAAGGTCCGGGGCCACATCGACGCGCTCGGCGCGAAAAACTACTGGGAGCAGTTTCAACCCGCGCCCGAATTCGTCGTGCTTTTTCTCCCCGGCGATCAGTTCCTCGGCGCCGCGTTGCACGCCGACAGCACCTTGATGGATCGCGCGATTTCGAAACGCGTCCTGCTCGCCACGCCTTCGACCCTCATCGCGCTGCTCAAGGCCGCCGCCTACGGTTGGCGCCAGGAATCGATTTCGAAAAACGCCGAGGAGATCAGTCTCCTCGGCCGCCAGCTCTACGATCGCATCGCGACCTTCGCCGACAATCTCGACAAGATCGGCCGCGCGCTCGAAAACGCGTTGAAGGGCTACAACGCCGCCGTGGGCTCCTTCGAGGCTTCCGTGCTCCCCGGCGCCCGTCGTTTCGCCGAACTGGGCGCGCGCGGCGCGAAAGAGCTCGCCGCGCCCGGCGTCGTCGAAACCACGCCGCGCGAGATCGTGAAACGCACCTGAGCCGTCGCGATGCCTCACGCTCCGCTTTCTCTTCCCGGTCGCTGGCAAATGATTCGTGCCGAGCTCGACGGCGAATCCGCGCCCGAACTCGTCGCGCAACACACCGAACTCCATCTGACCGCCGCCACGTATGCCGTGCGCTTCAACGGCCGGATCATCGATCAGGGCGCCTTCGAAACGGATGCGAGCAGCGCGGAAAAGGTGATCGTCCTGCGCGGCGAATCCGGCCCCAACGCCGGCCGCACAATCCCGGGCATTTTCCAACTGGTCCGCGACCGCCTGCGCATCTGCTACGGACTCAACGGCGTCACGCCTACCGAGTTCACCACCGCGCCCAATCAGGCGCGCTACCTCGCGTTCTATCGTCGCATGTGACGCCATGCACCTTTCCGGGCTCTACGTTTATCCGGTCAAATCGCTGCGCGGCACCGCCGTCACCACAGCCCAGGTCGATGCGCTCGGGGTCGTCGGCGACCGGCGTTTTCTGATCGTCGATCGCACCGGCCGCTTTCTCACGCAACGCACGCTGCCCCGCCTGGCGCGCATCGCGCCGCAGCTCACCGCGACGGACCTTGTGCTTGCGTCCGACGGCGCCGGCCCGATCGCGGTCCCGCTCCACGCGTCCGGCGCGGTTTCGCCGGTCACAGTTTCGATCTGGCGCAGCGAGGGCCTGCTCGCCGAGGACTGCGGCGATGATGCCGCGCGCTGGTTGACGTCGCTGCTCGGCGTCGAGTGCCGCCTCGTCCGCGCCGGCGCACAGTTTTGTCGACCGATTCTCAAATCCGCGGCGCGCGACGGCGATGTCGTGAACTTCGCCGACGCGGTTCCGTTTCTCGCGATCGGTGAAGCCTCGCTCGTCGATCTCAACGATCGCCTCGCCGAAAGCGGCGAGGAGCCGGTGCCGATGAACCGTTTTCGTCCCAATCTCGTCATCGCCGGCTGCCCAGCGTTTGCCGAAGACACATGGCCGCGGGTTCGCATCGGCGACATCGTGCTCCGCGCCGCCGGGCCCTGCGGACGCTGCGTCGTCACCACCACGGATCAACTCACCGGCGAACGCGGTAGGGAACCGCTGCGCACACTCGCGACCTATCGTCGCGACGCCGCCGACCCGTCGGATGTGAATTTCGGCCAGAATTTCATTCACGAAACGAAGTCGGGATGCCTTCGCGTCGGGGACGCCGTCGTCGCGCTGCCCGCGTGACCGAGCTTTGCCCCGCGCCTGCTTTGGCCGACCGCCAGGACCGCGGTTCGCGTCCACGTCGTCACCGTTTTTTTGCGTCGGGTCGGCGTTAAGTTGATATCCGATTCGGAGCTTTTTGTCGGTTTCCCCCTCGCCTTCGCCAGCGCCGCACTCGCTGATCGCCTGCAGCCATGAAACCTCTTCTCCGCGCTGTCGTTGTTTCCTCCCTCGTGGCCACTGGCCTCATGCGCGCCCAGCTGGTGCAGTTTGGACTTTCGGCTCCCATCACCGCCCTGGACGGCAACGCGCCGCACCTGTTCGACGCGTCCGTGAAGCTCGGCACGCCGCTGTCGCTGACGTTTACCTATCCGCTCGACCTGCCCCTTCTGAATCCGCTGGAGAACAGTCCGATTTACTACGGCTCCGGTGGCGGCATTCGGGCGACCGCCGGTGCCGGCGACATGTTCTTCGAACTTAGCAACGTGCGCCTCGAACTGGGAAGCCACGTTTCCGTCACCCTCAGCGACGGGACGACCGGCACTGGCGACTGGCTTTTCCTTTACGCCACCTCTTCCCCGAATGCCCTCTCGCGTTTCGGCTTCTCCCTGGTCCTGGCGTATCCCAACGGAACCTTCCCCAATTTCGACCCCGCCCTGCCACCGCCCAACTTTGCTTTCGGCGAACTCGACCTCTTTGTGAATGAGCCCGGCGAATATCAGACGGCTTCGGCAATCATTCACAATTTTCGTCTCACCGGAGTTCCCGAATCCGGCACGGTCGGCCTCTTCGCCGGGTTGCTCCTCGCGGTCGCGGTGCTTGCGCGCACCCGCCGCTGCGCCTCGCGGCTGACCCGCCACGCCAGCTGATTCACGGTGGCTTCGCCGGCATGCCGGCTAGTCGTCGGCGACCGGCCGCCGCGCGGCCTTGGATTTCGACCGCCGGCGTTTCGCGTCGATCATCCGAGCCTTCTGGCCGCGCGATTTCTGCCGGGTGCGGCGTCGCTCCGTCTCGCGCGCCTGGCGGGCCGCGAGGACGCCCGCCCGCGCCCGCTGCTCCAGCCGGTCGCATAGTTCCCGCCACGCTTCCTCGCGATTGGCGGTCTGCGACCGCTCGGCCTGACACCGCACTTCGACGCCGGTCGGACGGTGTCGCAGCCAGACCGTCGACGAGGTTTTGTTGATTTTCTGTCCGCCCGGGCCGCTGCCGCGCACGAACCGCTCGTCCACGTCCCCCAGGGAGATGCCGAGCCGCTCAAGGCGTTCGTAAATTTGGGTTGGTAAAGCCATGCGTCCGCGTTTCGCTCCTCAATCCGACCGAATTGGATCACGAAACTCCGGAATTACGAACGAACCTCGCCCGGTGTGCGAGCCGGCGTTCTCCGAAATCCGGCTTCATTTCGCGCGTTCCGTGCTATTTCGTGGTCCCTTCCGGCCTCTGTCTGCGAAACATCTTCCCCCTCGCCAAGTCACACGACCCTCCGCTTCAACCTTCTTTTCCGCCCAATGATCACCGGACCTTCCTGGTCAGAAAAACTTCGCGCTGAAATCGGCAAGGCCGTCATCGGTCAGGACGCCGTCGTGGAACGCCTCCTCGTCGCGCTGCTTGCCAACGGCCACGTGCTGCTCGAAGGCATGCCGGGCCTCGCGAAGACCTTGCTCGTCAAATCCCTCGGCACCGCCCTCGGCGTCCAGTTCGAGCGCATCCAGTTCACTCCCGACCTGCTGCCGAGCGACGTCGTCGGCACCATGATTTTCCAGCCCAAAACCGGCGAGTTCAGCGCCCACCGCGGTCCTATTTTCGCCAATCTGCTCCTGGCCGACGAAATCAACCGCGCCCCCGCGAAAGTCCAAAGCGCGCTGCTCGAGGCCATGCAGGAACGCCAGGTGACGATCGGCGGTGGCACGCATCCGCTGCCGAAACCGTTTTTCGTCATGGCCACGCAGAATCCGGTCGAACAGGAAGGCACCTACCCGCTGCCCGAGGCGCAGACCGATCGCTTTCTCTTCAAGCTGCTCGTCGATTATCCGACCGCCGACGAAGAGGCGTCCATGATGCAGCGCTGGGGCCAAGTCACCAAGCAGCCCGCGCTCGAACCCGTTTCCAGCGGCGCAGAACTCCTGGAACTGCGCGCCGAGGTCGACCGCATCCACGTCTCGCCCGCCGTGCAGGGTTACATCCTCTCGCTCGTCCGCGCCACGCGCGCGCTCGCCGAAGCGCCCGAAGCCGGCGCCAACGGGAAAAAGAAATGGCTCACCTTCGGCGCCTCGCCGCGCGCCTCGCTTGCGCTGTTCCAAGCCAGCCGCGCCCTCGCCTGGCTCCGCGGCGTCGACTACGTCTCGCCTGCGCTCATCCAGGAAATCGCGCCCGACGTCATGCGGCACCGTATCGGCCGCACTTACGAGGCCGAGGCGGAGGAAATCACGGCCGACCGGATCATCGGCCAGCTGATCGAACAGACGCCCGTGCCGGCGAAATAGGTCCGTCCGCTCCCGCTCGTCGTCGCGTTCGCCTGCGCTTTCACGCGCGCTCCGCATGGCCACCGAAACGTCCAAATCGAAAATCGAGAATCCGCTCGCGCTGCTCCGGCAGCTCGAATGGCGCGTGCGCCACGCCGTCGAAAACGTGCTCAGCGGCGAGTATCGTTCGACGTTTCGCGGACGCGGCATGGAGTTCGACCAGGTCGTCCGCTACGAATTCGGCGACGATGTCCGCGACATCGACTGGAATGTCACCGCCCGGCTCGGCGAGCCGTATCGGAAGAAATTCGTCGAGGAACGCGAGGTCACGCTGCTCGTCGTGTTTGAGGATTCGCCGTCGCTCAATTTCGGTTCCGGCGCGCAATCGAAGCGCGACGCCCTGCTCGAGCTCGCCGGTCTCGTGATGCTGCTCGGCGCGGTGAATCGCGACCGCGTCGGCTTCGTCCACGCCTCGCCCAGCGGACATCTTTTCCGCGAACCCGTGCGCGGCCGTGGCGCGATTCTCCACGCCGCCGCCTCTCTCCTTTCCCAGCCGCCGCCGCCGATCACCGATCTGCGCTCTCCGCTCTCCGAAATCCCGTGGCGGCTGCTCGCCCGCGCCGCGCCGAAACACAGCGTGCTGCTCTGGCTCGGCGATTTCCCGCCGCGCCCCGAGCCCGACGGCTGGACCGTCATCCAGCGGCGCTACCAGACGATGGGCTTTCGCGTCGACGATCCGTGGGATCGCGAACTGCCCGCCGGCGACGCCTTCGCCGCTTACGATCCGATCTCCGGCCGGCTCGTGACGCTCGAGGGCAACGCCGCCGAACGCGCCGCGCACGCCGCGTGGCGCGAGGAGCGCGAGGCCGCGTGGCGTTCGCTTTTTCCCGCGCCACTCAGCCGGCTCGTCGTCGGCACCGACGAAAACCGCCTCGATGCGCTCGTGCGTTTTTTCCACGCGCGCATGAACGCCCGCTGACCGAGCTGCCGCGTTTTCCCTCATCAATGTCCGCCTTTCTGGATCTTTCGTCCGTTTCCTTTGCGGTTTGGAGCTTCTCGAATTTCCGCTTCGCGCATCCGCTTTGGTTTCTGGCGCTGGTCGCGTTGTTCGCCCTCGTGTGGCTGCGCGGACGACGCAGCGTTCCCGTTCTGCTCGTGCCGTTTGCCGCGGCCTGGCATCGTCCTTCGCTCGCGTCGGTTTCGCGGTGGCCGATGATTCTTGCTCTGATCGGCGCGGCCTTGTTGATCGTCGCCCTCGCCCGGCCGCAGCGCGTCGAGGACAAGCGCGAGGTCCATTCGCAGGGCTACGACATCATGCTCGCGATCGATCTTTCCGGCTCGATGTTGTCGGAGGATTACGAGCGCGGCGGCGATCGCATCAACCGTCTCCAGGCAATCAAGCCCGTCATCCAGGCGTTCATCGAACAGCGTCCCGCCGACCGCATCGGCATCGTGCTCTTCTCCGGCCGCTCCTACACGATGGCGCCGCTGACCTTCGACCACGACTGGCTCGCACGCCAGCTGGAGCGTTTGAAGATCGGCCTGATTGAGGACGGCACCGCGATCGGCGACGGACTCGGCGTGGCGTTGACGCGGCTCGAACAGGCGAAACACGAAAGCGGTGGCAAACGTCAGGGCGCCTTCGTCGTGCTCCTCACCGACGGCGCCAACAACCGCGGCTCGCTCACGCCCGCTCAAGCCGCGGAACTCGCGAAAGCGCGCGGCGTGCCGGTCTACACGATCGGCGCGGGCCGCGACGGCATCGTGCCGTTTCCCGTCTTCGACGACAAAGGCAAGAAGCTGGGCTACCGCCGCGTCATGTCCGATCTCGATGAATCGGCGCTGCGCGATATCGCGGAAACGACGGGCGGCCGTTTCTACCGCGCCGCGGAAACCAGCACGATCGAATCCGCGTTCAAGGCGATCGATCGCGCGCAGAAGATCGAGTTTCAGGCCAAGAGCTACTTGCTCACGTCGGAACTGTTCCTGTGGCCCGCCATTCCCGGACTCGTCGCGCTGCTCGTCGCGGCGTTGCTCGTGCAATGGAAAAATCCGTTGCGCGCCGCGACGGCCTGAGTCTCCCGATTTCCCGTGACCTTCGCTCTTCCTCATTTCCTCTGGCTCGGCCTCGTGCCGGTCGCGCTGCTGGTCTGGGAAATCACGCGCCGGCGTCACGACGCCGCCGCCACGCATCCGCACATCCTGCGCGCCGAAGCGGGCAATCATCGCCTGAAACTCGCCGCGGCGGCCGCCGGCGCCGCGCGCCGGCATCGGGTGCGTCCTTGGTTGTGCGCCGGACTGCTGCTCAGCGTGGTCGCGCTCGCGCGTCCGCAATGGGGCCGCGTCGACGAACCCGTCTTCGATCAGGCGCGCGAGATCCTGATCGCGATCGACCTATCGCGCTCGATGTTGACGCCCGACGTTCGCCCCTCGCGCCTCGATCGCGCCAAGCTCCTCGTTCAGTCGCTCCTCGAAAAACTGAACGGCGAACGCATCGGTCTCGTGGTGTTTTCCGGCACGGCGTTTCTCCAAAGTCCGCTGAGCGCCGATTACGAGATCCTGCGCGAATTCCTGCCGGCGCTGGATCCGGAGTTTTTGCCGGAAGGCGGCACGAATTACCGGGCGTTGATCGACACGGCACTGAGCGCGTTTGGCACCAGCGGTTCGGCGGATCGCTTTTTGATCGTGTTGAGCGACGGCGAAGCCACCGAGGAAAACTGGCGCGAACGCCTGCCGGAATTGAAGACGAAGGGCATCCGCGTCCTCGGCCTCGGCGTCGGCACCGCGGAAGGCGCGATGATCCCCGACGGCTCCGGGGGATTCGTTAAAGACGAGCGCGGCGCCGTGGTGTTGTCGAAACTCGAACCCGCCACGCTGCGCGAACTCGCGGAGACGACGAACGGCGTTTACCAGGACGCGAGCGCGTGGATCGATCTCGCGGCGCTGATCGACTCGACCATCGCGACCGGCCAGAAGGGCGAGTTCCTCGAGAAGAATTCCGTCCGCCTCGTCGAGCGTTTCCAATGGCCGCTCGCGCTCGGTCTGTGGTGCCTGCTGGTCAGCCTCTATTACGAATTCCCCGTGCGCCCGCGCCCGCGTCAACTCACGCTCTCCCCCGCCAACGAGCCCACGCGCGATCCGCCGCCGCTTGCGGCCGCGCCGCCCAGCGCGCCCGCGCCGTCGATCACAACCGTCGCGATTCTGCTGCTGCTCGTTCCGGCGACGCTGTTGCCCGTTCGCTCAGCGCACGCCGCGGAAAAAGCCGCGCCCCCCGCCGAATCCGCGCCGCTCGCGCGAATTGTCACGCGGCTCGCAACCACGCCGCAACGCACCGCGCGCGACTGGGCGGAGTTCGCCCGCGAAACCGTCACGTGGGGCACGCGCCTGCAATCCTCGCAACAAGCCGTCCCCGAAGGTCCCGTCCGCGACGCACTCGCCGCCGTCGAACTCGGTTCGAAACAGGATCCGAAAACCACCGACTGGCCCAAGCTGCGCCAGGAACTGGAGGCGTTGCTGAAAAAACCCGACGACCAGCAGCAGCAGCAACAACAACAACAACAGAATCAGCAGGACCAACAAAAACAGGATCAGTCGCAGCAGGATCAGCAGAAGCAGGATCAGTCCAAGCAGGACTCTTCGTCCGAACCGCAAAAGCAGGATAAATCGCAGCAACAAAAACAGTCGGAGAAAGACGACGCCTCGCAGCAGAACCAGCAGGATCAGCAGAAGTCCGACGGACAAAAGCAGTCCCCGGAATCCGCGTTCGGCGACATGGACAAGAAGGAAGAACCGCCGCCGCCCCCGCCCGAGGAAACGCAAAAGGTCGGAGGCGCGCCGCAAAAGAAAGACGGCCCGCCGCCGACGACCGACCCGTCGCTCGCGCTGCCGCTGCAAAAGCTGGATCAATTGAAAAACCAGGATTCGCCCGCCGAGCTCTTCCGGCTGATGGAAGCCGAGAAGGACCAGACTCCGCGCAAGCCCAAGAAAGATTGGTAATGTTCATGTCCACTCACCCGTCGACCTTCCGGCCGCAACGGAGCGCACGCACGCTGCGCACCCGGGGACGTTTCTCGCGTCCGTTACTCCTGCTTTTCCTGCTGCTCGCGCCGTGTTCGCTGCTGCTTTCGTCCGCGCACGCGCAATCCGTGCGCTGGGATGTCAGCGACTCCGGCGATCCGTCCGAGCTGCTGCTGATTTTCGAGAACTGCGCGCCCGACGGCGAGCCGCAGCTGCCGAAGCTCGATGGCACCACGCTCGCGTTCACCGGCCGCTCCGAGCAGACGAGCATCGTGAACTTCTCGATGACGCGTTCCGTCATCTACAGCTATCGCGCGCGTTCGCAGAAGTCCGGCCCGATCCAGATTCCCGCCTTCACCGTGCAAACCAACAAGGGCCCGCAGCGCGTCGCGGCGTTCACCGGTGGAGCGACCCGCTCGGCCGCCGACGCCAGCGTCTCCGCGCGGCTCGATCCCGGCGCCACCTCGGTCTGGGCGGGCCAGGTTTTCCCGCTCACTTACGTCCTCGACGTGCCGCGCTCGGCCTTCAACCAGCTCGGCAGCAATATCGAGTGGAACGCCGCGCCGCTCGTCGTCGAGGAATGGTCGAAATTCGAACCCAGCGAGGGCATGGCCAACGGCGAAGCCCGCCTCCGCATCACCGCCAAAACGCGCGGCTACGCCAAGAATCCCGGACCGCTCACGCTCAACGCCGCCAACCAGCTCGTAAACCTGCAGGCCGGCAGCATGGGCTTCGGCCTGTTCCAGACACCGCGGATCGAACAACTCGCCGTCGCCTCGAATGCGCCGGCCTTGGTGGTGCGTCCGCTCCCGCCGCCGCCCGCCGGCTACACGGGCGCGGTCGGCCAGTTCAAGCTCACGTCGAAAGTCGTCCCCGCGCAGGCCGCCGTCGGCGAACCGGTCACCTGGACGCTCGAACTCTCCGGCACGGGCAACTGGCCCGACATTGCCGGACTGCCGCAACGCGAGGTCTCGCGCAATTTCCGCGTCGTTCAACCCCAGGCGAAACGCACCCCCGCCGAGGGCAAGCTCTTCGACGTGACGCTCTCCGAGGACGTGGTCCTCATCCCCACCGAGGACGGCACCTACACGCTCGGACCGGTCAACTTCGTCTACTTCGATCCTGCCACCGGCGACTACAAAACGCTCACCACGCCGCGCACCACCGTCTCGATCTCCGCCCCCGCACCCGCTCCCGTCGCGGCGACGCCGGCTCCGTCGACGTCCGATGAAACGCCCGCCAACGGCGCGCCGCGTTTCGAGATCGCCAAGATCAAACCGCCCGCGCCGCCCGCCCCGATTCCGCGCGATCCGTTGCCGGGCTCCGCATCCGCGCCGGTGCCGCTCCGTTCCAGCCTGCTCGTCGCGCTCGCCGTTGCGCCGTTCGTGGTGCTGCTCGGCTTTTGGTTCGCGCTTGCTTATCGGCGCGCGCGCACGACCGATCCGCTGCAAAATCGCCGCGAGGCCCGCGCCCGGCTCGCCGCCACGCTCGCCGCGCTGCGCAGCGCGCCCGCCGCGTCCGTCCACGCGCTCCTGCTGCAATGGCAGCACGACGCCCGCCTTTTGCTGGGACTGCACCACGCCGCCCCGCCGCCGACCGCGCTCGCCGATCCGACATGGTCGCGTCTCTGGGCCGAGGCCGACGCCGCGCTTTATCGCGCCGACGGGCGTCTGCCGTCCGACTGGGTGGCACGGGCCGATGTCGCCGTCTCCGCGCAACGGATACCCGGGATCTCGCCATTCCATCTTTTCCTGCCGCGCAACTTGCTCCCGTTCGTCGCCAGCCTGCTGCTCGTCTCCGCCGCCACCGCGCTGCTCCTGCCGGCTTCGCTGCGCGCCGCCGAGCTCGCGAAACCGGCGACCGACGCGCGCACCGCGTATCGCAGCGGCGATTTTGCCGCCGCCGCGGACGCCTGGCGCAAGACCGTCGCCACCGCGCCGACCGACGCCATCGCGCGTCACAATCTTTCGCTCGCGCTGATCCAGCAGGACCGTTTCGGCGAAGCCGGCGCGCAGGCGGCGGCCGCCTTCGTCCAGGCGCCCTCGGCGCCGGCGATTCGCTGGAATTTTCTGTTCGCGGTCGACAAGTCCGGCGCCGTGCCCGCGCCGCTGCAGCCCTTCCTCTCGCCCGGTCCGCTGCAGTCGCTCGCGAGCCAGGCGACGCCCGGCGCCTGGCAGCGCGCGATCCTCGGCGCCGCGGCCCTCGCTGCGCTCTCGCTCGGCTGGCTGCTCGCGGAACTGTATCATCGGCGCCGCCGCTGGGTCCGGATCTCGGCCACGTCGCTGTTCGCACTTTGCGGGATCGCGCTCGCGCTCGCCGCGGCCTGCGTGCACGCCTACGGACTCGCCGCGGATCGCCGCGCGGTCATCGCCTGGCGCGCCGGCACGCTGCGTTCGATCCCGACCGAGGCCGACAACACGCAAAAAACCAGCGTGCTCGCGCCCGGCAGCGTGGCCGTGATCGACGAGGAGAATTCATTCCTCGGCTGGGTGCGGCTCACGTTTCCCAACGGCCAGACCGGATGGGTCCGCCGCGACGAAGTGATCGGCCTCTGGCGCTGAGCTAGCGCCAGAGACGATGGTGCGTCTTGCGCACCATGCGCGCCATCGATTCCTCGGGATTGAGTCCTGCCACGGCGGATACATCAACCCACGCAAGGTCCTTCGATTCGCTTGTCACGACGAGCGGCTCCGCCGGGTCCGCCTCGATCCGGAAACGCAAATCGTAATGATAATGCGCCGGCTCGCTCTTGCGTGCCGGGATTAAATGCCGGTCCACGTCGAACACCGCCGCACTCACGACCCGCAACCGCGTGAGCCCGCTTTCCTCCTGCGCCTCGCGCAGCGCCACCGCCAGCAGATCCGGATCGCCGTCGGCGTGACCGCCGAGCTGCAGCCATTTGTCGAGTTTGCGGTGATGCGTCAGCAAGGTCTTCGTCGCGGTCGCGTCGACGATCCACGCCGAGCCGGTGAGATGCCCCGGCACGCACGAGCGGTGCAGGCAGTCGTCGTGCGTTTCCACGAAGCGAATCGTGTCCGCGACCATCGCCATTTCGTGCGACTCGAGCGCGCGGGCGGCATGCGCTTTCAGAAGATTCAGGACAGCGGTGCGGTGCATCGAAAGTTCAGCGCTTCTCGAACCACTTCTCCTCGATGGGCGTCGTCGACGCTTCCTCGATCTTCGCGAAGATTTCCGGCACCGCGGCGGCCACGCGAAACACGTCCATGTTGCTCGGCTTGAAAAAGCGTTCGTCGAGCATGCGGCCGAACAGCCGCAGCAAGTCGTCGTAAAACCCCTCCTGGTTGAACAACACGCACGGTTTCCGCACGACGTTGAGCTGCCGCAGCGTGAGGATTTCCATGATCTCCTCCAGCGTGCCGAAGCCGCCGGGCAACGTGACGAACGCATCGGCGCGCGTTTCCATGAGAAGTTTGCGTTCCCGCATGGTGACGACGGTGACGATCTCATCGGCCTCGTCGTAGGCGAGCTCGCGCGCTTTCATGAATTCCGGGATGACGCCGATGACGCGGCCGCCGCCGGCTTTCACGGCGCGGGCCACGGCGCCCATGAGGCCGGTCTTGCCGCCGCCGTAAACGAGCCCCCAACCGCGCGCGACCATCTCGCGGCCGAGCGCCGTCGCCGCGTCGTAATACTTCTGATCCAGCCGGTCGCTCGAGGAGCAGTAAACGCAGAGCAGTTTGGACATGGAAGAGGTTGAGAGCTGAGTGTTGAGAGTTGAGAGATCAAACCCAAAGCTTCCGCCGCTCTGTCCTTCGACCCTCCAACTTCAAACTCAGTCCCGCCGCCGCATGCGGCGTATCGCGGACGCCTGGCGCCGTCGCCGACCGGCTACTTGCATCTCGGCCACGCGCGCACGTTCTGGGTCGCGGGCGAACGCGCCCGCGCGGCCGGCGGCACGCTGGTGCTGCGCAACGACGATCTCGACACCGCCCGCTGCCGCCCGGAGTTCGTCGCCGCCATGCTGGAGGATCTCCGCTGGCTCGGCCTGCGCTGGAGCGAAGGCCCGGATCTCGGCGGCCCGCAGGCGCCGTATGACCAAAGCCGCCGGCGCGAACACTACCGTCGCGCGCTCGCGCAGCTGCACGCCGCGGGACTGATTTTCCCCTGCATGCGCTCGCGCCGCGACGTCCTCGAAGCGGCCACGGCGCCGCACGCGGACGACGAGCCGGTTTATCCGCCGTCGTTCCGGCCGCCGACGAACGCACCGCTGCCGCCGCTCGGCGACACGATTTCCGTGAACTGGCGCTTCCGCGTGCCGGAGGGCGAAGAGGTCGCGTTTCACGATTCGCACTTTGGTCCGCAGCGCGCGATCGCCGGCCGCGACTTCGGGGATTTTCTCGTCTGGCGCAAAGACGACATGCCGAGCTACCAGCTCGCGTGCGCGGTCGACGACGCCGCGATGGGTATCACGGAGGTCGTGCGCGGCGCGGACCTGATCAAATCCACCTTCCGTCAGATTCTGCTGCTACGCGCGCTCGGGCACGACGTGCCGGCTTATCATCATTGTCCGCTCGTCACCGACGATCGCGGCGAACGGCTCGCCAAGCGCCACGACGCGCTCAGTCTCCGCGCGCTGCGCGAGCGGGGTGTCAGCGCCGCGGACGTCGTGCGCGAGTTCAATCTCAACCCGACCGAATTCTCGATTTCTCCGTCCCCATGATCCGCCTCGGCATCCTCAACATCTCCGACCGCGCCAGCGCCGGCATCTACGCCGACGAACCGGGCCAGGCCTGCCTTGCGCTGCTGCGCGAATGGCTCGCGACGCCCTTCGAACCGGACTACCGGATCGTGCCCGACGAACGCGACGTCATTGAAAAAGAACTACGCCGCCTGGCCGACGAGGTCGGTTGCCCGCTGGTCGTCACCACCGGCGGCACCGGGCCGGCCGTTCGCGATGTCACGCCCGAGGCCACGCGCGCGGTGATCGAGAAAGAGCTGCCCGGCTTCGGCGAACTGATGCGCGCCGCGTCGTTGCGCCACGTGCCGACCGCGATCCTTTCGCGGCAGACGGCCGGAATCCGCGGCCGCACGCTGATCGTGAACCTGCCCGGCCGGCCGAAGGCGATTCGCGAGAATCTCGAAGCGGTGTTTCCCGCGATTCCCTATTGCATCGATTTGATCGGCGGCCCGCGACTGGAGACGAACGAAGCGGTGATGAAGGCGTTTCGGCCAAAATCCGGACCGGCGTAGTCGATTCGCGGGAGAGCGCGATCGGGCGTGGTCCCGATTTGCGCGCGGCCGGAAAACGCGGCACACTTCGGGCGTCGGCCGCCCCGTTGAACCCCGTTCAAATTCGCCCCGCCATGCCCTACCTCAAAATCCAGACCAATCTTCCACTCACCGAGAAAGCCGAGGAGACCGTGTTGCGCAGCGCCTCGGCGCTCGTCGCCCGCGAGCTGGAGAAGTCGGAAGATTTCGTGATGATCGCGCTGCAACCCGACACGCCGATGCTCTTTGCCGGCTCGGACGCGCCGGTCGCGTTTCTCGAGCTCAAATCCATCGCGCTGCCCGCGCGACGAACCAAGAGCCTGAGCGCCGCACTCTGCGGGCTGATCGAGGAACATCTCGGGATTCCCAAGGACCGCGTTTACGTGAAGTTCATCGACGTGAGCCGCGGAATGTGGGGCTGGAAAGGCGACGTTTTTTGACGCGCCGTTTCGTAGGTTGCGCGCCGCGGATTTCTTGATCCCTGTGCCATGAGTCCGATTACTGAACCGCGATGGCCACCTACGTCTACGAAACGATTCCGCTCCTGCCCGGCGTCGAGCCGCGTCGCTTCGAAGTGCAGCAATCGATGAAGGAGGCGGCGCTGACGCGCGATCCAGCGACCGGTGAGCCGGTGCGCCGCGTGATTGTCGGCGGCTTCGGCTACGCCGCGCAGAAATCCGCCGCGTCTCCATCCGCGCCACCGGCGAGTTGCGGCCCGCGCTGCGCCTGCTGCCGGTAGTGCCGCGGGGCTCGCGTGCGTGGGGGCGCCTCGCCTCGGCACGAGTCGACCGCCGCAGCCACAGCGTCAGAGTTCGGTGTATTTGTCAGCGCGGCCGCGTGCTTTTTCGACGGGATATTTTTTCGCGTTGGCCGCCATTTTCGCTTCGATGGCGGCGGCGAGGTCGAGCCCGCTGACGTTCGCAAACTCGAGCGAGTAGATGACGATGTCGGCGAGTTCCTCGGCGATCTTCGCCCGTTTCGCCGAATCTTTCACGACCTCGCGCGACACCTCCGACGTGGCCCAGAGGAAATGCTCCATCAGCTCCGCCGCCTCCGCCGCGAGCGCCATGCTGAGATTCTTCGGCGCGTGAAACTGCTCCCATTCGCGCTCGCGGGCAAAGGCCAGCACTCGCGACTTCAACTCCTGGACGGTGGTGGTGGCGTCGTTCATGCCGCCGACGCTGTCGACCGGCACAGCGTCACGCAATCTTCACCATTATACGCAAGTTCATACTTGGCATGCCGGCTGCATTGTGCAGGGTGAAACACGTTCCAATGACCGTTACGCGCAAACATCTCCGCGGCTCCGCCGGCACTTCGTCTACGAAGGCCGTCGCTTGCTATTGCCGCGTCCAGATGCGTGCGGTCTCCCAATATTGGAGCAAACAGCATCAGACCGGCACGGGCTGTCAGGCCTAAACCTCCGTTTTAACGGATCCAGTTTAGAAACCACCTGAAGCCCGGCGGCATCAAGCCCCGAGGAGCGCACTCCTTTTTGTCCTCAACCTCCTTCCAATTTTCCCATGCATACGATCATCCAAACCTCCCGTCCCGCCCATCGCACTCGCCGCGCGGCTTCGTCGTCGTCCACGCCGAAATTCCGTCAGCCGAGCTACGATTGCCGGGAACTCCCGGACGCCGTGAAGCTCACGGTGTACGTCCCGGGCGTCGACGAGTCCGGAGTGGAGATCGAGGCGCGCGGCCCCGATCTGCTGATCACCGCTCGCAAGGCGCATTTCGTCCGGGTGAACTGGCACGCCCTGCATCTGGAAAGCGCGCAGCGCGACTACCAGCTGCGGCTCCGGCTGGGTCACGGCATCGACTATCCGGCGCTGCACGCCGAGATCGCCGAAGGCGTGCTCACCATCGAGCTGCCGAAGCGTCATTCTTTGGAGGATACGCTTCTCACCCGTCGCGTCGCATAAACGTCCCGGCGGCGGGAGAGCGTCGGGCTTCGCCTCCGCTCTTCCCCCGCCCTCCGACTCTCCTCGCGCGACGTCACGATTTCGTGACGCTGCACTTTTTCTCTAACTTTTTGGCACCTTGACCCGATATTTTTGTCACCCTCCCCATCATGCCGTTCCCCGCTCCATATCATGAAACGCCGCCCGCTCAGGCGCCGGCGGCGATTGTGCGGGTTTTGAATCGCGAAGACATCCAGTGGAATCGTCCTCTCTTCAAAGCGCCGCCGTTGAACGTTGTCCCGCCCGTCGCTGACGTGGCTGAACTCGCTCGCGCCGTGCGAAAACCTGACGCCATCGCGGGCTGACGCCCACGATTCCCTCCTTTTCCCAGCGGCGGCCTTCGGGCCGCCGCTTTTTTTTAGCGTTCAGGCACCAGCCACTCCAGCCGGTGCGCCGCGCCCGGTGATTGCGCGAGCAAGCCCGTAAGTTCCGCGAGCAGCGGCCGCGCCGTTTCCTCGAAACGCCAGGGCGGATTGATCACGACGAGGCCGCAGCCGTTCATCTTCGGTCCCGCGTCCGCGCCCGCGACCGTCAACTCGAGCATCAGCGTCGGCGGCAGCGTCAGCGCTCCCAGTTCCTCGAAAAACCGGTCCACGCGCGCCCGCTCCGTCAGCGGATACCAGATCGCAAAGGTGCCGGCCGGAAGCCGGTGCAGCCCTTCGCGCACCGCGGTCACAATCGCCGCGAACTCGCCTTTCGCCTCGAAGGGCGGGTCGATCAGCACCAGCGCCCGACGCTCCGGCGGCGGCAGCATCGCCCGCACGGCCACGTAACCATCCATTTCATGCACCGACGCCCGCGGTGTCTCCCGCAGTTCGGCGCTCAGCGCCAGAAATTCGTCCGGATGCTTCTCGCACAACGCCAGCCGGTCCTGCGACCGCGCCAGCATCCGCGCCAGCGCCGGCGATCCGGGATAATACCGGCACGTTTCCGCGGTATTGCCCGCTTCGCGATCGAAACGCCGCACGAGTTCCCGGTAATCCGCGAGCGCTCCCTGCAGATCGTCCCGCGCCCACAAGCGGCCGATTCCCTCCGGCCATTCGGGCCGGCGCTCCAGCGTGTCGCCCCGCCCGGCCGCGCCGAGATCGTAGCGACCGCGGCCGGCATGCGTATCCAGAAACAGGAAACCTTTCGCCTTCTGCTGCAGCGCGCGGATCAGCGGCACCAGCAGGGCGTGCTTCACCACGTCGGCAAAATTGCCGGCGTGAAACTGGTGGCGGTAGTTCATGCTCCGCGCAACGTCTTCAGCTCCCCGCGACCGGCACCTTGATCACGGTTTTTCGCACGATCCCGCTGCCGCTCTCCGTTTCCAGACAGGGCATGTGCACGTCCGCCGGAAAAAAGATCGCCGCGTCGCCCGCGCGCAACCGCAGCCGGGACGCGCCCCCGACGTCCTGATGCACGATGAGATCACGCTCCTCCTGAAACGGCTGCTTCACCACGCAGTGCGCGAGGTCCGCCACCTCGATCCACTCCTCGCCTTCGACGATCACCTGCACGTCGATCATCTTGCGGTGCGACTCGAAAAAACCGTCGGCGCGCGCCTTCGTGCGATAAACCTGCTCCATCGCAAACGCGCCGCCGGCGAGCTCGATCTTCTGCGTTTCCCCCACGGGGATGCCGCGAATCCGCTTCGCCGCGTCCGAGCCGCCGCGCAGCAGCTCGTCGAGATACGCGAACGCCGCCGCAAATTTCTCCGCCGGCGCGACCTGCGTCCGGATCGTTTCCAGGGTGCCAAAGAGAGCCATGCCGCAATCCATGGCGCAGGCCGCGGACTGGCAAGCGCCGAAACCCCGCGTCAACCGCCCAACGTCGTCGCCGGCATCGCAAAGGTCTCCGGCGGCGGCTCCAAAATCGGCAGCACCTGCCGCAGCACCGTTTCCCGCAAAAGACGTCCGTCCGCGAAAACCTGGATCTGAAACGGCAGGAGAATGCCCGCCACCGGCCGGAAATCGTCGTAACGCGTCTCCATGGTCACCTGCCGCCCACGCGCATTGGTCTGCTGCGTGACGCGCGCGACGACAAAATACGTTTCCGGATCGACGAGGAGAAAACTCGGTTCCTCGCCGGGACGCGTCACCAGCACCTTGAACGCCGTCCGCTCCTGCCACGCCACTTCGCCCGCAAAATCCAGCGCGTAACCGCGCTCGGGCAAACTCGCGAGCGGGTCGTCGAACTCCGCGTCCGCCTTGAACGCCCGCGCGTCGGCAGGCGTGAGCGCTTTCGCCGTCGCGCCGTCAAATTGCCATGCATGGTCCCCGTCGGTCGCCTGCACCAGCTCGCGACCCTCCGAGCGGATCCGCACGTGCACGCGGTTGGGCCGCGCCGCGATCAGCTCGAACTCTAGCTCGCTGCCGTCCGAGAGCACCGTGCCCGTCGCCCGCATCGCCCGCCACCGATCGAGCCGCTCGCGCCCACCAATCGCCTCGGTGTGGATTCGCGCGAGCTCCTCGGCATCCTCCGCGCGAGCGGAAAGGACAATCAACAACAGCAACACCGACACGAAGCGAAGCGGACGCATACTCTTCACTTTCCCAATTCTCGTTTCCCAGCACAAGAGCCTAAAGCGTTGCGCGAACCGCGGCGGTGCGTTCAGGTCCGTTCCCGTCCGTGTCCGTCTCCGTCCTCCGCATCTTCTCCGACCTCCATTACTGCGATCGCGCCAGCCGCGTGACAACGCTGTCGAGCCTCGCGCCGCTGTTCGACGGAGCCGACAAGGTCGTGTTCAACGGCGACACGCTCGACACCCGGCCCAATCACAACGGTCTTCGTCCGCAGGAGGTCGCACAGGAAGTTCGCGATTTTCTCGCGCGCCACGCTCCGCCCACGACGTTGGTCACGGGCAACCACGATCCCGATGTCTCGGCTCACCACCATCTGGAGTTTTCTCAGGGAGAAGTGCTCGTCACGCACGGCGATGCCTTGTTCGAGGATCTGGTTCCGTGGGGACGCGATGCCGCACTCGCCCGTCGCCTCGTCGCCCAGGAACTCGCCCGACTTTCTCCCCCGGAGCGCGCGCAACTGCCCACCTGTCTCGGCGCCTACCGCCGCGCCGCCGCCGCGATTCCCCAGCGCCATCAATCCGAGCGCCGCCGCCTCCGCTACATTGTCAGTTATGTTTTGGACACGCTCTGGCCGCCGACGCGCGTGTGGCGTGTGATTCAGGCCTGGCGCCAGACACCCGCGCGGGCCGACACCTTTGTCCGCCAGTTTCGTCCGCAGGCGCGTTTTCTCGTGATGGGACACACCCACCGGCTCGGCTTCGTGCGCACGCCGTCGGGATTGATCGTGCTCAACACCGGCGCGTTCTGCCCGCCGGGCGGTCCCGGCTTGGTCGAGATCCGCGAGGGTCGATTAACGTTGCGACGAATCGAATCGCGCGGCGGCGAATACCGCATCGGCGAACGCCTCGCGGAGTTTGCGCTGGCGCCAACCTGACCTCCGCCAACACTGCGGCCATGGGCATCGAGTTCGGTTGGTGGAACAAAGATCCGGAACGCGGCAAATACCAGGTCGCGGTCGTCATTCACGGCGGCAACATCCAATGGACCCGCCATCAGGGTCATCACACGTCGTGGGAGCCGCACACGCCCAGCGACGAGGATCGCGAGCGACTCGTGCAGGAAGCCGAGCGTCGCCTGCCGCGCCGGCTGATCACCCAGAAGCAATTCGACGAAATCAAACGTCTCAGCGAACAATCCGGCCCCGGCGGAATCTCCGGGCGTCGTTATCGACCTTCGCCAGAGCTGTAGTTACCGATGGCTGGCGTGAGCGCTCAGGCCGAGGCCGCGCGCTCACTTGCCAGCGTTTTCGCAGCGATCGGCCACAACAGCCGAAACGCCGGGCAATAGTCTTCCGGCTTCGCGGCAATCCGCGCCGTCACCTCCTCCGACGACAACCAGTC
Source organism: Opitutus sp. sgz309028 (assembly GCF_059821195.1). Classification (NCBI taxonomy): domain Bacteria; kingdom Pseudomonadati; phylum Verrucomicrobiota; class Opitutia; order Opitutales; family Opitutaceae; genus Opitutus; species Opitutus sp. sgz309028. The sequence goes on along the minus strand of NZ_JCAMRR010000003.1, from coordinate 91,982 downwards.
GCCGCCTTCAATCTCTTCGGGATGGAGAACAAACGGCCCGCCCGAACGCAGCCGGTAAATCCAGCAAAATTCCCAGCCCGTCTCCGCGCAGGCCTCGATCCGAAACCACCGCTGCGGCGGCTCCGCCACGGTCAGCCCGAGCTCTTCCTGCAACTCCCGCACCGCCGCCGGATCGTAATCCTCGCCCGCGTCCAGGTGACCCGAACACGAGGAGTTCCACAGCCCCGGCGACGTGTCTTTCGTCATCGATCGTTTCTGCAGAAACAGCCGTCCGTGTTCGTCGAATACGAGGATGTGCACCGCGCGATGCAGCAAGTTGCGCGCGTGGACGTCGCGCCGCAGGGCGCGGCCCACAGGCTCGTCGCGCTCGTTCACCACATCGAACCACTCGAGATCGGTCGAAGACACGCGGCACAGGAAGCACATGATTCGTAACGAGTCCAGCGGCCGCCCTGGCCGCCCTCGCCAGCGCCGCAAACCCGTCGAAGATTTGGCTTGGTCAGCCGCGCGTTTGCGGCGATTGGTTTTCTTTTCCCTCCCAAGTTCCCATGCCGAAAATCGATGTCAGCAAGGTCGCGGAAATCCTGAAGAAGAACGAACTCGAGCCTTCCCTGCTCCGACGCGTCATCGAGGAACTCAACCTCGCCGTGCAGCCCGAGACTGAGGAAGACAAGCCGCCGCCGCTCAAGAAGCAGTTCGTCATCCTCGTCTCCGATCCCGAGAGCCAGCTGCCGCCGAAAATCGATTTCACCGGCTGGGTGCTTCAGATTCCCGAGGACGAAAGTCCCGCGACCACGCAGGACCGGATTTTCCGCGCGGTTTACGATTACAACGCGACACGCAAGGGCCGCCTTTATCCCGCGAAAACCGTCGGCGAGGCGCTCGAAAACGTCCCCGCCAAGCACTTCAAGGAAACGGAGGTCTGGGTGAAAACCAAGACGCCCGTGATCCTCCTGAAAACGGACAACGAGATCCCAAAGGACGAATAACGTCCGTGCGGCCCGCCCTCTTTCGCGGGCGCGTCAGTTCTCCAGTCCGTAACGCCGCGGCTCGAAGCCGCGCGCCTGCAACGCCGCGCGCAGGGCGTCCATGTCGAGCTCCGCGCCCGGCTTCACGCCGTTCTCGCGGAACCAGCCTTGATTCATTTCCAACGCGAGCGACAGCAGCGTGCTCCGCGAGCGCACCGGCGTCTCGTCGTAGGGATACAGCGGATAAATTTCCTCGAGCATCCCGTGCGCATTGAAAAATCCGATATCGAGGGGCGTCGGCGTATTGCGCATCCAAAAGCTCATTTGCTGCGGCCGGTTGTAAACGAACAGCATCCCTTCGTCGCGCCCGAGATCGCGCCGCTCCATCAGGCCGCGCTCCATCTCCGGCATGAGCACCGCGAGCTGCATCTGCACGGGCTTTCCGCCCACGCGGATCTCGAAATGGTCGGCAACCGTCTTCGGCTTCTGCTCTGTCGGCGCGCGCTCGTCGTCGCACCCCGCCCACGCCAGCAGCGCGAGCAGCACACCGAGCCATCGAATCGAGGAGCAAACCGGATTTGCGTTTTTCACCGCCCGGGTGGCTAATGCGCGCTTCCCGTCAGTTCAATCTCTTCCCGTGCCTCGCTCCACGCCTCCTCCGCTCCTCTTCGCCGACACGAGCAACGCCGACCAGCTCTATTTCAGCCGCGTCGACGTCCACGATCCGTTCATCGCCTTCGCCGCCGGCGGCCGCCGTATCACCGTCCAGAGCGCCCTCGAGTTCGGCCGGATCAAGAAAGCGAGGACGTTCCACGCGGTGCTCCCGCTCGAAGTCTGGCGCGCCCGCGCCGCGAAGCGTTTTCCCGATCGCAAGGTCGGCCCCGCCGAAATCATCGCCGAACTCGCCCGCGCTCATCGCATCAAGCGCTTCCGCGTCGCCGACGACTTTCCCGCCGCGCTCTTCGTCAAACTCAACGCTCTCGGCGTCACGCTCGAGCTCGCCGACGGCCCGCTGTTTCCTGAACGCGAAATCAAATCCGCCGCCGAAGCCGCCGCCATTCGCGAGGGCAACCGGCTCTGCTCGGTCGGTTTTAAAATCGCCGAAGACATCCTGCATCGCGCCCAGCCGCGCGGGCGTTCCTTGATCTTCGAAAAACGCCCGCTCACGTCGGAGCGCCTGCGCTTCGCGATCGAGTCCGCGATCATGGCCGAGGGCGGACAGGCCAATGACACCACCATCGTCGCCGGCGGCGACCAGGCCTGCGATCCGCACGAGCGCGGCTCCGGCCCGCTGCGTCCGCACGACCTGATCATCATCGATATTTTTCCGCGCGTCACGAAAACCGGTTATTTCGGCGACATGACCCGCACCTTTCTCCGCGGCCGCGCGAGCGACGCCCAGCGCCGGCTCGTCGCGTCCGTGCGCGAGGCCCAACTCGCCGCGCTCGGCGCGATTCGCGGGGGCGTCGACGGCCGCGAGGTCCATCAACGCGTCCTCGCCATCTTCGAGCGCGACGGTTTCGAAACGCGGCACACGAAATCCGGCTCGGTCGGATTTTTCCACGGCACGGGTCACGGTCTCGGTCTCGCCGTTCACGAGGCGCCGCGGATCAGCAGCGCCGTTTCCCAGCCATTGAAAAAAGGCGCGGTCGTCACCGTCGAGCCGGGACTGTATTATCCCGGGCTCGGCGGCTGCCGCATCGAGGACGTCGTGCAGGTCACCGCGCGCGCGCCGCGTCTGCTGTCACAGCACGGCTACGACTGGGAAATCCGCTGAGGCCGCCTCCGCGTTTTCGCCGCCGCCGTTCATGCCCGAACTCGCCGAGGTCGAATTCTTCCGCAAGCGCTGGCACCAGGCCGCCGTCGGCCAGCGCGTCGCGCGCGTCCTGCTGCATCCGCGCGCCAAAGTCTTTCGCGGCACCGATCCGCACGCGATCGCCGACGCCCTCGCCGGCACGCGTTTCGCATCCTCTGCCGCCGCCGCGAAACAGATGCTCTTTCGCTTCGACGCGGATCGCTGGCTCGGCGTTCACCTCGGCATGAGCGGCGATCTTTACGCGCAGCCGCCCGACTATACCCCCGCGAAACACGACCACCTCGTGCTCGCGATGGAGCGCTGCGCGCTGGTGTTTTCGGATCCGCGGATGTTCGGACGCGTGCAGTTTCACCGCGGCGAGGACGCGCCGGATTGGTGGACGCAGATCGCGCCGCCGATCCTGTCGCGCGCGTTCACCGTCGCAGCCGTATCCGACTTTCTGCGACGCCGCGCGCGCGCGCCGATCAAATCCGTCCTGCTCATGCAGGAGCGCTTCCCCGGGATCGGCAACTGGATGGCCGACGAAATCCTCTGGCGCGCGGCGCTGCATCCGCAACGCGCCGCCGGCTCGCTCGACGCCGCGGAGATCAAGACGCTTTGGCGCGAATGCCGCCACGTCGCCCGGCTCGCGCTCGACAAGATCGCCGGCCGCGGCGAGGAGCTGCCGCCCGACCTCAACGTCAACATTCCCGATTCCTGGCTGTTTCACCACCGCTGGCGCGACGGTGGCAGGTGCCCGCTCACGGGCGTGAAACTGCGCCGCACCGACATCGGCGGCCGCACCACCTGCTGGTCGCCCGCGCGACAGAAGTTGAAAGGAGCCCGCGCATGAGCGGCGCGAAACGCATTCGTCTCGACGAGCTCCTCGTCGCCCGCGGACTCGTCGAGTCGCGCGCGCAGGCGAAGGCGTTGATCATGAGCGGACGTGTCCGTCGCGGCACCGAACGGCTCGACAAGCCGGGCAAGGAGTTTCCCGCCGACCTGGAGCTTACGGTCGACCAGCCGCCGCGTTTCGTCTCCCGCGGCGGCGAAAAACTCGCCGGCGCGATCGAGCGCTTCGCTCTGGATTTCCGCGGAGCGCACGTGCTCGACGTCGGCGCGTCGACCGGCGGTTTCACCGATTGCGCGTTGCAGGCCGGCGCGGCTGATGTCGTCTGCGTCGATGTCGGCCGCGCGCAATTGCACGCGAAGCTCCGCGGCGATCCGCGCGTCACGAATTTGGAGAAGATCAACGCCCGCCATCTCACCGCCGCGGATCTCCCGCGGAGCGCCTTCGACGCGATCGTGATGGACCTGTCGTTCATTTCCCTGAAAGCCGTGCTGCCGGCGGTGTGGCCGCTGCTGCGCGCGGGCGGAACGCTGGTCGCGCTCGTGAAGCCGCAGTTCGAGGCCGGGAAAGAGGAAGTCGACAAAGGCCGTGGCGTGATCCGCGATCCGGCGGTGCAGCAGGCCGCGCTCGACGGCGTGCGCGAGTTCGCGCTGGCCGAACTCCCCCACGCGCAACTCGTCGGCACCATGGACTCCCCGATCACCGGCGCCGACGGCAACCGCGAATTCCTCCTCGCCCTCCGCCACCCTTCGCCCACTCCCCTCCCTCCCGCCAGCTCCACCCTTCCGCCCATCTCCCCCGCCTCTCCGTGAGCAACCCAAACCAGAGTGTCATATAATAGATGACACTCTGGTTTGGCGCTTCGCGTGGAAGGCGCGGGCACATCGGCGGCTCGGCGAGCGGCGGCGGGCGCAAGCGGGCGGAAGGTTGGCGAGGCGCATATTCGAATCGATTCGCAGAGATTCGTGGTTTCACTGACAGCGCACATGAAGCCCATTCGGAAAATCGCGTTCGTGGTGAACGAGGAAAAGCACGGCGCGCCCGAGCTCGGCGAGGAGCTGGCTGCCGCCGCCCGCGGCCATGGCCTGAAGGTCAAAACAACGTCCGACTTTCCGCTCAAGAAAGGCTACCTGCGCGGCATGGACGCCTGCTGCGTGATCGGCGGCGACGGCACGCTGCTGGGTGTCGCCCGCGAGGCGGCGCATTTCCAAGTGCCGATCATCGGGGTGAATCGCGGCAGTCTCGGATTTCTCACGACGTTTTCCGCCGACGAGGCGCGCGCGCATTTCGTCGAGTTGCTCGGGGGCAAATATCGAATCGCACGACGCTCGCTGCTCGAGTGCTGCACCGGCCCAGGCTCGCACGATCTCGCGCTCAACGACGTGCTCGTGAAAAACGAGGTCAACTCGCGGCTCGTGCAGCTCGAAGTTTACGCCGACGACGAGCTCGTCACGAACTACACCTGCGACGGTCTTATTTTTTCCACGCCGACCGGCTCGACCGCCTACAATCTTTCCGCCGGCGGCCCGCTCGTCCATCCGGACGCCGCGGTGATCGCGATGACGCCGATCTGTCCGCACACGCTCAGTAATCGCTCGATCATTTTCCGCGATCGCGTGTGCCTGCGGGTGTTCAACCGCTCCAACCACTCGCGCCTGCTGGTGGCGATGGATGGGCAACGCGATCTGAAAGTCGGCATCGATTCGCCGATCGAGATCACGATTTCAAAACTGCAGCTGCCGCTCGTCCAAGCGGTCACGTATTCGCACTTCTCGGTCGTGCGCACGAAGCTGAAGTGGAGCGGCGCACTGCACGACGAGAGCAAGACGCGCACATAAAAAAACCCCGGCATTGCTGCCGGGGTCAGCACCCACGCAAAAGGAACGGCGGCCGCCTACTTGGCGGCTTCCGCGTCGGAGGACTTCTTGGCTTTTTTCTGCGCCCGCTCCTCGCGACTCTTGGCTTTGTCCGCTTCCCAAGCGGCTTTTTCCTCATCGTTGAGGCGACCGTCTTTGTCGACGTCATACTTTTTCAAGGTGCGTTTGCCGACCTTCTGCTCCTTGGCTTCGTCTTTCGCGGTCATCGCCGGCAGGGCCCAAATGCTCGCGACGGCGAGCAGGATCATCACTTTGAGGTTTTTGGTTTTCATAGGGTAACGAGCGCCACCCTATTAACGCATCAATATTGCACCAGCCTAAACGCATATTCATGGCCGTTTTGATGTCATAAACCGCCTCGGCCTAGATCTAGACTCGCCGCACCGCGGCGACTTGCCCGCGGAAAACATGGAATTCACGGCAGAACCTGGCGTTTGGAACCACGAAACACACGAAAGAACACCGGGACTCGGATTAACCGCGAAGGTCACGAAGGATTCGCGAAGAAAAGCCGAGATGCGGCGAGCTTATCGTCAACGCCGATTGAGTTTACTCATCGGCGACAACCATTTCTCCCACCATCTGCGGAGTAGTTTGAGGGCGTGGCAGTGCCACGCGTTCGGCAGATGGGCCGCGAACGCGGACAGCTGGGAAGGCCGTCTCCCCTGGCTGTCGGGACGAGGGCCGCTACCTAGCTCTAGCCTCTAGCCACTCGCCTCTCGGTTTCATCTAAGCCCGAAAGCTTTCAGCTCGCCGCGTGACGCCGCGCCTTCATCTCCGATCTTCCATCTCCGCGGCGGCAAAGCCGCGGCTCGGCCGATTCATGGTGCAACCACGAGCTGCGTTCGCAGCTCCCGGCGGAAATACCGCGCCGCAAACGCCGCGAGATCGGCAATCGTCACCGCTTCGATGCGCGCATCGTAGTTTTTCCAGTCGTTGATCGGCTGTCCCTGCAGCGCGTTCAATGCCGCCTGCATCGCGCGCGAACTGTTGGTCTGCAGGCTTTGGCGCCGCCCGGCTTTCAGTCGGGTCTGGCAGCGGGCCAACTCCTCCGGCTCCACCCCGCCCACACGCATGCGTTCGATCTCCGCGTCGATCTCGGCGAGCACCTCGACCTCGCGACCCGGCTGCGTGCCGGCGAAGAAATAAAACATGCCCGTATCCAAACCGACCACACGCGCCGACCGCACGAAATACGCGAGACCCTTCTCCTCGCGCACGCGCTCGAACAGACGCGAGGCCATCCCGCTGAAAATCTCGTCGGCCACTTCGCCGACGTAAAAGTCGTCGGCATTCACGCGCGGTCCGGGAAACGCCTGCGCCACCACCGCCTGCTCGCGCGGCTGCTTTTCCACGAACTCGCCGGCTTCGGCCGGAAGCCGTCGCGCCGCATCGGCGACCTCCACCCGCGGTGCCGCGGTGCGGGGCAGTTTCGCGAGGAAGCGTTTCAGCTTCGGCGCGAGCACGCGCGGCTCGAAATCCCCTGCGACCGCGAGCACGACATTCGGCCCCACCGCCAGCCGGCGCAAAAGGCGCGCGAGATCCGCCGGCGCGAGGTTCTTGAGCCCGTCCTGGTCTCCCTGCGCGTCGAACGCGAGCGGATGCGGGCCGAAGAATCTTTGCCGCAGACGCTTTCGCGCGAGGGTGACGACGTCGTCCTCGTCCTGCTGCAGAGCCGCGATCTGCGCGTCACGCTCGAGCTGGAACGTCGCCGGCTTGAACCGCGGCGAGCGTATTGCCTGCTCCAATACCGAGAGCGCCCGGTCCGCATCCGGCGGCAGCACCTCGACGGCCAGCCCGACGCTGTTGTTGCCGGAAACCGGATGCAGCGAACCGCCCACCGATTCGATGAACTCCGCGACCTGCGCGGCGCTGCGCAGACGCGTGTCCTTGGTGAGCATCGTCGCCAGCAGCGCGGTCGCGCCGCGCTTGGCCGGCTCCTCGAAAAGCGGTCCGCCGGTCATCATCAGCCGGAAGTGCAGATTCGGCAGCCGGCGATCCGGTTGGAGCAAGAGGCGCGCGCCATTGGGAAGCTTCATTTCCGTGAAGTCCGGCCGGGCCGCCTGCGCCGCCGCCGGGATGGCAGAGGACTTGTTTTTCTCCGGCGGATTCTGCGAGACCGACGTCAGGCGCTCCGGCGCGAGATACTCGCCGAGCGCGCGTTTCAGATCCGCAGGCCGCACCTGCTCGAGCTGTTGGAAATACGCGCGGCTGTGGTCGAGGTCGCCGACGACGACCTCCGCCGCGCCGAGACGCGAGGCCTGGCCGCTCATCGTTTTGCGCGTGTTGATTTCGCTGACCACGAGTTGCCGCACGACCTTCTTCACCTGCGCCGGCGTGAAACCGCGCCGCAGGTGCCGGGCGAGGCAGCGTTGGATCGCGTCCACGGCCGCGAGGCGTTGGTCGGCGTCCGCCGTGAATGAAATGCAAAACAAACCGCTGGAACCCGGGTTCCAGCTCGACGCGTCGATGGAGTGAACGAGCCCCGCCTTTTCGCGGATTTCCTGCCAGAGGATCGAACTGTCGCCGCCGCCCAGCACGCCGGCCAGCAGGTCCAGCACGGGCGCGTCGGCATGCGTGAGTCCGGGAATCGGCCAGGCGAGTGCCGCCCGCGAAACCTCCACGTCTTCGAAACGGTGTTCGCTCCGCGGGCCGAGTTGCAGGGGCTCGGCCGGCACCAGCACCGGTGCGAGCCGCCGGCGCGGCGCGGCGCCGAAATGCCGCTCCACCGCCGCGCGCGTCGCGGCGACATCGATGTCACCGACGATCACCACCACGAGATTGTTGGGCGCGTAACGATCCTGGTAATACGCCACGAGATCTTCGCGCGTGACGGCGGAGAAAATTTCACGATGCCCGATGATCGGCTGGCGATACGGATGCTCGCGAAACGAGGTTTCGAAAAGGGTTTCCCACAGCCGGTTGTCCGGATCGTCCTTCGTCATCGCGATCTCGCGCAAGATGACCTCTTTTTCCTTCGCGCATTCGTCGGCGGGAAGGGTCGAGTGCAGCACCGCATCCGCCAGCAAGTCGATCGCAACCGCGGTATGTTCGCTGGGCAGATCGATATAATAAACCGTGCGGTCGAAGGTGGTATAGGCGTTGATGTAGCCGCCATAGGCCTGAACCGTCGCCGAGATTTCGCGCCCCGCGCGCCGCTCGGTGCCCTTGAACAGCATATGCTCCAGATAGTGCGAGAGACCGGCGCCGAGTTGGGCGCCTTCATGGACGCTGCCGGTCTTGACCCAAACCTGCACCGACGCGAGGGCAGCGGAACGGTCGGGCTTGAGGATCAGCGTCAGTCCATTCGGCAGCACCGAACGCTCCACCGGCTCGCGCCAGAAGGGATCAAGCAGACGAAGGTCGGTGCGGGCGGGAGCGGTCTTGGGCATGATATAAAAACGAATGCGCCAGCGTCACGCCGGCGACAAGGTGTCCGCGTGGCGCTGGAATCAAGAAGGGCAACGTTACGCGGCCTCGGCGTTGAACGATCCGGGACGGACCGGCTTGGCCGGAAGGAAAGGCTTCACGAACGCGTCCTCGAAACTATACAGACCGGCGAAGTCCTCGCGACGATCGTTGTCGGTTTTGCTAAAGACGTTATATTCGATCAGGTTGAAGACGATTTCGCCGAAATCCGAGCACTGCCCGACTCCCCAGGAATTGAGCACCATCTTCGCGAGCGGTCCAAACTGCTCCAGCGCGTAAACCCGCAGCCCGTCCAGCAGTTCCGGACCCGACACATGCCGCGACCGCACGGCGCGGGCGCCTTCCTTTTTTTTCAACTCCTTGACAGTATGATCCAACCCCAGCCGAACGAACTCGTAAGCCTTTCGGTCATAGCGCGAATCTTCCTTGCAGATTAAGCCGACAATCTCGGCAAAGTCCGGATCTTGCATGTGTCGGCCCGAGATAGCACAGCGTTTCGGGCCGCGCAACTAGCAACCCGAAGGGCGCACTCAAGACGAAGCCTTTCAGGGAAAGACCTGATGCAAACTGCTGATTATAATCTCGGAAGGGACTGCTAGCGGGCGCATTCTTGAAGGTGAAATGATTGCATCGACTTCCACGAACCATCCGCTTGCGGATGCGAAGAACAACCCGGCGAAAAACCAAACGCCACTCGACCTCGCTTGCGCCCGCCTGAAAGCCGCTGGCTTGCGAATCACTCAACCGCGTATCGCCATTCTCACTGCGATGATCAATCGCGGCCAGCCGACCACGATCGAGCAGATCCACGCCGACTTGGAAAAAGGCTCCTGTGACTTGGTGACCGTTTACCGCTGTCTGAGTGCATTCGAGGAAATCGGCCTGGTCCGCCGGTCCTTCTATCATAACGGCACCAGCCTCTATACACTCAGCCAGGGCGAGGCACATCCTTATCACGTGGTCTGTAAAGAAACCAACCGCGTGCAGGAAATCGACCCCGCGACCACCGCCGAACTGCGCCGCAACGTCGAACAGATCGAGCAACTGCTGAAATCGCGCGGCTACAACAACGTCACGCACGTGGTCGAGTTCTTCGCCCAGGCGCCGCAGAACGCCGAGTCCTCGGCTCCCATCCGGTAAAGCGACGCCGGACGATCTCTTTCATCAACGCGGGCCCATGCCCGCGTTTTTTTTTGCGCGCGGCGCGCGCAGTGCGTTGTCCGCAGAATACACGGAGTGCATGGAAGGAGCGAAGGCGCCCGCGACTCCGTCGCGGCGTTAGTCGTATTCGCCTTCCAGGAACCAGCCCTGCGTCGTTCGCAACAAGCGGTAAACGCCACCGCCTTCCAGCTCGACGTCCCACTCCACGCGCTGCCAGCGCCGGCCGGCATCCCACCACTCGCCCGACCCGCGCCAAGGCCCCAGCCGGGCCTTCACCGCGCCGGCGGCCGCCGGCGTCCACACGTAAACCGGCGCCGCGCCTTCGAGTTCGACGGTCGCCGGCCGGGGTGGACGATATCGTCGCAGCGGCGGTCCGCGCCATCCCGTCCCTGCGCCGCTCCGCACCGCCGGGACCGCGGCGGCAGGCGCGGCCAGCGAGATCGCATCAGGGCGGTGCGAATCCTCCGCCACCGGAGCCCCGACGCGCTGGGGTCCAACCACTGCGGATACACGGGCCATGGTCTCGGCAAATCCATGCGGATCGCGCAGTTCGCTTTCGAAGAGCCCCTGCTGGCGCTCGAGCGGACGCGCCGGCCGGCACTCGAGCCGCACGCCGCAAATCGTGGCCGCCGTGTGCAGGGTTTCGAGATGCGTGTGCAGGACGCGAAAGAGCACGTCCTCCTTCGTCGTCGGTTCAGGCAGGCGAAACTCGCGCGCATAGCCGGTCTCGTCGCTCAACATCAGACCGAGCGTCAGTGCGCCCGCCGCCAGCCCGGCATTGCGCAATTCCAGCGCGAGCCGGTCGATAAATCGTCGCAGCACGAACAGCAGCGGTTCGAGCGTCTCCACTTCGTGTTCCAGCTCCAGCTCCGCCGCAAACGTGTCAGGCGGCGCGATCGGCTTGAGCGGCCGCGTCGTCTCGCCCGCGGCGCGCTCCCACAAGGCCAGCCCTTCCGGCCCGAGCCGCTGAACGACATCCGCCTTCGCCAGCGCCGTCAGTTCGCCGAGCGTCTGCACGCCCCAGCCCGCCAGAATCGCCGCGACCGGCGCGGAAGGTTCCGCTGTGGCCAGCGGCAGATCCCGCAGGAACTCCGCTTCCGCGCCGGGCGCGATGCATCGGCATCGCTCCGCCGCCCGCGCGGCATAAAGCGCCAGCAGCGGCGTCGCCGCGAGTCCCGCGGTGGCACGCAAGCCCAGTCGCTCGAGCTGCTCGAGAGCCTCCGCCAGCGCCGGTTCCCGTCGGTCGCCGGCGAGGCCGCCCACCTGCAACGTGCACACGCCCGGCGCGGTGGCCTCGACTTGCGGCGAAACGGAAAACGCCGCCGCCCACAATCCCGCCTTCGCCTCCTCTTCCGCGGCGGGTTGCGGCGTGCGCAACTGGATCGTCGCGCAACGCGCCATCGCCTGCGGCGCCGTCTGGCCGGGCTCGACGCCCGCCTGTGCGGCCTCGCGCGTGCAGGCGACGACCACCGGCGGCCGCAACCGGTCGTCGAGCAGCGCGACCGCGCGCCCCGCCAGCTCGCGTTCCAGCCGCAGAACCGCTTGTAGTGAAAAATCGGAGACGTGCAGGACGGCGAACATCGTGGCTTCAACCCGCACGCGTGGCGTTCATCCGCTGCCGCTGCACCTGGGGCGCGAGCGCGTGCGCCAGCGCCTCGCGCGGATCCGCCAGCGCCGCGAAGGGATGCGGCCGATTCAACTCCAGGCGCACGCGGGCGCTGGGCACCGTCACGAAGGGCGTGAACACCGCCAGCACGAGTCCTCCCGCCTCGACCGCGCGCTGCAACCGATACCAGAACGGCGCCGGCGTGCGCCGCAGCTCTTTCGCATCTGCCAGCCGCAAATCGAGCGCGACCAGCTGGAAATTCGCATCGCGCGCGAGAATGTCCGTCGCCCGCAACGCCGTCGCCGCGTCCGGACAGCGCGCCCAGACGACATGCCGCAGCCAGTCGTCCGGCCAGGACTGCGGATCGAAGCTGTCGCCCGCATCCACCAAGGCGACGCGCCCGCGCTCCCGCCGCACCGCGTGCAGCAACGCCCCCAGCAGCAGCTGGCCGCCGCAGCTCGGCGTCGCGCAGACGATCTCGCTCACCGCACCTGCCGGCAATCCGCCCAACGCCTCATCGATCGCGGGCACGCCGGTCGCCAGCGACGCTGCGGAGGTCGTGGTTCCGACCGGGAAACGCTCCGCGAGCAACTGGCGGAGTGACAAAAGCGTTTCGCGGGGAGCGGACATGGCAACGGCGTCGGTCAGGCGGACCATCCGTGGAAACGGGAAAAATCCGGCACGGCACGGCAGACATCGAAAACTGGGTCTTGGCTCCGGGTTTGATCAGCCCACCGCCCGGCGAATGACGCCGACCAGCACACCTTGAATCTCCAACCGCTGTTTCGGCACGATCACCGCATAGCGGGCGTTTTCCGGCTTGAGCGCCGGTTTGCCGCGGGACGAAACGAGGCGTTTGAGCGTCGTGGTGGTTTCATCCACGAGGGCGGCCACGATGTCGCCGGGTTTCGCCTCGCGCTGCTCCAGCACCGCAATGTCGCCGTCGAGAATATGGGCATCGACCATCGAGTCGCCGTGGACCTCGAGGCCCCATAATTTTTCCGGGCGATGGGCGCGAAACACCGCCGGATCGAAACGAAGCCTTTCGACCGGCTGCTGCTCCTGCCACGACGGCGCTCCGGCCGGAATCGTGCCATAGATCGGCAATTCGAAATGCCCTTGCACTTCGTGGACCTTCAAGCCCCAGGTGCCGTCGATCTGATGCAGCTGTCCCTTGCGCGCCAGGGCCCGCAGGTGATTCATCGCCGCGTTCTGGCTTTCGTAACCGAAATGGCGTTGGATCTGTCGCGTGCTGGGCGGTATTCCGCGCTCTTTCTGCACGTTACGGATGTAGTCGAGAATCGCTTCCTGTTTTTCGGTGAGCATGGCGGAAATGTTCATCTGAACACATGTTCGAATGAACAGCCGCTCCCGACTTTGGCAAGCGTCGTTAGGCCACCAGGTGCGCGTGGCAGGCCGCGAGGTGATCCGGTCCGACCTTCGCCAGTTCCGGCCGGTTCGCCTGGCAGGGCGCGAAACAGGCGCTGCAGCGCGGATGGAAAGCGCAGCCGACCGGCAGGCGGCTCGGGTCGGCGATTTCGCCCGGCACCGCCGGCGGGAGGCGAAGATCCGGATCGGGATGGGGCACCGCGGCGATGAGCGCCTTCGTATACGGATGCTGCGGATTGGCGAACACCTGCGCGGTCGGACCAATCTCGACCAGACGTCCCGCATACATCACGGCCACGCGATCGCACACGTGCCGGACGACGTCGAGATTGTGCGCAACAAACAGATACGTCAGCCCGAACTCGCCCTGCAGGTCTTTCAATAGATTCAACACCTGCGCCTGCACCGACACGTCGAGCGCTGACACCGCCTCGTCCGCCACGACCAATGCCGGCTGCAAGATCAACGCCCGCGCGATTCCGATCCGCTGGCGCTGCCCGCCGGAAAACGCATGCGGAAACCGATCGCGGTGCTCCGGCCTCAGGCCGACTTTGCGCAGGATCTCCCCCACCCGGTCGTCGAGTTCCGCGCCGCGCGCCAGCCCGTGAATGATCAGCGGTTCGGCGACAATCTGCCCGACCGTCATGCGCGGATTCAGCGACGCATACGGATCCTGAAAGATCATCTGCATCTCGCGGCGCAAGGGTTTGAGCGCACGCTCTTCCAACGTGGCGAGGTCCACCAGGCCCGTCCGCGAACGAAAAATCACTTCTCCGCTCGTCGGCTGCAACGCCCGCAGGATCGCCCGCGACACGGTCGTCTTGCCCGAGCCCGATTCGCCCACCAGCCCCAGCGTTTCACCCGGACGCAGGTCGAAGTTCACGTCGTCCACCGCTCGCACCACGCCAATCTGCCGGCGAACAAAGCCGCGGCTGTGAATCGGGAAAAACTTGCTCAGCCCGCGCACCGACAGCAGCGGTTCCGTTGCCGCCGCGTCTCCACCCGCGCGTGAAACAGCGGCGGCGGCGTTCCGCGGAGTTTTCGTTTGCTGCGCGGCAATCTCCTGTCCCCGAACGCATGCCACGCGGTGGCCCGCGGAAAACTCGTCGGCATCGGGCGGCCCGCCCACGTCGCAGCGTCCTGCCTGCGCGAACTCGCAGCGCGGATGAAACGGGCACCCCGGCGGAATCGCGTGCAACGACGGCACCGTGCCGGGGATCGATGCGAGCCGTGCCCCCCCGCGGTGGAACGACGGCAGCGAACGCAGCAGGCCTTGCGTGTAGGGATGACGCGGATACTTGAGCACCTCGGCCACTGGGCCGTGCTCGACGACCCGTCCGAGATACATCACCGCGACCTCGTCCGCGCTCTGCGCGACCACGCCGAGATCGTGCGTGATCAGCAGCACGGAGCAGCCGATCTCCTGCTGCAGTTCCCGGATCAACGTCAGGATTTGCGCCTGGATCGTGACATCGAGCGCCGTCGTCGGCTCGTCGGCGATCAGCAATTCCGGCCGGCATACGAGCGCCATCGCGATCACCACCCGCTGGCGCATGCCGCCCGACATCTCGTGCGGATACTGGTCGATCCGGCGTTCCGGATTGCCGATGCCCACTTTTCGCAACATCGCGATCGCGGTTTCCCGCGCCGCCGCCGCATCGAGAGGCTGGTGCAGCCGGATCGCCTCGACGATTTGATTGCCGATCGTGTGCACCGGAGACAGCGCCGTCATCGGTTCCTGAAAAATCATGCTCACGAGGCCGCCGCGCACGCGGTAGAGTTCCTCGTCTTCGTCGTCGAGCTGGGCCAGGTCCAGCGGTGCGCCGCGCGCGGGTCGCAGGATCATGCTCCCGTCGACGATGCGGCCGGGTTTTTGAATCAGCCGCAGGATCGAGGCGCTCGTGACGCTCTTGCCGCAGCCGGACTCGCCGACGAGCGCGAGCGTCTTGCCCCGCGGAATCGAAAATGTGACTCCGTCGACTGCCGGCAGCGCGCGGCCTTCGTCGGTGAAAAAATGCGTCCGCAGGTCGCGAACTTCGAGCACGTGGTCCGCCATGTCAGCGCGCGTTGTAGGGATCGGATGCGTCGCGCAGTCCGTCACCGAGGAAGTTGAAGGATAGCACCGTCAGCACGATCAGCACCACCGGTAGCAACAGCCAGGGATAGCTGCCGACGGTCTGGACGTTGAGACAGTCCTGCAGCAGCACACCCCAGCTCACAATCGGTGGGCGCAGCCCGAGCCCGAGGAAGCTCAACGCCGTTTCGCCCAGGATCATCGTGGGCACGCTGAGCGTCAGCACCACGATGATGTGACTCGTGAAGCCGGGCAGCAGATGTCGGAAGAGAATGCGGCCATGCGATGCACCGAGCAGCCGCGCAGCCACCGCGTAATCCTCCTCGCGCAGCGCGAGGATCTTGCCTCGCACGACCCGCGCGAGGCTCGTCCAGTTGAGCAGGCTGAGCACGATCGTGATCGCAAAATACGTGGTGAGCGGCGACCACGCCGGCGGCAGCACCGCGCCCAGCGCCAGCCAGAGCGGCAGGTTCGGAAACGAATTCACCACCTCGATGATGCGCTGGATAATATTGTCCACCCGCCCGCCGACATACCCGGAGACGCCGCCGACGATCACACCGAGCAGGAAGGTCACCACGACCGCAACCAGTCCAACCGAGAGACTGATGCGCGCGCCGAAAATCAGCCGGCTGAAAATGTCCTGCCCGTATTTGTCGGCGCCGAGAAAATAGAACGTGGGGGAAAACGCTTCCGTTTCCGGCATCGTCACCGCTGCGCGATCCACCCCCAGCAGGCGCCGCTCGAGCGGAATTAGGCCCCACAAACGGTAAGGTTCACCGCGCGCAAAAAACCTCAGCGGGATCACTTGCGACGGATCCTCGCGATAGATCTTCTGGAATGTCACCCGGTCTACGTGCCGCTGCACGCCGAGGACATGGAGTCCGTGCGACCAGGAAAACTTCGGCATCTGCGGCGGGCAATAAACGTAACGAAGGTCGCGCCACTGCGCTGGATACGGCGCCACGAATTCCGCCAGCGCCGCGAGTCCGTAGAGCGCGCCGAGCATGAACAGCGCCGCCACCGCGAGGCGATGCTTGAGAAAGCGCCGGCGAATCAGCGTCCACTGCGTCTCCGGCGCCGGCGCGACGGCGCCAACCAGGGGCTCGTTTAATACCGCGGATTCGCTCCGGCTCATCGCGCCCCTCCTTCGAGCCGGATGCGCGGATCGAGCCACAGCAGCAGCAGGTCGCTGACCAGCGTGCCGCACACGCCGAGCAGGCTCAGAATCATCAGCATCGAGCCGGCGAGATACACATCCTCCACCAGAACGGCATCGAGCATCACCGGTCCGATCATCGGCAAGCTCAACACCAGGGCGACGATCGCGCCGCCCGAAACCAGTTGCGGAAAAAGTCCGCCAAGTCCCGAGACGAACGGATTCAGCGCCAGCCGCACGGGATACTTGAACAGCAGCCGCAGCGGCCGCACGCCTTTCGCCCGCGCCGTCGTGACATAAGGCTTCTTCAACTCGTCCAGGAGATTGGCGCGCATCACGCGGATCATGCTCGCCGTGCTGCCCACCCCGAGCACCAGCACGGGAATCCACAGATGCTTCAGCAGGTCCGCGAATTTTTCCTGATTCCAGCCGGGCATGGTGGCAAACTCCGGCGAGAACAACCCGGACACCTTCAGCCCGAACCACTGGTTCGCCACCCACATCAGGATCACCGCGAACAGAAACGGCGGCACCGACATGCCCAGAAAACCCAGCAGCGTCAGTCCGTAGTCTCCTGGCGAATACTGCCGCACCGCCGAGTAGATCCCGATCGGCAGCGCGGTGAGCCAGGTGAAGACGATCGTCGCCACCGAGACGACCACCGTGAGCAGGATGCGATCGCCCACCACCTCGGCGACGGGTTTGTTGTGTTCCATCGAAAGTCCGAGATGCCCCTGCAGCAGGCCCGCATCCTCCGACCGAAGCGTGAAAAACCATTTCAAGCCGACCCACTGCAGGTAGCGTTGCGGCATCGGCTCATCGAGTCGGAAATCCCGCCGCAGGTCGGCGATCTGCTGCTCCGAAGCCCCGCCGCCGGCAAGTTCGAGCTCGGCGATCTTCGTCTCCACGAAATCGCCGGGCGGCAGCTGCACGATGAGGAAGACCAGGATCGAAACCACGAAGAGCGTCGGCACCATCAACAGCAGCCGCCGGCCGATGAACGGATGCCGCACCGCGACCGCCACGAGTCCGAGCGCTGCGACCGTAAACATCAACGTTCTCAACCAGCCGCCACTGCCGCCGGCCGCTGCCAGCGCCACGCCGCCGCCTTCTTCGTCTTCGGGCGGCGCGCCCGGCATCGGGGTCGCGGCGAGCATCGCCTGCTTGGTTTGCTCGACGGTGGCCGGCGGATCGCGGGGGTCGTCCCAGAAATAGAGTTCGAGGCCGGTATTGCCCGGCGATTGGAGATTCGCGCCGATCAGCGCGCGCGCGGGGACGTTGCGCAGGCCGTTGTTCACGACGGCCAGCTGCGGTGGCGGGGTGCTGATGCTGATGTGCCACAGGTGTTCCGCGCCGATATCGGTGATCTCCCGAAACATCGCGAGCCGCCGCGCCTCGTCCGGCGTGCGCAGAAGTTCGTCATAGAGCTCCATCGTCCGGCGCAGCGGATGACCCGGCGGCGGCTCGATGGCGTTGGGCCGCTGCGCCGCGGGATTTCCGCAGAGTCCGCCGTTTTGAAACCAGATGCCAAAACCGGGCGCGAACGTGGACCAGCGGTAAGTCGGCACGAAGCTGCGCGGCTCGATCAAAGGATAGAATTCGCTCTCGCTCGTGTAGACCGTGAAGTCGTGGGCGTAACCGTTCATCTCCGACTCGAAGAGCTTTCGCGCCTTGATGCGCGGCACGCAGCGAATGCCGACGCGCGCCCAGTCATCGACGACGAATTGCGCCGGCCCGTTGCCCGTCATGTCGGTCATGTGCATGAACCACGTCATGCGCGTGCCGTCGGGAAAGGTGCGAAAACCCTCGCGATCGCGTCGCGCGAGACCGGCGGCATCGAGCAACGCGTTCGCGCGCGCCGGATCGAATTCCGTGAAAGCGTGCATCAACCGCTCGTTGTGAAACGGCGAGTCCGGCCCGGGATCGACCTGCGCGGGTTCGGTCTGGTCGTTGAACTCCGCCGAGATGATCGCCCGCCGGTCGATCGCGAGCGAAAGCGCCTGGCGAAAACGGTCGTCGTTGAGCAGCGCGTGCTTCTTCGCGGAATCCGGATCGTCGGGATCGATGCGGCGATTGAGGTTCGGATAAATCGTGAAGACCGAACGCGTCGCCGGCTGCCAGTGATACACGCGGTAGCCGTTGCGCTTCGCCTCGCCCATCAGCAGCACGTAGTCCTCGTAGCGCACGTGCCGCTCCTGCATCGACGGCTGGCCCGTCGCGGCCGTGAGGCCGATGAGGTTCGACGGACGGATGTCCATCACGAGCCGGTCGAGATACGGGAGCTGGTTGCCGTCCGCATCGACCGCAAAGTAATACGGATTGCGGACGAACGCATGCGGCGCGTTCGCCGAATACACGCGGTAAACCCACGGCCAGAGGCGCGGATGCTCCGGGTTGAGGTGGTGCTTGAGCCGGCGATACACCGCGAGCGGACTCGACAGGCCGAGCGACTTCATCGCCGCCGCGATCGCCTCGCGATCGCCGATCTCGGGATGAAATTTTCGCAGGTAATGCGCCGGCGTGCAGTATTCCGCGTAGAGCTGCGGGTCGCCGCTGACGCCCGCCACCCGCTCGAGAAACAGCGGATTGGGATGCTCGAAAACGAACTTCACCCGCAGGCGGTCGATTTTCTCCACGCGACCGAGACCGCCGCTCGCCCGCAACACGCGGGGCGACGCTTTGAAATACTTCACCTCGTGCTCATACCAATACGCGATGTCGTCCGCCGTGAACGGCTGTCCGTCAGACCAGCGCATTCCTTCGCGCAGCGTGAACGTCCACTCCCGCGCATCCGCCGACATCGTCCACGCCTTCGCGATGTGCGGCACGATTGGTCCGCCCTGCGGCGACCAGCGCACGAGATTCGGATACGACAACCGCCAGTAGATCGTGCGAAGATCCTCGATCGAATTCGCCAGCCGATACCACGTGCCGCCGTAGCGCCCCACGCCCTCCGGTCCCGCCATCACGACCGGCTCCGGACCGACGCGGCTCGCCACCGGCTCGATTCTTCCGTCGCGCACCAGTTCGGCGAGAACCGGAGCCTCGCCCTTTGGCCACCATGCTGCGCCAGCGCCCGCCGCATAATCGACCTCGCGCACCAACACAGGCAGCTTCCCGCGATCGAAACGCGTGTCGCGCCGGGCCGCGCTTTCCGCGATCTCCTCCGCCGAATGCTGCGGCAGCGGCGCCGACAAATCCGGGCTCAGCAGGCGACCGAAAAATCCCAGCAACGCCAGCACGCTGAGGAAAGCGGCGGCCAGTCCGGCCAGGATAATGCAAAGGCGACGCAGCACGCGGTTTCGGGGAAACAAATTCCGGGGCGGCCGACGAAGCATCATGTAACGAACGGCGGCGAGCCTCAACGCCGCGAAAGTTCCGAGAGCGCGCGCACGCCCGGAGCCAGCTTTAGGAGATCGTCAATCCGCACGCTTTCGCCGCGCGCCAGCGAATGGTTCGCGGCGATCCCGACCAGAATCGAGGCCGCGCCTGCCTCGGGTCCCGCATCGCGCCCCAGCGTTTCCTCAGGCGGATGGGCGGAGAAAAAGTGCCGCCACATCGGCTCGTCGCCACCCCAGTGACCGCCCGGGCCGAGCGTGAGCCCGACATCATACGACGCCGCGAAATGGGGATAAACGCGGATGAACGCGCGCTCCGTCGCATGCCGCGGCGAGCCGCCGTTTCGTTCGGTCGAATCGGTCAGGCCTTCGTCGTTCTCGCGTTTTCCCGGGTTCGATTTCTCGAACAGATAATACTCGAGACGACCGCGATCGCCGTTGAATACGACGCGCATGCCTTCGCGGGAGCTGAAGGCATTGAGCGTGTAGGTCAGTATCGCGCCGCCACGGTAGCGCACGAGCACGCTGAGGTTGTCTTCGATGTCGATGCCGGCGCGAAAAACGTTTCGGTCGCGGATGTAGCCGGTCTCGTTTTCCGCCGCAAGATAGAGGGCTTTGAAACGGTCGTTGGCGGAAAGATCGAGGCGGAACGGATCGACCGCGGCCGCCGGCTCGCCGGTGTAACGCGGATAAACCGTTCGCGACGCCTCGCCGCGCGCCACGGCGTTGTCGCGACCGTAAAACATCAGCCCGCCCATCGCGAAAATCGTCTCGGGCACGGCGTCGAGCCACCAGTTCACCAGGTCGAAATGATGCGTCGCCTTGTGCACGAGCAATCCGCCCGAGGCGTCCTTCTCGCTGTGCCAGCGGCGGAAATAATCCGCGCCGTGTTTCACATCGAGCAGCCACTCGAGGTTCACGCTTTTCACCGTACCGATCGTGCCCGCGGCGAGGAGCTCGCGAACTTTCGTGTTCGGCGGCGCCCAGCGATAGTTGAACGCCACCGACACCTTTTGCTCCGGATGACGCTCCGCCGCGGCGAGGATCGCACGACATTTTTCGGCGTCGGTGGTCATCGGCTTTTCCGTGATGACGTCGCAGCCCAGCGCGAGCGCCCGCACGATGTAGTCGTGATGCTGCGAATCAATCGTCGTCACCACGACCGTCGACGGACGCCGCTCCCGCACCATGCGATCGAACTCGTCCGCCGGATAACACGGCACCGGCGGCGTGCCAAAACGCTCGGCCAGCCAGCGGGCCTGCGTCTCCCGCCGCACGCGGCTCAAGTCGCAGAAACCCACGATGTCGGCGTCCGCCGCATAGCGGCCCGCCAGTTCGGCGAGAAAGTTTCCGGCCCGATGCCCAAGGCCCACGAAAGCGAAGCGTTTTTTCAAAAGTTCAGCCATGTTGTAACCATTCCCCTCAGGAGGTGCGAAACGCCCGGCGCGGCGGCCGGGACGAAGCGGCGCGAATCCCGCCCGTCAGTCGTCCAGCTTGTTGCCGGACTTCTTGTCCGGCAGTTTGTCGACGCCGACCCGCCGCGACCACGCGTCCCACCGCCCGACCAGATCGCGCAACACCTCCGGACGCGCCGCCGCGAGGTCGTGCTGCTCCGCGCGGTCCGTCGCGAGGTCGAACAGTTTCCACTCGCCCTTCGGCAGCGCCACGATCTTCCAGTTGCCGCGACGGGCGGCGCGGTCGTGATTATATTCCCAATACAACGTGTCGTGGCCCTCGCGCTTTCCGTCCCGCAGCAGCGGCACCAGCGACCTGCCCTCGAGCGGCGGGATCGTCTCGCCCTGGAAACGCGCCGGATAATTCACGCCGGCAAGTTCGTAGAACGTCGGCGCCAGGTCCATGATGTGCGCGACGTCGTGCGTGATCGCACCGCCCTTGGTTTTCAGTCCGCGCGGCCAGTGGACGATGAGCGGCGACGCGTTGCCGCCTTCGTAACAGGTATCCTTATACGAATAGAACGGCGTATTGCTCACGTCGGCCCAGGGCGTGTCGTAGGTGTGAAAGGTTTCCATCGGGCCCGGACCGGCCGCCGGCACATCCTTCGGGCGCTCACCATAATGGTGCGTGCCGGAGGAGGCGCCGTTGTCGCTGAGGAACACGATCAGCGTGTTCTCCTCTTTCCCGAGTTCGCGCAGCTTGGCGCGCAACCGGCCGATGTTCTGGTCGACGCGGTCGATCATCGCCGCGTAAACCGCCATCTTCAGGTCCCAGTTGTCATGGTCGGGCACCTCGTCCCACGGCAGGATGTCGCCATGGTCGTCCCAGAATCGCGGCATCCACGGACCGGTGTCGCGAACGGACGCAAACCGGATGTTGCCCCGCGGCGCGAGAGGCGCGTCGGTCGGCAGCAGTCCCATCGCGCGCTGGCGCGCGAAACGTTCGGCGCGAATCCGATCCCAACCGGCGCGATAACGTCCACGATATTTCGCGATGTCCTCCGGCCACGCCTGGATCGGATAATGGGGCGCGGTGAAGGCGACATAGAGGAAAAACGGCTTGTCGTCCTTCTGTTCGTCGAGATAGCGGAGCGCGTAGTCGGTGAACGCATCCGTGGAATAGAACTTCGGATCCTCCGGCGTGTAGGGCTCGTAAACCTTGTCGTCGATGCCCCAGCGACGCGTCCACTTGTCGGTCGCGGGCGCAAGCTCGCCCGGCCGCTGCCGGCCGGGATTGAAGTGATTCGCCGCGCCGTCGTTCAAACCGAAGTAGCGCTCGAAACCGCGCGACACCGGCTGATCCTTGCCATGCCACTTGCCCACCATCCAGGTGTGATAACCCGCTTCGCGCAGCAATTCGGCCGCGGTTGCGCAGCCGCTCAGGTTGGCGGCGTTGCGCCCGAGCCCGGTCTGGTGCGGATACAGGCCGGTGAGCAGCGACGCGCGCGACGGAAAACATTTCGGCGTCGTGTAGAATTGGGAGAACCGGAGGCCATTCGCCGCGAGCGCATCGAGATTCGGCGTCTCGATCTCCGCGCCGTAAGGGCCGATGTCGGAATACCCCATGTCATCGACCATGATGAGGACGATGTTAGGCCGCGGCGCGGCCGCGTGAGCCGAAGGGAACTGCAGACCCGTCGCCGCCAGCAGAACAGCGAAGGCGGCGCGAGGGAAATGAAGTAGGGGGCGCAATGACATGAGGGAATCGAATTGAGATTAGTCGTCGCGGCGTCCGCTCGTCGCAGTCCAAGGCGTGAAGATCAGAGACGCGCGCTTCCGGCGAAGATTGAACCGCAACTGGGGCCGCTTCGGATGCGAGAGCGCGCCGATGTCCCTAGCCTGCCGCCGCCGTTGGAGACCCGCGCCATTCGTGACCAACGCGCCGTCCGCAATTCCCAGCCATGCGATGAACTTCATGGCAGCGGTCGGCGTTGCTCGTCCGGAATGCCGGAGAGGGTTTGAAAGTATCCGTTGAACGCGCGGCACCAGTCCTCCGCGTAGCCGATCTGGGCCTCGAGCCGTTCGCGCACATGCGCGAAACGCTCGTCGTCGATTTTTCCCCGCAGTTGCTCCCAGTCGCGCAGGAATCCGCGCACGCGTTCTACGCCCGCGAAGTGCCGGTCGTAAAGTTCCTGGATGAGCGTCCGGCCGTTCTTCAGCCGATGCGTGTAGGGCACATGATGCAGGAACAGCAGCAACTCCTCCGGGCAGTCCGTGAGGGTTTCGAAACGCGAACGCCACGGCTCAAGATACTGCCCCGCGTAACCGGTGCCGGTGGCGACCGTGCGATCGAAGCCGACGCCTGTCGCGGTGCCGCCGTGGTAGTCGGCGCGATTCGCGATGTCGGGATAAAAATGATCCACGCGCCGGCTCAGCAATCCAAGTCCGAGCGGCGAGGTGTAATCTTCAAACGTGCGCCATGATTCGAGGAGGATGCGGTTGACGACCGCGTTGACGTCCAGGTCCCGACCAAAGGTGAGCTGCGTCCATTCCGCGGCGATCTCTGCGGGCGTGAGCGTCGGATCCCAGGCGAGCCGTCCGAACGCATACGTGTTGGCCTGCGCCAGCAGATGGCCGGTCCAGTTGCGCGCGTCGCCGAGATTCATCACTCCGGCGATCGCGGCCAGTTCGCCGGCGAGGCGCGCAGGATGCGTTTCGCCGCGCGGCGGAAAATTCAGCACGTCGCTCCACATTGGCGCGAGGAAGCACACGTGTTTGTCCTGGCCCGTGTATTCCTGCGTGATCTGCAACTCGAGCGCCTGGGCCGTCGCCGGCATCGCGCCGAAGAGCGGCGACACCGGTTCCCGCACTTGGAAATCGAGCGGTCCGTTTTTGATCTGCAGAAACACATTCCGCGCAAACTTCCCGTCGAGCGGCTGGAAATGTCCGAACGCCTGCGTCACGCGATCCCCCGCGGTGCGGTCGTAGACGAACGCGCGCCAGAACACCGCGCCGCCGTGCGGTGCGAGCGCGGCGGCGATGGCGTTGGCGCCGTCGGCATGCGTGCGGCCGTATTTCATCGGACCGGGTTCGCCTTCGGAATCCGCCTTCACCACGAAGCCGCCGAAATCCGGAATCGCCGCATAAAGTTCGTCCACCTTCGCCCGCCACCAGGCCTGCACCGCCGGATCGGCCGGATCGGCGGTCGGCAGCCGGTCGATCAGGATGGGGCTGAAAAAATTGACCGAGATCGACAGCCGGACGCCGTAGGGTCGCAGGATGTCGGCCAGCGCCGCGAGCTTGGGCAAATACTCCGGCGTGAGCAGCCGCCAGCCCTCAAGGCCGCGCTTGGCTGTATTCACATTATTGATAACGATCCCGTTCATCCCCATGGCGGCGAGCAGGCGCGCCCAGTCGTGCAATCGCGGATCGATCCGATCCGGCAGCGCAGGCCAGTCGAAAATGGAATCACCCGCATAGCCGCGTTCGATCGACTCGTTGCGAAAAGTGCCGGAGCGGACGGGGTTATCCCAGTGATTGCCGACGCGCACCGCGAACCGCGGCGTCTCGGCGCGCTGCAGCCTCGCGAGCGGACGTCCGAGTTGGAGGTGCCGGAGCAACGCAAACGTGCCGTGCAGCACGCCACGATCGGTCTTGGCGGCGACGATCACCGCAGCCCTGCCCTCCCATGATCCGGCCTTGAGCAGGAATCCTTCGTCCCCCAACGACGTGAGTTCACCGGCCGCGGCCAGCGACGCGATCGCGGGATGATCGTCCCGCGTGCCGAGGATTATCCGGCCTTTTCCCGCCGCGCCACCCGCGATCGCCGGCCACGCCCGTTGCAGTTCGGCGCGCGCGGCTGCTATCACGGGACGCTCGGGCGTGACGATCCCGGCCGGGGCGAAGTGCGCGTATTCCGCCCGCCTCGTCGCGTCCGGTTCAGGACGGTAGCGCAGCCAAAATTCGTATCCATCCTCGGCGCATAGTCGCGACGCGAGCGTCAGGGCGAACAGCACCGCCACGAGGCCAGGATGGCGGCGACCGAAACACGGTGCGCCACGCCGGCAGGACGTAAAATACGGCCGCGACATCGGATTCAGGCCACCGGCAGTCGCGATGTCAGACGCGCCACCACGTCCGGGTGGTGCGCGGCGACGTTGGTGGTTTCGCGGGGATCTTTGTCGAGATCGAAGAGTACCAGCGGCAGTTCGCCCGCGCCGGCGGAAGAAGCGTCATCATAGTCGTCGTCCTCCTTCGATGCCGGTGCCGCCGGGTCGAAACCACGGATTAACTTGAAGCGTCCGTCCGTCGCCAGCCGCCAGTTTCCGTATCCGGACGTCGCATACGTCGCCGCCTGTGCTCCGCCCGCCGCAAGCAGCGGGCGGAGCGATCGGCAGTCCATCTCCGGCAATGCCCTGGCGCCGGCGAAGTCGAGAAAAGTAGCCGTCAGGTCGAGAGTCGAAACCGCGCCCCGATGGATCGCGCCGCGGCGCACGCCGGGGCCGCGCAGCACGAGCGGCACCGAGACCGAGGCCTGGTAAGGGGCGCGTTTGCCCCAGAGGCCGTGGTCGCCGAGCATGTCGCCGTGATCGCTGCTGAAGACGACAAGCGTGCGGTCCAGCTCGCCGCGGCGTTCGAGGGCCGCGAGGTAGCGGCCGAGCCAGCGGTCGATGTTTTCCACCATCGCCGCATAGGCGCGACGCGCCGCTTGATGTTCCGACGCGGTGAGCTCCGAGCGGCCAAACGGCGGCGCGAACTCCGTGTCGCGATACCATTCTGCCATCGCAGGGGTGATGTCCATCGGCGCGTGCGGTCCGGGAAAATTGACCTGCAGGAACCACGGGTGGCCGGACGAAAATCCCTCGAGCAGCTCGAGCGCCTGCTGCCCGACCCAGTTGTCGTTGTAGGTCTCGTCCGGAATCTGCACCGGCTCGGTGTAGGAATAATTGGGTGCGGGCCGACCCGCGCTTCGCCGGTCGCGGCGCCACTGGATATAGCGCTCCAGGACATCGCCGCCGCGATCGCGCAGCATTTTCATATAGGGCCCGATTGGATCGCGCAGCTGCGTGCCTCCCTTCAGCGTGTCTCCCTTCCCCTCGCTATCGAGTCCGTCGGTGAAACCCCATTCGCGGAAATAGTGGTGGCCGTCGACGCGGTGCTGGCCGTTGGGGCCCCAGCTGAAGGCCGGTTTGCGCAAATCGAGTTTTCCAGTCGAGCCGACCCGATAACCCTCGTCGCGCAACCGCGTGTAAACCGTCTCCACCGCATCGGGCAGCACGGCCTTGTTCGTGGGCACGCCGGCCCGGCCGAACGCGCGGCCGGTCGCCAGACAGGCGCGCGACGGCGCGCACAATGGCGACGGGCAGAACGCGCGGTCGAAACGCATGCCTTCCGCGGCAAGACGCGCGAGGTGCGGGGTGCGCACCGGACAGCCCGGCGTCAGGGCCGTCCAGTCGAACCGCAACTGATCGGGAAAAACGAGCAGGATGTTCGGGCGCTCCGCGCCCGCCGCCCGCAGCCACGCCGGCGCGCAGCCCAGCCCGAGCGCGCCCACGGCGGAGGCTTTGAGAAACTGGCGACGGGTGAGCGGACGGGCGGGCATGGCGGCAGAGCGATGGTGAATCAGAACTCCCAGGCAACGCCCGCGGAGTAGAACCGGCCGGTGTCGCCGTAGAAAAGCGCGCGGGACGGCGAGCCGTGATACTGCAGCTCAGGCGAATTCTGGAGGTTGTTCGCCGAGAGCTGCACGGTCCAGCCGCTGCGGAACTTGTAACCGACCTGCGCGTCGAGGCGGCAGTCGTCATCGAAGAACACGTCGACGTCCTGGCCGGCGAGTTCGCTGAGATATTTCGAGCGGAAGGAATACGAGACGCGCGCGTTCCAGCCATTCTTCTGGTAGAACAGCGCGACGTTGCCGACGGACTTCGCCTGCTTGAAAAGCGTGAAATTTTCGCCGGGACGCTCGGGGATATCGACGTCGGAATCGACGAACGTGACGTTGGCGTAGACGCCGAGACCATCGAACGGCGCGGGCAGGAAACGCAGCTGGTGCTGATAGCTGAACTCGACGCCCTTCAGCGTCGCCTCGCCCGCGTTGAGTTTCGTCACGAACTGGTAGTCATGCACGCCGGTGCCGTCGTCGAACGCGCGCGTGGTCGTGCTCGCGTAGATCGGACCGTCGAGTTGCTTGGCAAACACGCCCGCCGACAGGACGCCGACCGACGAGAGGTAGTATTCGGCGCTGAAGTCCCAGTTCTGCGACTCGGTGGGCTTCAGGTCCGGATTGCCGCCGGCGATGATGCGATCGGCCAGGTTGACGCTGAACGCCGGAACCATGTCGCCCGCCATCGGACGCGCGAGCGTGTTGGTCCACGCCCCGCGGAAGATGAGTTTCCGGCTGGCTTCGTAACGCGCGTGAAACGACGGGAGGACGTTGTCGTAAGACGAGGTCACGTGATAGCGCGAATAGCGGCTGCGGTCGGTGTTGGGCTTCGACGCATCGATCCGGGTGGCGCGGAAATCGAGATCCGTTTGCTCGTAACGCAGACCCGCCACGAACCCCCATTTGCCCCACTGCCAGTCGCCGCGGACGTAGCCGGCGCCGATGTCCTCATCGACGTTGTAGTCGTTCGCGAGCGAGTTGTTGTAGGTGTTGCCGAGGTTGGGCCGGAAGATTCCGGTATTGGTTGGGAACTGATCCGCCGCGGAGTCGTAGCCGGCGCCGCGATTCGCGAGGAAGAACTCCTGCATCTTGGCGGCGTCGACGCTCGGGCCGAAATCGTAGCGCCCGCGCAGATAGCTCGGGTCGATGACGACATTACCGCCGAGCCGGGGATCGTTGAAGTCGAGCGTGCCGCTCAGCACGGAGTCATAGCGCACGGGAGTGTTGTTGCGCGATTTGGAGTTCCAGCGCTGCTTGACGCCGGCGGAGAGCTTCAGCGGCTCGCCGGCCAGGGTGAAGCTGCGCGAGGCGTCGCCTTTCACCATCGTCTCGTCCTGCAGCAGGTAGTCGTTGCGCACGAGGAGCTGGTTGAAGCCGAGGCCGGCCGGATCGTAGAACGGCGTGCCGGTGAGCTGCTGGATTTCCCAGAAATGCGGATCGGTCTGATCGATGACGGCGCGGTTCGCATTCGCTTTGCTGACCCACTGGCCCTGCGTGGTGTTGAGGTCGCTGTCCGCGCGGTTGTAGGCGGCGGCGAGATCGAGCGACCAGTCGGGCTTCTGGACGGCGACGCCGCCGATCACGCCCTTCGAGGTGTCGTCGATGGCGCGCGGCTGGATCTGCCGTCGCGCGGTCGTGCGGGTGGTCGTGTAGCGCTGGAACGTGCCGTCGGAGGAAACGACGATCGGTTGCGTGAGATCGAGATTGCCGCCCGTGGCATTCACGCCGAGCGCGTAGCGCAGGCCGTCGCGAAGATTGAATTCGTTGAACGTGTTCGCAAAGCCGCGCACGTAGAAGCGCACGTCCTCGCCGAATTTCTTCTCGATCGCGCCGCTGATCGACTCGCGGGTTTTCTCCACCGTGACGTTGGTGAGGAGCAAGGTTGCGGGAAGGAATCCGGTGTAGGCGGTGCCGCCGGCGGTGACCTTGGTCGGCGTCCAGTTGTTGGTCTCAACGTTCTGCTCGAGTCCGTTGACGCGCTCGTAGCTGTAGGCGATCTGGATGCCCCAGTCTTTTTTCGCGCCAAAAATATCGCCGTAGCTCAACGCGCCACGATAGCCGAAATCGTCGGCGAGTTCGCTGTAGGTGGAGTGCACGTTCAGGTTCACCACGCGCCGCCCGGCGTCGAACGCGCTCTTGCCCTTCAGCACGATCGCGCCGCCGATGCTGTCGGCGTCCATGTCTGGCGTGACCGCCTTCACGACCTCGATACCCGAGAGCTGCGCCGATGGAAAGACGTCGAGCGACACGGTGCGCATGTCCTGTTCGGTACCGAGGATCGACATGCCGTCCAGCGTGACGGAGTTCAGGTTCGGAGCGGCGCCGCGGACGGTGATGAAACGGGCTTCGCCGCGCTGGCTCTCTGTATGAATTCCGGGGATACGTTGCAGCGACTCGGCGACGTTCTTGTCGGGGAAGTTGCCCATGGCGTCGGCGGAGATGACATTGCGCAGGCTGGAGGCGGTCTTCTGCTGGTTCAGCGCGCGAGCCTGACCCTCGCGCGTGCCCTCCACCTCGAAAGCGGCGAGTCGCAGCACTTCCGAACCGAGGGAAACGTCGAGCGCGGTCACGCCCGCGCCGACGGTCACCGGCTGGGTCGTGGTCTCGTAGCCGAGATATGAAAACGCCACCTCGTAGCTGCCCGGCGGCAGGCCCGTGACGCTGTAGGAACCGTCGCGCGCGGTGACCGCCGAGAAGGCGGTGCCGGACACCTCGACCTCGACGCCCTGCAGCGAGCTGCCATTGTTGGCGTCGCGCACCTGGCCGCGGAGCGCGCCGGTGGTTTGGGCCCGGGCCGCAGGCGGCACGAGCAGAAGAGCGGCGAACGCCAACGCCGCGAAATTGAGGATACGACCGGAGAGGAAACGGGATTTGATCATGACAGACGGGGACGGAACGAAGGAGGCCGGAGGCCGGAGAGGCGCCGCCCGTCTGTCGGGTAGGTCGCGGAAGGATTTCGCCGCGGAACGTGCGGAGTCGCGCGGGCGGAGTAAAGCCGCATTTCGGGCGGCACGCGTGAAAACGCGCGCACGGGCGAACGGAACAGAGGTCTGGGACGGGATCATGGGGCGGGGAGTGTGGGTCAGGAGCGCACCGGATGGGCCGGGACGCGGGGGAACGGCGCCGAGCTTAGGGAAACGCGCGGATCGGCGATATACGATTTTGCGAAATTCGTTTACGATTTTGCGAAATCGTTTGTCGCCGGCCGGAATTCCCGGCAACGTTGCCCATCGCTTGCTTTTGCCTGACCGGTCGCCCCGCCGCTCCCCTCGCCCGCCGCCATGATCCGCCTCCGCTCCGCCGCCCCCGCCCGCGCGCCGCGTTTCGCGATTTTCGTGCAGCTCGACACCGAGCACGGGCGCGGAATCCTGCGCGGCGTGGCGCAGTTCTTTCGGCAGTATCCCGAGGTCACGGTCCTGAAGTTCAACAAGCGCGGCCCCTTCGAGCGCGCGAAGCTTCAGGCGCTCGCGCTCGACGGCATCATCGCCAAGGTCGCCACGCGCGAAGACGAAACCCTGCTGCATCGGCTCGGGCTCCCCGCGGTCAACATCTCCGGCCAGCTGGAAACGCGGCGACTTTCCACCGTTGACACCGATGACCAACTGGTCGGTCGGCTCGCCTTCCGCCACCTGCACGGTCGGGGCTACCGGCATTTCGCGTTCTGTGGCAGCCGTCCGCATCTCGCCGCGCGTCACCGTTGGGAGGGTTTTCGCCAGGAGGCGGCGGCCCAGCATGCCTCCTCGGTGCGGCGCATTCTGCTCGAGCGCGAAGAGCAGAACGAACCATACCGCGAGTCCGAGCGCCGGAAGCTTGACCGCTGGGTGAAGGCACTGCCGAAACCGTCGGCGATCTTCGCCTTCACCGACCGTCTCGCGCTGGAGCTCGACGAGTCGTGTCACCGCAACCGCCTCCCCGTCCCCGACGAGGTGGCGATTCTCGGCGTCGGCAACGACCTCACGCGGCTCGAATTCGCCCAGGTCGACATCTCCAGCATCCAGCTCAACACGCAGCGCATCGGCTTCCTCGCGGCCGAAACCGTGTGGCACCAAGCGACCCAGTCGATCCGCCGGCCCCGCCGCCTCGTCGTGAGCCCGCTCAAGATCGTCGCCCGCCGCTCGACCGATCATTTCGCGGTGGCTGATCCCACGGTTTCGGACGCCCTCGACTACATTCGCGAGCACGCGGGTAACACCATTTATGTCGACGAGATTGCCCGCGCGGTCGGCGTTTCGCGCCGGCTGCTCGAGCGGAAGTTTCGACATACGCTCGGCTCCTCCATTTACGCCGAGGTGCAGCGCCGCCATTTCGAACGCGCGGTCGAATTGATGGCGGATCCCGATCTGACGCTCGGCGAGATCGCTTTTGCAGCAGGCTTTCCCAGCGCCCAGGTGTTTTCCGCTTCGTTCCGCCAGCGTTTCCGCGAGGCGCCCTCGACCTATCGCGAGCGGTTGTCCGGCCGCGCCGCTTCACCCCCGCCATCCGGCCAGGTCGCCGCCGGCCGGTCCCGTTCACGTCCATGACTGCGCCGATGAAAACCTGTTGTTCTCCGACGCGCGACGCGTCCGCGCCGTCGCCCGCCGCGCCGGTCTTCGCCCGGACCGCCGCCGGCCCGCTTGACGGGATGCGACCGATCCCCGGCGGCGAGTTCCTGATGGGCAACGACCGCGATTACGGTTTCGCGGACGACGGCGAGGGGCCGGTGCATTCGGTGCGGGTGGCGCCGTTCCATCTCGATGCGACGACGGTGACGAACGAGCAGTTCAACGCCTTCGTGAACGCCACTGGCTACAAGACCGACGCGGAGCGCTTCGGCTGGTCGTTCGTCTTCTACGCGCATCTCGACTCGCGGCAAAAACACGCGGTCCGCGCGTTCGTGCAGGGCAGCGAATGGTGGTGCCGCGTCGAGGGCGCGCACTGGCGGCATCCCGAAGGTCCCGGCTCGAACATCAAGACGCGCTGGTCGCATCCGGTCGTGCACGTTTCCTGGCAGGACGCGCTCGCCTTCTGCGCGTGGAGCGGGAAACGGCTTCCGACCGAGGCCGAGTGGGAGTTCGCCGCGCGCGGCGGACTGCCGCACCCGAATCGTTTTCCCTGGGGCGACGAACTCGAGCTGGGCGGCAAACACCTGATGAATGTCTGGCAGGGCACGTTTCCCGTTCATAACACGGCGGCCGACGGTCACGTCGGCACCGCTCCGGCGCGCAGCTACAAATCCAACGCCTATGGCCTCTCCTGCATGACGGGCAACGTCTGGGAATGGTGCTGGGACTGGTTTGACCGCGACTATTATCGCCATTCGCCGATCGAGAATCCTCGCGGTCCTGACTCCGGCGAACGACGCGTCATGCGCGGCGGCAGTTTTCTTTGTCACGCGAGTTACTGCAACCGCTACCGCGTCGACGCCCGCAGCAGCAACACACCCGACAGCAGCGCCGGCAACATCGGGTTTCGTTGCGTGCGCGATCGCGGCGATTGACGCCGGAATTCCGAAACGGTCCTTAACTACCGCGGGCCTTGAAACGCGAAATGCGAGAGAGCTCGCGCCACAGCTTGCGCTCCTCGTCGCCGACGGGCGTCGGGGTCTGGAGCCTCGTTTCCAAATACAAGTCGCCGCGCCGGCCGCCCGCGTTCGGCAGTCCGTGTCCGCTCACGCGGAAGGTCTGCCCCGCGGCCGTGCCCGGCGGCACCCGCAGCGAGATGCGGCCGTCGAGCGTCGCGACTTCGATCTTCGTTCCCAGCACCGCCTCCCACGGCGCGAGATCGATCGTCTGATACAGGTCGGTGCCTCTCACCTGGAAATCGGGATGCTGCGCGAGGCGGGCGCACAGGAGAAGATCGCCCGCGGGTCCGCCCTGCGCGCCCGGCTGGCCGGCTCCCGCCAGACGGATGATCTGCCCCTCGTGCACGCCGCGCGGCACTTTCACCCGGTAGGTCCGCGTTTGCGTCTCCCCGGTCGCCGGATTCGTCAACCGCACCGACACCTCGCGGACCGCGCCCCTCAACACCTCCTCGAGGGTAACGAGCAGATCGCCCTCCACGTCCGCACCGGCGCGGCGCCGCGGCTCCGCCTCGAAATGGAACGTTTCGGAGGTTCCGCCGGGGCCCTGCCGCGCCCGCCCACCGAAGAACTGTTCGAAGAAATCGCTGAAGCCGGTGCCGTCGAAATGAAACTCGAAATCTTCCGGCGCGCCGGAGCGCGTCCCTCCGTAGCTGCGCGGCGCACCCCATCCGCCGCCTGCAGCGGCCGCCGCTTCTTCCTCGCGCCAGCGCGCGCCCAGTTCGTCGTAGCGCGTGCGCCGGGCCGGATCGCCGAGCACTTCGTAAGCCTCGTTGATCTCCTTGAACTTGTCCTCCGCCGTGCGCGGATCCTTCGCCGTATCCGGATGGTAACGACGCGCCAGCTGCCGGAAGGCCTTCTTGATCTGTTCCGGCGTCGCGTCCCGGGGGACGCCCAGCACCGCATAGTAATCCTTGTAGTCCACGGCTCCGATCGAAAATCACTCCCTCGGGGGACACCGCCGCCGCCGCGATCCGGTGGTTCCGCGCAGCGGCGGCCGGTGTTCCTCCTTTAAGCGCGCCGGTTGGTCAGGCGACTTTCACCTCCACCGGCTTCGCCCTGGCATGCTCGGCTTTCGCGACCGAAACCGTCAGCATGCCGTCTTTGTAGGATGCGTTCACCTTGTCGGGATCCGCGTCGCCCGGCAGCGTGAAGCTCCGCGCGAACGCGCCATACGCGCGCTCGATCCGGTGATAGCGGCGCCCTTTCTCCTCCTTCTCCTGCTTCCGTTCGCCGGTGAGCGTCAGCACGCCGTTTTCGACGCGCACATGCACGTCCTCTTTCTTCACCTCGGGCAACTCGGCTTTGATGACATAGGCTTTGTCGTCCTCGCTGATGTCCACCACCGGGGACCAATCGGACTCGGCGATCGCCTCCTTGCCGCGGCCGCCGCGGCGCGAAACGAACGGACTCGCATCGAACAACGTCGAGAGATGCCGGTGCATGTCTTCCAGCTCCCGGAAGGGATCCCACTGCATGATCTGATTGCTCATAACCACCCTCGTGGTTGCGGGCGGTGCGGGGATCGGCTCAACCCGCCCGCCCTGCGCGAAGCCAAGCCGAATCGACGCACGCCGGCAAACCGCCGGTCGCCGCCGACGGCCAAAGATATTTCAGCCTGTCCTTCCGCACAAGTCCCGCGGTCAACGCGAGGCCGTCCGTCCCGCGACGCCCATCGCCCCGCGCCATCCGAGATACGAGGCCGCCACCGTTGCCAGGAACACGCCGGCGGCCGTCCAGAACGAATCGTCCGCCGCCACCGCGTAAATCGTCGCGATCGCCACATTCGGCACGAGCGTCGCCTGGAAGATCCGCCGCTGCGGCACGCCCAGCCCCGCCGCGATCAGGACGGAGGTTTCCGCCAGCACGGGCACGCTTCGGAGGCAGGCGAGCGTGACCACCGTGTGCCGCTCGAGCGAATCCCGCAGCCGGGCGAGCTCCGCCGCCGGAAAAAAACGCGGCGCCGCCCGGCCCACCGCGGCGCGGCCGAGCCAGCCCGCCACCACCACGCCCAGCACCAGTCCCAGCGATCCGCCGACGATCCCCGCCGCGATGCCGGCTTGCTGCGCGAGAAAAATGATCACCCACGCCGAGGGCACCGGCAGCACCGCGTCCGCGCCCAACAGCAGCACCGCAAACAGCACCAGCCAGCCCGTCCGTCCGCGAAAAGCGTCGAAGAACGGCACAAACACCGACTCGCCCCACACCAGGAACGGCAGGCACACGAGCACGCTGACGAAAAACACCATCAGGCTGAAACGGAGCAGCGTTTTCCAACCGGGGTTCATGCGCGTTTCAAGGTTCCACCCGCCCGGTCAGTCGCGCGACAAATTTGATCGCATACCACCGCACGCGCTCGCGCACGCCCGCGTCCGTCCCCACGCCATGGATACCGACCGCCGAGAGATCGACCACCACCTGGCCGTCCTCCGGATGCAGGGCGATCCAGGTCAGGATCTGCACCAGTTGCCAGCGCGGCATCGAAAGCTCGAGGCGGTCGAACACGATGCCGGGCATCCATCGCTCGACCGGATTTTGCACCAGGTCCGGCAGCGCCGCGAGGCACAGCAGATTCAGCGTTCGCTGCCGCAAATCCGCGACGCGGCCCGCCGGCCAGGTGGCCAGCCGGCTTTCGATCTGCGCCAGCTGGCGGTCCATGTCTTCGCTCGGTTTTTCGTCCGGGCCCGCGATCGGCGCCACCACGCCGTAGTCCGGCGGCAGGTTGGCGAAATCCAGCCGGGCCACGTCGTCGTCGGTCACCGTTTCCCACGGCTGCTGCGCCGGCGCCGCGAGGCGCGCACGATCCGCCTCCACCGCGACCGGCGCCACGTGGCCGCGCCATTCCGCCGCGGCTCCCACGAGCGCCCAACCCGCCAGCGCCGCCGCCAGCCAGGGTTTCCCCCGCACCGCCGCGAAGCGCTGACCCGACTCCCAGCGAAACAGCTTCGCACCCGCGATCGCACCGGCGACGCCGATCACCGCCAGCGCCGCCAGATCGAAAGGCACGCCGCTCCATCCCGGACCCGTCACGCACGCCTGCAGCGCCTCCACCGCGTAGCGTCCCGGGAAAAACGCCGCGACGTGCTGCGCCCAGGGGGGCAGACTCGCGAGCGGCACCGCCACGCCGCCGATGATCAGCATCGGCAGAAAAATGCACTGCCCCAGCGCTTGCACCGCCGGGACGTTGTCCGCGAGCATCGCGATCACGAGTCCGAGGCCGATGAACGCTCCCGCCACGAACGTAAACGCGACCAGCAGGTCCAGCGGATGCGCCGGCAGAGTCATGCCGACCGCGAGCGCGACCCCCAGTTGCAGCAAACCCGCCGTCAGCAGCAGGACGTAGCGGGCCAGGACCGTGCTCAGCACCACGCTCCACGTGCCTGCCGGCAGCAGTCGATAGCGTCGCCAGACCCCGCGTTCGCGCTCGCTCACGAGCGTCGTCGGCAGCCCGAAACACGCGCCGCCCAGCACGCTCACCGTCAACAGCTCGCCCATGTGCTGCAGCAACGGCACGGACTCGTGCCGATACAGGACCCAGAACGCGCCCAGGAAAATCAGCGGAAACAGATAGCCGTAGACCAGCGCCATGCGGTTTCGCCGATGCAGCCGGAGCGACATCGTGAAGTGCTGGAAAAAGCCGCTCACGACACTCCTCCTTCGTTCGTCGTTTCCGCTCCGGCGTCGCGCGCGCGGGTGAGCTTGAGAAACACCTCCTCCAAGGTCGCCTGCCGCACCGTGAGTTCCACCAATCCCGCCCCGGCGTCCGTCACGCACGCCAGCAGCGCCGCCACCGTCTGGGTCGGCTCCGTCGTTTGGAAAACGAGCCGCGTTCCTTCGCCGCCGATCGCCGCAAGGTCCACGCACGCAGACAGGCCTTCTCGCGGCAGCGGCCGCCGCGTCACCAGGTTCACGGTGTGCCGGGCCGCCGCCGCCGCGATGAGTTCGCCGGGAGCGCCGGTCGCGACGACGCGGCCTGCATCCACAATCGCGATACGGTCGCACAGCTGCTCCGCCTCCTCGAGGTAGTGCGTGGCCAGCAGCACGGTGTGCCCGTCCGCCTTCATGCGCCGGATCTCTGCGTGCAGTTCCACCCGCGACGACGGATCGAGCCCCGCCGTCGGCTCATCCAGGACGACCAGCTCCGGCCGGTTCACAAACGCGAGAGCCAGACCGAGACGATGCCGCTGCCCGGCCGACAACGACGCGAACCGCGCGTCCGCCTTTTCGCGC
Organism: Opitutus sp. sgz309028; assembly: GCF_059821195.1. Lineage (NCBI taxonomy): Bacteria > Pseudomonadati > Verrucomicrobiota > Opitutia > Opitutales > Opitutaceae > Opitutus > Opitutus sp. sgz309028. The sequence continues at coordinate 55,493 of NZ_JCAMRR010000003.1, read as the reverse complement.
AACGCGAAGCGTTCCAGCAACACGGCCGGCTCGCTCCGTTCTCTATAATACGAGCCGAACAGCCGGAGCGCCTCGCGCGGCGTGATCTGATCCGGCAGCGCCGTGCTCTGCAGCGCCACCCCGATTTTTTCCCGCACCTCCCGCGGCCGGCGCCGCGCGTCGGTGCCGCCGATGAAAAGCTCGCCTGCGTCCGGCTGCCGCAAGCCCACCAGGCACTCGAGCGTCGTGGTCTTGCCGGCGCCATTGGGGCCGAGCAATCCGAACACCTCGCCCGCCGCCACCTCGAAGCTCGCTCCGCGCAACGCCTCCACGCGTCCATAACGCTTGCGAAGATCTTTGACCGTGACGGAAGCGGACATGCGCCGGTTATCCAGCGGATCGGACCGGCGAGCGCAAATCCGGAAGCGCAGCCGCCCGCTTTTCCGTGCATTTCACGCCGGCCGCGGATAAGGTTTCGCGAAACCCCGATCCGCTCCCGCGGTCGCACGCAGCTCGCGTCATGAGACTCCTCTCCCTTGCCTCTCCGCTCGCGTTGGCGTGCCTGCTGTTCGGCGCGTGCCGCACCGACAGCGGCGCGGCGCCCGAGACCGGGCGCGAACTCTGGCAGGGCGCGCACAGCCACGTCCGGCAGGCGGACACGCGCCTCGTCCGGCAACCGGAGGAATGGCTTCGGCTCTGGAGCGACATCGGCCGCGAGGCGCCGCGTCCGCTGGGCGAAAACGAAATCGCCGCCGCCCTCTTTCTCGGCGAACGCCGCACGGGCGGCTACGCGATCGAAATCCTCGGTGTCGACCTCGATGACGGCCACCGGGTCGTCCGCTATCGGGAGAAAGCGCCGCCGCCCGATGCGATCGCGACCCAGGTGCTCACCCATCCGTGGGCGGTGATCGTGCTCTCGCGTGACGGGCCGCCGGTGATCGCCCGCCAAGCCGGATCGCCGCGACGGCCGCGGCATTGACGCCTTGCCTAAAATCCGACGACTCCCGTTTGTGTTTTGGCTTTAGCCGCTTACAAGAGGCTGCACCGTCACCCTTCCACCATGACCATGTCCACCGTTCGATTCCTTGTCCCTGTGCTTCTCTCCTTCGCGTTTGCCGCCGGCTTGCAGGCGCAGGCGACGAACAAGATCGAGTTTCCCGCGCCCAGCCCGACCGCGTCGCTGAAACAGCGCGTCGGTCTCACCGACATCTCGATCGACTACTCCCGGCCGGGCGTGAAAGGCCGCCAGATTTTCGGCGGACTGATTCCCTACGGTGAAGTCTGGCGGACGGGCGCGAACGCCGCCTCGAAGATCAGCTTCAGCACGCCGGTCAAACTTAACGGCACCGAGATTCCTGCCGGCACCTACGAGCTGTTTTCGATTCCGGCCAAGGACAAGTGGACGGTGATCCTCGCGAAAGATTCGTCCGACTGGGGCGCTTACAGCTACGATCCGAAAAACGATGTCGCCCGCATCGCCGCGCAGCCGCGCACCGCGCCGGAGCTCGTGGAAACGTTCACCATCGGTCTCGGCGACCTGCGCGACGAATCCGCCACACTCTATCTGGCGTGGGAGAACACCTACGTGCCGTTGAAACTCGAAGTGGACGTCGCCGCCAAGCTCGTTCCCCAGATCAAAGCGGCGATGGCGTCCGACAGCGCCGAGAAACCGTATTTCCAAGCCGCGCTCTTCTACTTCGAGCACCAGATCGACCTCAACCAGGCCGCCGAATGGATGGACGCGGCAAGCCAGGCGCAACCTCAGGCTTTCTGGGTGTTTTATCACAAGGCGCGACTGCTCGCCGCGCTCGGCCGCAAAGCCGACGCCATCGCCGCCGCGCAGCGCTCGATCGAGATCGCGAAAAAAGCCGGCGGCGCGGTGCAGGAGGAATACATCCGCTTGAACGAAAACCTCATCGCCCGCCTGCGGTGATGCGTCGCTTCTCGCTCGCGGCCGCGCTGGGCATTCTGCTCGTGGCGGCCGCGCTTCCGCCCGTTTCCGCCGCGCCCGCGTCACCGATGACGGCCAGCGACGTGCTGCAGGAACTGCGCAATTTCCGCGAGTTCGGCAGCGTGCTCTACGTCGCCGCGCACCCCGACGACGAAAACAACCGGCTCCTGCCCTATCTCGCCCGCGGCCGCGCCTTGCGCATGGCTTATCTGTCGCTCACGCGCGGCGACGGCGGTCAGAACCTCATCGGTCCCGAGCTGGGCGACCCGCTCGGCGTCATTCGCACCCAGGAACTGCTCGCCGCCCGCCGCATCGACGGCGCACAGCAATTCTTTTCCCGCGCGCGCGATTTCGGATTTTCGAAAGACGCCGCCGACACGCTGCGGCGCTGGCATCGCGACGAAGTCGTGGCCGACATCGTGCGCGTCATCCGCACGTTTCGACCCGACGTGATCGTCACGCGTTTCTCGCCGGTGCCGGGCGGCACGCACGGCCATCACACCGCGTCCGCGATTCTCACCCTTGAAGCCTTCAAGCTCGCCGGCGATCCCAAGGCGTTTCCCGAACAACTCGGCCACCTGCCGCCGTGGCAGCCGAAGCGCGTGCTCTGGAACAGCTGGTCGCCGTCCGGCACCGGCCCGGCCGGCCCGGGTGTCGTTCAACTCGACGCCGGCGGCTACGATCCGCTGCTGGGCGAATCGTTCGGCGAAATCGGCGCGCGCGGACGCTCGATGCACAAGAGTCAGGGCGAAGGCCGGACTGGCACACGCGGTCGCGCCTTCGAGAACTTCACGCTGCTCGCCGGCGAGCCGGCCGGGCACGACATCATGGACGGCGTCGAGCCGACCTGGGCGCGCATCCCCGGCGGCGCCGGCCTCGCGACGCGGTGCGACGAAGTCCTCGCTAACTTCGATCCGCTTCACCCGGAGAAAAGCGTGCCCGCTCTGCTCGCGATCCGTCGCGAGATGAGTGCGCTGCAAGAGCACCCGCTCCTCGCTGACAAACGCGCGCAACTCGATCACCTCCTGCAGGCGTGTCTCGGACTGCACGTCGAGACGACGCTGCCCAACGCGCAAGTCGTGCCCGGCGAAACGCTGCGTCTGCGCCACACCGCGATCGTCCGCACGGGCGTGCCGGTGCGCTGGATCGGCGTGCGTTATCCCGCGCAACACCGCGAACTCGGCGGCGCGTTTCCCGAGCTTCCGCCCGACGCGGCCGCAAGCCGCGAGTCCGCCGTCGAACTGCCGGTGAGCACGCCGCTCACGCAGCCGTATTGGCTTCGTGGAGACGGAACGGAGGGAATGTTCGAAGTGGCCGACGCGGCGCTGATCGGACGCGCCGAAAACCCGCCGGCGTTCCCGGTCGAGTTTGTCTTCGATGTCGGCGGACAGACCCTCGTGGTCCGCGACGAGCCCGTGCAGGTGATCACCGATCCGGTGAACGGCGAGGTGCGCCGGCCGCTCGAAGCGATCGCGCCGATTTCGGTCGCCTGGAGCGACGAGCTCGCGCTGTTCGCGCCGGGCGAAACCAGGACGGTGTCCGTCGAACTCTCCGCCGCGCGCGCCCACACCGCCGGCGAATTGCGGCTGGAAAGTCCTGCCGGCTGGCGGATCGCACCGACGCAGCAGGCGTTTCAGCTCAACGAGGTCGGCGACCGCGCGGTCGCCGCGTTTCAAATCACCGCGCCCGCCGCCACGGGCAGCGCGCGGTTCGTCGCACGAGCGACCATCGGCGATCGCAGCTATGACCGCGGCCGCAGCGAAATTCGCTATCCGCACATTCCGGTGCAGCTACTGCAGCGACCGGCGGTCCTGCACGCGGTCAGTCTCGAAGTCGCTACGCGCGCGCGCGCCATCGGCTATCTCCCCGGCGCCGGCGATCTCGTCGCTGAAAGTCTCGCCCGCCTGGGCTGCACCGTGACGCCGCTCGGATCCGCCGAGGTCGCGGCGGATAGGCTCCAACGCTTCGACGCCATCGTGCTCGGCGTGCGCGCGTTCAACGTTCGCGGCGATCTCGACGCGTTGATGCCGGCGCTTTTCGCCTACGCCGAACGCGGCGGCACGTTGATCGTGCAATACAACACCTCGAACGGCCTCGCGAGCCAGCGCTTCGCGCCCTATCCTCTCGAGCTCTCGCGCGAGCGCATCACGAATGCCGACGCGCCGGTCACGCTGCTCGCGCCCGGTCACGCGGCGTTCACGACGCCTAATCGCATCACCGCCGCCGATTTCACGGGCTGGATGCAGGAACGGGCGCGTTTCGTCCCGAAAAGCTGGGGTGCGCAATTCACGCCGCTGCTCGCCATGAACGATCCCGGCGAGTCTCCGCTGGAGGGCACGCTCCTCGTCGCGAAGCACGGCCGCGGCCACATCGTTTACACGAGCCTCTCCTGGTTCCGCGAATTGCCCGCGGGCGTTCCCGGTGCCTACCGGTTGTTCGCGAATCTGCTCTCGCTTGGAAAATAGCTTCCCCGATTCCGCCACGACGGGCGCATCGTTCCCGCGCCGAGTGCGTCTTGTTTCCAGCATGTCCCAAGTCCCCCCTTCGACCGAAACGGATGATCCGCAAGTGCCCGGCTTGAGGCGGTGGTCGCATGTCTATCTCGTCGTGCTCGCCGGCTTCGTCGCCACCGTCGGTCTGCTGACCTGGTTTACCCGCGCGTTCGCCGCATGAGCTGGATCGACTACGCGGTTCTGCTCGCGACGATGCTGAGCATCGGCGTCTACGGGGTGTGGCGTTCGCGCAGCCCGCGCGACTTCGCGGAGTATTTGCACGGCAACCGCGCCACCGGCTGGGGCACGATCGGTCTGGGCGTCATGGCCACGCAAGCGAGCGCGGTGACGTTCCTGTCCACGCCCGGCCAGGCGTATGAAAACGGACTCGCGTTCGTGCAGAACTACTTCGGGCTGCCGCTCGCGCTGATCATCGTCGCCGCGGTGTTCCTTCCCATCTACCGCCGGCTCAAGGTTCACACGGCCTACGAATACCTCGGCCACCGCTTCGATCGAAAAACACGGCTGCTCGGCGCCGCGCTGTTTCTCCTCCAGCGCGGGCTCGCGTCGGGCATCACGATCTACGCCCCGGCGATCATTCTTTCAACCGTGTTGGGTTGGTCGCAGGACGTGACGATCGTGGCGATCGGCGTGTTCGTCGTCGCCTACACCGCCATCGGCGGCAACGAAGCCGTAAGCGTCACGCAAAAATGGCAGATGGCCGTGATCCTGGGCGGTCTGCTGGTCGCGTTCCTCGTCGTATTGCAGCGCCTGCCGGTGGGCCTCGGCGAGGCGCTCACGATCGCCGGCGGTTTCGGCAAGTTGCAGGCGGTCGATTTCAGCTTCGATCCCGACCGGCGCTACACGCTCTGGACCGGCCTGCTCGGCGGACTGTTTCTCTCGTTGTCGTATTTCGGCACCGACCAGTCGCAGGTGGGCCGTTATCTGGCCGGCAGTTCGCTGCGCGAAAGCCGGCTCGGGTTGATGTTCAACGCCGTATTCAAGATTCCGATGCAGTTCTTCGTCCTGCTGCTCGGGGCCCTGGTGTTCGTTTTCTACCAATTTCAAAGTCCGCCCGTCTTCTTCAACACCGCGACCTGGCAGGCGCATGCGCAAGGCGCGGACGGCGCGCGCTTCCAGACGATCGAGCGCGACTTCGCGCGCGTCGCGGAGCAGAAGCGGCCGCAGCTCGAAGCCTGGCTCGCGGCCGAGCGCAACGGTGACGCCGCCGGGGCGGCCGCCGCGAAATCCGCCGTGCTCGCGACGCACCGCGAAACCGAGCAGGTGCGCCACGAGGCGCGGCAGGCGCTCGCCGCGAGCGATCCCACCGCACCGACGAACGACGCCGATTACGTCTTCATCCGTTTCGTGCTCGATCACATGCCGCACGGCGTGATCGGGCTGTTGATGGCGCTGATCCTCTGCGCGGCGGTTTCGTCGCTGTCGTCCGAGCTCGTCGCGCTAGGGTCGACGACGGCCGTGGATTTTTATCGCGCGGCCTTCCGCCCCGGCGAAACCGACCGCCACTACGTGTCGGCGTCGAAATGGCTGACGACCCTGTGGGGCGCGATCGCGATCGCCTTCGCCCTGTTCGCGAATCTCGTGGAGAACCTGATCCAGGCGATCAACATCCTCGGCTCGATCTTCTACGGGGTCGTGCTCGGACTGTTTCTGGTCGCGTTCTTCCTCAAGCGCATCGGCGGCACCGCGGCGTTCTGGGGCGCCGCCGCCGCGCAGACGCTCGTGTTCGTCCTCTATGCGAGCCTCTCGATCTCCTATCTGTGGTATAACGTGATCGGTTGCGCCGCGTGCGTGTTCTTCGCGTTCGCGCTGCAGTCCGTCCTGCCCGGCAAACGTTCATGAGCGCGCCCGTCATCTGTTTCGGCCAGCAGCCGTGCGGCTTTTTTCCGCGGCGCTTTCTTTACGCGAAGATCGTCACCGCGCGCCGGCTGCAAAAGGAGATCGGCGGCGAGGTCGTGTTTTTCGTGCACGACAGCGACCACGATCCGCGCGAGACGCAGACCATTCTTCGCCACCGCAAGAGCGGGGAGCCGTTCGCGATGAACTTCGCGTTCGAGAACAAGCTGCAGCGCCGGTTTTCCCCGTTGCATCTGAAACGCATTCCAGCCGGCTGGCGCGAGACCACCGCGCGCCAGCTCGGCGCCTATGTGCCGGCACCGTTGATCGAAGCGGTGAAAACCAATCCCGCCACGACCGTTGCCGATTTCTGTCTCGAGATGTATCGCCGCCTGGGCCTGCTCGAGGGCGTGCGTCTGGTGCGCTCCAGCGATCCCGCGGTCCGCACCGCCGCCTGCGACCTTGCCGACTTCTTCGTCGACGTGCCGCACGAGGGTGAGATCGTGCGCGCCCGCTGGAGCGACGGCGCCTTGAAGCTGCACGAGGGCGGCGAACATTTCACCGTGCTGCCCCCGCAAACGTTCTCGAAAGCGCAGATCTCGCCGGCACGCGATACGCGCCTGCGCTGGATGCAGTCCGTGGTTCGCTGCACGCACTATGTTTGCGGCGCGGGGGAACAGGCTTATTTGAACAAAGCCGACGCGCCCGAGATCGTGTTCGTCAACCGCGACCCCATCGATCGTTCCGATGAAGCCTACACCGAGTAAACCCGCGCCGATCCTCGCGTTCGGCGCGCATCCCGACGACATCGAGTTCGGCTGCGGCGGAGTCGTCGCCCGCGAGACGCAGTCCGGCCGGCCGGTGCACTTCGTCGTCTGCTCGCTCGGCGAGGCCGGCTCAAACGGCACGCCCGCGATCCGCCGGAAGGAAGCCCTGCAGGCCGCAGCGCGCCTCGGAGCGACGATCGAGTTTCTCAAGCTCGACGGCGATGCGCACCTCGAGGTGAAAGCCGCACACGCGATCAAGCTCGCGCGGCTGCTCCGCCGGCTGCGCCCGTCCCTCGTGCTCGCGCCCTCGCTGATCGAAAACCAGCACCCCGATCACTGGCGTCTCGGGCGTCTCGTGCGCGACGCGGCGCGACTCGCGCGCTACGGCGGATTGGCAGAACTACGCGCTCTCAACTCTCACGCCATCGCTCACCTGCTCTATTACGCGGTCACGCCCGAAGCCGAGCCGCACGAGCAGCTGCCGCTGATGATCGACGTTTCCGCTCCCGCCGTGCTGGAGGCCTGGACCGCCGCGATGGCCGCGCACCGCTCGCAGCAGAAAACGCGCGACTACGGCGAGCTTCAACTCACGCGTGCCCATCTGAACGGCTTGCGCGCCGGGGTTTCACACGCGATTCCGCTCTGGCCGAACGATTCGCTCCTGCTCGGGTCGCTCGCCTCCCTCACCCAGGCCGCCCGCGTTTTCTGATCGCGGAATAATCGCGAATTTCACGAATCACACGAAAGCCCTTCGTGTCGTTCCCGGTTCCCGTCTTGCGCAACATGTCTCCCGCTCCGCTCAACATCGGCATCACCTGTTATCCGTCCGTCGGCGGCAGCGGGATCCTCGCCTCCGCGTTGGGCGAGGAGCTCGCGCGGCGGGGACACACGGTGCACTTCATCAGTTACGAGCGGCCGTTTCGCATTTCCGCGGATGTCCCGCACATCGCGTTTCACGAGGTCGTCATCAACGGCTACGATCTGTTCAAGTATCCCGACTACACCCTGCCGCTGTCGGTGAAGATGGCCGAGGTGAGCGACACCCACAGCCTCGACATTCTCCACGTTCACTATGCGGTGCCGCACGCGACCGCGGCGATCCTCGCGCTCGAGATGCTGCCGCCGGCAAAGCGGCCGAGTCTCATCACCACGCTGCATGGCACCGACACGACGCTGCTCGGCGCCGATCCCGGCTACGGGCCCGCCGTGCGCCACGCCCTGGGTCGCTCCGACGCGGTGACGGCCGTTTCCCGCTATCTCGAACAGGAAACGCATCGCGTGCTCGGCCCCGGCTGCCCGATCGAGGTGATCCATAATTTCTTTTCGCCCCGGCCGGTCACGCGTTCGCCCGACGCCATCCGGCGCGAGCTCGGTCTGCAGGACGAGGCGATCATCCTGCACCTTTCGAATCTGCGGCCGGTGAAACGCATCGACCGGCTGCTCGAGACGATCGCGCGCGTGCAAAGCCCCCGCCCGTTCAAGCTGCTCGTGCTCGCGGGAGGCGACTTTTCCCGCTTCGACGCCGACGTCCGCCGGCTCGGCCTCGCCGACAAGATCCTCGTCCGGCAAAACGTGTTCGAGATCGAGGACTACCTGAACGCCGCGGACCTCGCGCTGTTCACGTCGGACTCGGAAAGCTTTTGTCTCAGCATTCTCGAGGCGATGGCGTTCGGCTGCCCGAGCGTCAGCACCGCGGTGGGCGGCATCCCCGAGGTGATCGATCACGAGGAAAACGGCCTGCTCGTGCGGTCGGCGCAGCCCGACGATCTCGCGCGGTCGGTGGAGCGCCTGCTCGCCGACGATCCGCTGCGCGTCCGGCTCGGCGCCGCAGCGCGGGAAAAGGCGCGCACCGCGTTCTCCGCCGACACGATCGTGTCGCGTTACGAGAATTTCTACCGGGTCGTCCGCGCGCGCCGCGGCTGAGGCCGCATCAGGCCGATCCCGCCGGCGGCCCGCCGAACGCGCCGGTGATGATCCGCGCACCGCGTTTGTAGGTAAGATACGAATACACCCAGGTGATGAACACCGAGAGCCGGTTCCGGAAGCCGACCAGGAACACGAGGTGCACGAACAGCCAGGCGATCCACGCGGGATAACCGCTGAAGTGCCAGCGGCCCATCTGCGCCACAGCCTTGGAGCGGCCGATCGTCGCCATCGTCCCCTTGTCCCAGTAGGCGAACGCCTCGCGTTGCGGCGTGCCCATGCCTTTGGCCGGCGAACGCCGGCCCGCGCGCAACTCCTGCGCGATGAGCTTCGCCGTATGCTCACCCATCTGGATCGCCGCCGGCGACACGCCCGGCACCAAGGTGCCGTTGCGGTCGACCAGCGTGGCCATGTCGCCGAGCGCGAACACCTCCGGCCGGCCCGGCACACTGAGGTCGGGCTCGATCTTCACGCGTCCGGCGCGGTCGAGCTCCACGCCGAGCTGTCGCGTGAGCGGCGAAGCCGACACGCCCGCGCCCCAGATGATGTTGGCCGCCCGCACGATTTCGCCGTCGCTCAACTCCACCTCGCCCTCGCGGATCGCCTGCACCCGCACGCCTTTCCGGACGTCGACGCCCAGTCGACGCAGCTGCCGCTCCGCGCTCTCCGACAAATCCTTCGGAAACGTGCCCAACACCCGGTCGCCGCCTTCCACGAGAATGATCCGCGAGCGCCGCGGATCGATCCGGTCGAAGTCCCGCACGAGCACCGTGCGCGCGAGCTCGGCGAACGTGCCCGCCAACTCCACGCCGGTCGGCCCACCGCCGACGACCAGGATCGTCATCAGTTCGAGTCGCTTCTGCTCGTCTCGCTCCATCTCCGCGCGCTCGAAGGCGAGCAGGATCTTGCGACGGATCAGCAAGGCGTCGTCGAGCGATTTCAAGCCCGGCGCAAACGCCGCCCAGTCGTCGCGCCCGAAGTAGCTCGTCACTCCCCCCACGGCCAGAACCAGGTAGTCGTATTTCAATTCGCGGTCCTCGAGTCCGGCGGCCTCGTTACGGACGCGCACGATTTTTGCATCCAGGTCGAGTCCGCTGACCTCCGCCATCATCACTTCAAGCCGCGACTGGCGGCGCAGGATCGAACGGATCGGTTGCGCGATATCCACGGCGGACAAGCCGGCCGTGGCGACCTGATACAGCAGCGGCTGGAAAAGGTGGTGATTCTGCCGATCGATCATCGTGATCCGCGCCAGCCCCGGAGGGAATTTCCGGCAGAAGGTCAGTCCGGCGAAACCGGCTCCAACCACGACGATGTGAGGCAGCGAAGTCTGATCGTCAGCGCGCTTCATAGGTGTAACTGACAAGCGAAAGCCATCTTCGCAACGGCCCCGCCCACATAGTCGGTCCCCGAAACCGCGCCGGTAGACAACCTGATAGGTCATCCGGAGGTTGAAATCCGCGCGCGTTTGCCCACTCCTCCGGCATGCACCAGCCCGTGGACATTCAAATGATCGGCGACGAAATCGCGATTCGCTGGGAGGATGGCGCCGAGACGTATTTCACTTCCGAGCAGTTGCGCGCCGCGTCCCCCAGCGCGGAGACGCAGGGCGAGCGCGACATCTTCGGGCAGCAATACGGCGGACACGGTCCGCGCGCGTTCCCCGGCGTGCGCGTCACCGGTTGGGAGCGCGTGGGCAACTACGCGATCCGCTTCGACTTCAGCGACGGTCACCGCACCGGCCTCTACAGCTACGATTACTTGCGGAAGCTGGCGAATCCGACCTGAGAGTCGGCCGCCATGGTTTGTGCGTCTGCGCGGCTAGGCTGTAAGGCGGAGTCTCCCGCCCCCGCGGGGCGCGCGGAATGCGGCAATCAACCGGCGGGGTCAGGAGCCCCCCCCTTTGCAGACAGCCCGAACGGGCACCCCACGCCGACGTGCCGGCTTGCACGCAGCGGACCGAACTGTGACGCTGGTGCGCCTGCCTTCAGGCACAACCCATCGAACATCCATGAGCACCTACGTCTTCCCCGCGCGCACCACCACCGCCGAGATCGAACTGGGCACGACCCTGCAGCCCAAGTTCGGCCCCGACGGTCTGATTCCCTGCATCACGCAGGATGTGCATTCGGGCGAGGTGCTGATGTTCGCCTTCATGAATGCGGAATCGCTCGCGCACACCTTGCGTTCGAAAAAGGCCACCTATTGGAGCCGCTCCCGCAACAAGCTTTGGATCAAGGGCGAGGAGTCGGGCAACGTGCAGCTCGTGCGCGAGCTGCGGACCGACTGCGATCAGGACGTGCTGTTGATCAAGGTCGAGCAGACCGGCGCGGCCAACGCCTCCTGCCACAACGGCTACAAGTCCTGTTTCTATCGCCGGCTCGCCGATCTCGACGATCCGTCGCTCAAGCTCCAGTTCACCGCCGAACGGCTTTTCGATCCGGCGACGGTTTACAAAAAGAAGTGACGAGCCAGTTGCCCACGGAACCCGCGAACGACACCGAAGGAGCCGTTTTTCGTTTCCGTGTCGCTCGTGGGTTTCGCGGGCTTTCCCTTCAGCGGGTAAACGTCAGACGCCGGGCGCCAGTCCGCGCTCGCTCGCTTTCGCGAACGTGATCAGCCGCTGAAACTCCGCCGTCGCCGCGTGCTCGTGCGCGCCGAGCCGCTCCATCGCCTGTGTGCGGTTCAAGCCGTCGCGATACAGGATCCGGAAAACCTGCTTCACGCGATCGATCTGTTCGGGCGTGAAGCCGCTGCGCTCGAGACCGATTTTGTTGAAGGTCCGCACCGTCGCCGGCGCGCCGTCGGCGATGAAATACGGCGGCAAATCGTGGACCAGTTTCGAGCACGCCGAGAGCATCGCGTGGGTGCCGAGCCGGCAGAACTGATGCACGCCGCCATAGGCGCCGATCAGCACGTGATCCTCGACGATCACGTGACCCGCGAGCCCGGCGTAGTTGCTCATGATCACGCGATTTCCCACGACGCAGTCGTGCGCGATGTGGCAATACGCCAGAATCGTGTTGTCCGAACCGACCGTCGTGAACTGTCCGTCGAAGGTCGCCGCGTGCACGCTCGAGAACTCGCGAAACACATTGCGGTCGCCGATGCGCACACCGGGATTGCCGCCCTTGTATTTCAGGTCCTGCGTTTTTCCGCCGATGCACGCATACGGAAAGATCTCGCAGCGCTCGCCGAGCACGGTGTTGCCCTCGACCGTCGCGTGATGATGCAGCCGCGTGCCGGCGCCGAGGGTCACGCCTGCCCCGACGAACGCGTAGGCGCCGATCTCGACGTCCGCGGCGAGTTGCGCGCCAGGCTCGACGATGGCGGTGGGATGGATGAGGCCGGACATGGCGCTCAGGCTTGGTCGCCGTTTTCCACGACCGCAAACATCAGTTCGGCCGAGGAGACGACGTTGCCGCCGACGGTGCAGGTCGCCTCGGCGACCGCGAGCTTGTTGCCGCGCACCTTGACGAGCTTGCAGTTGATCACGAGCTGATCGCCGGGCCGGACCGGCCGGCGGAATTTCACCTTGTCGACGCTCATCAGAAACGGCGTGCGCCCCTCGCCCGTCGCCATGCGCAGGAGCAGGATGCCCGACGCCTGCGCCATCGACTCGATCTGCAGCACGCCCGGCATCACCGGATCGCCCGGATAATGGCCCTGAAAAAACGGCTCGTTGATCGTGACGTTCTTGATGGCGACGAGCTCCTCCGTGCCGATGAACTCGATCACGCGATCAACCAAAAGAAACGGATACCGGTGCGGCATCATGTCGAGGATCCGCTTGATCTCGAGCGAGGTCTCGCCGGGCTGCAGCGCCTTCGGCGCCGGCGCGGCCTTCTTCTTCGCGCCGCCTTTTCTGCGTTCCTGCAATTTCTCGAAAAGCGCTTTCGTGAGATCGGCGTTGATCGCGTGACCGGGCCGCGTGGCGACGATGTGCGCCTTCAACGGCAGGCCGAGGAGCATGACGTCACCGATGATATCCAGAATCTTGTGACGGACGAACTCGTCTTTGAAGCGCAGCGGCTCCTTCGAGATGATCTTGTCGCCACGGATCACGACCGCGCAGTCGAGCGAGCCGCCCTTGATCTTGCCGAGCTTCAGCAGCTCCTCGATGTCCTCGTAAATCGTGAAGGTCCGCGCCGCCGCGATCTGGGTCATGTAGACCTCGGGATCGATCGTGAGCGAAAGGTGCTGCGTGTGGATGCCGCGGTCGTCGGCCGACGTGCACGAAATTTTCAGCGTGTCGCTCGGCAGCGCGATGATCGACGAGTTGCCGCGCGTGACGGACACGGGCGCCTCGAGTTCGAAATATTCGCGTTCCTTGTCCTGCTCCACCGGCTCGCCCTGCAGGATCATGTTCACGAACGGCCGCGACGAACCGTCCATGATCGGCGGCTCCGAGGCGTTCATTTCGATGAGGATATTGTCGATGCCGCAGCCGTGCAACGCGCTCAGCACGTGTTCCACCGTGTGGATCTTCGCGTGCCCCTCCTGAATCGTTGTGGCGCGGACCAGATCCGTCACCTGATCGACGCGCGGACGCAGCGTCGGAGCGCCGCTCAGGTCGGTGCGCTGGAAGACGATGCCGTGGTCCGCCGGCGCGGGTTTCATCGTCAAAGTGACGGCCTCGCCGGTGTGCAGCGCGTTGCCCTGGATGGTGACTTCGCGCGCGAGAGTGCGTTGCTTCATGAGTGAATCAGTGTCGGAAAGCCCCGCGCAGCAGCGCAAGCGCGGATGTGGCAGTCCGCTGGCAAGACCGCGGTGTCAGGCTCAATCCGGACCGTCCTGCCCGCGGCCTTGACACCCGCAAAGCGGTTTCCTCACTCTCGACCCTTCCTCCCAACAGAACACCCGTATGCCCGCAGCCAACGACATCCGCAAAGGCCAAGTGATTAAATACAATGGCGAGCCGCACCTCGTCATGGAGACGCAGCACCGCACCCCGGGCAACCTCCGCGCGTTCGTCCAGATCAAGATGCGCAATCTCCGCTACGGCAAGGCGCTCGACCAGCGCTTCGCCTCGACGGACACCATCGAGGTGATGCCGACCGAGAAGAAGACACTCGAGTTCAGCTACGCGGACCGCGACACGTATGCGTTCATGGATCCGGACACCTTCGAGCAGATCGAGCTCACCGCCCAAACGCTGGGCGAGACGGTGAGCTATCTCACTCCGGGCGGCAAAGTGGACGTCCTCTTCGTCGACGAGCGCCCGCTCTCGATCGATCTGCCCTCGACGGTGGCGTTGAAGGTGGTGGAGTCCGCCGACGGCGTGAAGGGCGACACGGCGAGCAACGTGCAGAAGCCCGCCAAGCTCGAAACCGGTCTCGTCGTGCAGGTCCCGCTCTTCATCAAGGAAGGCGAGATCATCAAGATCAGCACGGCCGACGCGAGCTACCTCGGCCGCGTCTGAGCGTCCGCCGGTCCACCGGCAGAAAGCGTTTTTCAAAACCAAGCCCGCGATTCGCCGCGGGCTTTTGCTTTACTGCAGCGCGGCGACCGCCCGCTCGTAGGCGATGGTCGCCCGTTCCGAGCTGGCCGCTGTGCAGTTCAAATCCCGCAGCAAGCCATCGCGGATCCCGTAGATCCAGCCGTGCACTGCGAGCGACTGCCCGCGCGCCCACGCGTCCTGCACGATAGTGGTGTGGCAGACGTTCAGGACCTGCTCGACAACGTTGAGCTCGCCGAGACGGTCGACGCGCACGTTGTCGTTCGGGAGCGCGCAGAGGCAGCGCTCGTGCTTCTGTTTCACATCCTCCACGTGCCGCAGCCAGTTGTCCGCGAGCCCGACCCGCTGGCACTTAAGCGCCGCCTGCACGCCACCGCAGCCGTAGTGGCCGACGACCATGATGTGTTTCACTTTCAGCACATCGACGGCGAACTGGATCACGCTCAGGCAATTCAGATCCGAATGCAGGACGACGTTCGCGATGTTGCGATGAACGAACACCTCGCCCGGCAACAGGCCGATGATTTCGTTGGCCGGCACGCGGCTGTCGGAACAACCGATCCAAAGATACTCCGGCGTCTGCTGGCGGGAGAGCTTCTGAAAAAATTCCGGGTCTCTCTGCTTGATCGATTCGGCCCAGGCGACGTTCTGCGCAAACAAGTGACTCAGGTATTCCATGTGTGTGTCCGATTATGCTCCGGTCCGTCGAGGCCTTGTCCATCACGAACGATCGGCCACTGCGGCGTCACCCGCGCGGAAAACCCTCCTCCGCTCCGCATAATCCGGCGTCGCCACGCTCTTTTCCCACGTCGCCGAGCCTGAGCCGACGCCCTGAGGGGAGGCTGCGCTTTTCCCGGAACGGGTGGGATTTCCTCGGTCCCGCTCCCTTTTGCAATAACATGGCGCGGTTATGAGCGACATGTTGCTCTTCGTTCATCGCGGCGAGAGCTGGTATCTCTACTACGCCATCAAGCAAGCCCGTGCCTGGCACCCGAAGGCACGCATCGTGATGATCACCGATCGTCCGCAGCCGGCCCTGCGGCGATATGCAGAAATTCATCCGATCTCCAGTTATTGGAGCACCGCCCAGGCTTTTGAAGGCGTCTACGAACACTTCAGCTGCAATGAACCGAAGTTCGAAAGGTTCTGTTTCCAGCGCTGGTTCGTGATCGACCAGTTTCTGAGGCGACACCGGCCCGAGCGCGCCATCCACCTGGACTCCGACGTCCTGGTTTACGACAACCTGTTTCGGGACTTCCAGCGGCCGGGGAACTGGGATCTCGGAATCGTGGGCTATCAGGGCGTATTCTCGATGCTGATACCGAAACCGGAAATCGTCGGCGCCTTCTGCGAACGGATCACGCATCTCTTCACCACGGAAAAGGCCTCGCTCGCGCAGCTCTATCGGGAATGGACCGACAAAACCGCCGAGACGGCAATGTCCGACATGCACGCGCTGCATACGTTCGTGGAGGCCAACTCGCTGTCCACGCTCGACCTCGGCGCCTGTCACGAGGGGGCGGTCTACGACAACGTCCTCCGCTCCAGCGACGGTTTCCGGATGCGCGATGGCTACAAACAGCTTTTCTGGAGCGACCGGCAGCCCTACGCCGAGCGGTCCGACACCGGGGAAAGGGTGCGCCTCAAAACCATCCATTTCCAGGGACCGGCGAAGTGCAAGATGGTGAGCGCCTTCACCGCGCGGGACGCCGGATATTTCCGCGACCGGCTGCTCGAGAAGCTCGCGCGGCGGCTCAGACCACGCGCGCCCAAAGCACCTTGAGGTAACGGCTGTCCAAGCAGTTCGAATACACGGGATGATCCGCCCCCGGGCCTGTGCGCTCGAAAAACTGCAGCCGGCGGTTCTGCCGGTGCGCGGCCTTGATCACGTGCGCCTCGAAATCCTCGAGCGACAGCAGCCCGGAGCACGAGCACGTCACAAAGATCCCGCCGGGTTTCACCAGCGAGATCGCGAGAAGGTTCAGGTCCTCGTATTTCTGCCGGCCCTCCCAGTTCCCGCCCTCGTCGCGCGTGAAGATGAACTTCGGCGGATCGAGCATCACGACGTCCCATTTTTCCCCGTTCTGCTGCATCTGGCGCGCGTAGGCAAAGGCGTCGGCGTGTACGAACTTCAACCGGGCCTGGTTGAGGTTGGCGTTGCGCTTGGCCTGCGCAATCGCGGCCTCGTCGAGGTCGACGCTCGTCACGTCCGCGGCGCCACCGGCGATCTTGGCGTTGAGCGAAAATCCGCCGGTGTAGCAGCAGAGGTCGAGCACGCGCGCGTCTTTTGTGAACCGCGCAAACGCCCGCCGGTTTTCGCGCTGGTCGCAAAAGAAACCGGTCTTGTGGCCCTCGGCAAAGTCGACCTCGTAGCGAATGCTGTGCTCGCGAATCTTCACGAGCCTCGGCGCCGCGGCGTTCGTTTCCTTGAAGGTCGACGGCTTGATGCCTTCGAGGCTGCCGAGATCATGGTCGACCTGCACGCGCGCGAACTTCGTGCCCGCGAGTTCGTGCAGCAACCGCAGCCACTGCGGCAGGCGTTGCGCGATGCCGAGCGAGTAAACTTCGCAGAGCAACGTGTCGCCATAGCGATCGATCGTCAGCCCGCTCAAGCCGTCGCCATCGGAGTTGATCAAGCGATACGCGTCGGTCGTCTCGTCCAGCTTGAACAGCGTGCGCCGCAACTCCACCGCGCGCCGGATCGCGGTTTCGAAATAGGTTTCGTTCACCGGCTCCGTCGAATGCGCGACGACGCGCAGCGGGATCTTCGCCCGCGGATTGTAGAGCCCGCCACCAGTCAGATTCCCGTTCTTGTCGTAGACGTTGACGAAATCGCCCGGCCGCGCGTCCGACGAAACCTGTCCGAGCAGGCGCGGAAAAATCGCCGGTTGGAACGTGAAATACTTCAGCTGCGCCCAAGGCTTCGGCCACGTCGAGCGGTCGATCGGCGCGAGCGGCGCCTTGCTGGGTTTCTCCGTGGACGGCACGTCAGGCATCGGGCTAATTGGGCGCAGCCCCGCCCCCCGCGCAATTTTTTTAGCGCCGCTGAATCCAAACGCCCGCGCCGCGACACTCACCGACGAACTCCTTCCGCCATGAACTGCCTCTTCTTCGCCACCCTCTCCGGTCTGCACGTCGGCCTGATCTTCGGTCTCGCCGGCCTGGCTTTCGTCGCGCTCTTCGGTGCGCTCGGCATGTATTTTCACCACCGCCGCCAGGAACTCTGGCACGAGACCGCGCGGATCGCCCTCGAGAAAGGCCAGCCGCTCCCCGCGCTGCCCGACGATCCCGGACCGAATGCCGGCGACCGCAAGGATTCCGAGGACAGCGATTTTCGCAGCGGCCTCATTCTCCTCGCCGTCGGAGCGTCACTCTACGTCTTCCTCGGCGCACTCGTCGGCCCCAGTCTCGCCTATGTCGGCCTCGTCCCCGGCTTCATCGGCGTGGCTCTACTGATCTTCGCCCTGATTCGCACCCTTGCGGCCCGCAAACAATCGCGCGACGCGGACCGGCCGCCGCACGCGTGACCTCGGATGCGCAGTTGATCGCGCGATCCCTGCTCGACGACGATCGCATGGCCTTCGGCGAACTGGTGCAGCGTCATCAGTCCGCCGTCCGGCAGTTCCTGCGTCATCTCACGCGCGGCGACGCCGCGCTCGCCGACGACCTCGCGCAGGAAACGTTTCTGCAGGCGCACCGTTCGCTCGCCCGCTTTCACGGGCAGGCGCAATTCTCCACCTGGCTCCTGGGCATCGCCCACAACCACTGGCGCAATCACCGCCGGCGGCAGCGCGACACCGTGGAATTCACCGAACACACCGCCGGCGCGAGCCAGGCATCGACGGACCGTCTCGTTGACCTGCGGACGGACCTCGCCGCGGCGCTCGCCGGACTTTCCGCCGACGAACAGCTCGCGATTCATCTCGGTTATCAGCGCGGTCTCGCGCACAGCGAAATCGCCGTGCTGCTCGAATGGCCACTTGGCACGGTCAAGACTCACCTGGCCCGCGCGAAGGACAAACTCCGTCAACATCTCTCCGCATGGAACCCGCAAACCTGAACGCCTCGCCCTCCCGCGATCCTGAAGACGCGCGCCTCGAGCAGTTTCTCCGGCAACCGCTCGCGCCGTTGCCGGACGACGGTTTCACGGCCCGCGTGCTCGCCACGTTGCCGCCGCCGCCTTCCCGCACGCGCGCCAGAGTATGCCTCGCCGCCGCCAGCGTCGGTGTTTCACTCGCCTTGGTGCGCATCGCCGCCCACGGCGGTTGGGCGGCGTTTCCGGACGCGATCGACGACCGGTGGGCGGCGCTGCAAAACGCGTGGGCCGCGTCGCTCGCGCCCTTGCCTCCCGGCGATCTGGCGATCGCCGCGGTGGTCACCGCAGTCTCGCTGGGCTACGCCTTTCGCGGAAGGCTTCGCCAGAGGTGGACGGCCTGTTTCGGCTGAGCGCGAGAGCAGCGCGACGCGACCGGTTCGCGCCAAAAACAAGGCCGACCGGAGAACCGGTCGGCCTGAGAGTGCGGCAGGGTGTCGCTCGCGGAACTTACGCCACGCGCTCGACGATGAGCGGCGGCGGGGTCGGGCGCTTCGGCGCGAGACGGTAGGCGTTCTTGAAGTATTCGAGCGCCTGCTCGAGCTTCGCCTCGTCGTTGTAGTGAATCATCATCAGCGGCTCGCCCTGCTTGACCTGCGTGCCGACCTTCTTGATCTCGGACACGCCGACAGCGTAGTCGATTTTCGGATGCGCGTGATTGCCGTGGCCGTGACCGTGATTGTGTGAGTTCTGACCGCTGGCGGGCTCGATGCCGGCGCCGAGCAGGTGCACGCCGCGCGCGATCATCGCCGCGTTGATCGTGTGCACGTAGCCGCGCTTCGGGGCGGGCAGCTTGCGGATGTGACGCGCCGCCGGGAATTTCTCCGGGTGGTCGATGAACGCCGTATCTCCGCCCTGGGCCTTCACGAGATCCTTGAATTTCTGCAGCGCCGAACCGTCGCTCAAATGACGCTGGACGGTCTGCTTCGCGGAAAGGGTGGAACCCGCGACGCCGGCGAGGCGCACGATTTCCATGCCGAGCTTGAGGACGAGTTCCTTCATGTCCTCCGGGCCTTCGCCCTTGAGGAGTTGTATCGCCTCCTTGATTTCCAGCGAGGTGCCGACGCTGTCGCCGAGCGGCTGGTTCATGTCGGTCACCAGCGCGACGCAGCGGCGCTTCATCGAGCGGCCGACGCGCGTCATCGAACGCGCGAGCTGCTTCGCCTGTTCGAGATCCTTGATGAAGGAGCCGTTGCCCCACTTCACGTCGATCACGAGGCCTTCGGAACCCTCGGCCAGCTTCTTGGAAAGGACGCTGCCGGTGATCAGCGGCAGGCTGGGGATCGTCCCGGTCTCCTTGCGCAGTTCGAGGAACTTCGCATCCGCCGGCGCGAGCGCGTCGCTCTGCTGCACGATGGCGCCGCCGATGCGGCCGAGCTGGGAGGTAAACTGGTCGATGCTCAGGTTGCCCTTGAAACCGGGGACGGCCGCCAGCTTGTCGAGCGTGTTGATCACGTAATCGTGCTCCACGCCGCACATCATCGGGACCACCACGCCGCTCGCCATCGCGAGGGGCACCAGCACGAGGGAGGTCTTGTCGCCCACGCCCCCGGTGGAATACTTGTCGATCTTCGGCTTGGCGATCGAGGACAGGTCGATCACCTCGCCGGACAGCATCATCTCTTCCGTCAGGTCCGCCGTCTCCTGGGCGGACATATTCGAGAAATAAATCGCCATCATCAGAGCCGCCAGCTGGTGCTGCGGCATCTCGCCGTCGAGCGTGCTATCGATGATATAGCGAATTTCTTCCTGCGTGAACTCGCCGCCATCGCGCTTCTTCTCGATGAGAAATTCGAAGCTTGGCTTGATGAACCGGCGGGCCGGAATAGTGCGTTTCGTCATTTGGGTATGAAGGTGATCGCCGCGCGTTGCCGCGGAGCGGAAAAGTTTGCGAGAAAACCCGCTTATGACAATTTGTCGAGCCAAAACGGGCCCGGCCTCGATGGCCTTGTGAACCTTCCCGCCGCGGTTCGAGTGTGCATAATATAGCGCGAAAGGGCGGCTTCGGCAATACGCCAGTCACCCGCCCGCGCAAACTCCCGGCATTTGGGTTTCGGATACGGCGCCGCGAGCGTTCGGCCAGGTTTCGCCCCTCCCCGAGCGGGCATCGACGCCGGCCGCGGCGGCCCCCATCCAGCGGCAACTCCGCGCTTGCGCGACTCCGCCGGCCTGCCGTTTCCTCGCCGGATGCCCGTGCCATTCAACCTCGCCGTCGAACTCGACTCGGTTCTCAAGTCCGCCGCCGCCGCGGCAGGCCTCGACGCCGCCGGTTTCGCCCCGGAGGTGCGCGTCGCTGACCCCAAGCACGGCGATTTCCAAGCCAATGGCGTCCTGGGCTACGCCAAGTCCCGTAAGGAGAACCCTCGGGCCGTCGCCGAAAAGCTCGTCGCCGCCCTCCCCGAAACGGTCCGCGCGCAATGCGACATCGCCATCGCGGGTCCGGGTTTCATCAATTTCACCCTCAAACCCGCGGCGCTGCTGGCCTGGCTGCAGACGTTTTCCGACCGCGAAGCGCTCACGCGGGGGGCGGGCGCCGCGCATGCCGGCCAGACGTGGGTGATCGACTACTCGTCGCCCAATACCGCCAAACAGATGCATGTCGGCCATTTGCGTTCTGCCGTGATTGGCGAGGCCATTTGCCGGCTGCTGGCGTTCACCGGCGCCCGGGTGATCCGCGACAACCACCTCGGTGACTGGGGCACGCAGTTCGGCAAGCTGATCTACGGCTTCAAGCGCTGGGCCGATCCGGCTGCCCTCGCCGCCGATCCGATCGCCGAACTCGAGCGGCTTTACAAACTCGGCAACAACGCGACGCCCGACGGCTCGCCCGAGCTCGACGAAGCCCGCCGCGAACTCGTCGCCCTGCAAAACGGCGATCCCGAAAACGTCGCGCTCTGGCAGAAGTTCAGCGAGGTCAGCCTCGCCGCGTTCCAGCAGATCTACGACCGCCTCGGCATCCGGTTCGACCACAACCTCGGCGAGTCGTTCTACAACGACAAGGTCGAGCGCGTTTACCGCGAGCTGACCGACACCGGCCTCGCCGTCGAAAGCGAGGGCGCGCTCGTCGTCTTCCATCCCGAGCACCCGCGTTTCAAGTCGCAGCCGTTCCTCGTCCGCAAAGGCGACGGCGCCTCCAACTACGCCACGACCGATCTCGCCACCGCGCTGTATCGGACGGAGCATTTCAATGCCGACGGCATCGTCGTCGTCACCGACTTTCGCCAGAGCGATCACTTCGAGCAGCTGATCCTCACGGTCAAAAAGTGGTTCGCGGCGAAAAACTATCGCCTGCCGGAGTTCCATCACGTGACGTTCGGCGCCGTCACCGGCGAGGACGGCAAGGCGCTCAAGACCCGCAGCGGCGACGTGATCAAGTTGAAGGACCTCCTCGACGAGGCCGAGGAGCGCGCGTTCGCGATCGTCACCGAGAAGAATCCGGAACTGCCGGAGAACGAACGCCGCGACATCGCCCGGGCCGTCGGCATCGGCGCCGTCCAATACGCGGATCTCTCCCAGAATCGCAGCAGCAACTACGTCTTCTCCTGGGACAAGATGCTCGCGCTCGACGGCAACACCGCGCCCTACCTGCTCTACGCCGTTGCGCGCATCCACTCGATCTTCCGCAAGGCGGGCGTGAATCCCGCCGACACCTCCGCCGACGCGCAGGCCGCCGCCCTCGAAACGGACGCCGAGATCGCCCTTGCCCGCAAGCTCGTCAAATTCCCCGACGCGATCCGTCTCGCCACCGAGTCGCTGCGTCCGCACTTCCTCTGCCTTTACCTGTTCGAGCTCGCCGGGGATTACAGCTCGTTCAACAACGCCGACAAGGTCCTCGTCGACGATCCCGCGATCCGCGCGCGGCGGCTCCTCCTTTGCGCCCGCACGCTGCTCGTCCTCGAAACCGGACTGACGCTGCTCGGCCTGCGCACGCTCACGCGGATGTAAGCGGACGGTGAAAGTGGCGCGAGCGGTCGACGTCGCGCCCGGTCCGGCCCTGCGCCCCGCCGGCGGCATCCACTCGCGACCGGGTGTCGCCGCGGCACTTTCAAACTTCACTTTCCTGCGCACATTGACTTTCACTCCCGCATGGCGACGCAGGAATTCTACATCCGCAACGAGTCGGACACCGAGGCCCGCGGGCCTTTCACGCACGAGCAGCTGACGTCGCTGATCGACTCCGGCCAGCTCACCGTCGCCACGCTTTATTACGACGCCCACACGGAACAGTGGACGCCCATTGACGCCAACGCCGAGCTGAAGGCCGCGCTGTTTCCCGAAAAGAAGAAGCTCACCGTCCGGCCCAAGCAGCAGCTCGAAACGCTCAACCGCGAAGCCGAGGGCGCCGCGCCGATCACCGTCAACGACATCCTCGCCGCCGCCGAGGGGCGCACGGCCGACACGCGCGATCGTCAGGATCCGGTCGAAGCGATGGCGCGCGCCGCCGCGATCGGCCGCTGGGCCGCGATCCTCGCGCTCCTGCTCGCCGCCGCCGGCGAAACCATCCCGGCCGCCGACGCGATCGCCTCGATGAATCCGGCCAAGATCTTCGCCGAACCGCTCGTGATCCTGGGCGCGGTCGATCTCCTGCTCGCCGTCGTGCTCGCGCTCGGCGTCGTGGCGGTGTATCCATTGGTTCGATTCAGGGCCGCCCTCGGGCTCGGTTTCCTGGGCTTCATCTTCTGGACGCAGGGCCAGGCGGTTCCGTTTCTCGCCCTCGCCGCCGGTTGCACCGGCCTTTATCTTTGCACGGTGTTCGTGAGCTATCTCGCCGTCGGCCTCGCAGCCGCGCTCGGCATCGGCGGTTTGGCTTTCGTCTCCTGGCAGTTGTTGTCGTAAACCGCTCCGCGCGTTTCGCCGTCCGCCATGCGCTGGTTTGCCGACCGCTGGAAACGCCTCGCCCACCTCTACCAGAAGGGCATCTGGGAGCCGGGACAACTGCAGGGATTTTCCCTGCGCGGCACCTGGTGCGCGATCCTGCGCGTCGTGTCCATCACCTGGACGGTCTTCAACGAAACCAAGGCCGCCAGCCGCGCCGCCGCGCTGAGCTTCAGCTCGTTGCTCGGGCTCGGCCCGCTGGTCGCGTTGACCGTGCTTGTCGCGGGGTTCGCGCTCGACAACCGCGACCCCAATCTCGCGGCCAACGCGCTCAGCCGGCTCATCAACTTCGTCGCGCCGCAAGTCGGCCAATACGGCAAGCTCGACAGTCACCGCAGTCACGACGCCGATACGCCGGAAGAGAAAGCGGACGAAGCGGCCACCGCAGACGGACGCGCGCCGGCGTCGGCCTCGCCGGACGCGGCCCCGGCCGCGTCCGCGCCCGCCACGGAAATCTCCGCCAACACGCCGGATGTCCGGCTCAATCCGCGGCTCGTGCGGATGATCAATAATTTCGTCAGCCAGGGCCGCTCGGGGTCGGCCGGGACGCTCGGTTTCTTTTCGCTGATCCTGATCGTGCTGCTGCTGTTCAAGACGATCGAGGATACGTTCAACGAGATCTGGGGCGTGCGCAGCGGGCGCTCGCTGTTGATGCGTATCATTTATTATTGGACGATCCTCACGCTTGGCGCGGTGCTGTTCTTCGCGTCGGTTACGCTGCTGAGCGCGGGCGCGTTCCTGAGCGTGTTCAACGAGGCGATTGCGCACCTGCCGTTCTCGCAACAGGTGTCGGTCGCACTGCAGTGGTCGCTGCCGGCGTTTTCCTTCACGCTCCTGGTCGTGCTGCTGACGGTATTCTACCGGATCATTCCCAACACGCGCGTGTATTGGCGCGCGGCGTTCGCCGGCGCCGCGGTCGTGGCGTCCCTGCTGATGTTGAACAATTTCCTGGCCTTTCTCTATGTGCGCCGGGTGATCCTGACCGAGAGTCTCTACGGCTCGATCGGCTTCCCGCTCGTCGTGATGTTCGGCCTATATATCTTCTGGCTCTATGTCCTGATCGGCGGCCAGATCAGCTACGCGATCCAGAACGTCCGTTTCCGCAACAGCCAGGCCGCGTGGAGCAGTCTCTCGGAAGCGATGCGCGAACGCCTGCTGCTCGTCGTGCTGCTCACGATCTGCCGGCGGTTTCGCGACTGCCTGCCGCCGGTGGCGGCGTCGCAGCTCGGCACGATGATCAAGGTGCCGACGCAGATCCTCAACGAGTGCCTGAACCGCCTCGTCGACTTGAAACTGATCACGCCGCTGCCCGCCGCGCGCGCCGACGATCCTTCCGATCTGCTCTACCAGCCGGCGCGTCCGCTGAACCGGATCACGCTGTTCGACTTCAAAACGCTCGACGACAACTTCGGCGAAGATCCCGTCGGCACCTCGCTCGAAACCATCGATCCGATCCTGCTCCGCTACACGCAGGCGATGAACCAGCTGGCCGAGCAAAGCATCCTGCGCAAATCGCTCGAGGAACTGCTCGCCGAGCACCCCTTCGACGAATCGCGGCCGCCCTTCGCGATGGGCACTTCGCTCCGCCGCTGACCCGACGGCGCGCGGCCCGAATTCCACCTTGCCACTCCTCCGCCGCAACCTAGCGTCGCCCACTTCCTCCCCATGATCTCCTGGATCCAGAAGTATTTTCAGCACCACTTTAAGATCATTTTCGCCGTTCTGCTGGCGATGATCATCGTCGCGTTCGTGTTCACCATCGGGGCGGCGCCCGGCATCGGCCGCGCCAGCCGCGAGGCCTACGAGCGCCGGGTGTTCGGTTACAATCTCGGCTCGCCCGAGGACCAGACGCGTCTCTTCGGCGACGCCCAGCTCAGCGCCCAGCTCCAGACCGGTTACGGCATCGGCGGCGCGGAGCTCGAACAATACGCGCTCCAGCGCGCCGCGTCCCTCTCGCTCGCGAACGAGCTTCACATCCCCGCGACGACGCAGGCCGAGATCGCCGATCACATCAAGACGCTGCGGATCTTCGTGAACCAGGAGGGCCAGTTCGATGCGCAGCGTTATGCGACGTTCCGGGACTCGCTCAAAACCAATCCGAATCTCAACGAAGCCGTCGTCAGCCGCGTGATCGGCGACGACGTTCGCGCCGCCAAGGTCGAGAAGCTGCTCGCCGGTCCCGGCTACGTGCTCCCGGTCGACGTCAAGCGCCAGCTCGAGCGCGTCGACGCCAGCTGGACTCTCGGCGTCGCCAAGATCGACTACGCTTCGTTCAATCCTTCGATCCCCACCAACGACGCGGCACTGACGAAGTTCTTCGAAGAAAATTCGTTTCGCTACGAGATCCCGCCCCGCGTGGTGGTGAGTTATGCAGACTTTGCCGCGCTGCCGCTGCTCTCCTCGGTGCAGGTGACCGACGAGGAGGTCCGCGCCTACTACAACGCCAACCCCGCCCGCTTTCCGAAGCCCGCGCCGGCCGATCCGAAAGCCGCGCCCCAGACCGATCCCGCCGCCGATTTCGCGGCGGTGCGTCCCCAGGTCGAAACCGCGCTCAAGCTCGAGCGCGCCCGCCGCCTCGCCTCGAAGGCCGCGTCGGATTTCTCGTATGAACTCTACGAGCGGAAACTGAAGCCCGGCACGCCGGAGTTCGCCGAGTTTCTCGCGTCGCAAAAGGTCACGGTCAAGGACCTCGCGCCGTTCACGCGCGAACAGGGTCCGGCCGAACTCGCCAACTCGCCGGAAATCGCCGCCGAGGCGTTCAAGCTGAACCAGGACCGCGTCGTCTCCGACGCCGTGGCCTCGCCGTCCGGCGCCGTGGTGCTCTTCTGGAAGGACCTCCAACCCGCCCGCCAGCCGCTGCTCACCGAGGTGCGCGATCGCGTGGTCGCCGATTATGTGGAGAGCGAAAAACGCAAGCGCTTCGTCGAGCTCGGTCGCTCGATTCGCACCGCGATCGAGAGCCGTCTCAAGTCCGGCGATACGTTCGAAGCCGCCGCCAACGCCGCCGCGAGCAGCAACTCGGTGAAAGTCGAGGCCAAGCAGCTGCCGCCTTTCACGCTGCGCCAGCCGCCGCAGGACCTCGACTACACCGTCTACGGCACGCTCGAGCGTCTCGAAAAGGGCCGCGTCTCCGACATGGTCATCGGCCGCGATCAGGGCGTGATCGTTTACGCGGCCGACAAGAAGCTCCCGAACCTGCAGGAAAGCTCCCCGGAGTTCACCAACACCCGCGAGCAGATCGCGTCGGCCGTCGCCCGCGTCGGCGCCAACACCTATCTCTCCGACTGGGTCGCGCAGGTCATGAAGGATTCGGAACCCAAGGTCCAATAAGCGCCCGCCTTTCCTTCCCACTTTTCGAGGCGGGCCACGCGGCCCGCCTTTTTGTTTTTCCTCAACCGCCTGTCCCCGCCTCAAACCGTTCGCCACGTTTGGTCTGGAAGCGAAGCCCGGAGTTGCCAACCTGCTCCTGCCATGTCGCTGCACTTTCCCGCGTTCGCGCCCTCCTGCCGGTTCCGGCGGGAGCCTCGCGACCGAGCCTGCTCGCCGGCGCGGCCGCTCGCGGGTGAGCGTTCGATCCGCCCTGCGAGCAAAACCTCGCCGCGCCGAAACTTTCCACCTTCGCGTCCGTCTCTCGCGCCAAGCAAACCCGGTTTGCTCTCCTGAACTTCGCCACGCGAGCGGCTTCGAAACGCAGTAACTTTTCCGCCCTCGCCGGTGTTTTCCGGTCAATCTTCTCTCCGCCGACTTTTTCCATGCCTCGCTTCACTGTTCGCGCTGCCGTCCTTGTCCTCAGTTGCGCTGCGCTCCCGGCCATCCGCGCCCAGGAGACCGCCGTCCCGCCGCCGCCGCCGATCGTGACGGCGCCGACCCTGACGATCGAGGAGTGCATCGCGCGAGCGCTGAAGAAGAATTTCGACCTGAAGATCGACGCGTTCTCCACCGACATCGCGCTCGAATCCCTCAATGTCGCGAAGGCCCAGTTCGAACCCACTTTCAACGCCTCCATCCAGCGCTACGCCACGAAGGACCTCACCCTGACGGGCGAACGCCGCACTGAAGTCACGGATACACGCGTCGGCGTCAGCCAGTTCATCGCCACCGGCGCCGACATCAGCCTCAGCGCGAGCCTCGATCGCAACGCCAGCAACTTTTCCCTCTACGCCTTCAACCCGGTTTACACGAGCGACGTGGCCCTGACCGTGACGCAGCCGCTGCTCCGCGGCGCCGGCACCGCCTTCAACCGCTCCCAGATCGAACGCAGCCGCGTCGGTGTGCGCATCGCCCGGCTCAATTTCACCGGTAGCGTCCTCCAGATCGTGCGCGATACGGAAGCCGCCTATTACAATCTCGTCTTCGCCCGCGAGCAGCTCGGCGTGAAACAGCACAGCCTCGAACTCGCGCAACGCCTCTACGAGGAAAACAAAACCCGCAAGCTCACCGGCGTCGCCACCGACCTCGACGTCCTCACCGCCGAAGTCGGCATCGCCACCGCCCGCAACGGCGTGATCGTCGCCCAGGAGGGCGTGCGAAATCGCGAAGACGCCCTGCTCGCGCTGATCGGGCAGTTCGAATTCGACACCCCGCTCGGTTCAGTCGGCCTCGTGCCCTATCAGGAGCCGTCGCCGTCGTTCGACGTTTCCTACAAACTCGCTCGTGAACACCAGCCGGACTACCTCGCCACGATCGAGTCGCTCAAGCAGCTCCAGATCGATGTCGACACCACCAAGAACGCGTCGCGTCCCACCCTGAATCTCGGCGGCAGCGTCGGCTACAACGCCCTCGATCGCAGCTATCGCGGCGCCGTCGACGCCGTTCCGAACAACCAGTCCAACAGCTGGGAGCTCGACCTCACCTTGTCCGTGCCGTGGGGCCTCCATGCGGATCGCGCCCGCCACCGCGCGGCGCTCGCCACCTTGCGCCAGCAGGAGGCGCGACTGCAGCGGGTCGACCAGGATTTGCTCGTGCAGGTCCGCGCGGCCGTGCGCGCCGTCGAGACGAATCAGGAAAGCGTCGAGATCAACCGCAAGGCCACCGAGCTCGCCACCCGCCAATACGAGCTCGAGCTCGCCCGCTTCAAGGCCGGTCTCTCGACCAGCCGCCAGGTGCTGCAGATCCAGGACGACCTCGAATCCACGCGCGTCAACGAGCTGCTCGCCCGCGTCAATCTGCGCATCGCCATCGCCAACCTGCACCAGCTCGAGGCGAGCTCGCTCGAGCGCTACCGCATCACGGTCGGGCAGTAATCTCATCGCCGGTTGCGGCCGCTTAAAAACCGCGACGCCGCTCTCGATCCGGGCTCGCCTCCATCCCGTCCGCCGCTACCAAGGTTGGCGCTGCCGATGGAGTCGCCCGCTCGTCCATCCGTTCTCTCGCTCTGGCCCCTGGTCGTCGCGTTGCTCGCGACCACCGGCCTGATCGCCTGGGCCGCGCCCGCCGCGAACGCTTGGCTCATCGAACACCGCGCCCGCCAGGTCACCGCGGACCTCCGTGGTTTCGCAGGCTTCTTTCATTCGTTCGCCACGGAGCGGGGCGACTGGCCGCCTGGCGACGGCACCCCTGCCGCCATCCCCGCGGGCATGGAGTCCCTGCTCGATTCGACACCCTGGGTCCGGCCGACCGCCATCGGCGGACACTATGCCTGGGAACCCAACAGCGTGCACCAGGGCCTGCGCCATCGCGCCGCGATCACGATCGTCTCCACCGGGGGGGCCGACGTTTCGCGCGATTTCCGCCAGCTCCTCGCCGTCGACCGGCTGATCGACGACGGCGACCTCGCCACCGGCCGGTTTCAACTCGGCTATCGCAACCAGCCGCTGCTCATCCTCGAGCATTGATCCGCCATGTTTCACGTCACCGCGGTCAACCTCACGCCGGATCTCACCTCCGCCCAGCCCGATCTCGGGCGTTGCGATCTCGGGCCGGTCGATCGCGTCCGCCTGGTCGCGCTGCTGGACGCCTTTTGCCGGCTCGATCCCGTGCAGAATCACGATGCCACCCCGGCACTGATCGTCGCAAGCGAACGCGACCAGTTTCTCCTGCGCACGTATCAAGGCCGGCTGCTGTTGTTCGATCCCCGCGCCTCCCGCTCCGGCGGGCTCCCTGTCGACCCGGCGGAGGTGCCGGCGCTGCTGACGCAGCCGCGCCCAGAATTTTCCGGCCCGACGCGGTCTCGCGTGAGCATGCGTCGGCTGCTCGCGGCCGGACTGCTAGTCGTCGCGCTCGCGGCCGATGCCTGGATCGTCGTCCGCGCGTTTCGCCAGGAACCGCTGGACGCTCCGCCGAACGGCACGCCGGTGACGGACGTCGGTGAGATCGTGGCCTTTCAGGAGGCCGCGGCCGGCACCTACCGGACGGGCCCGGCGGCGGGCGACCGCATGATCCGCATCGGCGCCGACCGCCGCATCGAGTTTTTCCAGCTCACCGGCGACGAGCCGCGTCTCATCTCTTCGGATACATTCGATTTCGTGCGCGACGGCCGCCAGCTCCGCCTCGTCACGACCGCCGGCGGAACCGTGGACGTGACGAATATCGATACGCTCGTTTACTACCGCGACACTTACCGGCGCACGCGCTGACGGCGTCGTCAGTCGGCGAACAGCTGCGACGGCGACTGCAGTGCAGCCGCGTCGACGATCCGATGCGGAGGCAGCTGCGTGCGAAACCAGGTGCGCTGCTTCTTCACCAAGGCGCGCGTGTTTTTCGCAATCTCCCCGACGAGTTGTTCCGCCCGCAATCGCCCGTCCAACCGGTCGATCACCTCGCGATAGCCGATCGCCCGGGCCGCGCTGGGGTTTTCCATCAATCCGGCGGCCCGCAGCCGCTCCACCTCCGCAACGAGGCCGTCGGCCAGCATCTGACGCACGCGTTGTTCAATCCGCGCCGCCAACTCCGCCGGTTCGCGCTCGATCCGCGTCAGCCGGACTTCGTGATCCGCAAACGCCGACGGACGTCCCGCGAACGCCGCCTTCAATTCCGTGAGGGTCCGCCCCGAAGCCAGGCACCGCTCGAGCGCGCGAAAGACGCGTCGCGGGTTCGCGACATCGAGCTCGCCCAACCCGCCGGGATTCAGCTCCCGCAACCGCACGATCGCCTGCTCCAGCGTGAGGCGAGCGACCTCCGCCCGCAGCTCCGGTCCGACCTCCACGTCGTCGGCCACCGGCGCGAAAAACGCCTTGAGATAAAAACCGCTGCCGCCCGTGACCAGCACCTCGTTGCCGCGCGCGCGGATCTCCGCGATCGCCTGACGCGCCAGCGAGACGTAACGCGTGACGTCCATCTGCTCGTGGACCGCGCAGACGTCGATCAGGTGATGCGGCACGCGCCGCCGCTCGGCCTCCGTCGGCTTCGCCGTGCCGATGTCCATTCCGCGATAGAACAGCAACGAGTCGCAGGACACGATTTCGGCGCCGCGTTCCTCCGCCCACCGCAGCGCCCACTCGGTTTTTCCCACCGCCGTGCATCCGGTCAGGGCATGCAGCACCGATCTGGACTCACCTTTCGCCGTCGCGGACGTGCTCACGCGCCCGCCTTGCTCCCGGCTGCGAGACTGGCAAACGACCGGGCGCAATTCCGGCCCGCCGCCTTGGCTGCGTAAAGAGCGCGATCGGCCGCGCGCACCAGCTCTTCGGCGGACTCGGCGTCAGCCGGCAACGCGGCCACGCCCGCGCTGACCGTAACGGTCAACGGCAGCGTTTCGCTCGCCCACACCGGTTCCCGCTCCATCGCTGCGCTGGCCCGCCGCGCCGCGGCCATCGCCGCCTCGGCGTCGGACTCCATGATGACGAGCGCAAACTCCTCGCCGCCGAACCGCGCCACGCGATCGACCGTGCGCACTTCCTCCGCCAGCCGGCGCGCCACGTCCCGCAACACCGCATCGCCGATCGGATGGCCATGGGTGTCGTTGATCGACTTGAAACGATCGATGTCGACCATCACCAGCGCCAGCGAATGGCCGAATCGCTGCGCGCGCTCGGTCTCCTCGGCGAGGATCCGGTCAAACTCCCGGCGGTTCAACAAACCCGTCAACTGGTCGCGCGTCGCCAACTGCCGCAGCGCCTCGAGCGTGTCACCGAGTTTCAACGCGTAGCGCAACGAGCGCTCCAGCGAATGCGACGAGATCTCGCCTTTCACCAGATAATCGAGCGCGCCGGCGTTCATCGCATCGATGTCGACGCGCTCCGACGATTCCGCCGTCAGAAAAACGATCGGCGTGCGGCAGCCGCCGGCGACGGCCTGGCGGATCAGCTCGAGTCCGTTGCGCGGCCCGAGCTGGTAATCGAGCAGGCACGCCGCGTAGTCGCCCGACAGCAGCTTTGCGATTCCCGCCTCGAACGTCTCCGCCCACTGCAGTTCGAACGACTCTCCCCGAAAATTCCGGAAATGCGCCTGCGTCAGCCGAAACTGCATCCGGTCATCGTCGATGAGGAGAATTTTTCGGGTCATGCGCTCGTCCACCTGGTCGCTCCCGACGCTAGGAACGCCGCCGCCCGGATCAAGCCACCGCTGGGGCGCCGGCCGACAAACCCGCCGGGCGCCACCTCAGCGTTTCGTGCCGGCAATCAGGTCCTCGGCCACGACCGCCAGCCGCGCGAGAATCTTTTCACGCTGGCCGAGATTTTCGCGGATGCAGTTCACGAGCGCGCTGCCGACAACGACGCCATCCGCCGCGGCGCCGACTTGCGCGACCTGTGCCCGCGTCGAAATGCCAAACCCGACCGCGATCGGCAGCTCGGTTTTCCGGCGGATGCGGGCGACCGCCTCCGGAATGTTTCCCGCCACCTGATCGCGCACGCCGGTCACGCCTTCGCGCGACACATAATAGATGAAACCCGTCGTCGCCGCCGTGATCCGCGCAATGCGAGTGTCGGGCGTGGTCGGGGCGATGATGAAAACAGTATCCACGCCGTGAGCCTTGCACGCCGCGGCGACCTCGTCCGCCTCTTCGGGCGGCAGATCAAGCGTTAACAAGCCGTCGACGCCGGCCTCCCGCGCCTGCTTCACATAGGCATCGATGCCATTCGCGAACACCAGGTTGTAGTAGGTGTAGAAGACGATCGGCACCTCGCTGAATTCGCGAATGCGCCGCACCAGTTCGAAGACGCGTGACGCCGTCATCCCGCTGGCGAGCGCGCGTTGTGCGGCGAGCTGATTCGTCAAGCCGTCGGCCAGCGGATCGGAAAACGGCACGCCGAGTTCGAGCACGTCGATGCCCTTTTCGATCACGGTCCGGCACACCGCGAGCGAGGTGTCGAAATCGGGGTCTCCGGCGCAAAGATAGGCCACGAAGGCCGCTCGGTTTTGCGCACGGGCTTGAGCGAAAGCATGGGCAAGACGTGACATGGAAGGCTATCGCCGCAAAAACCCGCGCGCGGCGCAAAGGCAAAAATCGCCCGGCGCTCCGCAAACGCGCGCATCACGGCAGCGAGAAGTCGACCACCACCGGCCGGTGGTCCGAAAGGAAGGAGCGCACGATTTCGCAATGCGTGACCGCACAGGCCGAAGGCAGGAAAACGAAATCGAGCAGCCGGCCGGGCAGGGGCGACGGAAAGGTCCGGCCGTTCGCCGGGTGCAGCACGTATTCGCCGTAATCCGACAGGTGACTCAGCAGCGCCGCCGTCGCATCCGCGCTCGTGCCCGGGTTGTTCAAGTCGCCGCACACCACGGCCGGCACCTGCCAGCGTCCGTGGGCCTGCTTCTGCTTTTCCCGGAGCCACGCGAGCAGCCGCCCGATCTGCCGGATCCGGTGCTCGCGCGAGCTGAAGTGCAGGTGCAGATTGACCAGCGGCAGCACTTTCCCCCCGACGTTCAGCTCGGCGAAGAGAAAGCCCTTCTCGCCGACGCTGCGTTGCCCGAACACCACCGTCTCGGTTGTCAGCACCGGATGACGCGACAGCAGGGCGTTGCCGTAGCTGAGATTGATCAAGCCGTGGCGTCGGTTGTGCACGCCGAAGACGGCGTGTTCGAAGCCCGAATGCAGGCGCAGGTATTCGAGATGATCGAAATTTCCGGCCCAACGGGAGCGTTCGTCCACTTCCTGCAACGCCACGAAATCCGGTTTCAATTCGCCGAGCAGACTCGCGATTTTCCGCAAATTCGCCCGCAGCTTCTGCGCTCCGGTAAATCCCTGGATCGGAGTGAGCCCGCGGGCATGGGCGATGTTGAACGTGACAAGGCGCAAACGCGACATGGTCGCAGTGAAGCTTGAAATGACGATCTGGCCAGGCAACGGCAAATCCCCGCGCCCGTTTCAGCCATGAAAAAAGGTCCGCGCCGAAGGGCAACGGACCTAAAAACTGGCGGGATGGACGGGACTCGAACCCGCGACCTTCTGCGTGACAGGCAGACGCTCTAACCAGCTGAGCTACCACCCCGTGAGGGGAAAGGCCGGCGAACGTGCTAACCCGCCGCAGGCAAGTCAAGCGTTGGTTTTGACCTTGTCGGATTTCTTTTGCGGAGCTACCGCTTCGCAGCGGTTTTTCACCTTTAACGCGGTGGTAGCTCAGCCGGATAGAGCAACGGTTTTCTAAACCGTCGGTCGCGGGTTCGAGTCCCGCCCACCGCGCCAAAACCCCGGAAGTCACCCCGGCGCCTTGCTCCCGTTTGCCTATCTGTGCAACCGGCTTTCCGCCGATGGCAGGTGGCCGCGCGCGCGAATAAGGTGAACGATGGGATATATTCTTGTTCTCGTTCTGGGCGCCGCGCTGGTGCTGGTGTTGCTCATGGCTTTTGTCGGCGGCAAGCGCCGTGCGACCGGTCGCGCGTCCGGCGGACCGGTCTCGGGCGGAGGCGACGTCACCCCGAAAGCTCCCGAAGCCGAATCGGCCACGCCCGCTGCGTCGAGCATCGCTCCGGAATCCCGCGCGCAAAACGCGCAGAAACACACGCCACCCGCCTAAGCCGGCGCCGCCGCATCATGGCTGCACCTGCAACACCGCCACGCCGCGCGCGTCGAGCGTCAGTTCGCCGTTCACGTCGCGGTCGCTTACCAGATCGCGCCCCGCGGGGAGACCGCGCACCGTTTGCGCCGTCTCGGTATGATTGACGAGAAACCAGAGTGCGCGCTCGCCAGACTCGCGACGAACGACCTCAACGCCCGCCGGCGCTCCACGGAGCGCGGGCTCGATTCCGGCCAGCTGCGCAAGTTGCGGCACCAGTGTTTTCCCGACCTCGCCGACCAAATACGTGCCGACGTAGATCACGCGGCCGCGACCGAGACGCCGCAGGGTCGCCGCGGGCGATCCCGCCAGGTGACGCGACTGCCAACGCAACCAGGTTTCCGTGCCTTCGTCGGGCGCCAATTGTTCATACCACTCGCGCGAACGCACGCGCTGCCCGCCGATCTCGAGTTCCAGCGGACGCGCGTTGGGGGCGTTCTGCCGCCCGTATTCGACCACGGTCGCGCCGACCACATGGCGTAATTTTCCGGGCAACAGCTCGGTGACGACGTTGTTGTCCCAATCCTTCGTTCCCGAGCGGGCGCCGACCACCAAAGTCCCACCCTCCTCGACCCATCGCTCCAATTTCGGCAACCACGCCGGATCGATCAGCGCCAGATGCGGCACGAGGTAAAGTTTCACGCCCGCCAGCGCATCGCCGGGGTGAATCACGCCGACGCGATAACCCGCGCGCCACAGGTGTCCATGCAGTTCCGCCGCCACCTGGCCGGGCGACGGCAGCCCGAAATGCAGCGTCTCGTGCGCGGCGTCGTTATCGAAATCCGTCGCCGCGATCCCGACATCCACGGCCACGTGCGTGCCGAGCACCGCCGGTCCGACGCGCTGCAATTCGGCTCCCACGCGTGCCACTTCCTCGTAGCGCCGCCGCGGCACGTTGTCGTGGTCGAGCACCCCGCACCAATACTCCTCGGCGCCGAAGCGCGCGGTGCGCCAGCGAAACAGCAGCACGCTGTCGGCGCCGTGCGCGATCGTCGTGTAGAGCATCCGCCGCAGTTCGCCGGGCTCGGGGTTGTCGTGGAAATAGTCGGTCTGTCCGCCCGGACCGCTCTGGTGCTCCGGCACGATGAAGTTGCCCGTCCACGCGCGCATCGCATCGAGCGCCCAGGCCTGGGTCGCGCCGCGCGCCGCCGGGTCGTAAGTGAACATCGGATACACATCGTAGCCGAGCACGTCGAGGTCGCGGCCGAAGGTCCCGCGATAATCGATCAGCCGGAAGACGCCGTTGTGCGTGATCCACCAGCGCGGCTGGGCGGCGCGAAGGATTTCGACCTGATCGTGTTGAAACCGCGCCACGCTCCAGGCGATGAAACGAAAGTAGTCGAGGTGATGCGCCGGATTAAGATGCGTCGGCCGGCCGCGCGCGGGCAGCGGCACGTCCTCGAAGCGCGCGTAAGTCTGCGCCCAGAACGCGGTGCCCCAGGCGCGATTCAGCGCCGCGATGTCGCCCTGAAATTTCTCCTGCAGAAATTCGCGCCACGCGCCCTCCGCCGCGGGCGAGTAGTCCTCGGAGAAATGGCAGTTGAACTCGTTGTCCGTCTGCCAGCCGATCACGTGCGGATTGTCGCGGTAGTGCTCCGCCATGGCCCGCGTGACCCGCCGCGAATACTCGCGAAACACCTCGCTGCAATAGCTCGCGTGCTGACGCGAGCCGTGCCGCAGTCGCACGCCCGCGGCATCCTCGCGCAGAATTTCAGGGTGTTTCACGGACAGCCACCGCGGCGGCGCGGCCGTCGGCGTGCAAAGGATCGTGCGGATGCCTTTTTCCCCCAGCCGCGTGATCGCCTCGTCGAACAGCGAAAAGTCGAATCTCCCCTCCTCCGGCTCGAGCAGGTCCCACGCGAATTCCGCCATGCGCACGGTATTCATGCCGGCCGCACGCATGCGCTGCGCATCGAGGTCCAGCGTGGCGAGT
Source organism: Opitutus sp. sgz309028 (assembly GCF_059821195.1). Lineage (NCBI taxonomy): Bacteria > Pseudomonadati > Verrucomicrobiota > Opitutia > Opitutales > Opitutaceae > Opitutus > Opitutus sp. sgz309028. The sequence goes on along the minus strand of NZ_JCAMRR010000003.1, from coordinate 19,231 downwards.
TCGCCGTGCTCCGGGTAATACGCCGCGCCCCAGAAAAACTCCCGGAACGGGCTTGGCCGCACATGCGAGGGCGCGACGCGTTCGACGGTCTGGGCGGAAGAAACAGCAACAGTGCTGGCGAGAGCGATCGAGGTCATCAGAACAAGACGGGAGGCGAGCATGGGGAGAAGCGGCTCGCCTCCCAGCCTGCCCCAACACGCACCGCGCAACAATCCGGAAAGCGAACGCCTTGACACCCGGTTGGGCCGGATCGATTGAGGCGGGATGCGACTCCGCACCTTGTTCGCCTCCTCGCTGCTCGCGGCAGCTCTACCGGCGCTCGCGGCGACGACGCCCGACCTCGATCAGCTCCGCCAGATGACCGCGCGCTTCGTGCCGGTCGAGATATCCGCCGACCTCTCCGCGTTACCGCCAAACGAACGCCTCGCGCTAACGCGAATGATCGAAGCCGCGAAGATTTTAGACGCCGTTTTTCTCCGCCAGGTCTCGCCGCTCAACGAAACGCTCCTCAGCGAACTCGTGCGCGACGAATCGCCGCTCGGCCGCGCGCGGCTGCATTATTTCCGGCTCAACGCCGGCCCGTGGTCGCGACTCGATCACGACGCGCCGTTCCTGCCGGGCGTCAGCCCCAAACCCGCCGGCGCGAATTTCTATCCGGCCGATGCAACCCGCGAGGAGGTCGACGCGTGGATGACCGCGCTGCCGGCCGCGGAGCGCGCGTCGGCGCTCGGCTTTTTCAGCGTCATCCGGCGCACGTCGTCGCGAAAGCTCCAGGCCGTCCCCTACCATCTCGAATATCAAAACGAACTCATCCACGCCGCGCGTCTGCTCCGCGAAGCGGCTGAAGCCACCACGCAACCGACACTTAAGACCTACCTCGAAAAACGCGCGGCGGCCTTTTTGAACAACGACTACTACGCGAGCGACGTCGCCTGGATGGAGCTCGACGCGAGCATCGAACCGACGATCGGGCCGTATGAGGTTTACGAGGACGAATGGTTCAATTTCAAAGCCGCCTTCGAGGCGTTCATTACGGTGACGGATCAACCCGAGACCGCGCAACTCGCGCGCTTCAGCGAACATCTTCAGGAGCTGGAGGATCACCTGCCGATCGATCCGCGTTTCCGTCGCGAGAAGCTCGGCGGCTATTCGCCGATCCGCGTCGTGAATCTCGTGTTCAGTGCGGGCGACGCCAATCGCGGCGTGCAGACGGCGGCGTTCAACCTCCCGAACGACGAACGCGTCGTCGAGGAGAAGGGCTCGAAACGCGTCATGCTGAAGAATGTCCAGGAAGCGAAATTCAAGCACGTGCTGGTCCCCATCTCGCGCCGCACGCTCGCTCCGGACGATCAGCCATTTGTCGCCTTCAATCCGTTTTTCACGCACATCCTGATGCACGAGTTGATGCACGGGCTCGGGCCGCAGACGATTCGCGTCGGCGGACGCGAGACCACCGTGCGCGCCGAGTTGAAGGAACTGAACGGCCGCCTCGAGGAAGCCAAGGCCGACATCTCCGGCCTGTGGGCGCTGCAACATCTGATGGATTCAGGGGTGATGGATCGCGCCGACGAACGCGCGCTCTACACGACGTTTCTCGCTTCAACCTTTCGCACGCTGCGCTTCGGTTTGAACGAGGCGCACGCCAAGGGCATGGCGCTGCAACTGAACTGGCTCCTCGACTGCGGTGGGTTCGTCGCGAAACCCGACGGCACCTTCGCGGTGGATTTTGCCAAGGTGAAGGACGGCGTCGTGTCGCTCACGCGCGAAGTCATGACCCTCCAGGCTCACGGCGATTACGCCGCGACGAAGGCCCTGCTCGATCGCATGGTCGTGATCCGCCCCGAAGTGCAACGCGCGCTCGACCGGCTCGCCGATCTGCCGGTGGACATCGAACCCGATTTCGTGACCGCGAAAGCGCTCACGCGCGGCGAATAAATCCAGAACTTACGCGCGGAGCGCGGCGAGTTGTGCGCGCCAGAGTTCGGCTTCGCCCGGATGGCCGTGGCGGCGCAGCTGGGCGTCGATTTCCTCGATCGTCGGCTCCGCGATCGGATGACGTGGATCGGCCGGCAACTCCGGTCGCAACGCGCGCACGAGTGCCCAGCACGCCCACGCGCGCCAGCGCCGCTGCTCGCGACGCGGTTCGTTCATCCGCCCGGCGTAATGTTGAAAATGCACGCGCGGGTTGCCGAGAAACACGCCGGCGGGCGTGTGCCGGATGAACCAGGTCATCGCCGCATACGGCAGCGGCCAGTCCCGCAGCACCGGTTCGTCGCCGCGGAGCTCGGCGCCGAACGCGCGGTCGAGACACAGGATCGCGCGCGCCGCGAAGCCGCGCTCCCAGAGCGACTCGCCGTATTCGAGGCAGGCGAGGTAAAACTCCGCGCCGCGGTCGCGTGCGCGAAATCCGTGCAGCAGCCGCCAGTCGAGTCCCGCGCGTGGACGCGGCAGATGGGGGCAAGGCGGCAGCAGCATCGCGCGTTCGTGGCGGCGATCGCGGAGCGCGTCAATGAACGATCGCGCGAGTCTTCGCTTGGCCCGCGCGAAACTTTCTCCGACAAACTCCCGGCCTGAACCCGAATCCGTCCAACGCCAGTTCTCCTCCCCGGCCCGCGCCGAAAGTGCACGTCGTGCCGCTGCCAAAGCGCATTCTGCTCTGGCCGCTCGTGAAACTCGTGCGGCTCTGGGGCATGTCGCTGCGCTTCGTCGCCACGGAGGAGGACGTGCGCAATTGCTCGAAATGCGACGAGCCGGTCGCCTTCGTGCTCTGGCACAACCGGCTGTTTCTCGCGTCCGAGGTGCACCGGCGCTACCGTTCGCACCGCCCGCTGCACGCGTTGATCAGCGCGAGCAAGGACGGCGCGATGCTCACCGCGTTTTTCGCGATGGTCGGCGGCTTGCAGGCGGTGCGCGGGTCGAGCAGCAATTTCGCGCGCGAGGCCGCCACCGCGCTCATCGACGTGATGCGGCACGGCGACGACATCGGCATCACGCCCGACGGCCCGCGCGGCCCGTGCTACGATTTCAAGCCGGGCGCGGTGATCGTGCCGCGGCGCGCGAACGCCCCGATCCTGCTCCTCGGCGGCGAGTTCGAGGCCGCGTGGCAGCTGAAAAGCTGGGACCGCTTTTATCTGCCGAAACCGTTTTCGCGGGTCCGGCTGCGTTGCGAGCTGATCACCGTCGACCAGCTCGCCGATCGCGATGCGGCGATCGCGCGTCTGCAGACGCGCCTGCGCGAGATCAATCCCGACGTCGTTTAGAACGTCGGCGTCAGCGTGACGGACGTGCCGGCCGAGATCGTGAAATCGGGGCCGCTGCTCCACTTCTCGTCGTTGACGAGAAATTTGAAGACAAACGGCCGCTCGGCATCGCCGAGCGCGAGCGACCAGCGGTCGTCGGCGACGCATTCCATGCGCACGCCTTTGTCCCAGCTCAGGCCCGGACCCTCGCCGCGCAGGTAGAGGGAATTGCCGAAACCTACGTCGATGTTCGCCGAAATGGTCGTGACAACCGCCGTCGGCACCACCTTCGGGGCGGGCACGGCAGCGGCCTTCGCGACTGCTTTCGTGGATTTTTTCGCCGGGGTGAGCGCTTTCGTTGCTTTGGTTGTTTTCTTCATGGCGTTCTTGGTTGAACCAGCGGTCAGACTAACCGGTTTCAACCGCAAAAAAAGCAAATAGAGGGCCAAGGCCCCGCGTGCTCGCGAATTTGCCGTTCCGTCACCGAAACCGCACCCGACGCGCACGCGGCCTAGGCGGGGGCGCGAACGCCATCGTCCGGCAGCGCGGCGGCGACGGCGTGCAGGAGTTCGTCCAGCTCCTGCGCGCGCAGCGGCTTCGTCACGTGCGAGAAAAAGCCGGCGCCCTTGCTGCGCGTGACATCCTCCTCCATGCCGTAACCGGTGAGCGCGACCGCGAGCCAGTTTTCGCTCGCGCCGAGCTCCTGCAGCAGGTCGTAGCCGCTGCCATCCGGCAGGCCGATGTCGGTCATCAAAAGATCGAACGCTCTCGCCGCCGCCAGCGTCCGCGCGTCCGCGACGCTCGCCGCCGCCTGCACCTCGTGTCCGCGCAGCATCAGCAAGCTCCGCAGCGCTTCGCGCGAGGGATCGTGATCTTCCACGAGCAGGATCCGCAGTTGCCGGACCGGGCGGCGGCCGGGCTTGGCCGCAGGCGCGGGCGAGTTCAAAAATCCTGCGGCGAACGGCACAACGATGCGGAACGTGCTGCCTCGTCCCGGACCGTCGCTCTCCGCCGTGATCCTGCCCGCGTGCATTTCCAGGAGGGAGCGTGAGATCGCGAGCCCGAGTCCCAGCCCGCCGAAACGGTGCGGACCGTCGCGCGTCGCATGGCTGCCCTGGGCAAACGCGTCGAAAGCCGACTCGAGCTCCGGTGGCGCCATCCCGATACCGCTGTCCACCACGGCGATTTCGGCGTCGCCTTCGTCCGCCCGCCGGCTCACGTGCACGGCGATCGTGCCGCCGGGCGGGGTGAACTTCGCCGCGTTCCTGAGCACATTCCAGAACACCTGCTGCATGCGGGTGAGATCGCAGGCCACGACCACCTCAGGCAGATCGACCCGGACATCGATCTGCAGCTTCTTGGCCGCAAATTCCGAGCGCACCGTCTCGATCGCGTCGTGCAGCACGGGCAGCACATCCGCCGGCCGGAGCTCCAGCTTGAGCTTGCCGTGGGCGATGCGGTTGAGGTCGAGCAGATCGTCAATCAGGCGGGCTTCGAGCTCGACGTTCTTGACGATCGAGCGGAACGCCCGGCGCGCGTGGGGTGTGGTGGCGGGATCGTTGGCGGCTTCGCTGGCCGTGAGGAGGACCGGGGTCAACGGCGTGCGGAGTTCGTGCGACAGCGCGGCGATGAAATCGTTCTTCGCGCGGTCGGCGTGGAGCGCCTTCGCCTCGGCCGCCTTGATCGCTTCGATGTGCGCGCGCGTCTCATACTGTCGCCAGCGGGCGCGCAGCGCCGCCTGCACCGCGCTCAACACCGAGCGCATCGCCGTCGGGCGCTCGAGGATGAGGACGCTCGTGAGGCGTTGCAGCGCCTCGGCGGCGGCTTCGTTGTGCACACCGCCGGGCATCAGCAGGACGACCGGGAGATCCGACCACTCGGCCTGCTCCTCGAGCGTGTCGAACAGCGGCGCGGCATTGTCCGGCTCCAACAGTTCCTCCGTCGCCAGGATCGCAGCCGCGCCGGCGCGTATCTCCGCACCCAATACGGCCGGCGTCAGGCACGCGTGGGACGAAATCCCCGCCGACGCGAGCAGCCGCTGGCTGACGTCGGCGTCCTTGCGCGTCGCGACAAACAGCAGGACGCGTCGCTCCACGTCGACGGCGTTATCCGGTCCGGGATTCATGCGCTGGCCGACGGCGGTTTGGACAGGCGCTGCGGAACTCCCATCAGCACCCCGTGGAAACCCGTCAAGGGCGGGCTCAACGTGATGCCACCGGGCCCGGTGCGCAGTTCGCGGATGGTGTCCTCGTGAGGACCGCTGCGTTTCTTGATCACCGACATGGCGCGCTTCACCCTTCCGGCGTCCTCGAAGAACCGGAACAGAAGCACGGAGTCCGCAAGATAGCTCGTGTCGACGGGCGTTTCCATGTTGCTGCCCACGAGTCCGTGCTGCGCCACGACCATGATCGTGCAGACGCCGCGCTCGCCAAGATAGGCGAGCAGCTCGTGCAGCTGCGCCGTGAGGTAGCGCTCCTGGGTCATCGCATTGAGATAGCCGTTAAGGCTGTCGATCACGACGACGGTCGCATGATCGCGCTCGACGGACTCGCGAACGAGGTGGGCGAATTCGCCGGGCGAAAGTTCGCTCGGGTCGACCTGGCGTACGCAGATCTGTCCCGGGCCGCGCCCTTCCTCGAACGGCATGCCGATATGCTGGCTTCGCGCGATCAGTGTTCGCGCGAGTTCGTCGAACGCGAAGATCACCGCGTGCTCGCCGCGACGCGCGGCCGCGACCGCATATTGCATCGCGACGGTGGATTTGCCCGAGCCGGCGGGTCCGAGAAACAGCGTGCTGGTGCCGCGATGCGGGCCGCCGCCGAGCAACGCGTCGAGCGCCTCGACGCCGCTCCTGATCGGTTCGAGCGGCAGGTTGGAGCGGTGCTCGGCGGCGACCAGCCGCGGGAAAACGCGCACCCCCTCCTCCGTGACAACGAAATCGTGATACCCGCCGCGGAAGTTGGTCCCCCGGTATTTCACGACGCGGAGGCGGCGCCGGTCACCGCCATAATCCGGCGCGAGCTGCTCCAGTTTGATGACGCCGTGGGCGATGCTTTGCAGCTGCAGATCGGGCCCTTCGCTGGTCCCGTCGTCGAGGAGCAGGACCGTGCAGGCGCGGCCCGAAAAGAATTGTTTCAGGGCGAGAATCTGCCGCCGGTAGCGCAGCGAACTTTGCGCGAGCAGCCGCATCTCGGACAGAGAGTCGAATACCACGCGCGTGGGATTGGATTGCTTCACGGCGGCGAGCACCGCTTGCGTCGTTTCGCCCAAGTCGACTTCCGACGGATTGAACATCGTCAGCCGGCTCTCTTCGTCGAAGCCGGCGTCCCGCGGCACCAGCTCCACCAGCTCGATGCCGTCCAACGACCAGCCGTGCGACGCCGCGCCGGCGATCAGCTCCTCCTTCGTTTCCGATAACGTCAGGTAAAGTCCGGTTTCGCCCCGACGTTTGCCCTCAAGTAAATACTGCAGGGCGAGCGTCGTTTTGCCCGCTCCCGGGTCGCCTTCGATCAAGTAGAGGCGGTCGGGGACCAGGCCTCCATGCAGAACATCGTCCAGGCCTGGAATCCCGGTTAAGCAGCGTTGCTTGGGGGAACTCATGCAGCAAATGACCACAAAAGCGGGATTTCGTTCGCCCGGCCCCCGGCGAATTCCCTCCCGCCGGCACCTGCAACGCGCTGATGGCGAAGAGAGATGCGGCCGAGCCTGCGCCAATTTTGCGCGCCCGGCCACTCAGGGCCGCGGGACTCGCGTATCCAGAAAGGTCGCTACGCCACCGGTAGCAGGAACAGCAGCACCGCAAGATAGTGACAGGTGCCACCGCCGAGGACGCAGGCATGCCACACGCTGCGATGGTAATGCAGCTGCCGCCAGCGCGCGAAGAGCACACCGGCCGCGTAGCACAACGCGCCCGCGAGCAAGAGCCAGAGGCCGCCGGTCGGGATGTCTGCCAGCATCGGTTTCAAGGCCGCGACCACGATCCAACCCGCGAAAATCACCGCCAGCGCCGACGTGAGGCGACGGCGACGGCGCCACACCCGTTGAAACACCGCGCCGGCGGCGCACACGCCCCAAAGAGCGCCAAACAACGTCCAGCCCAGCGGACCGCGCAGGTGCGTGAGCAGGAAAGGCGTGGAGGTGCCCGCGACCAACAGGAGAATCGCCGCCGAACGCAGCTGGCGGAAACGCCGCTGCGCGCCTTCATCGCGCTGGGCCTGATGCAGCGCCGACACCGTGGCCAGCAGCAGCAGGGTCAGCCCGAACACCGAGAAACTCACGACATGCCAGGCATCGCCGCGATAGCTCGCCCAGGCGATCAGCACCGTGAGCCCGGCGACACTGGCCGCCAGCCCAACGCCGTGCGTGATCCAGTTCGCGATGTCCTCGCCCCGGGTGTAGCCGCGGTCGCGCGGTCGCTCGAACGTGGTGACGCGCGTTGCGCGCGCGCGGCGCCGCTGCACGGAGGCGGCCGCATGCCGGTCGAGCCAGCGAATGAACGCAGACGGGCGCGGACTGCGGAATTTGTCCGGCGTCCACTCCTCGCCTTCGTCATAGACGGTCTGCGGAATCACGCACGTGCCGAAAGCCCAGTCCGCCACCGGCAAACCGAAGAAACCGGAGATGGCTTCGTTGCAGTCGGTCACAGCATGGTGCCGCAGATGAAAGCCATACACGGGCCGCCAGAACCAGCCCCAGCGCCGGTGCTGAATCAGCGGCTCCCAAGTCTCGAAGGGCCAGTGATTGATGGCGTGCAACACCTCATAGAGCGTCAGTGACACGGCCAGCGCGGCGAAGCCGCCGAAGAACCACGGGAAGGCCGGCAGCAGCCATTGCAGCACTGCAAGCAGCGGCGAGAGCGCGAGGGCAAACACCGCCAGCGAATACCACGGAAAGAACGACGCCTCGCCCTGCTCCGGCTCCACGATCGGAAACTTGTTCTCGATGAAAAGAATCCCGCTGCCGTTGGCTCCCGGCCGGCGCGCGATCCGGGTGAGCGCGTGATGCAGCGTGTGCTGCTTGTAGAGGCGCCGCAGCAGCGGCACCGCCGGCGTATGCAGCAGGTAACGGTGAAAGAAATACTCGAAGAAACAGTTCACCAGGCTGATCGCGACAAACGCCGCCGCCGCGTAAGGCCACGAGGGCAGAAATTGCGCGGTCCAGACGGCCGGGGCGAAAAACCACAGGTCCGCCAGAAGGGCGGCCAGCGTGACGAGCACGGTGAAACTGAAAAGCGGAAGCGAAAAGGCCTCGTGGTGGTGAGCGTGTCCGGCGGACGGCGACTGAGACATAGGGATCGTTAGGCGAAAAACTGCACGTGATAACGGCAGAATCTCCCTGCCCGATCGCTGCGTGGTGCGAGCAGCCTGCGCGCGACGGGTGCCGCCGCAAGCTTCGAACCGAGAATGAGGCCGCAATGATGCTGCGAGGCGGCCCTCAACCTTGAACTTTACACCTTAAACTCGCGCGCGCGTCAGAGGGCGCACGGCGAGCGGGGCGGGACGAAGCTATTTCGGTGAAAATTGATGTTTACTCGCGCGCGCCGATTGCCCAAAACCTGCCCTCCCTTTCATGGGCCGGTAGCTCAGTTGATAGAGCGCGTCGTTCGCAACGACGAGGTCGTCGGTTTGATCCCGATCCGGTCCACCATTTCGCGCGTAACGCGACCAAGCCGCGACTTGCGTCGCGGCGGAGATGGCAGATCGAAGATCGGAGATCGGGGGGCGCCGCGATGCGGCGCGGTAGCACGGAATGCACGGAAGGATCCGGAATTCCAGACCACGAAAAACACTAAATACACGAAAACGGAGGAATCCGGATTAACCGCGAAGAGCGCGAAGCTGCGCGAAGGAACGCCGCGATGCGGCGAGTTGAAGGTGACGGAGCCGGGAGGCGAACCAGGCCGCGACTGCGTCGCGGCGGAGATGGCAGATCGAAGATCGGAGATAGGGGGCGCAGCGCGAAGCGCCCGCCAAACTCAGGACGCGTGGGGACACGCGTCCCTACCTCGGAATGGCGGTCGGGACGACCGCCGCTACCTGGCTCTCAACCCTCAACTCTCAACTCTAGGCTCTCAGCTCTCAGCTCTAGGCTCTGGGCTCTGGGCTCTGGGCTCTGGGCTCTGGGCTCTGGGCTCTGGGCTCTGGGCTCTGGGCTCGCCGCTGCTTCGCAGCGGCGGCGCCGTCACCGCACCGCGCTCACCAGCCGCGCGAACACCATCTTGCCGCCGCCGCTCGGGAGCACGCTCGTGATCTCGGCCGTCACCCGATGACCGATCAACGCCCGGCCGTCCGACACCACCACCATCGAGCCGTCCTCGAGATAACCCACCGCCTGCCCTTCTTCCCGGCCGGGTTTCACCAGTTCGACTTCGACGTTCTCGCCGAGCATCAGCTCCGGCCGCAAGGCCTTCGCAAGCTGGTTCAGGTTCAACCACGCCACGCCGTGAAACTCCGCGAGCTTCGCCAGGTTGTAATCCGTCGTGAGCAACTTCGCGCGCATCGACTGCGCCAAAAACACCAGCTTCGCGTCCACGTCGGCGCGTTTCTTCACTTCGCTCTCAGGCATGCGGATGTCGAGGTGCTTGATCCGGCGAAGCTCGTTCAACACTTCCAGCCCGCGGCGTCCGCGCGCCTGTTTCTGCGGATCCCCCGAGTCCGCCACCGCGTGCAGTTCGTTGATCACGAAGCGCGGGATCACCAGCGCCGCGTTGAGAAAACCCGCCTCGCACACGCGCGCCACCCGGCCGTCGATCAGCACGCTCGTGTCCACGACGACGAGCGGCACGTCCACCTCGTGCGGCACGAAGCGCACATACGGGATCACGAGGTTGAACTCGTCCTTTCCGCGCAGCGCGATCACCGTCGCCAGATACGTGCAGATGAGAAACAGCGCCAGCTGCGCGAGGTAAACGAGCTGCGCATCGCCCCACATGAAGAGCGGCGAGGTCCCGATCAGATAAGCGATCAAGCTCCCGATCGCCAAACCGAACGTGATCGCCGACAGTCCGCGCAGCGAAAATCCCTTCAGCAGGATGTCCACCAGGATCACCAGCGCGCCGATCAGAAAGCCGATCGTCGCACCGAGCCAGCGGCTGTCGTCCCACTCGCGCACCGCATAGCACACCAGCCAGCCGCCGGCGCCGCAGAGCAGAAAAAACACCGCGCGGATCGGGAGCAGGGTTCGTCTCATGAGGTTTTCAAGCCGAACAGCCAGAAAAGCAGAAACGGCAACGTCACCCCCACCGCCATGCAGATCATGAGGATCCGGAGGTGCCGGCCGGCTTTTGCCTTTTCAGCGTCGGTCTCGTCCATTCCATTGCGAGCGCACCAAACCGATCTTTTCATGACAACCCAATACTGGCTGGTGAAATCCGAACCCGACGCCTACGCGTGGAGCGATCTCGTGCGCGATCGGCGGACCGACTGGACCGGCGTCCGCAACTACCAGGCTCGCATTCATCTCAACGCCATGCGCCGCGGCGATCGCGTGTTGTTCTACGAGAGCGTCACCACTAAGGCCGTCGTCGGCATCGCCGAGGTCACGAAAACCGCGTTCCCCGACACGACCGCCGAGGAACCCGGCTGGGTCGCCGTCGAACTGAAAGCGGTCGCGCCGCTCGCGCGTCCCGTGACGCTCCCCGAAATCAAGGCCGACCGCGCGCTCGCCGACATCGCGCTGCTGCGACAGAGCCGTCTGTCCGTCATGCCGCTCACCGCCGCCGCGTTCAACCGCATCGTCCAGCTCGCGGGCTGATCCCGTCACGCATCCCGCTCGACTCTCCTTCCCCTCCTCCGCTTCCTCTCAGGCGAATCTCATGCCGCTGTCGCTTTCCATTCTCGCTCCCGGCCTGCTCGGCGGCTCCGTCGCGCGCGCCGCGCGCCTGCAGGGCGCCGGCGGTCGCATCACGATCTGGGCGCGCCGCCCCGAGACGCGGCTCGCGCTCCGCGAGCAGGACTGGTGCGACGAGGTCGCCGACTCGCCCGAGGCCGCGGTCCGCAACGCACAACTCGTGGTGATCGCCTCGCCGGTCGATCGCATCGTGCCGCTCACGCAACAGATCGCGTCGCATCTGCCCGAGGGCGCGATCGTCACCGACGTCGGCAGCGTCAAAGGCGAGATCGCACGGCTCGGCCACGCCGCGTTGCCCGCCGGGCGGTATTTCGTCGGCTCGCATCCGATGGCCGGCTCCGAAAAAACCGGCTGGGAGCACGGCGACGCCGCATTGTTCAAGGGCCGTACCTGCTTCGTCACGCCGCTCGCCGAAACGAATCCCGCCGCCGCCGAAACGGTCGCGCGTTTCTGGCGCGAACTCGGCGGCGAACCGGTCACGGTGACGCCCGACGCGCACGACGAAATCGTCGCGCACATCAGCCACCTGCCGCAGGTGCTCGCGTCGAGCCTGTGCGCGTTTCTCGCGCGGAAGAATCCCGCGTGGCGCAACTTCGCCGGCGGCGGCCTTCGCGACACCACGCGCATCGCCGGCAGCGACCCGCAGCTCTGGCGCACGATCCTCGAACAGAACCGCGACGAAGTCCTGCGCGCCTTGCGCGAATTTCAGGAAGAGCTGCACGCCTTCCAGATCGCGCTCGCCAATCGCGATTACGCCGACGTCGTCGCACGCATGGAGCGCGGTCACGCGTATCGCCGCGAGTTTCGTCCGTAACGCCTCCACTCCGCTCTCCCGTCGTGCGGGTGCGATGACGCTCCCGCCGCGCCATTTCTGCCCTTAAAAATTCATGTCCGATCCTCGTGAGATTTCCGCCGGCCGCGCGTCGGTCGCCCCGCTGCCCGACCTGCTGCCGATTCCGCCGTTCACGGGGCCCGCGCGCGGCGAACTCGTGCTACCCGGTTCGAAGAGCCTGACGAATCGCGCGCTGCTGCTCGCCGCGTTGTGCGATCAACCGGTGACGCTCACCGGCGCGCTGTTCAGCGAGGACACGGAGCTGATGGCCGAGGCGCTGCGCCGGCTCGGTTTGACGGTGAACGCGGACGCCACGGCAAAAACCCTCGCAATCTCCGGCCAGGCTGGCGCGTTTTCGAACACCGAGCCCGTCGAGCTTTTCGTCGGCCTCGCAGGCACAGCGGCGCGTTTTCTCACCGCGTTGTGTGCCGCGGCGCCGCGCGGTGTTTACCGGCTCGATGGCGTGCCGCAGATGCGGAAGCGTCCGATGCGCGGACTGATCGAAGCGCTCCGCGCGCTCGGCGCCGAGGTGCGCTGCACCGGCGAGGAAGGATTTTTCCCCCTCGAAATCCACGCGCGCGGACTTTCAGGCGGAGCGATCGGGCTCGACGCCAGCGAAAGCAGCCAGCTGCTCTCTGCGTTGCTCATGGTGGCGCCGCTCGCCCGTGCGCCGATCGAGGTAAAACTCCAGGGCGGCGTCCGCTGGACGTTCGTCGAGATGACATTCCGGTTGATGGCCGAGTTTGGCGTTGGGATCGAACGCGACGCGACCCGCGGCCAGTTCACCGTCGAACCCGCGCGCTACCGTTCGCCGGGTGTTTATCCGATCGAGCCCGACGCCACCGCCGCGAGTTATTTCCAGGCGCTGCCGCTCGTGACCGGCGGCGAGTTGAAACTGCCCGGACTGCGTCCGCCGGGCGAAGGCCTGCAGGGCGATTCCGCCTTCATCGAGGTGCTCGGCCGCGTGCGCGCGCGGGCGTCGGGCGCGCGGCTGGAGGAAAACTTTCATGAGATTTCGGATACGTTTCTCACGCTCGCGGCGATCGCGCCGCTGCTCGACGGACCGACGCTGCTCACCGGTCTCGCGCACACGCGCAAACAGGAGACCGATCGCGTCGCCGGCATGGCGCGCGAGCTCACGCGGCTCGGTCAGGAGGTGATCGAAAAGGAGGATTCCCTCGAGATTCACCCGCGTCCCCTGCGCGCCGGCGAAACGATCGAGACCTACGGCGATCATCGCTTCGCGATGAGCTTCGGCATTCTCGGGTGTCACAACCTACACGGCGACGGCCGGCCGTGGCTCACGATTCGCAACCCGGCGTGCTGCGCGAAGACGTTTCCGCACTTTTTTGAATTGCTCGAGGCGATCCGTCAAAAATCGTTGGCAGGCTGATGGCCTCTTCCTCCTTTCTCATCGTCGCCATCGACGGCGGCGCGGCGTCCGGCAAGTCGACTTCGTCGCGTGTGCTCAGCGAACGCTTTCACCTGCTGCACGTCGACACGGGTTCGTTTTATCGTGCGGTGACGGCCGAGCTGCTGCGCCGCGGCGTGGCGCCGGCGGATCTCGGCGCGGTGAAGGCCGCGCTCGCGGAGCTGAAGTTCGGCACCCGCGTCACCGGCCGCAGCGCGGAGATGGAGATCGGCGGACGCGTGGTGCCCGACGCGGAGATCCGCACGCCCGCGGTGAATGGCGCCGTCGCGCTCTTCGCCGCGATCCCCGAGGTGCGCGCCGCGCTGCTCGATTACCAGCGCGGCCAGGCGGACACGGCGCGCACGCACGGCTTTCGCGGACTGGTGATGGAAGGCCGCGACATCGGCTCGAAGATTTTCCCGGACGCGGACCTGCGTTTCTTTTTGTTTGCGGATCCTGAGGAGCGCGCCCGCCGCCGGGCGCAGCAAGGTCAGCACGATCACGTTGCCAAACGCGACACCCTCGACAGCCAGCGGCTGAGCGAGAGCCTGCAGGGCGCCACGGTGATCGACAGCACCACGCTCACGCTCGAGCAGGTCGTGGAACAGATGTCGGCGGCGATCGCGGCGAAGTTGTCATGAGCCGCTTTCCGCAGTCGCGCATGGAGCCGGTGTACGGCTTCTTTCATTATCTCGTCACGGTCTTCTACCAGGTGTGTTTCCGCGGCGAAGTGGCCGGCCAGGAAAACCTGCCGCGCGACGGCGCGTTTCTGATCGCGGCAAATCATCTCAGTTTTCTCGATCCGCCGCTGATCGGCAGTCAGGTGCCGCGTCAGCTCTGCTTTTTCGCGCGCAAGACCTTGTGGAAACCCGGCGTCGCCGCCTGGTGGCTCGATGCCGTCGGCACGATTCCGGTCGACCGCGACGGCGGTCAGGACGTGAGCGCGTTGAAGCGCGTGCTGCGGGCGCTGAAGGACAACAAAGGCCTGATCCTTTTTCCGGAAGGCACGCGTTCCCCCGACGGGCAGCTGCAGGCGCCGAAGGCGGGGGTCGGTTTCATCGTCTGCAAATCGCAGGTGCCGGTGGTGCCCGCGCGGATCTTTGGCTCGTTCGAGGCGTTTGGGAAAGGCGTGAAGTTCCCGCGGCTCGGCACGCCCGTATCCGTGGTTTTTGGACGCCCGCTCCCGCCGTCGGCGTACGACGACCCGGGCGCCGGCAAGGACCGCTATCAGGTCGCCAGCGAGCGGATCATGGCCGAGATCGCGAAGATCGCCCCGCCGCGGATCGAGATCGTCTGAGCCGCTGCGGCGGCGCGCTGCGCCGAGTGAAAGTGGCGGGGTGGCTAAAGGCTAAAGGCTAAAGGCGAGAGGAGCGACAAAGGCGCTGCTGGATCCGACTCTCAACTCGCGCGTCAGCGCGTTGCCCACGGAATACACGAACGCCGCTGCGACGCAGCGGCGAGTTGAAGGTGAAAGTTAAAGTGAAAGTGGGGATAAACCGCGAAGGGGCGAAGCTGCGCGAAGGGTGATTGAAGGTAGGGACGGTTCTCCGAACCGTCCTGGGTTTGGTGGGCGAACTCCGGATTGAACCACGAAAAACACTAAATACACGAAAAGGGGCAAAGGCGGCCGCGGCTCTGCCGCGGCGGAGATGGCAGATCGAAGATCGGAGACGGGGGGGGGGGGCGCCGCGATGCGACGACTTGCGGCGCGAAGCGCCCGCCAAACTCAGGACGCGTGGGGACACGCGTCCCTACCTCGGGATGGCGGTCGGGACGACCGCCGCTACCTGGCTCTCAACTCTCAACTCTAGGCTCTCAGCTCGCGCGTCAGCGCGTTGCCTCTCGCCTCTCGCCTCTCGCCTCTGGCCTCTAGCCTCTAGCCTCACCTTCACCTTTCACCTTCAACTCGCGCCGCGCCGTGCGCGGCGCGCTACGCCGCTGCGATGCCACACGCCTGGCGGGCGCGCTTCAGCACCACCGACGCGGTCGCGCGGGCTTTTTCAGCGCCGTCGCGGAGGACTTTTTCCACATAGTCGAGATTCGCGGCCAGCTCGGCGCGGCGCGCGCGATACGGCGCGAGGAAGGCCCAATACTGCTCGAACAACGCCTTCTTCAAATCGCCATACCCCAGCCCGCCGGCGCGCAGGCGGCTCTCGTAATCCGCCGCAAGCTCCGGCGCGGCCACGAGCTTCATCAGCTGGATCGCAAGGTTCTGGTCGGCGTCGGGCTTCGGCTCAGCCGGCGTGCGCGAGTCCATCACGATGCCCATGATTTTCTTCCGCGTGGCCTTTTCGTCGCCGAAGAGGTCGATCGTGTTGCCGTAGCTCTTGCTCATCTTCTGGCCGTCGAGACCTGGCACGACCGCGAGTTCGTCGCGGATGTCCGCCTCCGGCACGACAAACGTCTCGCCGTAGGCCTGGTTGAACTTGATCGCGATGTCGCGGGTCATTTCCAGGTGCTGCTGCTGGTCGCGGCCGACCGGCACGACGTGGGTATCGTACAGGAGGATGTCAGCGGCCATGAGCACGGGATAGGCGAAGAGGCCGAAGTTGGGCGAGATGCCCTTGGCGGTCTTGTCCTTGAAACTGTGCGCACGCTCGAGGAGGCCCATTGGCGTGAGCGAGCCGATCAGCCACATCAGCTCGGTGACCTCCGGCACGTCGCTTTGCCGCCAGAAGACCGAGGTCGCGGGATCGAGTCCGCACGCGAGCCAGTCGAGCGCCACGTTCAACGTGTTCTTCCGGCGCTCGGCCGGGTCGAACAGCGACGTCATCGAGTGGTAATCGGCGATGAAATAGAAACAGTTGCCGCGCGCTTGGGCCTCGATGGCGGGGCGCATCGCGCCGAGATAATTGCCGAGGTGCAGCGTGCCGGACGGCTGGATGCCTGTGAGGGTGCGCATGGGATCGTCGTTCTCGTTTAAGAACCGGAAAGAGAGAACGAGAACGCCGCCGAGAACGAGAACGATTTTCTCAGTCGCGGCGCGGCAGCGTGACGATCGGCTGGCGGTGACGCGCGATCGTATTCGGCGCGAGCACGCCGCCGAACGCCGTCAGCGGCGTGACGAGCGCGCGGCGTCCCAGCAGCGTGCCGGGCTGGAGCACGGCGTTGCAGCCGACCTCGGCGCCATCGCCGAGGATGGCGCCGAATTTCCGCAGGCCGGTCTCGAAAGTTTCGTTTTCGCCCTGCACCACGACGGGTTTCTGATCGAGCCGCAGGTTGGAACAGATCACGCCCGCGCCGAGGTGCGTGCGATTGCCGAGGATGGAGTCGCCCACGTAGCTGAAATGCGGGACCTCGACCTCGTCCATCAGCAGGCAGTTCTTGAACTCGCAGGAATTGCCGAGGACGCAGCCCTCGCCGACGATGACGTTGCCGCGCGAGTAGGCGCCGGGGCGGATCTCGGTGTGGGCGCCGACCCAGAGCGGGCCGATCAGCGTGGCTTGGGCGGGGAGCTTGACGGAGGGGTGCAGCCAGACCGGGCCGGCGACGTGGACGCCGGGTGGCAGGTCGGTGCGCGGCGTGGGCGGCGGCAGCGCGGCGAGGGCGGGGCCGATGCGTTTCAACCATTCCCACGGACGGGCGTCGGCGGGAAAATGCTCGGCGAAGAGGGCCAGCGACGCTGGCAGCGCGAAGAACTCGGAAGCGTTCACGCGGCGGAGGGTGACGCCGCGGTGACGCCGCGGCGAGTGAAAGTGACGGAGCCGGCGAAACGCTGAAAAGCTGAAAGGGTGGCGATCGTCCCGACGGCCATCCCTTGAACTTCAATCTTAAACGTAAACCCGCCGCAGCGCGGCGATGGGCACGGAAGATTCCGGAGAGGAACCACGAAAAACACGAAATACACGAAAGCCTGAAGCGCGAAGTCGCCAAGGTGGCGAAGATGCGCGGAATAAGCATTTTTCAGCTTTTCAGCATGTCAGCTTTTCAGCGTTTCAAGCGCCCCTCGCCTTTCGCCTCTAGCCTCTGACCTTAAACTTTAATTCGCCGCAGTGCGGCGAGCGCTTCCGCGCTCCGTCGGGGATTTGATGGCCTCCAGGCGATCCTCGTGAATCTCCACCAAATCGGCGTTTTCGAGCAATCCGAGGACTTTGGGCCAGACCCGCTCCAACAAGTCATGGAGATCGATACGCCGCATATTTCCGGTACGAACCCAGACGATCTGCGGCGGACTGCCATGCACGATCAGTCTATCGAAAAAATCGGCATCCTTCGTCAAGATGACCAACTTTTGTTCCGCAGCATACGTCCAGAGCTCGTCGTCGGTGGGTTGATTTCCGAGTTCCGTCGCGTGCGTGCACTCTGGCCCCACGATCCTCTCCAGATCAGCCGGGAGATTTTCGTCGACCAGAATCCGCTTCACGAGGCGAGTTCGATCGTCGTATGCAGGTCGCTCACCCGCCGCGCATATTCCAGGCACGCGAGCACATCCTCACGTGTGAGACGCGGATGAGCCCGCAGCACCTCCTCCACGCTATCGCCGGCGGTGAGGTACGAGAGCACCGTCTGCACGGTGATTCGCGTGCCGTGAATCACAGGCTTGCCGTTGCAGACCGCCGGATTGAGTTCGATGCGTTTCATACGTCAGACGTTTCAAGCAATCGCCAACTCGCCCCGGACGCAAGCGCAGCGCGCTCCGCGCGAGTTTAGGTTTAAAGTGTAAAGTTTAAGGTGGGAGGGTAAGGCGAAAGGCGAGAGGCAAGAGGCAAGAGAAGCGGCAAAGCCGTGCGCCAGCGCGTGAACCGCGAAGGGGCGCGAAGGAATTGAAGGTAGGGACGGTTCTCCGAACCGTCCTGGGTTTGGCGCGCGAATTCGGGATTAGCCCACGGAATACACGGAAGGCACGGAACGGATTAAGCACGAAGGACGCGGAGAAACGCGAAGGTGGTGAAGGACGACAGATCTGAACCACGGATTGCACAGATTGCACGGATCGGGCGAATGGATCCCGAGCTTTGAACCACGTTCCGAGCGAAGCGAGAAGCCTGACAAAACACGGAATACACGAAAGAGACGAAGGCGGCCGCGGCTTTTCCGCGGCGGAGATAGGAGATGGGACGGAGTCCTCGAAACGCCGTGCGCCAGCGCGTGAACCGCGAAGGAACGCGAAAACTCGCGAAGGAATTGAAGGTAGGGACGGTTCTCCGAACCGTCCTGGGTTTGGCGCGCGAAATCCGGATTGAACCACGGAATACACGGAGTGCACGGAAGGATCCGGAATTCCAGACCACGAAAAACACGGAATACACGAAACGGGCAGAGGCGGCCGCGGCTCTGCCGCTGCCGGAAATCGGCGGGGACATGGCGCGCCGCTTCGCCCACGACCTCGAGCGCGCGGATCACCGCCCAAAAGGTGCGACGATCATCGGCCAGTGCCTGCACGTCGGGAACGTCTTTTATGAACTCGATGGCCGCTTATGCGTGCTCGAGAATATCGCGCAGGTAATCGGAAAAGTCCCTATCCCGGATCATACGGCGATGGCTTCGGCCAAAACGCGTTGACCGATCCGGGGCCGCAGCGAGGTTTTCATCACCAAATCGACCTTAAGACCGAGATGACGACTTAGGCGCTCCTCCAACTCCACAAACCGAAAAAATCCCGGCGTTCGATCGAATTCCACCAGGATATCGACGTCGCTGTCCGGGCGGGCAGCCCCTCTCGCTCGCGAGCCAAACACGCTCAAAGCGCTCACCCCAAACTCCTGGGCGAGATCCGGAAGAACTATCCGCAATCGGGAGATAATTTCCTCCGGGGAGAGGATTCGCGATTCGGTGGACATGATTGTAAGCGTCCGACGTTCTGCCTCGTAGACGAGTCGTAGTTGTGACGACTACGAACGCTCGTCTGGCATAGTTGTGACAGCTACGAGGCAGTTTTACGAGGGCTGCCACTGTGCCGGC